>JBBIKV010000181.1:0-2032 GCA_037445285.1 Nevskiaceae bacterium | reverse complement strand
GCCCTTCCGGGACCGTAGACACGGACCTGGGCACGGGCGCACCGCCACGGACCGGTCTGCCCAGGAACGGACGTTCGGCGACGTACCAGAAGGAGGCGCCGATGCCGAGGTGCAGCGCGATCATGGCGGTGATGGTCCATGCGTAGGGCGTCGGAGCCGGCAACAGGCGATGGACGATCGACGCCACCAAGGTCAGGTTGAACTGGTGGACGAGATAGAGGCTGTAGGACACCGTGCCGAGAGCGGCGATCGGCCGCCAAAATCTCGCGCGCGCGATCGCGGCGCTTGCCGGACGCAGGAAATACAGCGTGAGGGTCACCGCGCACAAGAAGGCGAGTTCGTGGATTGCCCGCAAGCCGATCCCCGGATGCGCCCGGTCAAGCGCAATCCTCGCCGTGCAGGCGACTCCGAGCGCGGCGACTGACGCGATGAACGCCGTGCGCGGCAGCCGGCCGGTGTAGGTGCACAATGCGAAATACAACAGGGAGCCGGCGGCGAAATGCGCCCAGTACTCGATGAACAGCCCGCACACCCAACCGTCCGGTATGGCCCAGTTCCAGGCAAGGCCGGCGACGGCCAGCACCAACACCGGCACGATCGGTGGAGTGCGGCGCCAGGTCGCGAGTATCAGTGTCAGGGCCATCACGAAATAGAATTGCTCCTCGTAGTTAAGCGACCAGAATGCGGCGACGAACAAGGAGCTATTGGCGTCCGCCGAGACGACGGGATGGAACAGATCGGACACCCATTGCGTCAACGTCAGGTTCTGTACCCACTGGATCAGGGGCCGCCGCAGGTCGTCGTGCCCGCTCATCGACATCTTCACGAAGCGCGTCGCCGCGTAGAAGCCCACGGCGAGCAAATATGGCGGATAAATGCGCCGGGCCCGTTTCAGCATGAACGACCCGAACCCATCGCGCCGGCGTCGGGACGCGTCCGCCGACGCAGTGATGCAGTAGCCGCTGATCACGAAAAACACCATCACCGCGAGGTGACCGGTGGACGCGACGCCCAAGTGTTGCAGCACGACGGCAAGCGCCGCGAGGCCGCGCAATCCGTCGAGCAGTTCGTAGCGCGCGGGCCATGCCGCCTGGTGCTTCGGGTCGGCCGGCACCGGCTGGTGTTGTTGTTGTGCCGTGGCGATGATCATCGCGTACCATTCGACCAATCAAACAATTCATGCGGATGACGGAGCCGAGACAATCGTGACAAAGAGCCATCCGCCGGCCGCAAGCGGGGTGAGCGCGACCAACCGTGCGTTGCGTGTCATCTGGGGGCTCGCATGGCTTTTCCTCTACCGTCCCAGCCCGCGCCCGCTGCACGCCTGGCGGCGGATGTTGCTGCGGATGTTCGGTGCGACCATCGGCGCGCGCGCGCACCCGTACCCGCGCGCCAGGATCTGGGCGCCGTGGAACCTCACGATCGACGCGGACGGCTGCCTCGCGGACGACGTCGATTGCTATTGCGTCGCGCCGGTTCGGATCGGCGCGCATGCGACGGTGAGCCAGTACTCCTACCTGTGCACCGCAAGCCACGATTTCCGTGACCCGTCGATGCCGCTCGTCGCGGCGCCGATCGACATCGGTGCGGAAGCCTGGGTCGCCGCCGACGTCTTCGTGGGTCCCGGGGTCACGGTCGGTGATGGTGCGGTCATCGGTGCGCGCTCGACGGTCGTGCGGGATGTCGACCCCTGGACGGTGGTCGCGGGCTCGCCGGCGGTCCGGCGGGGCGAGCGGCCCCGCTTCGTGCGAGCGGCCGGGCGGTGAGACGGTCCGTGTAACAGCCCTGAAACACGGGGGCGTTATTTCTATAAGGACCCGTCGCCAGCGACTTCGATAGAGACCTCCCATGTCCGTGCAATCGATCGGCGCCGACGCCGCCACGAAACCGATCTGGCGGCTGTCCCCGGCGGGCGCGGCCTTCATCGTCCTGGTCGGACTCCTGGATCTCGTGCCGTTCCGCGACGGCATCGCGCAGATGTGGGGCTGGTGGATCGGCTCGGAAGAATACAGCCACGGACTGCTGATCCCGC
>JBBIKV010000180.1:0-2067 GCA_037445285.1 Nevskiaceae bacterium | reverse complement strand
CCTCCGATTCAGTGCAGCATGCGCTGCACCGTCCAGGCGCCCGCGATCGTGGCAATCAGCAGGGATGCCGGCACCACCACGGCACGCCGGTACCATTCGCGCTGCCGGTACCATACCGTCACCGCCAGTGCGCCGGCAATCACGGCCAACTGGCCGAGTTCGATCCCGGCGTTGAAGCTGAGCAGGGTCAGCAGGAACCCGCCCCGCGGCGCCTCCAGCGTGGACAGCGCGCTCGCGAACCCCAGGCCGTGCAGCAGGCCGAAGCCGAACACCAGGTACGGCCGGTAGCGGTCGCTGCGCGACCCGGCGATTGCGTTTTCCACACCCACCCAGACGATCGAAGCGCTGATCAGCGGCTCCACGATGGCCGCCGGCAGGCGCACGAGGCCCAGCGCGGCGAGACCCAGCGTCAGTGAATGCGCCAGCGTAAAGCAGGTCACCAGGATCAGCAGCGAGCGCAGGCTGCGCGCGCCCAGGTAAAGCCCGAGAACGAACAGGACGTGATCCAGGCCCTGCGGCAGGATGTGCTGGAATCCGAACCTTACGAACTGCCGAAGCGATGCGCCGGTGCTGCTTGCGGGGGCGGGGCTCCGGCCCGCACCACCGCCAAGCTCGAAGGGCGGGCTGAGCTGTGAGGCAACCAGCCAGCGCGTCATGCGCCGCTTTTCGGACTCGGCAAGGAACGTCAGCGCAATGGGCTCTTCGAAGCGGAACGCGGGTTCGAAAGCGGCCTGCAGCCGGCCAGCGCCACCCGGCGGTGTCGCCGGCAGCGATCCCCGTAGCACGACATGGCTCATCGGCCAGCTCAGCGGATTCAGGAATACGTCCTCTGAATCGGCCGGCAGGTCGACCGCAGCCAATTCGAGTGCGATGGCCTGCCCATCCATGCGCAGCGACACCGCAGCCGCAAGCCGATCGAGAAGCGCGCGGACCTCGGGATCATCCGCGGGCCGGGCAATGCGGCTCAATCGGTAGTATTCCCGCGGCCCACCGGCGGCGCGGCCGAGGTCGATGCGCAGGTCCACGAGCACGGTACCGCCGGCATCGACCTGCACCTGCACCGTGGTCATGTTGAGCAGGTGCGCCTGCGCCGGATTGGAGGGCAGCCCCAGGAGAACCAGGCAGCGGATCCAAATCAGCCACCGGCGCCGTCGCACACCCGCGAGGCGGCGCGCCGCCGGCTGGTTCGGATCACCACATGACGGGATGCGTCTCTCCGGTGCTGACGTTCACGAAGCCGACGGGATTGCCGGGATACGGCGCAACCAGCTGCCACTTCCAGGGCGAGGCCGTCAGAAACGCGAAGCGCAGCCGGTCCGGCAGTCCGGGTGCGCCGATCCAGTCAAGGTGATCCGCCGCGTCGTGCAGGTGTTCGAGCTCGGCCGCCACTTCCTGGACGGGCCGCGGCGTCATCAGACCGCCGATCTCCAGGCGGACTTGCGCGACGACCTTGCCGCTTCCGACCAGCACCCACCCGCCCTGCATGTCGTTGATGGTGTTGACGGCCAGGGACATCGCCGCATCGTCGTTGCCGACCACCCAGATGTTGTGCAAATCGTGCGACTGCGAGCTGGCGAGTGCAGTGCTCGGCGTTTTCGGTCCGGTATTGCGCCAGAACATCTTGGAGATCTGTGCCTTGCCGCTGTAGCGGTCCACGACTGCGACCTTGATGATGCCGCGGGCGGGATCCGCACTGACCGTGCCGTCTGCCGCGACCGGCATGCTGTCGGTGATGAAATCCGGCGCGAACCAGAACGGCTGCATCAATGCGACCTTGACCGAAGCGCGGCCGGGCGGCGCGCGCATGACGAAATCCGCCGCCTGCAGGCGGCGCTTGATGTTCAGGGTGTGTGTGACCCAGTCCGGATATTGAATCTTAGGCACCGGGAGCAGGTACTCACCGTTTCGGGCCGCAAGCACGCCGTTGGCGAACACCCGCGTGATCTTCACCTTGTCCGGATCACTGAGCAGCACGATATCGGCATAGCGGCCCGGCGCAATCGATCCGACCAGGTGTTCAATGTGGAAATGACGGGCCGTGTTGTAGCTTCCCATCTGGTAGGCGGC
>JBBIKV010000179.1:0-2092 GCA_037445285.1 Nevskiaceae bacterium | reverse complement strand
GCACGCTACGAAACCTGGGCGCCGGAGGATCTCGCTCGGCTCGCCCAGTTCGACCGGAGCCGTTCGCGCATGGCGCGCAAACCGATGATCGTCAGGCCGTGCTGGTCGACCCAATCGCGGATCAGCCTGGTCTTGAACAGAGCGTATTCTTCCGTCCGTATATGGGCGTATTCGGGTTCGATCGCCTCGAAGTCGCCCGGCGCGTTGAAATGCAGGGACAGGAACGTCAGCCCGTCCGGTATCATTGCGAACATATCGCGATAGGCGGCCTCGGTGTCGCGGCCGCGTTGCCACGGCGTCTCCGGCACCAGGTCGAAGATCGGAAAGCCTTCTTCCTTGGCGAGTGCTACCGTCGCATCGTAACGTTCGGTCGAAATCGGGCCGGAATACGAGGCGGGATTGAAAGTCCGCTAGTCCTGCACCAGAAGGATCGGCAGCCTGTGCTCCTTGCCCAGCCGCAGATAGATCTCGACGAACTCCGGGCACATCACGGAACCCATATGCGCATCGAGATGCGTCACGTCGAGGCCCGCCGCCAGTGGCGCTTCTTCGACCTGGGCGAGCGTCATCTCGGGCGTTGGATGAAACTCGACGATGCCGATGCCGGGATGCAATTGGTCGGCAGGTTCACCCGCCCCGTCGACGACCGCGCGGTCGCGTCCCTGGCCTTTGCGCGCGGCGTCGATGTGGAACCGCTGTCGGCGAGTTTCGCCGGCACGCCCGAGCACGGGCTGCGGCTCGGCCATGCCGGAGCTATCGTATGGCAGCCCGAACCGGGGTTGCGCGCGCAGGAAAGGCTGACCGATACACGTCGTGGGCGAGGAGGAGATCGAGGCCATCGGGCGGATCATCCGGTGCGGCGTCGGACCGGGCGGGAGATCGCGGACACGATTTAAGATATCATTCTTTTTTCGCAACATACTGCCGACGGCACGCCGCCCCCGGCCTCCGCGTTCCGGCTGTCGCACGCCGTGGACGAGCAGAAATTCGACGTGAAATAGCCGCGCCGAGGCGCTGGTGATCTCGGCACCGCTGGCTCGGCCGCTGATCTGACCGCGCCCGGCCGGCGGACCTGCCCGCGGACCTGCCCGCCGATCTCGTCGCCATCCACGCAGCGCTTTCAGCGCCCGGACGCGACCGGCGCCTCGCGCGGGCGTGATGGCCGACGGTGCCGCTGCGCGGCATAGGTCAGCGTGACGTCAGCAAGCGGCCGATATAGATCGCGCGTGGGGCGGCCAGCGGCCGTCGCGCAGACTTCCTGAATGATCACAAGGACATCCCATGCGAAGCTCCACGGTCCTGGCCAGCCTGCTGGCCTGCGCCGCCCTGACTGCGCCGATCGCCTCCCAGGCCGGCGCGGCCTCCGCCTACACCTATGCCTACACCGGACCGCAGTTCACCGGCGGCACGGCGCACCTCGCGATCACCCTGACGGTTCCCGCGAAGCTGACCCCCTCGACGACCTATTCGGGCCTGCCGCCCGGAACGACCGGCGCCACGATCACGGTCGCGACGAACGCCGGGGCCACCGTATTCTCCGTGCCGCTGCAGATCTTCGCGGTCAGCACCGACAGCGCGGGCAACATCGCCTCGTGGTTCCTGTTCTCGGACAGCAACAACCTCACGCCCACCTTCCCCTCCGTCGGCACCGACCACCAGGCGTATTCGATCAACACGCTGTCGACCACCGTGCCGATCCCGGGCGGCGTGACCGGCCATTACGCCTACGATCAGGCGACGATCATCATCGATTACGCCTCCTGCGTCGGGGTATCCGGCTGCCAGCTGGCCGGCAACGGCCAACCCTACGTCGAACCCTTCGCTGGCATCCGCAACCCGGCGAGCGGCACCTGGAAGGTCACGTCCAAGCACCACACGGGCGAGGACGGCGGCACGAACTGACGCGCCGAGCACACGGCGCGCGCGGCGGTCGGGGCGACGTTTGGTCCACCCCTGCCGCCGCGCGATGCGGCTGGCGTGGCGAGCGGCGCAAGCCGCTAGGCCAGCCCCTCGAAGAAATCGTTGCCCTTGTCGTCCATGACGATGAAGGCGGGGAAATCCTCGACCTCGATGCGCCAGATCGCCTCCATCC
>JBBIKV010000178.1:0-2333 GCA_037445285.1 Nevskiaceae bacterium | reverse complement strand
GGTGCGCTCCCGCAAGAGCGAATCATGGACGCGCAGCATGAGTCGATCGATCGCGCGGGCCACCGATTGCAGCTCCACCGGCAGCCCGGAGGCATCGGCCGGCCGTTCGGCCTCGGGTGACAGATCGTCCAGCGCCCGGGAATAGCGCACGACCGGATCCGTCGTCCGCCGCACGCTCCAGGCCACGATCAGCGCCAGCGCGATCATCAGCACGACACCCGGGGCGAGCAGCCGGATGGCGCTCGCGCGCGCCAGTTCGATGCGCCGCGCCACGGGCTGCGCCACATGGATCACGGCCGCATCGAGTTCGATCGCCAGGCTGAACACGCGGAAATCCTGGCCCTCGATGCGGACATTGGCAAAGCCCCGGTCCTTGGGTCCGGCCAGTGCCGTCACCGGCGCGCCGTGCGAGCGAAAGACCATCACGCCGTTGGGACCGCGCACCTGGTAGACGATATCGTTCTGCTGCGACTGGTCGATGACGGCGAGCTCGAAGGCGGGCGCGCCCTTGGTTTCCGTCAATTCGGTCGCTTCGTTCCGGACGACGGCAAGAATGGCATGCGCGGTATGGTCGAGCGCGGCGTCGAATAGCCGGTCCGCTTCGTCCATCGCTGTGCGATACAGCCACAGGCTGCTTGCGCCCCAGGCGAGCAGGGTTGCCGTCCCCAGGGTGGCCATCAGGCGGACCCGCAGCGACCAGGGGCCGGTCATCAGGGACCATCCGGTGCGACGAGCCGGTAGCCTTGGCCGCGATAGGTCTCGATCGTCCGCGTGCCAAGCTTGCGCCGCAGCCGGTGGACATGGACTTCGATGGTATTGCTCTCGACGGCCTTGTCCCAGTTGTACAGCGCCTCCTCGATACGGGCCCGCGAGACGATCGCGCCGGGCCGGCGGATGAGCGCCGACAGCACCGCGAATTCCTGGGCCGTCAGGTTGACCGGCTTGTCGTCACGCATGACGGTGCGGGCCACGGTATCGATCGTCAACGCGCCGACGATGTGCAACTCGGCGGTCCGCCCGCTCTGGCGCCGATCGATCGCGCGCAGCCGGGCGGCGAGTTCGTCGAGGTCGATGGGCTTCAACATATAGTCGTCGGCGCCGGCATCCAGGCCGGCAATGCGGTCACTTACGCGACCCCGGGCCGTCACCACGACGATGGCACTGCGAAAGTTGCGGGCGCGCGCCTGCCGGATCAGGTCGATGCCGCTGCCGTCGGGCAGGCTCAGGTCGACGATGACGGCGTCATAAGGAACGACGTCCGCGGCCGGCGCCAGCCAGGCGGAATGTGCGGCCGACGCCGATTGCACCCAGTCGGTCGCATGCTGGTCCTGGTTGAGGCCTGCCTTGAGGGCGCGCCCCACCATGGCGTCATCCTCGATCAGAAGAATTCGCAATGTTCCCTCGTCTGAAGTCGATGTTGCGGCGATTGCGGCGCGATATTCAAATCCTTCACTTCCGGGCCGCGGCCGCGTGAATAATCGTCGACCAGCCACATTAAGGCACGCTTACGATTGGGGTGCCGTTATTTTGCAGCACAATGCCGCCACGGGGCCGGGCGCCGATCATAAGCTTGGGTTAATCGGCGTATCCGAAGATCGTCACCGAATGTTGCGCGTGGAATCCGCCCAATGCCTGTGAGACCGATCCTGTTGACCCTGCTCGTCGGGATGTTCCCGTTCGTTCCGACGCCCGCGGAAGAGTCGCGGTACGTCATACAGATCCGGGAGCACCGGTTCATTCCGGCGGAACTGGCCGTTCCCCCGGGGGTGAAGGTCCGCATCGTCCTCGACAACCAGGATGAAACGCCGGAGGAATTCGACAGCCACGCGCTCAATCGCGAAAAGCATGTGCCGGCGAAATCGCAGGTGACGATCTTCATCGGACCGCTGGATCCGGGTCGTTACCTCTTCGAGGGCGAGACCCCCGTCGGCGGCGGCAATGCCGCGCTCGGCGTGATTGTCGTGCAATGAACTGGGTGCGCCGGGTTCCGCGCGGTGTGGCTTGGCCCGGCGGTGCGGGGTCGGTACGCCAGGGCGGTGTCGGTCAGTTGAAAGGGGTCTGTCGCGCATCTCCCCCGGTGATCGCGGCGCTCGCCCTGATGCTCGGCGCGCACGGCGCACGCGCCGTGGATCCCAGCGATTATCTCCTCCTGCCCAGCGTGGTGGAGGGCGAACGCGAGATCGACTGGCATTCCGGCGTCGGCTCGGCCGGAGCCCGAACGCGTCACCGAGACAGTTCCGGCATCGGCTTCGGAACGGG
Organism: Nevskiaceae bacterium; assembly: GCA_037445285.1. Taxonomy (GTDB): domain Bacteria; phylum Pseudomonadota; class Gammaproteobacteria; order Steroidobacterales; family Steroidobacteraceae; genus Bog-1198. The sequence goes on along the minus strand of JBBIKV010000178.1, from coordinate 74 downwards.
CGTCACGCAGAACTGGTTCACGGAAATCGCTGCCGAGTACCGTCGGGACCCGCACACGGGAACTTCCCTGGACG
>JBBIKV010000177.1:0-2511 GCA_037445285.1 Nevskiaceae bacterium | reverse complement strand
TATGGCCGTTGTGTCGGCATGTTCACCCCCACCACGGCGGAGGCTGCGCTCTGGCGCGCCGACGGCGTGTCGTTCTTTTTGCTCGGATCCGACCAGCAATGGATTCTCCAGGGCGCCCGCGAACTCGCGGCGGCGTTGCGACCATGACGGCGGCCTTGATCAACGCATCGACGGAGTCACAGCACCTATCATGACGATCGACGTCTCACTCACGGACATGCAGCAACGCCTGGTCCGCTATGCCGACCTCAAGCCCTGCACCACCGCGTTCATCGACGCGCGCACGCCGGGCAGCGATCGCAAGGAGAACTTCACCATCATCGGTCCCGGAGTGGCCGAGAATCCCGAGCAGCACGTGCACATCTCGCTGAGCCACGGCTTCAACATCGGCGGCGCCCGGCAGCCGCCGGGCTGCGTGAATTCGCAGCACAGCCATGAAACCGCCGAGGTGTTCGTGATCCACACGGGCACCTGGCGCTTCAAGACGGGGCCGGACGCCACCGATGGGTACGTCGACCTCGGACCGGGCGATGCCATTTCCATTCCCGTGCATACCTTCCGCGGCTTCGAGAACATCGGCGCCGACGTCGGCTTCATGTTCGCGGTGCTGGGCGGCGACGATCCGGGCCGGGTGACCTGGGCGCCGTACGTGTTCGAGGCGGCCGCCCGGCATGGAATCGTGTTGCTGGAATCGGGCCGTCTGATCGACACCACCAAGGAAGCCGTGCCGGAGGGCGCGGTGCGCATGCGGCCCACCAACGCGCAGGACCTGGCGCGTTTCGACCGCTATGACTCGGCGGCGATCGAGAAGTGCATCGTCAAGGCGTCGGCTCTGGCCCCGTCCGGCGGACTGTCCGTCTTTGCGGGGTTCGAGGAATGCCCGATCGTGGGCGTCGCCAATCCCGCCGAAGGCGCGGCGGCGGGCCGACTGTCCTGGCGACACGGTTTTCAAGTGCGTGCGCTGCGCATGGCGCCCGGCGCCCGATCGCCGGCCCACGTGCGCGACGAGGAGGAGGTGCTGCTGGTGCATTCGGGTCGGCCGGTGTTCGAGTGGAGCGGCGGCGCCTTCACGCTGGGGGCCGGCGATACCTTGACCGTGCCCAGCGGAATGCCGCGGGTGTTCGCGAACACGGACACTCACCCTGCGGTGGTGTACGTGGTGCGCGGCGGCGACCACCCGGCCGCGGCGTGCGTGGTCCCGGATTTCGGTCGGACCGCCTGAGACCGCCGGTGGCGGCGCACACCGTGGGCAGGTTCGGCTGCGACCTCAAGGGCCGTCGAAGTCTGGTGACTGGGGCGGGTCGGGGCATCGGCCGGGCCTGCGCGCTGGCTCTGGCGGAGGCCGGCAGCGAGGTCATTGCCGTGGCGCGGACCGCGGCCGATCTCGATACCCTGGTCGGCGCGGGAGCCGGCCGCATCGAGGCGTGGCGCGAGGACGTGACGAGCGAAGCGTTTTATACGCGACTCGAGGAACTCACGGACCTCGACGTGTTGGTCAACAATGCGGGAACCAACCGGCCTCTGGTCGTCCAGGACGTCGACGTCGCGACCCTCGACTCGATGCTGGCGCTCAACGTGCGGGCGGTGTACCGCACCTCCCAATCCGCGGTGCGCGTCATGTTGCAGCGCAGGCGCGGCGGCTCCATCATTCACATGTCCTCGCAGATGGGCCACGTGGGCGCGCCGAAGCGCTCGGTCTACTGCATGACCAAGCATGCGGTGGAAGGCCTCACCAAGGCACTCGCCGTCGAATTGGCGCCGCATGCCATCCGCGTGAACTCCGTCGCTCCGACGTTCATCGAGACGGAGCTCACCGGCCACATGTTCCGGGATGCCGAGTTCAAGCGCTCGGTGCTCGAGAGCATCCCGATGGGGCGCCTCGGACGCACCGAGGACGTCGTCGGGGCGGTGCTCTTTCTGGCCTCCGACGCGTCGAACTTCATCACCGGGGACAGTGTGCGGGTCGACGGCGGGTGGACCGCGCGCTGACGGCCGCGCGGCTTTGGGAACCGAGTTGGCTCCATGCCAGCCGCCTGCCCAGCGATATGGTTGAACGCGACGGGCTCGCCACCAGCGAGGCGCTGAGTGTAGGCGATCGTCAACATGGATTCACGGCTGCACCTAAAAAAGCTCTGGCGCTTGTTTCAGGTTTCGTAGCGCTACGTAACGAGCTGCGGGACATTGGATTCACGAAGCGGGCCTGGATTCAGACACATCCAACCTCCGCGACGAGCCGAGTCCCGGTGGCGGCTATCGCTACCGGACAGTCGTCGAGTCGCCTGTTTATCGCCACGAAAATGGAGGCGTTCATGCCACTTCGCAGGTACCTGGCTAGCTACAAGGGTAGCCGAGGCGGCTGGCGGACGGGTCTGGTAAAAAACATAGAAATCAGGTGATTACGAAAAATTCTCTGTGAGTCTCTGAACGAGTCTGGAAGTCACTCGACGTTCTGCACTTGCTCGCGCATCTGCTCGATCAACACCTTCATGTCGACGGCGGCGCGCGTGGTCT
>JBBIKV010000176.1:0-2512 GCA_037445285.1 Nevskiaceae bacterium | reverse complement strand
CATGTTGGCGCCCATGAATCTGGTGAATTACTGTTATAGTAATGTATAACACAATAACCTGTGAATTCCTTGTTTTGGTTGGACGAGGGCCATGAATTGCCAATCCAGTGAAGGTCTTGAGGCCAAGCCCTTAAGTAGGTCACCGGAGGGTGCGGCCGGTCGATTTCGGCTAACATTCGGGGCCCTCGCGTGGAGCCAGTCATGAAGAAACCTGTCACCGTCACCATCACCGGCGCTGCCGGCAACATTGGGTACGCGCTCGCCTTCCGGGTCGCCTCCGGGCAGATGCTGGGGCCGGACCAGCCGATCAACCTGCACTTGCTGGAGATCCCGCCCGCCCTCGGTGCGGTGCAGGGAGTGGTCATGGAACTGCACGACTGTGCCTTCTCGACGCTGAACTCGGTGGTCGCGACCGACGATGCCCGGGTGGCATTCAAGGACTGCGACTACGCGATGCTGGTGGGCGCGCGACCGCGCGGACCGGGCATGGAGCGCAAGGATCTGCTGCTCGAGAACGCCAAGATATTCTCCGCGCAGGGCAAGGCCCTGGACGCGGTGGCGAGCCGCGACGTGCGGGTGCTCGTGGTCGGCAATCCGGCCAACACCAACTCGCTGATCGCGCAGCGCAATGCGCCGTCGCTGAACCCGGCGCATTTCACCGCCATGACGCGCCTCGATCACAATCGCGGCCGCGCGCAGCTCGCCCTGAAGAGCGGCCTGCCGGTGGCCGACATCCAGCGGGTGATCATCTGGGGCAACCACTCCGCCACGCAGTATCCCGATCTGCATCACGCGACCATCGGCGGCAAGCCGGCGCTGTCCGTGGTGGGCGAGACGTGGTTCAAGGAGACCTACATTCCGACCGTGCAGCAGCGCGGCGCGGCCGTCATCAAGGCGCGCGGAACCTCCTCGGCGGCCTCGGCCGCGGCGGCGGCGATCGACCACATCCACGACTGGGCTCTGGGGACGGCGGCTGGTGATTGGGTCAGCATGGCCGTGCCCTCGGACGGCAGCTACGGGATCCCCGAAGGCGTGATCTATTCCTATCCGGTGACCTGCCAGAACGGCACTTACCGCATCGTACAAGGTCTAAGTATCGACGAGTTCAGCCGCGCGAAAATGCAGGCGACGCATGCCGAACTGCTGGAGGAGCGCGCCGGCGTCAAAGACTTGATTTAGGGTCGATCCCTCGAGGCGGGAGCGGGCGTCCGCCAACAGCCCGCGAGGAGCGTTCTATGCTGGGCGTCGGCGTTTCTATCGGCTGGTTCGTCCTGATCGCGGGACTGTTCCTGATCCTGTGCTACCGTCGAGCCGGGCTGCCGCTCGCGACGCTCGCGTCCGGGGCCGTGCTGCTCGCGTATTGGCTGCTCGGCGCCGGGCCCCTGGCCTGGAAGATCGCCATTACGCTGCCATGGGCCCTGCTGGCGCTGCTCAACCTGCGCCCGCTGCGGCTGCGGTTCATCACCCGTCCGTTCTTGAAGAGCTACCTGCGATTGCTGCCGACGATGTCCTCGACCGAGCGCGAGGCGCTGGAGGCGGGCACGGTGTGGTGGGACGGCGAGCTGTTCAGCGGCGGGCCGGACTGGCCGAAGCTGATGTCGGCGCAGCCGCCGGTGCTCACCGCGGAGGAACGGGCGTTTCTCGACGGCCCCTGCGAGCGGCTGTGCGAGATGCTGGACGACTGGGACATCACCCACCGGCGCGGCGACCTGCCGCCCGAGGCCTGGGCCTACATCAAGTCGGCCGGCTTCTTCGCCATGATCATCCCGAAGCGCTACGGCGGCCTGGAGTTCTCCGCCTATGCGCACTCCTGCGTCCTCATCAAGATCTCCTCGCGCTGCGCAACGCTGGGCTCGACCGTGGCCGTGCCGAACTCGCTGGGGCCGGCCGAGCTGCTGCTCCACTACGGCACCGAGGAGCAGAAGAATTTCTACCTGCCGCGGCTGGCACGCGGCGAAGAGGTGCCCTGCTTCGCACTGACCGGCCCGCGCGCGGGCTCGGACGCCGCCTCGATTCCGGACACCGGCGTGATCTGCCGGGGCCAGTGGCAGGGGCGCGAGACCGTCGGCATCCGGCTGAATTTCTCCAAGCGCTACATCACGCTGGCGCCGATCGCGACCGTGATCGGACTGGCGTTCCGTTTGTTCGATCCCGACCGCTTGATGGGCGGCGCGACCGACCTCGGGATCACCTGCGCCCTGATTCCGCGCGACACCCCCGGCGTGACCATCGGCCGCCGCCATCTGCCGCTCGACATTCCGTTCCAGAACGGCCCGGTCCAGGGTGTCGACGTGTTCGTGCCGCTGGATGCGATCATCGGCGGCTTCAAGATGGCGGGCCAGGGCTGGCGCATGCTGGTCGAGCAGCTCTCGGTCGGCCGCTGCATCTCGCTGCCGTCGAACGCGACCGGCGCGGCCAAGGCGGCGGTGTACGCCTCCGGCGCGTACGCGCGCATCCGGCGCCAGTTCAACAGCCCTGTCGGCCGTTTCGAGGGCGTCGAGCAGGTGCTGGC
>JBBIKV010000175.1:0-2581 GCA_037445285.1 Nevskiaceae bacterium | reverse complement strand
CCTCGGTACGCACCTGAAGTTTCGCAACCCATGTCGAAACCGGTCGGCCCCAAGTGAGAGGATAGTTTACGCGCTAATCGCGCCATCGCCAAATGACGGCCCGAACTGCCGGGGCACGGCACGACCCGCCCGTGTTTCGGGCGGGTGCGGCCGCTTCCCCCTTCGGTTCAGCGGCGGACGGATTTCATGATCCGGCCCTTGTCGCGCTGCCAGTCGCGGTCCTTCTCCGTATTGCGCTTGTCGTGCTGCTTCTTGCCCTTGGCCAGGCCGATCTCCAGCTTGGCGCGGCCGTTCTTCCAATAGAGCTGCAGCGGCACGATCGTATGGCCGCGGCGTTCCACGGCGCCGATCAGGTGGTCGAGCTGGCGCCGGTTGAGCAGGAGCTTGCGTGTCCGGGTCGGGTCCGTATCGACGTGCGTCGAGGCGGAATTCAGGGCGTTGATGTGGGCGCCGAACAGGAATGCCTCGCCGTCCTTCAGATAGACGTAGGCCTCGGCAATCTGGGCTTTTCCCGCGCGCATGCTCTTGACCTCCCAGCCCATGAGGGAGATGCCCGCTTCGTAGCGTTCCTCGATGAAGTAGTCGAAGCGCGCCTTGCGGTTGACGGCGATGGGCGGCAGATTTTCGGTGGTTTTCACTTGCCCTGCCAGTCTACCGATTCGGCGCCGGCGGCGCCCGCGCTTTGCAGGGTGTGCGAGAATGGATGCACCGCGGCCGGGTGCCGCCGTAAGTCCGAAGGAGGCCCGCGAGTTGCAGGTCGTCGAGCGCAGCGCCATCGTCACGTTCACTCCCGCCCAGATGTTCGCCCTGGTCGACGACGTCGGGCGGTATCCGGAATTCCTGCCGTGGTGTTCGGGGTCTCGTGTCGAGACGGTCTCGGCAACCGAGCGGATCGCGGCGGTGCGGGTCGCGCGCGGGGTCCTGCGAACCGAGTTCACCACACGCAATACGTTGACGCCGCACACCCGGATCCTCATGCACCTGGTGGACGGCCCGTTCCGCAGCCTCGCCGGCGAGTGGCGCTTCGAGGCGATCGGCGACCGCGGTTCCAGGGTGTATTTCAGGGTCGAATTCGAATTCAAGAACCGGCTCACCGCCGCGGCCTTCAACGCGATATTCGAGGCCGTTTGCGGCACCATCGTCGATGCGTTCGTGCTGCGGGCGCAAAAGATCTACCGGTGACGGCCACGGGGTCGTGCGAGCCGCTCATCAGCGTCGAGGTGGTCTTCGCCGGAGCCCTGGGGGCGGTGTCCAAACCCTATCGCGTCGCGGCAACCGCCACCGTCGCCGACGTGCTGCGCCTCGCCGCGGAGGACCCGGAATGGGCCGGTGTGTTCGGCGCGGTCGGCGCGCGCCCCGCGGTGGGGATTTTCGGCAGGCGGGCGGAACCGGGCGAGCCGCTCGACGATGGCGACCGCATCGAAATCTACCGTCCGCTGTCGGCGGACCCGAAGAGCGAGAGGCGCATGCGGGCCCGGGCGGCCCGCAAGAGCGCCGGAACGCCTAGTAAGTCCGGCCGTTCTTGATCTGCGACAGGGATTTCTCCTGGGCCGCCGCCTCGGCATCGGTGGGTTTGTCGAGCCGCGCCACTTTCTCGCCGTCGAAGTACACCGTCACCCGGCGGGAGTCGAGGTGCCGCGTCCGCCCCTTCTTCAGGTAGTAGATGTAATCCCAGCGCTCCTTGTTGAAGCTGTCGGCGACCATGGGCGTGCCCAGCAGGTAGCGGACCTGGCTGCGGGTCATGCCGGCCTTCACCTGATCGACCGCCGCCTGGTCGAGGTAATTGCCCTGTTGAATGTTGATGCGGTAGACGCAGGCCGATGCGAGCGGACCCACGAGCAAACCCAGCAACAATCGTCGTGAAATTTTCATCAAGGTGGTGCGCTGCCGTTAAATGATTGATAATCCGGGCATATCATACCCGGTTGCCCCGCATGCCGCAGCGCCTCAGACCCTCGCCCACGAATGAAAGCAACGACCTGCGCAACGCGGGCCTCAAGGTCACGCTGCCCCGCCTGAAAATCCTCGATATTCTCGCCGACGGTACGGCCCGGCACATGAGCGCGGAGGACATCTACAAGAAGCTCTTGGTGTCGAACGAGGACATCGGCCTCGCCACGGTGTATCGCGTCCTGACGCAGTTCGAAGCCGCCGGGCTGGTGACTCGCCATCATTTCGAGGGCGGCATGGCCGTGTTCGAGCTGAACCAGGGAGCGCACCACGATCACATCGTTTGTGTGGACTGCGGCCGCGTCGAGGAGTTCATGGACGGCGGCATCGAGGAGCGTCAGAACGCGGTGGCCAAACGCCTGGGTTTCGAGATCAGCGATCATGCGCTCATCCTGTACGGGCATTGCCGCAAAGCGAACTGTCCCCACCAAAAGCGGCCCAAATGACGCGCGTCGCGGAGCCGTCCTCGGACCGCTAATTCGGGGTTGATCTTGCGCGCTTGGACTTCGGCGGGCGCACGGGCGCCGTCCGGTGCGCGCCGCCCGGTTCGCCCGCCGCCGCCCGCATCAGCATCTCCCGGGCATGTTCGCGCGCCTGTACATGGCGAAGTACAAGGTGGAGCCGAAGCACC
>JBBIKV010000174.1:0-2735 GCA_037445285.1 Nevskiaceae bacterium | reverse complement strand
CACTGGCCGGTCGATCCGGCCGGGGCGGCCGCCGGCGTCTGAGCCATGCTGCCCACGCTCAGAAACAGTCCGGCGAGACAGGCCATGATTTTCACTTCGCGCAACATCGAATTCTCCCGTTGAATTGGTTGAATCTCCGTCGAAGACTCAGGGGGCGAAGCATGCCAGATCAGCGCAAGTAAAACTGTAAAACTATGTCAAACCAGGAGGGTGGTGCCGGCCTCGGGGTGCGGACACGGCGCGCCGATAATCGCGCGGACTTCGGCCGACGCGCCGCTTGAAGAAGCGGCAAAAATAGGCCGGATCCTCGAATCCGAGTTCGAGTGCCAGCGTCACGATCGGCGCCGTCGTATACGTCAGGCGCCGGCAGGCCTCCCGCGCGAGCCGTGCATGCAGGATGTCCAGCGCGGATTGGCCCGTTTCGGCGCGGGTCAGCCGGTTGAGGCGCTCCGGCGTGAGTCCGAGGGCCCGACCATAGTCGCCGACGGTCCAATGATCGCGATGATGGGCCTCCACGAGCACGACGAATCGTGTGAACAGCGCATGCCCGCGTCGGTTGCCGCGCTCCTGACGTGCGCCCTGCTGCGCCAGGCGCCAGACCACCGCCCGCGCCAGCCACAGCGGAACCGGCGAACCGGCCGCATCCGCGGCGAGGAATTCTGCCGCCAGGTCGCGCATCAGGGCGGCCAAACGCGCGGTCGAGTCGGAACCGCCTTCAAAATGCAGGATGCAGGGGGTCCGGAACAAGGATTCGAGCGCATCGGCCGTCGCCGACGAACCGCCTTCCACGATCCCTCGCGGATCCAGCGTGAGGACATGGCCGAAGGTATCCGGCGAAAAGCGAAAGGCGTGGACGGTGCCCGGGGGAACGACGATGGCGACCGGCCCTGCGCAGCTTTCATGCCGTTCCTCCACGGTCACGTCGGCCGGACCCGATTCGACCCAAAGGATCTGGTGCAAGCCCCGGTGCATATGCGCGGAAATGTCCCACCGATGGAGCCGGCTGCGGAACTGAATCGCCTCCACGTGCAGCAGGTCGGGAGCTGCCCGGCCGGCCTCGCCATACAGCACGAACGCGGGGATGGAGAGTGTCGAGGATCGCCGGACCATCGGCGTACGATGTGCAGTTCGCCGGAAAAGTGCAAGTTCCGCGGGTGCTTCTGGCACCCGGCCGGTCCGCCGCTCCCCTAGCATTTCGCGGCAAGCCGGGGCGCCGCGCCCCGTATGACAGGAGCCAATGGACCATGTTCACGTTCGATCCCTATTCGGCCGCCGTCGATGCCGACCCCTTCCCACTGTATGCGCGTCTGCGCGACGAGCACCCTTGCTTCTGGAGTCCCCAGGCGCGGATATGGGTGCTGTCGAGATACGCCGACATCCTGGCGGCGGGACTCGACTGGAAGACCTATTCCTCGGCGCAGGGCAATCTGATGACGGAACTGCCCAACCGTGCCGGTGCGACGCTCGGCACGACGGATCCGCCACGCCACGACCGGCTGCGTGGCTTGATCCAGCACGCCTTCATGAAGCGCAATCTGGAGGGACTGAGCGAACCGATCCGCGGCATTGCACGTGCCGCGGCCGGGACCCTGCGCGGCAGATCGCACTTCGATTTCATCGCGGAATTTTCGTCGAAATTCACGGTTCGCGTCCTGTTCGCCGTGCTGGGTCTGCCCATGGGCGACGAGCAGGCCGTGCGCGACAACGCCGTGCTCATGGTCCAGAGCGATCCCCAGACGCGCTCGAAGGCTCCGCGCCACATCGCCGCCTATGAATGGATGCAGACATATGCGGCGGGTGTGATCGCCGAACGGCGCAAGAATCCGCAGGACGATCTGATCTCGCATTTCAGCACCGCGGAAATTGACGGCGACCGGCTCGACGAACGCGAGGTGCTGCTGACCACGACGACGTTGATCATGGCGGGGATCGAATCGCTCGGCGGCTTCATGGCCATGTTCGCCCTCAACATGAGTGAGCAGCACGCGGCGCGCGGACAGGTGGTCGAGGATCCGGCGCTGCTCGCGGACGCCATCGAAGAGTCGCTGCGGTTCAACACCTCCGCGCAGCGATTCCGCCGCTGCCTGCAACGGGATGTGACCTTGCACGGTCAAAGCATGCGGGCGGGCGATTTCGTCTGTCTGGCCTATGGATCGGGCAATCGCGACGAGCGGCAGTTTTCATCGCCCGACACCTACGACATCAGACGCAGGCCGCGCGGGCACCTGGGTTTCGGCGGCGGCGTCCACGCCTGTCTGGGAACGGCGATAGCGCGCCTTTCGGTCAAGATTGCGTTCGAGGAATTCCACCGGGTGCTGCCGGAGTACGGCCGCGGCGGAGAACCGCTGCAATGGATGCCCTCCTCCACCTTCCGCAGCCCGTTGCGGCTGGAGTTGGTGGCCGCCTGACGTAGTGCGGGCGCCGGCCGGCGACTCAGGCGGTCAGGATGCGGGATGCCGGCGCCGAGCGCAGCGCCAGGGCGGCGCGCCCCAAGTCCAGCAAACGCACCATGCGCTCGCTGTCGCCGGAACCCACCAGGGACATGGTGCGGCACTTGAGGAGGTTCGTGCCCTCGTCCGCGCTGCCGGCGCCGAGTGCCGGCAGCGTAGGATTCCAATGCGATATTTCGATCGATTTGACGCGCTGCACGACGAAGCCGATGCATTCGGTCGCGGATTGCACCACGAGCACCCGCGCATCGGGGGTCGGGGGGGCGGATTCCGCGCCGGCGAGCC
>JBBIKV010000173.1:0-2763 GCA_037445285.1 Nevskiaceae bacterium | reverse complement strand
GTTTTGATCGCGCGTGACGTCATAGTCATAAGCCGCGCGCCGCTGATGCGACGCCACCGCGATAACGGCCAGAAGCACCAGGCAGACCCCCACCACGACCCATACCTTGAACGAACGCCGCATCCGCGCACTCCTGATCATGCCCCGGATACTACCGGTCCCGGGTCCCCGGCGCACCGGCATGCATCCCGGATTTTGCGCGGCAGCGCATGGAGCTTGGGGCGGCGTCGGACCAGCATCGTTCCGCGACCATGATAAGAATTCGTTGCCTGCATGATTTGTCGGAAATCGCGCCGCTGCGGGCGCGGATGAACGCGCTCAATCTGGCGGCTTCGCGCCCGGATCCTTTCGCCACGTTCGAACATTTGGAGAACGTGATCCTTCGCGGCGAGGCCTTTCGCCGAGATCCCGCGCCACGGGTCTGGTTCCTGGCTGCGTTTCGCGGCGAGGAGTTGGTCGGCTTCCTGGCCCTTAAGGAGACGCGCGAGCGAATGTTCGGTCTCGCGGTGCGCCGTCTGGACTTTCTGGTGGGCTATGAGGCGGATCGGCCCGGCATCGTGGCCGCGCCGGAACAGCTGGACGCCGTGCGGGCGGCCGCGCTCGCCCATCTCGCCCTGCACCGGCGCGAGTGGGATTACGTCGAATTCCAACAACAAGACGCCGGTTCACCGCTGCTCGCGCCGCTCGTGGGAGAACGCCTGCGTGGCTGCATGGTCCGTGAGTTCCCCAATTGGGACAATTGCACCATAGCGATCCGCTGGCCGAGCGTCGGGCATTACATCGACGCGCTCGCCGCAAAATTCCGCACCAATCTGAAGCGCCAGATGCGCAAGCTCCATGCGAGCGGCACGCTTGAACTGCTGTCATCCGACGACCCAGCCTGCACCCCGGCGTTGCTCGAACTGTACTGCGGCGTCGAGGCGCGCAGCTGGAAGGCGACGACGGCGCTGCACCTGTGTGCGGACCAGGCCAGGCTGGCCTATCACCGCGGACTGCTCGATGAGCGGCAGTCGATGCGGGTCGCGATCCTGATTCTGATGCTCGACCGCGTGCCGATCGCCGGCTTCATCACCGGCGGCTTCGATCAGGGTTCGCGCAAGTCGCTTTACGGCATCCACCTGACCTACGACCGGGGACTGCACGCCGTCGCACCCGGTTCGGCGATCTTGACCCTGGCCATGCACCGCGCGATCAGCGCAGGTTACGCCGGGGTCAACCTCTTGTCCGGCTTCGGCTATTACAAAAGCCGCTGGCTCGCCGACGTGACGCCGCTGCGCAGCGTGCTCGTGTACCGGGTCGGCGGGCTGCCCTATTGGCGGCGGCGGATCGGGGACTTGGGACGGCATTGGCGCCGGAGCGCGGCGGAGCCTGAGAAGTGCTTCAACGCCGCGAAGCGCGATACGGATTCCGGCGCGGCCCCTGCGGCGATCTCCGGGGCAGCCCGCAGTGCCTACCAGCACCTGATCGATCGGGTCCAACGCGGCCGCCATGAACTGCTTGGGTCCGCGGATCTGGCGCGCATCCTGCCGTTCCTCGGCACATCGGGGGCCAGGGGCGCGGGTTGATGCGCGCCGCGGTCAGGACTTTGGTTCCAGCTTCAGCACCCCGAACGCTCCGGCCGCGCTCAAGCCGGCGGCATTGCCCTCGTCGGTGTCGAGGTGCAGTTCCAGGAGGTAGTTCGGCGACACGCGCACGACGATGTCGTCGAAGGTGACGTCGCGCCCCGTATCGACGACCGCCACGGCGACCCGGTCCTGATCCTCGAGGCCGAGCACGGCGGCATCGGCTGTGCTCATGTGTAAATGGCGCAGCGAACAGATGACGCCGCGATCGAGCCGGATACGCCCCATCGGCCCTTCGACGGTCACGCCGGGCGTGTCGGCGAGATCACCGGACTCGCGCAGCGGTGCATCGATGCCGAGTGCCAGCTCGTCGCTGCGGGACAGCTCGATCTGATCGCGCTCCCGTTCCGGGCCGACGACGCGCACGGTCTCGAGCCGTCCCTTCGGTCCGATTAAATTCACGGTTTCCCGGCTCGCGAACTGCCCGGGCTGGTTCAGCATGGAGCGCGCCGTCAATCGATGTCCGGTGCCGAACAGTGCATCGACGCTCGCGCGCGACAGATGCACGTGCCGCGCGGAGACGGCGAGCGGTATCCGTACCCGCATCGCCGTGTTCTTGACGTCTCGGTTCATGGCCACGGCGGGGTCAGAGCGTGTGATTCTTTCCCGGTACCTGGCGCACCAGCAGCACCGGCATCGTCGCCCCGCGCACCACGATTTCGGCGTCGCTGCCGAGCGCGAGCCGGCGGATGCCGCGGCGCCCGTGGGTTCCCATCACGATGAGCTCCGCCGGCCACTCCTTCGCCTGCTCGATGATGAACTGCGCGGCGCCGCCGCCGATCGACTCGATCAGCACGCCCTCGGGCTCGAGCCCCTGTTGTCGCGCCATCGCCTCGGCGGCGTTCAGGATCTTCTGGCCGTCGCTGCGCATCGACTCGATGACCGTATTGGCATACATCCCGGACCCGAAGGCGTAGTCCAGGATCAATTCATTGACGACGTGCAGGATGCGCAGCTTGCCGCCCTGGTTTTTCGCGATCTTGATCGCCTCGATGAGGCCTGTCGTCGCCGTCTCGCTGCCGTCGACGGGGACCAATATCTTTCCGTACATGGGGCGACCCTCCATCCTTGTCATGCGCTCATTTAAGCACGCACGCGCCCGCCTGCCCCTCGGGGATTCCCACCGGCGACTGCGGATTCC
>JBBIKV010000172.1:0-2796 GCA_037445285.1 Nevskiaceae bacterium | reverse complement strand
ATCGCGCACGGGGCTTTCGACGCTATTTTTGGAAGGCAACGAAGGCCTGAGCGGCACGGGATACACTATGGCGAGCGGCATCAAGGACAAGGTGGTCATCCTGGGCATGGGCTGTTCCCGGTTCGGGGAACGCTGGGATTGCGGTCCGGATGACCTGATGATCGAGGCCTTCGGCGAAGCGCTGACCGACGCGAACATCGAGCGCGACAACATCGATGCGGCTTGGTTGGGCGTCTTTTTCGACGAGCAGAGCACCGGCAAGTCGTCGCTGCCGCTGTCGATGGCGCTGCGCCTGCCGAACATACCGACCACCCGCGTCGAAAACCTGTGCGCCACGGGGACCGAGGCATTACGGGGCGCGGTGTACGCCGTGGCCGCGGGCGCCTGCGACATCGCCCTGGCCATGGGGGTCGAGAAGCTCAAGGACACGGGTTTCGGGGGCCTGCCCGAACGCACCAAGGGCACCTTCGAGGACCTGTATCTGCCGGGCAGCACCGCGCCCGGCGCCTTTGCACAGCTCGCGAGCGCCTACGCCGGCCGCCACGGTTACTCCATGCAGGAACTGAAGCGCGCCATGGCGCACATCTCCTGCAAGAGTCACGAAAACGCCACGAGAAATCCAAAGGCGCATCTGCGGAATCGGATCACCGAGCAGCAGGTGCTGGACGCCCAGCCGATCTCCCATCCGTTGGGCGTTCTCGATTGCTGCGGAGTCAGCGACGGCGCCGCGTGCGCCATCGTCACGACGCCGGCGCTTGCGCGGAGCCTGGGAAAGCGGGATCTGGTATCGGTGCAGGCCCTGCAATTGGCGCCCAGCAACGGTGTCGAGATGGGACATCAATCCTGGGACGGCACGCACACGCTGACGACCCCGATTGCCGCGCAACGCGCATACGCCGAGGCGGGAATTCGCGACGCCCGCCGGCAACTCGACCTGATCGAGGTCCACGACTGCTTTTCGATCACCGAGCTGGTACTGATGGAGGATCTCGGTCTGTCGGACATAGGACGGGCGCCGCACGACGTGCTCGCGGGACGCTACGATCGCGACGGTGCGATTCCCTGTCAGATAGACGGGGGCCTGAAATGCTTCGGACATCCCATCGGCGCGACCGGGCTTCGCATGGCGTACGAAGTTTACCTCCAGCTGCTCGGCCGGGCGGGAGAACGCCAGCTGCGCGGCAGATCGGGCCTGGGTCCATCGATAGGCCTCACCCACAATCTGGGCGGCATCCCCAATCGCAATATTGCGAGCGTCTCGATACTCGGGCTGCTGGGAGCCGGAAACTCGACACCGATATCAACCACGAGGTGACCCCATGACCGAGACACTGTTCACGCGCGACGACCGGGACGCCATGGCGCCGCAATGGAGGCCGGCGTGGGACATGCTCAACAGGCTCACCGGGGATGCCACGTTCGTCGAGGTATTCTCCCAGGCGCCGGAACTGCTGGATTTCGTCATGCAGCAGTTCTACGCAAAAATCTTCTTCGGCGGCCGGGTGGAACAAAGGTACAAGCAGCTCGCGCGGCTCAAACTCTCCCTGGTCCACGGCTGTCGCACCTGCAACAAGCAGAACATTCCAGGTGCGCTCGAGGCCGGGTTCACGCAGGCGCAGATCGAAGCGCTGCAGGCGGGTCCGGCGTCGGCGTTCACGCCTGCAGAACGCGCGGTCATCGATTATGCGGACCAGATGGCCTTGTCCAACATGGACGGACGCATGACGGCGGCGCTATTCGAGCGGTTGCGCGCCCACTTCTCCGAAGCGCAAATTCTGGAACTCGGCACCGCGATGGCCGTCATTTCGGGAATGGCCAAACTGTCCTTCGTCCTCGATTTGGTGGAGCGGGAGCCGTACTGCCCCTTTGCGAGAGCGGACGCCTAGCCGGACGTCGCCGCATCGGCCGGAGCGGCGTTCAGCGTCCGCGAACCTGGAAATAGTCGGGGATGCCACCGGGCCAATCCTCGCCCCAATTCTGGCGCCCGCCGTCGACCGCGAGGACTTCGCCCGTGATGAATTTGCCGGTTGGCGCCGCCAGATACACCACAGCCTGGGCGATGTCGATGACATCGCCCAGGCGCTTCATGGGGTTCGAAATCGAAAACGCTTCGGCAGCCTCCCGCGGGTACACATTGAGGCCGTCGGTGGCGATGGAACCCGGGGCGACGCAGTTGACGCGGATGTTGAGAGGGGCCCATTCCACGGAAAGCGTCTTGCTCAAATAGATGACGCCGGCACGGGCCGCCGCAGTATGGGCGACCTGGGGCATGCCGCGATTGACGACGGCGACGATGTTCACAATGGAGCCGGCGTGCTCGTGTTCCCGCCATTGCCGGGCGGCGCACTGCATCATGTACCAGGTGCCGTTCAAGTTGGTGTCGATGACGGCATTCCATCCCTTGACGCTGAAATCGATCGCCGCCTGCGGAAACTGGCCGCCGGCGCCGTTCACCAACACGTCGATCCGCCCGAAGCGCTCCCACGCATCGGAGAACAATTCCTGTACGCGATCCGGGTCCCGTATGGTCATGGATTTCGTCATCACCGTCTTGCCGAGGTGACGCCGTATGCCGGCGGCGGTTTCCTCAAGTTTGTCGGCGCGGCGCCCACAAATAATCACCTGGGCACCGAGGCGGGTGAGTATGTAGGCAATCGCCCTGCCCATCCCGCTGCCGCCGCCCGACACGAGACATACCTGGTTCAAAAGCGCATCGTCCCGGAAGGAGAGGGGGCAGGTGGCGAGCGCCAGATCGGACATGCCCCACTCGATGGGCGGCTGTAATGGAAGGCGGTT
>JBBIKV010000171.1:737-2816 GCA_037445285.1 Nevskiaceae bacterium | reverse complement strand
GGGGACAACAGCGATCCCGGCGCGGCGGACGGCACACCCGCATCAAGGGGCCAGTGCCCCCGGACTGCGGCCGCCACCAACACCGCCCTCAGCCGGCCAGCTCGGCCGCCATGGCTTTGGCGAAATAGGTCAGGATCATGTCGGCGCCGGCGCGCTTGATCGCCAGCAGCGACTCGCGGCGGCAGCGCTCCAGTTCCAGCCACCCGAGTTTCGCCGCCGCGTGGATCTGCGCGTACTCGCCGGAAACCTGGTAGGCGGCCACCGGCTTGCGGGTGGCGTTGCGCACCTCGCGGATGATGTCGAGGTACGGCCCGGCCGGCTTCACCATGAGGATGTCGGCCCCCTCCTGCTCATCGAGCGCGATCTCGATCAGCGCTTCGCGGCGGTTGGCCGGATTGAGCTGGTAGGTGGCCTTGCTGAGGCCGTGCGTGCCGGCGGCCTTGGCGCTGCCCACGGCGTCGCGGAACGGACCGTAGTAGGCGGAGGCGAATTTCGCCGAATAGGCCATGATGCCCGTGCGGGTGAAGCCGGCGGCGTCCAGCGCCTTGCGGATGGCGCCGATGCGGCCGTCCATCATGTCCGAGGGCGCCACCAGATCCACCCCCGCGCGGGCGTGCAGGACGGCCATCTGGCGGAGGATGCCGACCGTGCGATCGTTGTCGACGTCGGTGCCGTCGGCGGTGAGCACGCCGTCATGGCCGTGGGTCGTGTAGGGGTCGAGGGCGATGTCGGTCATGACCGCCAGTTCCGCCACGGCCTTCTTGACGGCGCGCACGGCCCGGAGCACGAGCGCGTCCGGCCGCAGCGCGACCGAGCCGTCGGGGTCCTTGAGCTTCGGGTCGATCGAGGGGAACAGGGCGACGGCCGGCACGCCGAGCTTCGCCAGCGCCCGGCACTCCTTCGCGAGGTCGCGGAGATTGAGGCGGAAGACCCCCGGCATGGACGCCACGGGCTCCGGCCCGCCGTCCCCGTCGATGACGAACAGCGGCGCGATGAAATCCTGCGGGCGCAGCACGGTTTCCTCCGCCAGGGCGCGCAGGCTGGCCGTGCGGCGCAGGCGCCGCGGGCGGTGGGTCAGATCCAACTTGAAGTTTTCGGGCATAGACACGTGGGAACAAGGGAGTTAACCACTAATCCACGCTAATTCACGCCAATCTTCAAAAAAGATATGGAAAGACCGGCAATTGTGAGCGCGAATTAGCGGACTCGATCCATGGCCATTCAGCTTTACGACTCTCTGGAACGGACGGTCAAACCTCTCGAACCGCACCAGCTCGACGGCATCTTCCGCATGTACTGCTGCGGACCGACCGTCTACGGCCCGGCGCACATCGGGAATTTCCGCACCTTCCTCGTGCAGGACGTGCTGCGGCGCCTGCTGGAGCTGGACTTCGGCGCCGACAAGGTGAAGCACGTGCGCAACCTGACCGATGTCGACGACCGCACGATCGCGCAGGCCAAACGGGAGAAACGGCCGCTGGCGGAGATCACGAAGAAATGGACCGACAAGTTCCACGACGACTGCCGGGCGCTCAACCTGCTGCCGCCGCACGCCGAACCGACCGCCACCAGCCACATCGCGGAGCAGGTGGCGATGATCGAGGCGCTGCTCGCCAAGGGCCTGGCCTACGTCGCGCCCGACGGCTCGGTGTATTTCAAGATCGCCGCGTTCCCGAGCTACGGCGCGCTCTCGCGCATCAAGGAGCGCGAACTCAAGGCGACGATCACGGCCGCTGACGACGATCACAAGGACGACGCCAGCGACTTCGCGCTCTGGAAGGCCTGGAAGCCGGAGGAGGACGGCGACGTGAAATGGCCAGGTCCGCGCGGCGCCGCAGCGGGCCGGCCCGGGTGGCACATCGAGTGCAGCGCGATGAGCAAAAAGTACCTCGGCGAGACGCTCGACCTCCACGCCGGCGGCGTGGACCTGCTCTTCCCGCACCACGAAAACGAGATCGCCCAGAGCGAGGGCTGCACCGGCCACACCTTCTCGCATCACTGGTACCACAGCGAGTTCCTCCTCGTCGACGGGCGGAAGATGAGCAAGTCGCTCGGCAATCTCTACACGGTCGACGATCT
>JBBIKV010000171.1:0-727 GCA_037445285.1 Nevskiaceae bacterium | reverse complement strand
AGCCGGGTACCTGGGGCCCGTCCGAGGCTGCCGGGATTCTCGCCCATGGCGATCCGCTACGCCCTCCTCGCCGGCCACCCGCGGAAGCAATTGGATTTCACCCTGAAGTCGCTACACGACTCAACAAGTGCCATCCAGAATCTACGCGCCCTCAAAGCGATGCTTCACGAAGTTGGTGCCAAATATGTAGCCGGCACCAAATCGCCGAGATTTGATCCAGTGATCGAGGCCCTGATCGAGGATCTGAACATTCCGGCGGCACTTGGGGCGCTATTCACGGTTCGAAACAAGATTGTTGATGGCGAAGGCGGGCAAGTGACATCGGCCGACGCGGCTGCTTTCGATCAAGCAACCGACGTGCTTGGGCTCAGGCTCGACCCGGTCGAGTCATATCCGCAGAACCCACCTTTGATTCCCTCTGAGATAGACGCTCTCGCCAAGAGACGCTGGGCCGCGCGCAAGGCGAAAGATTTCAAGACGGCCGATGCGCTGCGCGCCGAACTCGCCGCCGCCGGGTGGACGATGCTCGACGGCAAGAATGGTTATCGGCTCGAGCCCTTACGGAAATGAAGCCATGTCCAGGACCTTTTGACTCTCGCCTGCACCTTCGCGATGTGGTCCGGTACGATCAACTCGAAGACACCGCCGACGTCTGGCGGATAGAAAAAGACCTTTCCCAGTTTGCGCGAGAAATGCACGAAGTCGGGGTGCTCGATCCGAATCTTGT
>JBBIKV010000170.1:1224-2864 GCA_037445285.1 Nevskiaceae bacterium | reverse complement strand
CCGAGGATCGTTCCGGAGCCGATGTCCGCGTCCGGTCCTGAGTTGGCGGGGCAATTGTCGAGGCCCACCATGCAACCCACATTCCAGGCGTCGCCCGCCACCACTTGCCAGGCCCATACGACCCTGCCGCTGCGCAGATCGAGCGCCAGCACCGAATTGCTGCGGTCGTCGGCCGGGCCCGTGTAATTGTTGCCGGTGCCGACATAGAGCAAACCGCGCTCGGCATCGACGGTAGGCGTGTTCCACACCGCCGCGCCGGATGGCGCGAAGATCTTCGTGCCGATGTCGGTCGTGCCGCGCAGCCGCGGCTGCTCCTCGATGGTGTAGCGCTTCCATAGGCGCCGGCCGGTGGCGGCATCGTAGGCAACGACGCTCCCGCGAAACGTGCAGCATGGATATTTCGGGTCGACGGTACCTTCCTCCAGTGACGATACGGCCACGTAGAGTTTGCCGGCCTCATAGACCGGCGCTGCGGTGATCGTTGCGCTCGGGTGGTCGTCGACTCGCTGCTGCCACAGATCCCGTCCCGTCGTCGCATCGACCGCATGCACGCGTCCGATCAGGTCGCCGAAAAAGGCGCGTTTGAGGCTGCCCTGCGAAGCCGGAATCACGATGGGGGTGCGTACTTCGGCGGTCGTTTGATAGGTCCAGCGGATGCACCCGGTTTTTGCGTCGAGGGCGTACACCGTACCGTCCTGACTGCCCACGTAGAGCGCCCCAAACGCGAAGGTCGGTTGCGATCGCGCGCGCACCGCGGCCGGGTAGGCGAACGCCCACTTGACCTTGAGGCGGGGTATCTCGGACAGAGATAGCTTGGCGGCGGCGGCCGGAACGAAGTGCGTGTTTCCGGGATTGAACCCCCAGCCGACCGTATCCGGCCGGATTCCGACATCGAAACGGGCCGCCGTGCCGGTGCACGGGATGGAGGCGGGCGGCTTCGATGCACCGAACGGCACGCCGGACAAATACTCGGCTACGTGCCTTTGATCCAGTTCGCTGAGGCCGGCGGCCTGCGTCTGCATGATGCCCGCCGACAGCGCTCGGTAAATGGCCTCGGGCGTCATCATCTCGACGAAGGTGCGTGATGGCGCCTTTGGCGCCTGTCCTTCGTGGCAGTGCTGGCAACGTTCATGATAGATGGCCGCACCGGGCAGCGCCTCGCGATCGATGCCGGCCTTCGATGCATCCATTTTCTGCTTGAGGGCTCCGAGGTCGTCCTGCGGCTCGCCGCCCGCGGCGGGCGGTACGGTCCCCGCGGGGATCACGGCAGTGCCGAGCAAGACCCCTAGAAGTAGCTTGTGCATCGCAATAATCTCCAGTCGGCCCTTTCGGTTCACTTTTTGGCGCGCCGACGCAACAGTTTAGACGATGGGACGGCTCAAAAAAACAGTCATGCTTGTTTTTTTTCCACGCGACGCGTAATTTGCGCTCCGGTGTGGCTGGAACGGCGGCACAGGCCGGGCTCTCTGCCCCGAGGAATAACGGAGAAGAGTGTCCATTCCTGCTGCAGGGGGGGGGCGATCGATACCAATGGCTGCGATTCGAGGGGGATCAACTATGACAATCAGTGAGCGCACGCGAACATTCTCGCGCGCCGAACCAAAAAACGGCTATCTCGGGATGTTTGTCGCGGCAGCGAT
>JBBIKV010000170.1:0-1214 GCA_037445285.1 Nevskiaceae bacterium | reverse complement strand
GCACAAGCGCAGACGACGACGGCGCCCGCCACCGGGTCCTCCGGTGGCCTCGATGAAATCCTGGTGACGGCCACGCGCCGCGAATCCAATCTGCAGTCGACCCCGATCGCGATCACCGCCGTCGATGCGTCCACCATCGAGCAGATGTCGCCACGAAATCTGAGCGATATCGCCTTGATGGTGCCGAACTTCTCGGCGAACAAGGTCAACGGGTTCAACGCGGCATCCTTCGCGATGCGCGGCGTCGGCAACACCGATATCATCGTCTACAACGAAGCACCGGTCGCCGTCCTCGTCGACGACTTCGTCATGCCGAGCGTGCAGACGCAACTGCTCGATCCGTTCGACGTTCAGGAAGTCGAGGTGTTGCGCGGGCCGCAGGGCACCCTGTTCGGCAAGAACACCACCGGCGGCGCCGTAGTCGTCCGCACCAAGGCTCCGGTTCTCGATCAAACGACGGTCGAACTCCAGGGCGAGTCGGGCAGCTACAATGCGGCCAATTATCGCGGTGCCGTCAACATCCCATTGATCGACAACCGGCTGGCCCTGCGTCTCGTGGCGAGTGAAGAGCGCGAGGACGGTTGGATGCGCAACGGGGCGAGCACCACCATCGGCGGGACGACCTACACCGGCGACGGCCAGCGGGTCGGGGGCACCGACGTGTTCACCGCCCGCGCCAAACTGCTGTGGCAGCCCACGGACGATTTGAAGGCATTGTTCACCTATGAACTGCTCAAGGACCGGTCGCAGGCGCCCGGTGCGGTCAACGCAACGCCGTCGAATCTGACCCCGGGCGGCACGACGCCTTATTTCGTCTTCTCGCAACTCGGCCTCCCCGGCTATACGGGCAACAATCCATTGAACAACGCGGGCGTGGACAATCGCGCCGGGTATCTCATCAACATGCCCGACGGACATCGGGTGGACGCCAACGGCGTGCATTTGAACGTGGATTGGACCCTCGAGCCGGGCACGTTTACCTGGGTGCAGGGTTACCGTTCCCAGGATTCGAGCCTGCCCTCCGATTACACGGGCTTGGTCGGGCCGGTTTCCGTGTTCGACGCCAACCGCTCCGACCGGCGCAAGACCTGGCAGGAGGAACTGCGCTTCGCCTCGAAGCAAATCGGCGACTTCAACTACGTTGCCGGTGCCTTCTATCAGCACGACAACACCAAGTTTTGCGTGGCGCAAATCCTCGGCATCTATGATCTGTT
>JBBIKV010000169.1:0-2880 GCA_037445285.1 Nevskiaceae bacterium | reverse complement strand
GCCTCCCAGGTGTTCAGGATCTTGCCGCGCAGCGGCATGATGGCCTGCGTCACGCGGTCGCGCGCCTGCTTCGCGGAGCCGCCCGCGGAGTCGCCCTCCACCAGGAACAGCTCGCTGCGCGCGGGATCCTGACTCACGCAGTCGGCCAGCTTGCCGGGGAGCGCCGGCCCCGCGACGATGCGCTTGCGCGCGATCTTCTGGCTGTCCTTGAAGCGCTGCTGGGCGTTGGCGATGGCGAGCATCGCGATCTTCTCGCCCTGATCCGGATGCTGGTTGAGCCACAGGGCGAAGGCGTCCTTGATGACGCCCTGGACGATGCCCGCCGACTCCCGCGAGGAGAGCCGCTCCTTGGTCTGACCGGCGAACTGCGGTTCGCGCATCTTCATCGACAGCACGAAACTGACGCCGTCCCAGACGTCCTCGGGCGAGAGCTTGAGGCCCCGCGGGACGAGGCTGCGAAACTCGCAGAACTCCCGCACCGCATCCGCGGCGCCGGTACGCAGGCCGTTGACGTGGGTGCCGCCCTCCACCGTGGGAATCAGGTTGACGTAGCTCTCCGCCACCGCGTGTTCGGCCTGCAGCACCCAGGCGAAGGCCCAGTCGAGCGAGCCGCCGTCGATGTCGCGCTTGCCGTAAAAGCTCTCCGCCGGCAGCCATTCGCCCTTGCCCAGCTCCTCGGCAAGGTACTGGTGCAGCCCGCCCGTGTAGAACCATTCGTCCTTTTCACCGGTGAATTCGTTGTGGAGCGTGACGCGCAGCTTCGGGCAGAGCACGGCTTTGGCGCGCAGCACCTGTTTCAGGCTGGGCACCGTGAATTTGTCGGTGTCGAAGTACCTGCCGTCGGGCCAGAAGCGGATGGTCGTGCCGGACTTGGTTTTGGGCACGTCGCCCACGACCTCGAGCTTCGACTGCGGGTGGCCGCCCTTGAAACTCAGGTTGTATTCCTTTCCTCCGCGGCGCACCCAGCATTCGAGATGCTTCGACAGGGCATTGACCACCGAGACGCCGACGCCATGCAGCCCGCCGGAATGCTGATAGGTCTTGTCGTTGAACTTTCCGCCCGCGTGCAGGCGCGTCAGGATGAGCTCCACGCCGCTGATTTTCTCCTTCGGATGGATGTCGACGGGCATGCCGCGCCCGTCGTCCTCGACCTGCAGCGAGCCGTCCTTGAAGACGGTGACGTGGATGTTCTCGCAATGACCCGCGAGCGCCTCATCGACGCTGTTGTCGATGACCTCGTGCGCCAGATGATTCGGACGGGTCGTATCCGTATACATGCCAGGCCGGCGCCGCACCGGATCCAAGCCGCTCAATACCTCGATGTCGGAGGCCGTGTATGACGATGCCATCGGTTACCTCGTGGGGGACCATCCTTCGCTCCAGGCGATTGGCCGACCCGTCGCCTGGCGAAGGCGGCGGAGTCTAGCATGCGATTCCGCCGCCGATCAGCCGGCACGACGTGCCGGCAGGTTGTGCTGGCAGCATCGCCCAATGTCGGCTATCGTCCCCCCCATGGGAATCGCCAATGCTCAAAATCTGGTCCGCGGCGTGCCGGTTCAGCCCCGGCCGTTCGGCGTCCGCGTGAGTCTGCGACCGGGTGACCCGTTCGCGAAGCTGCTCGGCACCGACTGGCAGAAGACGCACTGGTATTTTACCGCGGCGGAGCGCGACCAGAAACTCGAGGACATGGCGCGCAAACATGAATACTCGCGCATCGGCGATCAGCCCGCGCTGGTCTTCGAGAAGGTCGAGAACCTCTCCGAGAGCCGCAGCTTCAGCTAGAACGTGCGGCCGAGGAACAGATAGAAGGCGCTGGTCCCCCGATCGTCGTAACCGCTGCCGAGGTACAGCGGCCCGAGGTAGGTGTCGAAGGCGACGAAGATCGAGCCATCCTTGCGGATCCTGCCCAGGCTGAGATCCATCCCCTGCCGGTAGGCGTTGCCCACCTCGAGCGATGCGCCGAGGTAGGCCGGAAACTCGAAGAAGCCCTCCCCGCCCCGCCCGATCTTGCGGAAATAGATGGCGCGGGAAATCGCATAGTTGGGGCCGATCAGCGACGCCGGGGCGAGTCCCGACAGGTTGAAGAACCCGCCCAACGAATAGAAATCCGGGAGCGCGGTCTGTTTGACGTTGCCGTCGAGGGTCCGGCCGGCCGAGGTCCACCACAGCAGGGTGTTGCGCCCGAGGGAGCGGGCGATCAGCCAATCGGCGGAAATGCGGTCCCGCACGAAATCCGAGCCGAGGTCGGTGCGGTCCGCATCCCATTGCAGGGCGAAGGTCTCGCCGGCGCGCGGGAAATACACGCTGTCGAGCTGGTCGTAGCTCATCTTCACGAAAAACTCGCCGTTGTTGTACTGGGTCTCGACCAGGTCGGGAGCGCCGAGGCGCACGCGCGCCAGGCCGTTGGTGCGGTGCAGACCCATGCGCAGTTCGCCCCAGTTGCCGAAGTTGCGGCCGAGATCCAGATCCGCCTCCGCCTCCCGGTCACGGTAGTCGGCGATCTCGATGTTCTTGGAATAGATCGGCAGGTTCCGCGCCTCGACCCGCGCGCTCGGCGCGATGAACCAGGTCCTGGTCGCGTCGAGCGGTTGGTAGAACTCGCCCACGATCTTCGGGTCGCTGCCGATCTGCACGTCACCGAGAAACTCCGCGCCGAGATCGTCGATCTCGGTGAGCAGGAACCGCGCGGCCGCGTTATAGCGGCTGTTGCCCTGGAAGTCGTCCTGCAAATCCAGCCCGAAGCGCACGTAGTTCGGACCCCAGGACTTGCGCCGCGCATGGATCTCGAGACCGGTATCGGTGGCCGCATCGTCGCCGGGCGCCGCCCCCGCGGCCGGACCGCCCGCGCCCGCCGGCGCGGCGGCGGCCGGCCGCTCGGCC
>JBBIKV010000168.1:0-2926 GCA_037445285.1 Nevskiaceae bacterium | reverse complement strand
TGTCACGCCGGGGGTCGCGGGTTCGAGTCCCGTCCACTCCGCCATTTCCTGACGAAGAGTCCCGCGCGTGCCGCATGGCCGCGCTGCGGGTATGATTCGGCCGGGTTGAAACGGGTGGGAACATGCTGCAGTCGATTCACGATAAGTTGAAAGGTTGGCTTGCCGGAGTGGTCCTCGGCGCCGTCGGCCTGGTGTTCGTTTTCTGGGGCATCAACTGGACCATGCAGGCGCCCACCTATGCCGCCAAGGTGAACGGCAGTGAAATCGCCAGCAACACCGTCCGCCAGGCCTACCAGCAGCAACTCGCGCAATTCGAGCGCCAGTCGAACGGCACCATCGACGATTCCATGCGCAACGAAATCAAGCGGCACGTGCTCGACGAGTACGTGAACAGCGAGGCGATCGTCACCCGCGCCGATGCGCTCGGCTACCGGGTGAGCGACGCCGACGTGTTGAAGGCGATGTCGCAGGTGCCGGCGTTCCAGGTCGACGGCAAGTTCGATCCGGCGCATGCCAAGGCGCTGCTGCTGGCGCAGGGCCGCTCGGAGGCCGAGATCGAGGAACTGTTCCGCCGTGACGTGAAGCTGCGCCAGCTCGACACCGCGCTCACCGTGTCGAGTTTCGCCACGGCGGGCGAACTCAAGGAACTGCGCGCGCTCACCCGTCAGCAGCGCGAGCTGTCCTGGTTCACCCTGGTTGCCGCGAAATATGCGGCCGACTCCACGCCCGACGATGCGGCGGTCAAGGCCTATTACGAGGCCCACAAGGCCGAATACATGACCCCGGAGACCGTGAACCTGCGCTACATCGAGGTCAGCCTGGCCGCGCTCGAACCGAAGGTGTCGGTCGACGACGCGCAGCTCAAGACTTACTACGAGGAACAGAAGGCCAAGACGCCGGAGCGCTTCACGCAGCCCGAGCAGCGGCGCGTACGCCACATTCTCCTCCAGGTCGCCGATCCGAAGGACGACGCCGCCACCCAGGCCAAGGCCGCGGCGCTGGCCCGGCGCGCGCAGGCCGGGGAGGACTTCTCCAAACTGGCGAAGGAGAATTCGCAGGACACCGGATCGGCGCCGCAAGGCGGCGACCTGGGGTGGAACGAGCGCAAGGCCTGGGTGGCGCCGTTCGCCGACGCCGCGTTCAGCATGAAGGAGGGCGAGGTCCGAGGGCCCGTCAAGACGCAATTCGGCTATCACATCCTGAAGCTCGACGGCATCCAGCCCGCGAGCGTCAAGTCCTTCGAGCAGAGCCGCGCCGAATTGGAGGCTGACTACCGCCGCGGCGAGGCGGAACGGCTGTTCAACAACGCCCAGGATCAGCTCGCCGATGCGGCGCTGCAGAACACCACGGACATCGACGTCGTCGCGCGCAAGGCCGGATTGCCCGTCCACGACATTCCCGTGTTCAGCCGCGTCACCGGCGGCGGCGACCTGGGGGCGACGCCGGCGGTCCTCGAGGCGGCGTTCAGTCAGGATGTGCTCGACGGACGCCTGAGTCCGATGGTCGAGGTGGAGAAGGGTCGCGGGGTCGTGCTGCGCGCGACCGATCACAAGCTGCCCGAACAGAAGCCGCTGGATGCGGTGCGCGCCGACGTCGTGGTCCAGTGGAAGAAGCAGAAGGGCGCCGAACTCGCCGCGGCGGCGGCGGCGGAGGCGGTGAAGCGGCTGACCGCCGGAGAATCCTGGGATGCGGTCGCGAAGAGCCTGGGCGCGGCACCGCAGCCCGCGAAATTCGTCGGCCGGTCGGATCAGAGCGTGCCGTTGGATATCCGCCGCGCCGCCTTCGAGGCACCGAATCCCAAAACCAAACCGGTCTATGAAAAGCTCGCGCTCGCCGACGGCGATGCAGCGGTGGTCACGGTGACCGCCCTGCGCGAGGATCCGACCGGCGATCCGAAGGCGCTGGAACAGCAGCTGCGCAGTCAATACGCGCAGCAGTCCGCGGCGGGAGAGGCGCAGAGCTATGCCGCGGCGGCGCGCGCGGATGCCAAGGTCATCCTCAATCCCCAGGCGTTGGACTGATTGGCAGGGCTCATGCACCAGTTCTCGGACTGGTATTTGTCCGTCCTCGCCCAGGGGGGGTATTGGCTCATCGCGGGTTTGATGGCCTTGGAGAGCACCGTGGTGCCGATTCCGAGCGAAGTCATCATCCCGCCGGCCGCGTACCTCGCGCACACCCAGGGTGAGCTCTCGCTGCTCGGCGTCGTGCTGGCCGGGACCCTGGGGTCCTGGGTCGGCGCGTCGATCATGTATTGGGGCGCACGTTGGCTGGGACGGCCCGTGGCGATGCGCTGGGGTCCCTACGTCGGGGTCACGGCCGGGAGCATTCGGATGGCGGAGGCGTGGTGCGCCCACTACGGTGCGGCCGGCGTCTTCGTCTCACGGCTGCTGCCGGTGATCCGACATCTGATCGGCATCCCGGTGGGCGTCCTGCGGTTGGACTACCGCTGGTACGCCGTGGCCACGCTGGCCGGCTCGCTGCTCTGGACGTCCGTCCTCGCCTGGTTCGGCATGACGCTGGGCAAGCACCCTGAACTGCTCAGGGGATCCGTGAACCGGTTCGTGCTGCTGGTGGCGGTGGTCGGCGGCGTGTTGGCCGCCCTGTACTACTTCCTCGTACACCGGCCCTTCAGGCACCGATAACCGCGTTACCGGTCCTCGAACTCATCAGGTCGTGGCACGCGGGCCCGTCGGCAGCGCGGGCGCGCCTATCGGGAACTTGGTGAATATCGCCGTCACCGCCGCATTGATCCGCTCCACGGCATGCGGACCGGTCAAATCGGAGACGCTCAGGCTGACGCTCGCATGCCAGACCGGAACCCGCGTCTTGGCATCGAACAGATCCACCGAGACCCGGGTCTCGTCGCGCACGTAGGGACCACCCCCGTAGCCGATGCCGCCAAAGCCGGGACCGCCCCAGCCGCCCC
>JBBIKV010000167.1:0-2940 GCA_037445285.1 Nevskiaceae bacterium | reverse complement strand
TCATGCCGAGCACCTGCAGCCGCTCGAGCGCCCCGCCGAGGGCGACGTTGGTGAAAATGGCGAGGCCCACCGCGAGGGCCGCCTGCGAGCCGGAGCGTGCCACGGCGAAACAGGTCCAGCCGTACAGGAAGCCGGCCAGACGGCCGTAGGCGCGGCGCAGGAACACGTAGTCGCCGCCGGCCTCCGGCAGCATGGCCGCGATCTCGGAATACGAGAAGGTGCCGGCGAGCGACAACAGTCCCGCCGCCACCCAGACAGCCAGCACCGCGACGGGCGTGCCCACGTTGCAGGTCATCACCCGCGTCTTGAGGAACACGCCGGTGCCGATCATGTTGGCGACGTTGACGGCGATCGCGCCCCACAGGCCCAGCCCGCGCTTCAGTTCCGGCCGTGGAGTCGTCGACAAGTCGATTCCCGCTTGAGCGCCCGAACGAGCGCGATCCCCATCCAGCAGATTATGCGGGTATGCCGTCGCTGCCGTCGACGGCCATCAAGGGCGCCGCGTGCGGCGCCCGGTCATTCAGCGGGCCGACACCAGCACGGCAATCGTCGCCACCGCCATGGCCGCCAGCAAAAAGTTATGGCCCCAACGGGCTACGAATCCGATCATGATTTGGATCTCCTCGAAGGTACTTGAGTCACCACCCCGATGTGGGTGCGGCAATCTATATTGCGAGGGGCGCGGCCGGGGTGCGGACGGTCACAAAAGCGGCAAATCAGGCTTCAAGGGGCCTTTTTAGCGGCGATTTTTTCACCATGCGGTGAGCCGATTTCACTTCACTGACCGGTCTTGATGTGGGTCCAGACCCGGGTCCGCAACCGGGCGTATTCGGGCGACACTTCCCGCGGCAGGTACAGGCGGCAGCGCAGTTCCGGCGGCGGGTAGATCGACGGGTCCGCCGCGATCGCGGGGTCGATCAACGGCCTGGCGGCCAGGTTGTCGTTGCCATAGCGGATGTCGTTGGTGACCGCGGCGATCACCTGGGGATCGAGCAGAAAATTCAGGAACCGATGCGCCGCCGCGGGATGCGGCGCGTCCCTCAGGATCAACAGCGCGTTGTAGGAGATGTTCGAGCCTTCACGCGGCAGCGTGAAGGCCAGGTGCACGCCGGTCTTGTCGTCCCGCGCGCGCTGCTGCGCGACGCCGAAGTCGCTCGACCAGGCGACCGCGAGACAGGCCTCGCCGTTGGCGAGCTGATGCCAGTAGTCGTTCGAGTCGAAAGTGCGCACGTAGGGCCGCACCGCCATCACCACCCGCTCCGCCCGGTCCAGATCTTCGGGGCGCTGCGAGTTCGGATCGACGTGCAGATAGGCGAGCGCGAGCTGCAGCACGTCCTCGGGCGAGTCGAGAAAGATCACACCGCAATCCTTGAAGCGCGCCACCACGGCCGGATCGAACAGCATGGCGAGACTGTCGGTCGGCGCCTGCGGCAGGCGCGCGGCGATCTGCTCGACGTTGTACGCGAAGCCGTTCATCGCGTGCAGATACGGCATCGCGTAACGATTGCCGGGGTCGGCCTCGGCCTGCACCGCGAGCACCGCGGGGTCGAGATTCTTCCAGTTGGGGAGTTTGGCGCGGTCGAGCGGCTGGTAGACGCCCGCCTTGATCTGGCGCGAGAAGTAGCTGGTGGTGGTGCTCGCGATGTCGTAGCCGGTGTGGCCGACCAGGATCTTCGCCTCCAGCTCCTGATTCGACTCGAAGGTGTCGTAGACGACCTTGATGCCGGTCTCACGTTCGAATTCGGCGACGGTGTCGTGGCCGATGTAATCCGCCCAGTTGTAAATGTTCAGCACCGGGGGCTCGGAGGACGGCGCCGGCGGCGGCTTCGGCCGGGCGCAGCCGGACAGGAATGATGCGAGCGCCAGTGCGGCGAGCGTCCCCGCCCCGCCCTTCACGGTGCCCGTAAGGGTGCCCTTCAAGGCCGTGCGAGTTCCGCCGCGACCCAGTCGTGAAATTGTTTGATGACGTACTCCTCGGGCATCAGCACGCCGCGCGCGTGTGCGAGGGCCCGCAGGCCGCGCTGGTTGATCTCGCAGATCTCGGCATCTTCGGTCATGACGAGATTGGTGAATTCGACGATGTTGGCGAGGTCGAAGCGGGGATCCGCGAGCGTCTCAGGCCGCACAAGATACTCGATCACGAGTTCCGTCGCCTCGGGTCCGAGGGGCCGCAGGCGCACGACGCGCACGTAATCCGCGTGCCCGACGATGAACATGGACGGATAGCCGGTCATGTACACGGCGCCCAGGCGCCGGTCCTCCGCGGACAGATGGGGGAACGGCGCCGCGCCCGGTCGGCCGTCCATCGACCAGGTGACGGCGCCCCGGCGCAGGCCGCCCTTGTATTGCGGATCGTCGAGGGCCGCATGCGCGGGCCAGGCGGGATCGTCGCGTTCCTCCAGCAGCCCGCGCCCGAACAGGGGCACCAGCTGCGACAGACGCGGGTGCACGCTGGGACAGTGCAGGCACTCGTTGTAGTTCTCCCAGAAAATCTTCCAGTTGCAGCGGATGGTCTTGGTGAACACGTGGCCGACGACGCAGCCTCCCAGGTCCCAGGCGTCCATGCGCTGCAGGGGCTGGTCGAAATGATGGGCGAACGGCGGCGGTTCGTCGCATAGCGCGATGAACACGAAACCCTGCCATTCGAGCACCCGTAACCCGTACAGCGAATAGTTCGCCACATCGAAGCCGACGGGGTGGTGCTTGGACGTGGTGCGCAGCAGTTCGCCCTGCAGGTTGTACACCCAGGCGTGGTACGGACAGACGAGCGTCGGCCCCCGCAGGCGGCCCTGCGATTCCAGGCACAACGCCGCGCCGCGGTGCCGGCAGGTGTTGTGGTAGGCGTGCAGCACGCCGGCGTCGTCGCGTACCAGGAGCAGCCGCTGATCGCCGATCTCATGGGTCCGGAATGCACGCGGCCCGGCCACTTCGCTCGAGCGC
>JBBIKV010000166.1:410-3068 GCA_037445285.1 Nevskiaceae bacterium | reverse complement strand
GGCGCGGTAGGTGATCGAGTGGCCAATTACGTCATCGAGCGGGCCGCGCTCCGTGTCTGGATGTTCGGAGCGCCGATCTCCCGCGCGAACTGCAGCCATTCCTCGATCGCCAGGTCCGGATCCTGGTCGCGCCGCGCGCGCGGCGTCAGTTCCTGCAGCGCCGCGGTCAGGATGCTGAGCTTCATCGTCTTCGGTGCGAATGCCACGGCGCCCATGCGCCAGACTGTACCACTTGCGCCGCGCACCGGGTGCGCCGCAGACTTCCCGGCCGAGGCCAGGGGACGCTCCAGGGAGACGCCGACGATGCACCGATCGATGCTGCCCGCGCTCGCCGCCACGGCGCTGTTCACGACAGGCCTCGCAAATGCGGCGTCGCCTGCCGCCACGCCGCCGATGGGCTGGAACAGCTGGAACTGGTTCGCCGAGAGAGTCACCGACCGCGACATCCGCCAGGCGGCGGACCTGCTGGTCGCGAGCGGCATGCGCGACGCCGGCTATGTCTTCGTCAACATCGACGACAGCTGGGAAGGGGCGCGCGATGCCGCGGGCGTCATCCACCCGAACGACAAGTTCCCGGACATGAAGGCGCTGACCGACTACGTGCACTCGAAGGGCCTGAAGCTCGGCACCTACTCATCGCCGGGGCCGAAGACCTGTGCAGCTTCCGCGACGCGCTGGACGCAGAACATGTAACCGACCCGGACGCGCGCGACCGGATGATCCGCGAGGCCTATGAGCGCATGCACGAGGCGATCGTCGAGGGCGGCCGGCCGATCGTGTACAGCCTGTGCCAGTACGGGTTCGACTCGGTGTGGCGGTGGGGCCGCTCGGTCGGCGCCAACCTGTGGCGCACGACCGGCGACATCGATGCCGACTACGATCGCATCGTCCTGATTGCGCTCAGCCAGGTCGGGCTTGGACGGTTCGCGGGCCCGGGGCACTGGAATGATCCGGACATGCTGGAGGTCGGCAACGGCAAGCTGACGCGCGACGAGAACCTGACCCACATGACGCTGTGGGCCATGCTGGCCGCACCCCTGCTGGCAGGCAACAACCTGACGCAGATGAGCGACGAGGTGCGTGCGATCCTCACCAACCGCGCGGTCATTGCGATCGACCAAGACGCGCTCGGCCGCCCTGCCCGCGTGATCTTCCAGCAGGGCCCGCTGCAGGTCTGGGCCCGGCCGCTCGCGGACGGCACGACCGCGCTTGCACTGTTTAACTTCGGCACCGATCGCGAGCAGATGCACGGACTGCGCCTGCACCTGCCGGACGCCGGCTTTGCAAAGGGCGCCCGGGCCCGGGACCTATGGTCGGGACGGGACCTCGGCCGGATCGGCGACACCGACACGATGACGATCCCGATGCACGGGGTCGTGCTCTTGCAGCTGTCCCGCTAGGTCTAGAAGCGGGTGGCAAAGCCGACGGTCAGGCCGTGCGGCAGGATCTGAACCGTCAGGGGCACCTGACGCTTCGTCGCCCAGTAGCCCAGGCCGGAGCCCAGCGCCCAGCCGGCAATGACGTCGCTCTGCCAGTGGGCCTGGCTCTTCATGCGGGCAATGCCGTCATACAGCGGCAGCAATTCCAGTGACCACACCCAGGGGTCCTGCGCGGCGTAGCGGGCGATGAACGGCGTGACGAAACTGGCCTGCAGGGTCACTTCGCCACTCGGGAAGCTCTGGCAGCAGCGCCCCTGGAACCACTGGTTCGGGTTGTCGCCCTGGTAGGGTCGGGCCCGGCTGAACGCCACTTTCAGGCCCTGGGCCGCAATGCCCGATATGGCCGAGGCATCAACCGCCTGCCAGAACGTGTGTCCGAGCGGATCGCCGTTGCCGAACCACAGCGCGCCTGCGACTTCGGTGGCAACGACCCCGACCTCCAGGTCGAGCTGGACCTTGCGCGACCAGATGCCGCTCTGGTCGAGCGACAGCTCGTGATCGAGACCGAACAGGCCACCGCCGGCCTCGGCGCAGGTACCCGCCAGGGTCAGCGCACAGGCCAGGATGATCTGGCCAACGCGCACGTCTGTTGCTATTCTCTTGATGCAGATCATTAAATACATTTTAATCTGTTGATTCATAAGGAGAACACATGGACAAGGTTGTTTGGTACGAAATGGCGCTGATCTGGGGTCTGGCCATCTTCATCGTCATCGTCGATCGCAAGAACTGGAACCGCTGAGTCAGCGACGAACCCAGGAGCGTACCCGCTCCGCCCGCAGGAACTCCTCCGCCGACGCGCCGCGCAGCAGCGCCAGCTTGGCCAGCAGGCCAGCCTCGCTGCAGCTCGGCGCGTGCACGGTAACCGACCGCGGCGCATCGACTACCGGCCACCCCGTGCGTGGATCGAGCACATGGCCGAGCCGCTGGCCCCGGGCCGCGATGTAGCGGTGCGCATCGCCGCTGGTCGCAAGCGCTCCGCCCGACAGTTCCAGCATGCCGGCCGAATGACCCTGCCGGTCCGTATCCTCGATCGCCACGCGCCAGGGGCTGCCGTCCGTGCGCGCGCCGGATACCCGCAGGTCCCCGCCAAAGTTGACCAGCATCGGCACCGCGAACCGATCGGTGGCCAGATGCAACGCCCGGTCGACCGCATACTCCTTGCCGATCCCGCCGAGATCGATCGCGTGATTACACTCGACGCAGATCGCCGGCGGTT
>JBBIKV010000166.1:0-400 GCA_037445285.1 Nevskiaceae bacterium | reverse complement strand
TGGCACGCTTTGGTGGCTTGCCGTGGCGGTGTTCAGCGCACGCGCCGCCAGCCGACATGCTGCAGGCATTGGTCAATCTCGGCCTGCGCCGGTACGGTCCCCGTCCCGTCGAAGCGCCACACGCGGCGCAGCACCCCTGAAGTGATGTCGAATCGGCCTTCGCTGAGGTGGTGACAGGTCGCCGCGTAATCGATCAGGTCGCACGTCTCCGCATCGAGCTCGACGGGTTCCCCGGCACGCTGGTTGATCGTCGTGACGACGCTCGGCCGGTAGCGCGAGTACCGGGCCTCCACGCGCTCGGCCTCCGCGCGCACCACGCCGGCGATACGCGCGCCCAGTTCCTCGTCGTAGCAGTCGACGAACACCGCGCATGGGCTGCCCATCGCGGTGAATTCGCTGC
>JBBIKV010000165.1:0-3139 GCA_037445285.1 Nevskiaceae bacterium | reverse complement strand
TCGGCGGCGTGCCGGTGGTCGCCGACCTCGCGCGCATGCCGCACCTGCTGATCGCGGGCACGACGGGGTCGGGCAAGTCGGTCGGCATCAACGCCATGGTGCTGAGCCTGCTCTACAAGGCCACACCCGAGCACGTGCGGATGATCATGATCGACCCGAAGATGTTGGAACTTTCGGTCTATGAAGGGATTCCTCACCTATTGTCGCCCGTCGTGACGGACATGAAACAGGCGGCCAATGCTCTGCGCTGGTGCGTCGCCGAGATGGAGCGGCGCTACCAGCTCATGGCGATGCTGGGGGTGCGCAACATCGGCGGCTTCAACCGCAAGGTGAAGGACGCCGCGGATGCCGGCAAGCCGATCAAGGACCCGATTCGCATGCAAAAGGTGGCGCAGGGCATGCCCGGTATGGTTGCGGAGGACGTCGAGGATCTGACCTCGCTGCCCTTCATCGTCGTCGTCATCGACGAATTGGCCGATCTGATGATGATCGTCGGCAAGAAGGTCGAGGAACTGATCGCCCGTCTCGCGCAGAAGGCCCGGGCCGCGGGCATTCATCTGATCCTCGCGACCCAGAGACCCTCGGTCGACGTCATCACGGGCCTCATCAAGGCAAATATTCCGACCCGCATCGCCTTCCAGGTCTCGGCCAAGGTCGATTCGCGCACGATTCTCGATCAGAGCGGCGCCGAGTCGCTCCTGGGCCATGGCGACATGTTGTACCTGCCGCCGGGAACCTCCATCCCGACCCGCGTGCACGGTGCCTTCGTCTCCGACCAGGAGGTGCATCGGGTCGTCGCCGGCCTGAAGTCGGCATCGCCGCCGATCTACATCGACGAAATATTGGAAGGGCCGCGCAATCCCATTCCCGGCTTTCCGTCCGACGACGAGGAGGCCGGCGAAGGTGGAGTGGGCGATGCAGAAGCGGATCCCTTGTACGACGAAGCGGTGCGCATCGTCACCGAGAGCCGCAAAGCGTCGATTTCCGGCGTGCAGCGCCGGCTCAAGATCGGCTACAACCGCGCGGCTCGTCTGGTCGAAGCCATGGAGGCGGCGGGACTGGTCGGTCCCCTGCAGTCGAATGGGGCCCGCGAAATTTTCGGCGCACC
Organism: Nevskiaceae bacterium; assembly: GCA_037445285.1. GTDB lineage: Bacteria > Pseudomonadota > Gammaproteobacteria > Steroidobacterales > Steroidobacteraceae > Bog-1198. Next base: position 2,031 of record JBBIKV010000165.1, on the reverse strand, counting down.
GCCGCCCCAGGAGTAATCATATGTTCAAACAGTCACTGCGGATGCTCGGGTTCGCGCTCGTCCTCGGCGTCGGGGTCGGCCGCGTGGGTCATGCGACTCCCGCCGGGGATGTCGAGAAGTATCTGGCCAATCTCGCCACCTGGTCGGCGGATTTCTCCCAGACCATCGACGACGGTCACGGCAAGGTGCTGCGCAGCGCCGCCGGCAAACTGTACCTGGAGCGTCCCGGCAAGTTTCGGTGGGATTACACCGAACCCTCCGAACAACTCGTGCTCGCCGATGGCAAGCAGATCTGGTTCTACGATAAGGATCTGGCGCAGGCCAACGTTCGCGACATGGACGCCACGCTCGCCAGCACGCCGGCGAGCCTCCTGTCGGGCGGCGGCTCGGTGAGCAGCCAGTTCGACATCAAGGCGCTGCCGCCGAGCGGCGGACTGCAATGGTTTCAGCTCATCCCGAAGCATGCCGACACGGATTTCCAGCTCGTGCGCATCGGCTTCGACAACGGCGAACTGGCGTCCATGTTTCTCGCCGATAAACTCGGCCAGGTGACGCAGTTGACGTTCACTCATCCGTCGCGCAACGGCAAATTTCCCGCCGATTTGTTCTCCTTCACGCCGCCCCCGGGTGTCGACGTGATCGGGCGCGATTCGAAGTGAGTCGGGCCGGCGTACCGGGGGCCGGCCAACCGGCGGCCGCTGCGCCGGCGGGTGGGGACGGCACCTACCGCCCGCTGGCGGACCGCCTGCGGCCGCGGACGCTCGATGAGTATGTCGGCCAGTCCCATCTGCTCGGCGCCGGGGCGCCGCTGCGGCGCGCGCTGGAGTCCGGCCGTCCGCATTCCATGATCCTGTGGGGCCCGCCGGGCACCGGCAAGACCACGCTCGCGCGACTGGTGGCGCAGGGGGCACGGGCCGAGTTCATCGCCTTGTCGGCCGTGCTCGCGGGCATCAAGGATATTCGAGCCGTGGTCGAACAGGCGCGCGGCCTGCGCGGCGTCCGCGACACGGTGCTGTTCCTCGACGAGGTGCACCGCTTCAATAAATCCCAGCAGGACACATTTCTTCCCTACGTCGAGGACGGCACGCTGATATTCGTGGGTGCGACCACGGAGAATCCCTCCTTCGAGGTGAACAACGCCTTGTTGTCGCGGGCGCGGGTCTACGTCCTGAAATCACTGACTGCCGAGGATTTGAGCCGTTTGCTCGATCGTGCGCTGGCCGACACCGACCGCGGCCTCGGCGCCCTGAATCTGACCATCGAACCGGCTGCGCGTGAACTGTTGCTGGCGGCGGCCGATGGGGACGCGCGGCGCATGCTGAATCTGCTGGAAACCGCGGCCGACCTCAGCACCCCGGACGGCGACGGGCGGCGCCTCGACGTCGATACCGCTCGGGCGGTGATCGGCAGCACGTATGTGCGCTTCGACAAGGGCGGCGAGCACTTCTACGATCAGATCTCCGCCTTGCATAAATCGGTGCGCGGCAGCGATCCGGACGCGGCGTTGTATTGGCTGTGCCGCATGCTGGCCGGGGGTTGCGATCCTTTGTACATCGCGCGCCGAGCCCTGCGCATGGCGAGCGAGGATATCGGCAACGCCGACCCGCGCGCCCTGACCCTGGCATTGGAGGCCTGCGCGGTGTACGAGCGCCTCGGCAGCCCGGAGGGCGAACTCGCCATCGCGCAGGCCGTCGTGTTCATGGCGTGCGCGGCGAAGAGCAATGCCGTGTACAGCGCCTACAACGCGGCGGCGAAAGATGCGGCCGGTTTCGGCTCCCTCGACGTGCCCCTGCACCTGCGCAACGCCCCGACGCGGCTGATGAAGGAAATCGGCTACGGCAGGGACTACCGCTACGCGCACGACGAGCCCGGCGGGTATGCCGCGGGCGAACGCTATCTGCCCGACGACATGCCGGACCGGCGTTACTACGTGCCCGCGCCGCGCGGGCTGGAAATCAAGATCGGCGAGGCGCTGGCCGCGCGGCGTGCCCGCGATCTGGCGGCCCGGCGCGCGGGCGGGCCATGACCGCG
>JBBIKV010000164.1:0-3141 GCA_037445285.1 Nevskiaceae bacterium | reverse complement strand
CGCCCCTTGAGGTATTCCATGGCGATGTAGGCGAGCCCGCGTTCTTCGCCCACGTCATAGATCGTCACGATGTTCGGATGATTGAGCCGCCCGGCGGTTTCTGCCTCGCGGAAGAAACGCGCCCGCGCTTCCTCGAGTTCGGCATCGCTGAATTCGCTCGCCAACGGAATCGCCTTGATCGCCACCAGCCGGTTGATCGCCGTGTCCCGCCCGAGGTACACCACGCCCATCGCGCCGCGGCCGATTTCGCGCTCCAATTGATAGCGGCCGAGGCGTTGCGAGTCCTGTCCGGCCGCGCTTGCCGGGGCGGACGCCGCTGCGGGCCGCGGCGCCGGCGTCTCGATCCGCGGCGACGGCGCTGCTGGGACCTCGTCCGCCTTGTGCGCGGCCCGCTCCGCATCGATGAGCCGGGTCAGCCTTGCGCTGACGTCCCGGTAGCCGTTGTCGATGCGCGCCAGGTGCCGGTACACGGCCGTCGCCTGGCCGGCGCGGCGGCGCTGTTCCAACTGGGTGCCGAGCGCATAGAGTTCGCTGAGGACGGTGCTGCTCGGCTTGCGGCCCTTCAGCTCGGCGAAGCGTTGCTCGAAATTGTCCAACAGCCGGGCGGTCTCCATGCCGGGCGGGGGCATGGCTTTCGGCGCGGGCAGGGGAGGCGCGGCGGCCGAGCCGCGCGCCCGGATCCAGAGGGCGCTACCTCCGGCCACGGCGGCCGCTCCCGGCAGCCACAGCCAGGAACTGAAGTTGGCAAGCATTCTGAGCAGCAGATCCACCCCCAAGATGCCGAAGCCCACGATTGCCGCAGTCAGCCCGATTTTTCGCATGCAATAGACATAATCCGCTCTTGTCGTTGGGCGAGTATAGGTGATCGGGGAGCTCCTACAGCAATGCTAAGCTCACAAAATCCAATGTTGAGGACGCGGATGGCCAAGCTGAAAGCGGTTTTCGTATGCCAGAGCTGCGGGGCAGCGTCGCCGAAATGGCAGGGTCAGTGCCCGGCCTGCGGTGAATGGAACACGTTGGCGGCCGAAGCGCCGGCCGCCGGTCCGCGCGATTCCGCCAAAGGCGGCCGCAGGGCGCCCCGTGCCGACGTCTCGACCTCTCTCGCGGCCGAGGCCGTGGCGGAGCAGCCGCGGCTGGCGACCGGCTCCGCGGAGCTCGATCGGGTGTTGGGTGGAGGCCTGGTGGCGGGTTCCGTCACCTTGATCGGCGGCGATCCCGGCATCGGCAAGTCCACGCTGATGCTGCAGGCGGCGGCGGCGCTCAACGCACTCGGTCCCGTCCTGTATGCCACCGGCGAGGAATCGCTGAAACAGGTCGCCTTGCGCGCCCGACGCCTGGGGCTGGAAGGGGCGACGGCCCGCCTGATCGCCGAAACCGGGGTGGAGGAAATCGTGGGTGTCGCGATCGGCCTCGGTGCCCGCGTGCTCATCGTGGACTCGATCCAAACGATGCACTCGGAGCGCATCGAGTCGGCTCCCGGGGCCGTGTCGCAGCTGCGCGAGTGCACGGCGGAGTTGGTGCGTTTCGCCAAGGCCAGCGGCACCGCCGTGCTCGTGGTCGGGCACGTGACGAAGGAGGGACAGATCGCCGGCCCGCGGGTGCTCGAGCACATGGTCGACACGGTGCTCTACTTCGAGAGCGACACCGGCAGCCGCTATCGCGTGCTGCGGTCGGTCAAGAACCGCTTCGGCGCGGCCAACGAGATCGGCGTGTTCGCCATGGCCGAACAGGGACTGCGGGAGGTCACGAATCCGTCGGCGATCTTCCTGTCGCGGCACGCCGAGCCGGTGTCCGGCAGCGTGATCACTGTCATGCGCGAGGGCACCCGCTCGTTGCTGGTCGAAGTGCAGGTGCTCGCCGATGCCAGTCTCGGCAACAATCCGCGCCGGGTTGCCGTCGGCATCGATGGCAACCGGCTGACGATGCTGCTGGCGGTGGCGCATCGCCATGCGGGGTTGCTGCTCGGCGGGCAGGACGTGTTCGCCAACGTCGTCGGCGGCGTACGCCTCGCCGAAACCGCCGGGGACCTCGCGATCGTGTTGGCTGCGCGTTCGAGCCTGTCGGATGTGCCGCTGCCCAATTCGCTGATCGCCTTCGGCGAACTCGGGCTCGCGGGAGAGATCCGTCCGGTGCCGTTCGGCGAGGAGCGGCTGCGCGAAGCGGCCAAACACGGCTTCAAGCTGGCTCTGGTGCCGGAAGCGAATGTGCCCAAGCGTCCGCCCGAGGGCATGACGGTCCGCGGCGTGACGCGCCTGAGCCAGGCGCTCGATGCCTTCTAGCGGCCCCGAGACCGGTCAGCCGCCGTCCCGTTCCGACGACTCGGGCGGGGGGGCGGGAGGGCGTATGCGCACGGTTTTGATGGCGTTGTCGCCGGTCTGCAGCACCTCGAACATGTAGTCGGCGATCTTCAGGGTCGTTCCCGGTTCCGGTATGGTTTCCAGGAACTCGAGGATCAGTCCGTTCAAGGTCTTCGGACCGTCGGTGGGCAGGGCCCAGCGCATGGAGCGGTTCAGCGCGCGAATCGTCGTCGATGCATTGGCGACGTAGCTGCCGTCCGAATCGCGGTGCACGTCCTTGTGCATCATCGTGGCCGGGTCGGTGGTGAATTCGCCCACGATCTCCTCGAGGATGTCCTCGAGAGTCACCAGGCCCTGGATGTCGCCGTACTCGTCCACCACGAACGCCATGCGGCGCTTGTCGCGCTGAAAATTCAGGAGCTGCGTGTTCAGCGTCGTGCCGGAAGGCACGAAATACGCGTCGCGGACGCTCGACGCCTCGACCAGCGCGGCGCGGTTCAGCCGGCCGCGCGCGAGCTCGTGCACCACGCGCTTCATGTGCAGCACGCCGATGATCCGGTCGATGTCCCCCTCGTACACGGGGAGCCGGGTGTGCTGGCTCTGCCGCAGCTGGTCCAGGACCTTGTCCCACTCGTCGTCCACGTCGATGCCGACGATTTCCGTGCGCGGCACCATGATGTCCTCCACCGTCGCGTTTTCCAGGTCGAGGATGCTGACCAGCATCTGCTGATGCCGGTGCGGAATCATGGCGCCGGCCTCGGCGACGACGGCGCGCAATTCTTCGCTGCTCAGGGAATTCGACGCCTGTTCGGCCGACACGCCCAGCGCGCGCTCGAGATCGACG
>JBBIKV010000163.1:0-3210 GCA_037445285.1 Nevskiaceae bacterium | reverse complement strand
CGGCCGCGGTAGACGATGCGACCCTTGGTCAGGTCGTAGGGCGTCATTTCGACGGTGACCTGGTCGCCGGTCAGGATTCGGATGTAGTTTTTACGCATCTTGCCGGAAATGTGGGCGGTGACGACGTGGCCGGTCTTGAGTTTGACGCGAAACGTCGTGTTGGGCAGGGTCTCGACGACCTCACCCTCGAATTGAATTGCCTCTTCTTTTGACATGCGTCCTTGTGGTGTGGGGGAAAGCCGGGCGCATTGTGCATAAAGCACCCCGCTAATGCAATTTTACACGGGTACCGCCGGCGGTGTGGCGTTTACGCCGGAATCGCCGGCCCAATTTTCGCTCGGGCCGCGGCTTGCATGACCGCGCAGCAGTTCGACGAAATCCGTCCGCGCGATTTCGCGGGCGCCGAGGCTCGCCAGGTGCGCACTTGCCACCTGGCAGTCGATGAGGCGAATGTCGCGTGCACGGCATTCTTCCACCAGGCGCGCCATCGCCACCTTGGAGGCGTCGTCTTCGCGGCTGAACATGGATTCGCCGAAGAATACGCCGCCCAGACGGAGACCGTAGAGGCCGCCGACCAGCCGCTCGCCGCGATAGGTTTCGATCGAATGCGCGAACCCCAGGGCAAACAGCCGCTCGTACGCACCGATCATGTCGGCGTTCAGCCAGGTGTCGGGTCCCGAGCGGCGGGGGGCCGCACATTCGCGGATGACCGTCCGAAACGCCTGGTCCAGGCGGGTCGTATGGATCCCTCTGCGCAGGGTCTTGCGCAGGCTTCGTGAGACCACGAACTCCCCTGGAAACAGGACCATGCGCGGGTCGGGCGACCACCAAAGGATCGGCTGCTGCGCCGAATACCAGGGGAAAACGCCGCGTTCATAGGCGGCGAGCAGGCGGTGCGGATGCAAATCGCCGCCGGCCGCCAACAGCCCCGGCGGATCGCGCAGCGCCTGCCCGACCGGCGGAAACCACTCCGGATCCGCCTGTTCGCCCAGCCAGACCAGCCTGCTCAGAGCCGTAACTCCTCGTCGGGCGCGCGGTGATAGGGAATGTGCTCGTTGACCGAGGCGGCGTAGAGATCCACCCCCCGCGCTTCGCGCGCCGCGAAGTCGCGGATCGCGGCGGCGAATCGGGGATCGACGATGTCGTGCATCGAACTCGTCAGGGTCGGCACGAATCCCCGCGGGACCTTGTGTTCTCCCTGCGTGCCCGGCTCGAAGTGCCGCAGACCCTTGTCGATGCAGAACTCGATTCCCTGGTAATAGCAGGCTTCGAAATGCAGACTGTGAAAATTCCCTCCGGCGCCCCAATAGCGGCCGTACAGCGCGTCCTCGCTGACGAAAAAGATCGCCACTGCAATCGGCTCGGCGCCGTGCCGGGCGATCTTGAGCATGATCTTGTCGGGCAGGGCGGCCGCGATTCGCTTGAAGAAATCGAGATTGAGATAGGGTTCATGGCCGTGCCGGTAGAAGGTGTCCGCATAGAACTCGTACACGGTGGACCACAGCGCGTCGTCCACCTCGTGGCCAAATCGCGTGTCGAACTCGATGCCCGCCTCGGCGACCCGCCGCCTCTCCCGCTTCGCCTTCTTGCGCTTTTCGGCGGTGAACGTCGCGAGAAATGCCTCGAAGGAGTCGTAGCCCCGATTGAACCAGTGAAACTGGCAGTCGCGCCGTTCGATGAGTCCGGCGCGCTTCAGGGCCGCGACGTCGGCCTCGCTCGGAAACAAGATATGCCATGACGACAGGCGCTCCGAGCGCGCGTGGCCGGCGGCGGCCTCGATCAGGGCATCGGTCAGTCTGCCGGTATCGGCGCCCGGCAGCACCAGCGCCCGCGCTCCGCGGACCGGCGTGAAGGGAATGGCGCTCAGCAGTTTGGGGTAGTAGGCGAGGTCGTGCTGAGCGTAGGCGTTCGCCCAGGAGAAATCGAACACGAATTCGCCGCGGGAATGGCTCTTTCGGTAGAGCGGCAGCGCGGCGATGGCGCGTCCTTCCCGGTTCTCGAGCACCAAATGCCGCGGACTCCAGCCGGTGCGGGGAACGGCGCAGCCTGATTCTTCGAGCGCGAGCAGGAACTCGTGCCGGGCGAAGGGCTGATTCGCGCCGGCGAGAGCGTTCCAGCTCGCCGCGTCGATCTCGGCAATGCTCGTCAGGAAACGCGTGCGCGAGACGATCACGCGTGTGCGGAGCGCGGCAACGCCTGGGGTTCGGACTCGATTCGCTCCAGGTATTTGTCGGCATCGAGGGCCGCCATGCAGCCGGTGCCGGCCGAGGTGACGGCCTGGCGATACACATGGTCCGCGACGTCCCCCGCCGCGAACACCCCGGGGACGCTGGTCGAGGTCGCTTCCCCGTCGAGGCCGCCCTTGACGACGATGTAGCCGCCGCGCATGTCCAGCTGCTTCTCGAACAAATGTGTATTGGGCTGATGACCCACGGCGATGAACACGCCGTCCACCGCGATCGTGCGGGTGTCGTTGCCAGGCACCGCGCGCAATCTGACACCCGTCACCCCGGCGTCGTCGCCCAGCACTTCATCGACGGCATGATTCCAGACGATCGATATTTTACCTGATATTTCGAGTGCAAATACTCGATCTTGAAGGATTTTCTCGGATTTCAATTTGTCGCGCCGATGCACGAGCGTGACATGCGATGCGATGTTCGCGAGGTACAGGGCCTCCTCGACGGCCGTGTTGCCGCCGCCGACCACTGCAACGGCCTTGCCGCGATAGAAGAAGCCGTCGCAGGTGGCGCAGGCCGACACGCCACGGCCGCGAAACGTCTCCTCGGACGCCAGTCCCAGATACTTGGCCGAGGCACCGGTGGCGATGATGAGGGCATCGCAGGTGTACTCACCGCTGTCGCCGAACAACCGAAAGGGCCGCTGCCGCAGTTCCACCCGATTGACCGTGTCCTGGACGATGTCGGTCTTGAATCGTTCCGCGTGACGCCGCATCCGCTCCATGAGCGCCGGCCCCTGAAGATGCTCGACATCGCCGGGCCAGTTGTCGACGTCGGTGGTGGTCATCAGTTGACCGCCCTGTTCGAGACCGGTGATGAGCAGCGGCGAACGGTTGGCCCGGGCCGAATACACCGCGGCCGTGTAGCCTGCGGGACCGGATCCCAAGATGACGAGACGACTGTGCCGGACGACGCTCATGTATAATTTGCCCCTCTTCCTGGATGGTCGCTGCGAAGGTTATCGCCGCTG
>JBBIKV010000162.1:0-3239 GCA_037445285.1 Nevskiaceae bacterium | reverse complement strand
CCGACGGCTACCTCTACGCCCTCCACACCGACGTGCCCGGCCTGCCGAATGTACTTTTCGATCCTGCCGTCTGACGGAGAGCCTGCATGACATCGCCCTATGATTCCGTCCGCTATCGTTCACTCGAAAATCGCTCCGTGCTCATCACGGGCGGCGCGTCGGGAATTGGCGCCTCTCTGGTCGAGGCGTTTTCCCGGCAGGGCGCTCGCGTCAGCTTTCTCGACATCGACGCACCCGGGGGTGCCGCGCTCGCATCCGTCACCGGCGCCCGCTTCGTCGCCTGCGATCTGACGGACGTCGCCGCGCTGCGCGCGGCGGTGGCCGACGTGCAGGCGGAGCAGGGAGGCATCGAGGTTCTCATCAACAACGCGGGCAAGGACGACCGGCAGGCGTTCGCCAGCATCGAGCCGGCCGACTGGCGCCGGCTCCTGGCATTGAATTTGGACCACCAGTTTTTCGCCAGCCAGGCCGTCGCCGCCGGCATGGCGGCGCGCGGCGGCGGCTCGATCATCATGCTCGGTTCCGTGTCGTGGATGCGGGGTCGGCCGGGGATGGCCGGTTACACGACCGCGAAGGCGGCCATCAACGGGTTGACCCGCACGCTGGCGCGCGAACTCGGCGCCGACGGCGTGCGGGTCAACTGCATCGTGCCCGGCGCGATACTCACGGACCGGCAGCGCGCGCTATGGCTGACGCCCGAGTTGGACGCCCGGTTCATCGAATTGCAGGCGCTCAAGTTTCGCCTCGCCGCGGAACATGTGGCGAGGGTGGCGCTGTTCCTCGGTTCCGACGAGAGTGCAGGCTGCACCGGCGCGAACTTCATGGTCGACGGCGGACTCACCCAGAATTGACGGTGCGGGGCTAGGCGAGCGTGACGGCGTAGACCACGTCGTTGGAACGAACCCGGCTCACCCGCCATTCAACCTTGCGTTCGTGCAACGATACGGCAACTCGGTCGATCACCATCAAAGGGTCGCCGACCGGGACGTGCAGAACGCGGTGATCCTCCGCCGTGGCCAGTTCCGCGTGCACCTCTTCCTGCGCGGTCACGATGTTGATCCCGTACTCGGTCTGGTAGAGCGAGTACAGCGTGTTCGGCAGCGAGGCCCGCTTTTCGATGCCGGGAAACAGGTCGGCGGGTATCACGATGGTTTCGTGCACCCCGGGCAGGCCGTCGATCAGTCTGGTGCGCATGATCTCGACCACGCGTGCGGCGCGATCGAGGTCGAGTTTCGCGCGCTCGGCGTTGCGCGCCGCCCGCACCTTCACGGTTTCAACGCCGCGTTCCGGCGTCAGGCGCTTGCCGCCGGGCCTCGACAGGCGGAAGAAGCGGAACAGCGAGCGCTCCTGGGTGTTCTCCGCGATGAAGGTCCCCTTGCCCTGGCGACGCTCGAGCAGTTTCCCCGCGGTCAGCGCGTCGAGCACCTTGCGCACGGTCCCCTGGCTCACCCCGAGTTCCTTCGCGAGATTCTGTTCGCTCGGCAGCAATTCGCCGGGCCGCCATGCGCCCTGCGCCACCTTGTTCACCACGATGTCGTACACCTGACGGTACAACGGACGATAGCCGGGGGTTTCTGTCCCGTTCATGGTGTGCTCCAGTCTCTTGTATAAGACCCTAGGATCGATGATGGCGGGGCGGCTGTCCACCGCTTTGCAGCGTGACCGCCGCCGTGCGTCGGGCGGAGGGCACAACGCAGGGCACCCCCTTGCAGTCGTGTTTCAAGTCTTATATAAGACACATAGGTTGTATGGGTTGCGGAGGCATTCTACGCCTCGCAGCCCATGAGGGGTCCGGCTGCCGCCGGCACGAGCCGGTCATGCCCTTGGCGGGTGGGCGGCCATAAGAACGAGAGGAAGAGGTGGCATTTATGCGATATTTGAGAGTGAATTGGCCTCTGGCCGCAACGGCGGCGATCGTCGCGGCGAGCCTGTCGGCGCCCGTCATGGCCGCCGATCCTGCGGTGCCCGCCGCCGATTCCGGCAACTCGCTGGGTGAAATCATCGTGACGGCGGAGAAGCGGTCCGAGAGCCTGCAGCAGGTGCCGGCGGCCGTGAGTGTGGTGTCGGGTGATTTTCTCCAGTCGCAGAGCATCTACAACGCCGAGAGTCTGCAGGAGGTCGTTCCCTCGCTGACCTTCAAGCGGGCGTCGACGAATTCAAATTCCACCTTAAGCATCCGCGGCATCGGCACCCAATCGTTCTCCTCCGGGGCCGAGCCGAGCGTCGCGACGGTGGTCGACGGAGTAGTGATGGGCCGCGCCGGCATGGCGACGAGCGAATTCACCGACATCCAGCGGATCGAAGTTCTGCAGGGTCCCCAGGGCACACTGTTCGGCAAAAACGCCTCCGCCGGCGTCATCAACATGGTCACGCATGATCCGACCCGCACTTTCGCGGGGGATGCCGGCGTTTCCTGGTTCCAGGGCGGCGAATACCACGCCAACGTCGACCTATCGGGACCGATCTCCGACAAAATCGGCTACACCCTGTCCGCCATCTACAGCGACTATCCGGGCAACGCGCGGAACACCTACGACGGCAAACAGGTGAACGGCTTCCGGCGCGAGGGTGCGCGGGGAAAGATCGTCGCCGAATTGACCGACAATCTGAAGCTGACACTGGCAGCGGATTACGTTCACGCGAACGACCTGTGCTGCGCCGACGTGCTCGGCACGATCGTGCCGAACGCCCAATGGACCAACGTGTTCCTGCCGCAGCTCGCGCCGGTCGTGCCCGGTCCGCGCAACACGGCCATCAACAACGACTTCCTGCCGCGCCAGATCGACACCAATACCGGCGTTTCGGGGCAGCTCGATTGGGACGTCGGCGGCTACACCCTCACGTCGATCAGCGCCTTTCGCCGCTGGTACAATTTCCAGGGCCGCGACGGCGATTTCCACTCGACGTCGGCCAACTACGTCGCGCCCCTCGACATTCAACTTCACGATCAGGGCGGCCTCGATTACAAACAGTACAGCGAGGAGTTGCGCCTCGCCTCGCCGGCCAACCAGTTCCTGGAGTACGTGGTCGGCGCGTTCCTGTGGCACACCGACGAGGTCGACTATTTCACCCGCAGCGACCACTCCTGCACGGCAACGACCCTGCCGGCCGATGCGACCGGCTTCAAACCTTGCGCGGTGGGTCTGAGCACCTTCCTGACCACGGCCGGAACCGCGAATTTCGATACGCGGTTCGACAGCCAGTCGTTGTTCGGGCAGGCGACCGCGCACGTCACGGAC
>JBBIKV010000161.1:3050-3286 GCA_037445285.1 Nevskiaceae bacterium | reverse complement strand
GCCGACTGAGCAGCAGTTTGACATGATCCCAGCGTATCGGCCGCGAATCGTCACGGCCCCGATCCATGTCGATGAGCCCGCCGCCCGCGGCGATGTAATCGAGCTCGGCCCGGCCGACTCGCGGATGACGGCTCGGCGCAAACACGGTCTTCACCCACGCGGCGAACAGCAGGATCCCGGAGCCGCCGAGCAGCACGAACACGTACTCCCAACCGTAGTCGCGCGTGAGCCAGCCC
>JBBIKV010000161.1:0-3040 GCA_037445285.1 Nevskiaceae bacterium | reverse complement strand
GGCGCGAACAGGACCGTCGCGAAGTACTGCGCGGAGTTGAATATGGCGACGGCCGTTGCGCGCTCGCCGCCCGGAAACCAGGCGGCGACGATGCGGCTGTTACCGGGGAAGGCGGGCGCCTCCGCGAAACCCACGAGCAGTCGCAGCGTGAAGAGCGCAGCCACCAGCAGGCCGCCGGTCAACAGGCCGGTCATGCCCTGGAACAGCGTGAATAGGGACCAGATCAATATGCTTCCGGCGTACACCGCCCGAGAACCGAAGCGGTCGAGCAGCCACCCGCCCGGCAGCTGGGCGATCACGTAGGCCCAGCCGAACGCGGAGAAGATGTATCCCAGCGTGATCGCATTGATGTGCAGCTGCGCCTGCATCGCCGGACCCACGATCGACAGACTGGCCCGATCCGCGTAGTTGACCGTGGTCGCCGCGAACAACATGAAGACCATGAGGTAGCGTACGCGCCCGCGGCGCGGCGGGCCGGTGCGATTCGGGTCACTCATGGCGCGACCCTCAGTTCCGGCCCGAAACCAGCACGGCGAGTTCGTCCATCTCATGCGGCGTCAGATCCGTGAGCGGCGGGCGCACCGGACCGCAGTCGCGACCCACGAGCCGCATCCCGGCCTTCACGATCGACACGGCGTAGCCCTTGCGACGGTGGCGAATCGCGATGTACGGCAGCACAAACTCGCGCAGCGCGGCGTAGACCGCCGCGTGATCCCGGCGGCGCACCGCGGCGTGGAAGTCGAGCGCGAATTTCGGAAGAAAGTTATAGATTGCCGAGGAGTAAGTGTTCACGCCGAGTTCCAGGTACGGCAGCGCGAATGTCTCCGCGGTCGGCAGGCCGCCGAGGTACGTGAGCCGACCGCCGAGTCGTGCGTAAATTCGCGTCATCAGTTCGATGTCGCCGACCCCGTCCTTGAATCCCACCAGATTCGGGCATCGATCGCACAGGCGTGCAAGCGTCACTTCGTCGATGACTGCGCTCGCGCGGCTGTAGAAGATCACGCCCAATCGGGTCGCACGGCATACCGCCTCCACGTGCGCCGCAATGCCCTCCCGCTCGAATTCCGTCAGGTACGGCGGCATCAACAACAGACCGTCGGCGCCGGCACCCTCCGCGCTCCGCGCGAGCTCTTTGGCCATTTCCGTGCCGTAACCGCAGGGAGCGATCAGCGGCAGACGGCGGCCGACCTCGGCGACCGCGATCTTGACGACCCCGGCGAGCTCCGCGGGCGTCAGCGAGAAGAATTCGCCCGTCCCGCCGCCGACGAACAGTCCGGCCGGCCCGTGACTGCACGCCCAGGCGATGTTGTCACGATACCCTTTTGGGTCGAATGAACCATCGGCGTGGAACGTGGTGACGGGAAACGACAGCAGGCCTTTGCCCAGCGCGGACGCCATTTCGGCGGGTGACGTGTCGGTCATGGGGACTGGATTCCTCGGTCGGGCTCGGTGGCTTGTAGTAGACCGCGCAAATAGCCGTAGGCGAACGCGAACGATTCACGGTGTCCGTCGGCCGCGGGATTCGACGCGCCGTAATTGTAGGCGTACGGATCACCCGCGTCCGTCACCGGCAACAGCGGCACATGGTCCGGCATCAGCATGCCGTCGTAACCGACTTCGCGATAGGTTCGCACCGCGCGCAGCATGTCGATGTCACCGTCGTCCGGGAAAGTCTCCACGAAATCGCCGCGGCGACCGCGGATGTTGCGGATGTGCACGTTGAACAGCTTGCCGCGTGCGCCGAATCGCCGGATCACGTCGAAAATCTCGTCGGCCGGGTCGGTCAGTTGTGCACAAACCGTTCCCTGGCAGAAGTTGAGCCCGTGGTAAGGACTCTCCTCGATCGACAGGAACCGCTCGAGTCCGGGGACGCTGCCGAGCACGCACTGCACGCCGCGATAACCTTCCGCCGGCAGCCCGGGGTCATGCGGGTGACAGGCCATGCGCACCTTGCATTCCGCCGCCACCGGCACGACCCGCCCGAGGAAATACCGGATACGCTCCCAGTAGGTGGACTCGTCCACGAGACCCGCGCGGGTGAGCGCCGGCTCCGCGGCATCCGCGCCCGTCTTCCAGCCCCCGTACGCCACTCCGCCCCGACCGGCCACCACGCGATTGCGCACCACGCCGAGCAGGCTCAAGTTGTACTTGACGGTTCCGATGCCCGCGGCCGCGCAGTTGCGCAGCAGCTGCTGGAAAGACTCGATGTCACGGTCCCGCTGCGGATCTTCGCCCAACATGATCGCGGGGCGCTTCTCGTCATCGATGAGGGTCGAGCGCAGCAACACGCTGTCGGTCATGTCGAGGCTGAGGCCATGGCGCTCGGCGAGCGCGCGCAGCGCCTCGAGCTCGCCGACCGTCGGACAGATGCGCCCCGGCTCGAGGATGATCGGGCTCGCCGAGATGTGCCGCACCCCGAAGCGCGCCAGAAATTCGAAATGCTCGTCGGTCGAGGGACCGCTCTGGCAACCAAGCCTCGGACCACCCTGCGCCACCCGCGTCACTCCGCCTTTTCGATTTTGTAAACCAACACCTGCGCCGGCCGCTTTGCGCCCGATGGCGCCATCACGATGTATTCCCCGAGCGATGCGACCAGATGCGAAGTCGCGGCACCCGGTTCCGTTGCGACCTCGCCAAGGGACCGGTACTCATTCGCGCCGACCTCGCGGTAGACATCCACCCAGCCATGGCCACCGCCACCGGAAACGAAGATCTTGCGGGACGCCCGATCGAAGGCGATGTAATCGGCTCCCTGTCCGATGGGCAGCACCTCCAGCTCCTTGCCGTTGTCGCTGTCCAGCACCACCAGGTGCCCGTCGTGACAGGCGACGAACATCCGGTGAGTGCGCTCGTCGAGCGCGGCCACCGTGTTGAGCCGGGCGCGAGTGATCGGCCATACCGCCATGGGCTTGAGCGTCACCCGGTTGATGACATCGATTTGATTGAGCGCGCGGACGTTGGCGAACAAGCGTGGACCGCGCCGCTCGACCGCCAGGCCTTCGATCTCGTTGCCGGCGAGCTTGACGTTGCCGACCCGCCG
>JBBIKV010000160.1:0-3319 GCA_037445285.1 Nevskiaceae bacterium | reverse complement strand
CCACATGGTGCTGCACCAGGTCGGCGATCATCTCGCGCACCGGCGCGCTGTTCAGATCGAGGCGCGCGATCTCGTTGCGCGTTGCCGGCGGACACACATCGGGCTGCTTGCCGGGATGGAATTCGGTATCCACGAGCAGCCCGTGTTCCAGGTTGTCGATCCCGATCGCGGCCGCTTCGCGGAATCCGATCGAGCACAGGTGGCCGGTCACCGGAATGCCCCGCTTGTGCGCCGCCGCCACCGCCGCCGCCAGCTCCGCGCGGGTGATGTTCATGTACGCCTTGAACGACGTCGCGCCCGCGCCGGCCCAGAAATCCACCATGCGCGCCGCTTCCTCGGGACCCGACAGCTCGTGCATCTGCGGCGTGAACGCGCCCTTCCCTTCCAGGTACGGGCCGGTCACGAACAGCCGCGGCCCGGGCATGCGCCCGGCGTCGATCGCCGCTTTGATATTCAGGTCCGTGTACGGCTCCACGCTGCCGGCGGTGCGCGCCGTGGTCACGCCGGCGGCCAGGTAGAGCCGCGGAAACGTGTACCCCATCTCCGGATACAGCGGTACGCCGCCTCCACCCGGATAGAACAGGTGCTCGTGCATGCCGACGAGCCCGGGGATCACGGTCTGCCCGTGCAGGTCCAGCACCCGCGCGCCGGGCGGAGGCGTGAGGGCGGCGGAGATCGTGCCGTGATCGATCACGATGGTCTGGTCCTCGCGCGGCGCGGCGCCGGTGCCATCGATCACGCGCACGTGGGTCAGCGCCACCACCGGTGAGTCGAACGCGAGAAACGGAGCAGTGCCCGGCTCGAAGCGGTTCTGCGCGAACACGGCCGCGGCGAGAAGGAAGACAGCTATAGAGCGCACGTACATAAACGCGATTAAATCACACCCGGACTTTTCACCCCGCCAGCCCCGGGAAGCCGGCCAGCGAGCGCGCGGCCCGCACCGCCCGCAGGATCGCCTGCGCCAGCGCGTGCGCTCCGGCAACGCCGAGGTGGTTGATGTCCGCCTTGCGCGTCCCGAGCGACAACCCGAACACCGTATCCCCGTCCACCATGGTGTTCACCGGATAGATCGTCCGCGCCATTCCGATCCCGGCCATTTGCGCCAGTTTCGTCGCCTGGACCTTGTCGAGCGCGGCATTGGTGGCGACTACCGCGAGGGTGGTGTTCGACCGCGCCCCCGGCATCGGGGCGCCGGCCAGGAGCGCGCGCTCGGTATCGGCGAATTCGCGGGAGTCCGCGCTCTGGCGGGCGCCGGCCACGATCTTCCCGGCCACCGGATCGCGCACGTCGCCGAGCGCGTTCACCGCGCACAGCGCGCTCACCAGAACGCCGCCGGGCAGAGTCACGGTGAACGTGCCGAGCCCGCCCTTCATCGCCCGTTCCCGCCCGAACAGCTTGCCGACCGTGGCCCCCGTCCCCGCCCCGACGTTGCCCTCGGCGACGGGACCATCGCTCGCCGCCGCGGCCGCCGCCTCGCCCATGGCGACGCCGGGGTGCGCGCCGGTGTGTCCGATGCCGAGATCGAAGAGAATCGCGGCGGGTACGATCGGGATGTACTCGCCGCCGAACTCGATTCCCACCTTCCGCCGCGCCAGGTAGCGGCGCACGCCGCTCGCCGCCTCGAGGCCGAACGCGCTCCCGCCCGCCAGCGTGATCGCGTGGATGCGCTCGACGAGGTGGCCGGGCCGCAGCGTGTCGATCTCCTGCGTGCCGGTGGCGCTGCCGCGCAGGTCCGCTCCGCAGACCGCCCCCTGCTCGCACAGGATCGCGGTGCATCCCGTAACCGCCTCGTAGTCGGACACGTGGCCCACGCGAATTCCGTCGATGTCGGTGAGTCCCTTCATCCGCCCGCGCCCCGCCTGGGGTGATTTTTCATTCGATATGGTAGCATCGGAGTGCGGGGACCGATACCCATTGTTCGACTTCGTGAAAGAGCCTGTTCTTGCGGCTCAGGACTTCTTTCTGCTCTCCGGAAGGGCCCTGAAGAACATCGTTCGCCGGCCGCATTACGGCGACGACATCATCCTGCAAATGGACACCATCGGGGTGGGCAGCCTCCCCATCGTGGTCCTCATCGGGTTCTTTAGCGGCGCCGTCATGGCCCTGCAAATGTCCCGCGCGCTCGCCCAATACGGGCAGATCGGCCGCACCGGTCAACTGGTTTCGCTGACGCTGGTGCGCGAACTCGGTCCCGTGCTCACCGCGATCATGGTCGCGGGCCGCAACTCGACCGGCATCGCCAGCGAGCTCGGTTCCATGAAGGTGACCGAGCAGATCGACGCCATGCGCGCCCTCGGCACCGACCCGGTCCAGAAACTCGTCACCCCCCGGCTCATCGCCACCGCGACCATGCTGCCGCTGCTCACCGTGATCGCCGATTTCGTCGGCATGTTCGGCGGATTCATCGTGGCCCGCTTCTTCCTCGGACTCCTCACCCGCCAGTATTGGATGAGCGTGTGGCGCGGTCTGGAGTGGTACGTCGACGTGACGCAGGGGCTTGTCAAGCCGTTCGTCTTCGGGTTCGTGGTTTCGCTTGTGGGCTGCTTCTACGGGTTGCGCACCACCGGCGGGACGCAGGGCGTCGGCCGCTCGACCACGCAGGCCATGGTCGTCGCCACGGTGCTGATTTTCGTCATTGACCTGCTGCTGACCAAGATCTTCATTTCGACGGGCGGGTCCTGATGCCCGAGGAATCGCGTGACCCGGTCCTGCGGTTCGAGAACGTCAGCGTCTTCTTCGACGACCTGCCCGCCCTCGACCAGGTTTCCTTCGAGGCCCGCGCCGGACAATCCCACGTCGTCCTCGGCGCCGCCGGCAGCGGCAAAACCGTCCTCCTCAAGGCCGCCATGGGCCTGATCGCCCCGCACGCCGGCCGCGTCCTCGTCTTCGGGCAGGACATCAGCCGCATGACCGAACGGCGCCTCTTCGATATCCGCAGCCGCATCGGCATGCTCTTCCAGGAAAGCGCCCTCTTCGATTCGCTGACCATCGCGGAGAACGTCGCCTACCCGCTGCTCAACCAGAAGGCGATCCAGTGCCCCACCTGCGACGTCCGGCCCAGGGTGCAGCGGGCGCTCGAATTCGTCGAGTTGGGCGAGACGCTGGAAAAATTTCCCAACGAGCTTTCCGGCGGCATGCGCCGCCGCGCCGCCATCGCCCGCGCCGTCGTCACCGAACCCCCCTTGCAGATGTACGATTCCCCCACCGCGGGACTCGATCCCATCACGGCCCACACCATCATGGCCCTGCTCATCAAGGAACGCGACGTGAGCCGCGCGACCACCCTGATGGTCACGCACCGCTACCAGGACGGGAACCT
>JBBIKV010000159.1:1188-3879 GCA_037445285.1 Nevskiaceae bacterium | reverse complement strand
GTCTCAGCGCCGCAGGCGAACAGGATCGCGTGATGCGTGGAGTGCAGGTCGCCGAGGCTCAAGTCGCGTCCCACGGCGACGTTTCCGAGAAAGCGGAATCCCGGCGCTTGCGCGATCTTGTCGAAGACGACCGTAGGCAATTTAAGCCGCGGATGATCGGGTGCGACGCCGTAGCGTACGAGGCCAAAGGGCACGGGCAACCGCTCGAGCATGTCCACTTCCACGGTCAGCGGCGCCTTGAGCAGTGCCTCTGCGGCGTAGAATCCGCTGGGTCCGCTGCCGACGATGGCGATGCGCAGGGGATTCAGCATCGAGCCGAGGCTGCCGGGGATGCCGTCAGTAGCCGAGTTAATAGCCGAGTTCAAGTTTGCGTGCTTCGGCGGTGGGCAGCGGCTCCTGTTTCTCGCTGACGACCGGCAGCAGCGGTGCGCGCTCGGCGTTGATGGCGAGCCACTCGAGTTTGTCTGCAGGAAGATCCGTCTGTTCGTAGATCGCGTGAATCGGGCAGGCCTGCACACAAGCGCCGCAGTCGACGCATTGCAGGTTGTCGATGTACACCATCTCGGCGTCGCCGTGGAAGCAGGCGACCGGGCAGGTGGTCACGCAGTCGGTGAACCGGCAGCCCCGGCACTTGTCTGTCACGATGTGGGGCATGCGTCACTCTGGCGGATTGACGGGATGAAAGTGTTCGACGACCGGCCGCTCGCCGAAGAACGGGCCGGCAAGTTCCCGGAACGCCTGGAACTCGGGCGTCTTAGTGAATGCGGTGTGGTCGTCGATGTCACTCCAGCGCAACTGTAGTTGGTAGCGCGAGGGTCGTTCGACGCAGCGGGACAGCCACACCCCCGTGCATCCGGCGGCGCGAGCGAGCAGCGCACAGCCGCGCTGCATGGCGGCTTCGAATTCGGCCTCACGTCCGGGAACGACGGCAATATCGGCGCGTTCAGTCACCATGGCGATGCACTCCTGCGGTTCATGCTTTGCGCGGTGTGGAATCCGTGAACACCCGGCGGTCGGGCCGCGCCGAGGAGGCCAGCCGCTGCTGGGCGAGTTCGGCCAGCCGGAATTTCTGCGCCCGTCCGGTCGCGGTCAGCGGCAATTCGTCGGGGGCGATGAACACCACGTGACGCGGTACCTTGAAGCGCGCGAGCCGTGCGGCGCACAGGTCGATGAGTTCCTGGGGATTGGGCCATACGTCGCCCGCCGGGACGACGCAGATGCAGCCGACCTCGCCCATCTTCACGTCGGGAAGTCCGACGACGTGCGCCTGGCCCACCAGGGGGTGTGCGTTCAGGAGATCCTCGATTTCCCGGGGCATCACCATCTCGCCTCCGCACCGGTAGGCCTCCTTGAGCCGGCCGGTCAGGGTGACGTAACCGTCGCGCGCGACCACGCCGACATCGCCGGTGTGCAGCCATCCATCGGCATCGAAGGCGGCCCGCGTTTCCTCCGGCTTCTTGTAGTAGCCTTGGGTGATGATGGGGCCCTTCGTCACCAATTCCCCGGACACGCCGGCCGGCAGGTCCGCACCGCTCAGGGGATCGACGGTCTTGTATTGCGCGAGCACTCCGCCGAGGGTGGGATCCCCGGCAACGCCGGCCCGCTTCAGGCAGCCGTTGGTCTCCAGCAAATACCGGTCGGGGCCTTCGGGAAGCGTGCAGGTCGTCGAGGCGGTGGTCTCGGTCATGCCGTACGCGGTCAGAATTTCACGGGCGCCGAGGACATCGCGAATGTCCTGCCATATGGAAGGCGGCGATGCGCCGCCGGAATTGAACATTGCCGCCAGGTGCGACCCGTCGAAGCCGACGGCGCGGGCCGCCTCGAGTATTTTCAGGGTCATCATCGGCACGCAGACCATCTCCGTGGCACGATGCGCCCGGGCCGCGGCAATCATCCGGCCCGCGTCGAACGTCACGTGGGGGATTATGGCGCCGCCGGCAAAGGTGCTGGCGATGAGGCATTCGACGAATCCGAACACATGGTACATCGGGAGCGAAAAGAGAATGCGGCGGCCATCCTCGAAAGCGCGCGTATAAGCGGACGCGTAAGCCGCCCGCAGAATCATGTCGTGACTCAACATGACACCCTTCGGCAGGCCGGTGGTGCCGGAGGTATAAATGACGTCGGAGCGGAAGTGGGGGTCTGCGGCGGCGGCGCGCCGCGCAACCTCGGCGTGATCGACGGCCGTACCCAGGCTCCTCAAGTCCTCGAGCGTGGTCGCCCGTGGCCGGGTGCTTGGGCTGGACGTGCGCACGACCACGTGGCGCAGGCTCGGCCAGCGGACACCGCCGCCGCCGGTTTCCCAACCGGGCGCGAGCGCGTCCAGATCGTCCAAATAGTCGCGGTCCCGCAGCCGGTCCATGATGATTAAGGCGGTGCTGTCCGATTGTTCGAGGATGTAGCTCAACTCCTGCCGCCGCAGGGCGAAGTTGATGGGCACCGCCACGGCGCCGGCACGCGAGATGGCATATTTGACCGCGACAAAGTCCGGATAGTTTGCGAGCACCACGGCGACGTGATCCCCGGCTTGCACGCCGCGCGCGATCAAGCCGGCCGCCAGGGCGGCCGACCAGTCCTGTATGTCGCGATAGCTGTAGCTGCGCGCATCGGTGATTACGAGCGGCCTGTCGCCGTGGCGTTCGGCAGCCACGTCGAGCGGGCCCAGCTCGCCGCCGCCCGCGCCGCCGGCTG
>JBBIKV010000159.1:0-1178 GCA_037445285.1 Nevskiaceae bacterium | reverse complement strand
AACAAACATTTGTTTTAATTTACTCGAACATCTCGAGCAGTGTCAATCACGCGGCGTTTGATGCCAAAACCGCCGTACGCTGTGGACACCTGACGGCGCCTCTCGACGCCTTGACGAAGGGGATTTATGGATTTTCAGTTCACCGACGAGCAGCGCCTCTGGGGCGACACGGTCCACAGCTTCATGGACCGGGAAGTGGGGCGTGAATACACACGCGAGCACGATGCCAGCCGCCAGTTTCCCGAGGAAGTGTACAAAAAAATGGCGCAGCAAGGTTGGCTCGGCCTCTTGGTGGATGAGGAGGACGGCGGCAGCGCAGCCGACCCCGTGATGTTCGCGCTGTTCTGCGAGGCCATCGGAAAATTCAGCCTGGACACGGCGGCCTGCATCATGACCTCGATGTTCACCGCGACGAACATCTCGCGTCATGGGACCCCGGAACAGAAGCGGCGCTACCTCGTCCCGTTCCTTGCGGGCGATGCGAAGTTCTCGATCTCGATCAGCGAGCCGCAATCCGGCTCCGACGCGGCGGCGGCGCGTTCCACCGCGGTACTCGACGGGCACGACTGGGTGCTGAACGGCAACAAGGTGTGGTGCTCGGGAGCACACCTGCCGAATGCCACGATCGCCGTGCTTGCGCGCACCGGCACCGGCCGATACGACGGGTTCAGTCTGTTCCTCGTTCCCAACACGACGCCGGGGCTGCACATCAAGAAGATGAACACCATCGTGCGCAAGAGCCTCGGCACCACGGAATTCTTCATGGACAATCTGCGCATCCCCAAGGACGCGCTGTTGGGAGAAGCCGGGAAGGGATGGAATTACATCGGGGAACATTTGGAGTACGAGCGGTTGAGCATCGCCGCGTCGCAGGTGGGCAACGCGCGCACCGCGCTCGACGACACGATTCGCTACACCAAGGACCGCAAGCAATTCGGGGTCCCGCTCGCCTCGTTCCAGGTGCTCAAACACCGCATGGCCGACAATGAAACCGAACTCGAGGCCGCGCGCCTGCTCGTGTATTCGGCGGCCTGCAAGATGGCGCGGGCCGGGGTTGCCGACGAGGTCAAGGAGGCTAACCATCTGGGGGCGCGACTAGCGCGCCAGGCGGCCGCCGGCAACGTCTTCGTCGCCGGCTCCCTGGGGCCTACCGGCGAGCTGCTCCAGCCTTTCGGCAC
>JBBIKV010000158.1:2070-3970 GCA_037445285.1 Nevskiaceae bacterium | reverse complement strand
CGGGTTGGGACTCTACTTCGCCACCCTGCCGCTCTACTATTCCACCTTATGGTGGGATGGCGTGCCCTACTACTACGCCAACGACAATTATTACTTGTACGACGGCAACGTCGGGCAATACCAGACCGTGGCGCCGCCTCCCGGGCTGGCGGAGAGCCAGGGCGCGCCCGCAGCCGGGGAGCCGGTTGGCACGGACTTGATCGCATACCCCAAGAACGGGCAGAGCACGGAGCAGCAGGCGAAGGACAAGTACGAATGCCATCACTGGGCAGCCGGGCAGAGCGGTTTCGACCCGACCCTGGGAGCCGCAGCGAGCACGAGAGCGTCGGCGCGCACCGATTACGTCCGGGCGCAGGCGGCCTGCTTGGAGGGTCGCGGTTACAGCGTCAAGTAGACGCAGGCGCATCAGGTCGACGCGAGCAGCAACTCCAGGGTACGGACGTAGATCCGGTGCAGCCGGTCGACGTCGGCGACCCGGACGCACTCGTTCACCTTGTGAATCGTCGCGTTGACGACGCCCACCTCGATCACCTGGGCCCCCATCGGGGCGATGAACCGGCCATCGGACGTGCCGCCGCCGGTGGATAGCTTGGCGGCGACGGAGGTCTCCTCGCGAATCGCGCGCGTCGCCGCCTCGGACAGCTGCCCGGGGGTAGTCAGGAACGGGTAGCCCGACACATACCATTCCAGTGTGTAGTTGACCTGGTGCCGGTGCAGGATCTCCTCCACCGTGGCCTTGAGCGTGTCGACCGTTTGGACGGTGCCGAAACGCAGGTTGAAGCGCGCCTTGAGTTCGCCCGGAATCACGTTCGGCGCACCCGTTCCGGCGGAGAGGTTCGACACCTGAAAGGACGTGGGCTGAAAATGCTCGTTGCCGTGGTCCCAGGTTCGCGACGCGAGTTCGGCGAGCGCCGGCGCCAGGGTGTGGACGGGATTGCTCGCGAACTGCGGGTAGGCGATATGGCCTTGGACGCCGTGCACCGTGAGGCGCCCGCTCAAACTTCCACGCCGGCCGATCTTGATGGTATCGCCTAGCTGCACCTCGCTCGAGGGTTCTCCGACCAGGCACCAATCGATGGTCTCGCGTCGCTCGCGCAGCACCTCCACGACGCGCCGCGTCCCATCGACCGACGGACCCTCCTCGTCGCTGGTGATGAGAAAGGCGAGCGTGCCGCGGTGGTCCGGATGGCGGGCGACGAACTCCTCGCTGGCCGTCACCATCGCCGCAAGCGCGCTCTTCATGTCGGCGGCACCACGCCCGTAGAGGATCCCGTCCTCGATGACCGGCACGAAGGGGTCGGTGCGCCATTCCGTGGAGGGCCCCGCCGGCACCACGTCGGTGTGGCCGGCGAAGCAGAACACGGGCCCTCCCCGTCCCCGTCTGGCCCAAAAATTGTCGACCGGCCCGAATCGCAGACTGTCGACCGAAAAGCCGATTCGCTCGAGCCGCCGGATCATCAGCGCCTGGCAGCCGCCGTCCGTGGGGCTCACGGAAGCACGGGACATCAGGTCCTGGGTCAGTTCGAGAGTGGCCGACATCAGAACCGCAGCACCGGCGGTGCGCGGCGCACGTTGGCCCATACCCCGAATCCGCCGAGGCCCGCCGCGGCGATCAACACCCATGCCGGCATGGCCAGCCCGAGGAACCGCCAGTCGACCTTGGCACACTCGCCCGAACCCGTCAGCACCTTGACGAGCACCTCGTTCAGGGAAAACACCTTCAGCATGAAATCGAGCGATGCCCCGCAGGCCGGGACCGCATCCGGCGGCAGGCTCTGGATGTAGATCTGGCGCACGGCCACGCCGATGGTCGCCGTGGCGGCCAGGCCCAAAAGCACTGCATACACGCGACGGCCCGCGGCACCCGGGTGCCCACCGAGCAAAATATCTCGTAAGGGAT
>JBBIKV010000158.1:0-2060 GCA_037445285.1 Nevskiaceae bacterium | reverse complement strand
CCGGATCATGCAGAGCGGCGACGGTGAAGGCGACGCCCACGGCGAATATCCCGACCCGCTGGAAGATGCACAGGGGACACGGTTCCAGATGCATCACGTATTGGGCGTAATACGCGTATGCCAGCAGCGCCGCGCACGCCACGGTACCCAGGAAATTGGCGGTGCGCGCCGTCATCAACGGCGGGTGACGGCGTGGGCGGCGTCGATCTGCTTGGCCACATCCTCGAGCGAGGTGTGGCGGATGTCCTTGCCGTGGACCATGTAGATCACGTACTCGCAAATGTTCTTGGCATGATCGCCGATGCGCTCCAATGCCCGCACGATCCACATGATCTCGAGGGCGCGGCGGATGGTGCGCGGATCCTCCATCATGAACGTGATGCACTGGCGGTGGATGGACTCGTACTCCTCGTCCACCATCCGATCCTCCTGGGCGGTCTTCAAAGCCGCCTGGGAGTCCATGCGGGCGAAGGCGTCGAGAGCGTCATGCACCATCTGCGCGACCTGGCGCCCCAGGTGCTTGACCTCCCGGTACTTGTCCGCCGGGCGCTCCATGGTGGCCAGTTGAGAGGCGATGTAGCCGATCTTCTCGGCCTCGTCGCCGATGCGCTCGAGATCGGTGATGGTCTTGATGATCGCCACGATGACCCGCAGGTCGCCGGCGGCGGGCGCGCGGATCGCGAGGATCCGGCTGCATTCCTCGTCGATGGACACTTCCATGCCGTTGACCTTGTAGTCATCGGTGGCCACCGACTCGCCCAGCTGGCTGTCCCCCTCGACCAGGGCGGTGATGGCCTTGTGAAGCTGCTGTTCGACGAAGCCGCCCATCTGCAGCACCTGGTTGCGCACCTTCTCGAGGTCTTCGTTGAAGCGCCGGGAGATGTGGTGGGTGAGATCGGCCGTTTCCATGAGCGTTACCTTGCGAGCAAAAGGGCGTCGACGAAATCCGAGGTTCGGGTCCCCGGCGCATGTGCCACGCGCCCGGCGGATGCGCGCATTGATTTACATGCGATTACGCCGCGCGTCAACAGCGCGGGCCACAATTCTGACGTCACGCGCTCGCCGCGGCGGGCAGCGCCGGCTGACAGATGCGCTGGGTCGGGAAATGGCAGGTGAACGTGCTGCCCTTGCCTTCGATGCTGTGCACGTCGAGCCAGCCTCCGTGACGCTGCAACGCGTGTTTCACGATCGCGAGGCCGAGGCCGGAGCCGCCGCGATCGCGGGAACGCCCGGCATCGACCCGGTAGAAGCGCTCGGTCAACCGCGGAATGTGCTCGGCCGGGATCCCGATGCCGCTGTCGATCACCGAAAAGTAGGCGCCCTCCTCGTCGGTCCACCAGCGCATGCGCACGGTACCCTCGGACAACGTGTACTTGATTCCGTTCACCAGAAGATTGGTGAACGCCGATTCAAGCTCCTGCGCCGAACCATACAATCCGCAGTCCGACTCCCGCTCGAGCAGCACCTGGCGCGGCCGATCGCCGCCCGCCAGGGCATCGCGGTGCAGGCGCTCGAGCATGCGCGGGACGTCGACGGGTTCGCGCGGCGCCTCGCCGTCGGTGGACTCGAGGCGCGACAGCTCCAGGAGGTCGGCGATGATGGTGTTCATGCGCCGCGCCTGCGCGCGCATGTCGCGGATCGGGCCGGACCACGCATCGTCGATGGACGGATCGTCCGCCAGCACGTCCAGGTAGCCGGAAATCACCGTGAGCGGCGTGCGCAGTTCGTGCGAGGCGTTCGCCACGAAATCCTTGCGGGTCGCTTCCAGGCGCATCTGGCGCGTCACGTCGCGCACCAGCAGCAACGACTGTCCGGCGCCATAGGGCACCAGCTGCAGCGCGAGAAACAGCTCGGCATGCACCGGCGGACGGATGACCAACGGCAGCGCGAAGTCGTCGCCGTGCAGGTAGCGGACGAATTCCGGCACGCGGATCAGATTGTCGACGCGAAGCCCGACGTCTACCGGACGCTTCAGCCCGAGCAGCCGCGCCGCCTGGCGATTGAACCAGACGATCTCGTGCTGGCTGCTCAGGATGATGACGCCGTCGGGCAGGCCCGCG
>JBBIKV010000157.1:0-3984 GCA_037445285.1 Nevskiaceae bacterium | reverse complement strand
TCGCCAGCATCCACATGCCGAGCAGCACCCCGGAACCGAGCACCGTCCAGTTGCCCGTCGGGGTGAACAGGCTGCGCACCGGCACGTCGACGTGCGGCGCGACGATGCCGCACAGCCCGAGGCCCACGATCACCGTCAGTTCGCAGACCAGGAACACCGTGGTCAGGCGCGCGGTCAGCGTCACACCGCGCAGGCAGACGAACATGAAGGCCGCGATCAGGGCCGTGCCGGTCAGGTTGGCGGCGAGCGCACCGCGCAGCGCGGGCGCGAGCGCCTGGAGGTACTGCGTGCCGATGATGGCGGTGAGCGGCACCACGGCGGCACACGCGATCGTATAAGCCCAACCGAGCATCGTGCCCGCCACTGAGTGCAGGAAGCGACTGCTGAAGGTGAAGATGCCGCCCGCGGAGGGCGCCTCGCGCGTCAGGTACACCAGGCAGAGCGCCAGCACACCCATCGGAAAGATGAACGATATTGCGATCGCGAGCGGCGCGGCGCCGCCCATGACGGCGTAGAGCGTCGACATGGAGGCCGCCGCGACCCAGGCCGGCGCATTGAAGCCCATGGCCGCCAGGCACACGTCGAAGGTGCCGAGCGCGTTCTTCTTCAGCGTCGTGCTGATTTCACGTATGGTTCCGTGACGGTCATAGCCAAAGAACCCGAAGCTCATGCGTGCCCGTTCAGGCGCCCGCCAGCTTGAACTCGGTGCGCACCGCCGCCGCGATGCGCGCGGTCACTTCACGGGTGATGAGCGCGCCTTTCGCTGCAGTTGAACCGCGCGCCGAGGACAGCACGCCCGACGGCGGCACCCAGTCGGTGCGGGTCGGGTACATGTCGTACGGCGGAAAATTTGCCGACGGATCGTTGGGAATCGCGTCGAGGTTCACGAGTTCGGGGTGGACGTGCAGCATCATCGAGGTTTCCATCACGGCGGCATGTTCCAGCGCGAAGCCGGGAAAGCCGTCCGGAAACACCGCGGCCAGGGTCTGTTCCGTGCAGAAGTCCCAGTACTCGAGACGCATCACCTCCAGCCGCGTACCCGGGCAGTCGCGCAGGCCGAGGTCGACGCCCTCGATCATGAACCACTGGTTCTCATAATGACCGTTGACCAGGACCAGACGCTCGACGCCATGGCGCGCGAATTCCCGCACGGCATCCCGGACATGACCGATGAGCGTCGCCCCGTCGAGGCTGGTGGTGCCGCAGAAATGCTGCCCGCCGCCGCACTTGGGCTGGGACTTGTAACCGTAGGAGAGCGCCGGGGCGACCAGTCCGCCGACCGCGGCGGCCGCGCCGGCGGCGAGCGCGGTCGCGAGCAACGCGTCGGTCCCGAGCGGCAGATGCGGCCCGTGCTGTTCCAGCGCTCCGACCGGCAGAAACACCGGCGCCCGGGCCACGGTCACCCGCTCCCGGTACGCGGTCCAACTGATGCGGTTCATGAAGACTTCAGTCATGGGTGATCCTTTGGGTTGCTTCGTTCAATCCATCACCTCGCCGTGGCTGACGACGAGACTCTGACCGGTGATCGCGCGCGCGCCGTCCCCGGCGAGGAACAAGAATGCGCCCGCCAGGTCCGCAGGCTGCAGGAATTCCCGCGTCGCCTGGCCCGACAAGGTCTCCGCGAGCACCTCGGCGGCGGGTCGGCCGCTGGCCGCCGCCATCGCGTCCAGCGAGCGCAGCGCAGCAGCGGTCTCGATCCAGCCCGGGCACACGGCGTTGACGCGAATGCCGGCCGCTGCCAGCTCCCAGGCGAGCGATCGCGTCAGGCCGATCACGGCGTGCTTGCTGGCCACATAGGCAGAAAAATCCGGTACGCCCTTGAGCCCCCAGATGGAGGACTGGTTGATGATCGCCGCGCCGCGCCGCAGCAGCGGCAGCAGCGCACGCGTGAGGCGCACCATGCTGCCAACGTTGTTGCCGAGCAAGCCGTCCCAGCGTTGCATGAAATCCGCCGACCCGTCCCGCAGGGGAGTCGGATATTCGGCGCCGGCGTTGTTCACCAGGACGTCTACGCCTTGGAATTTGGCGCGAATCTGCTGCACCGCCGCGGCGACCGACGCGTCGTCGGTCAGCTCGACGGCCACCGTCAGCGCATCGCCGCCCAGTTCACCGGCCAGCGCGTCCAGCCGGGATTGCTCGCGATCGAGGAGCACCAGACGCACCCCCTGTGCGGCAAAGGCGCGCGCCAGGCCCGAGCCGATGCCGCCGCACGCGCCGGTCAGCACCACGACGCGCCCCTCGAGTCCGTAGCGGAGGGCCGGCGGCTCCTCCCGGGCGGTGCTGCTCACGCCATCCCTACTGCAGCAGCGAGGCGCTGACGGTGAGCGGGCGCAGGATGTAGGCCTGCTGGACCTGGAACACGGCGGGGTACTGGATGTTCTTGCGGCTGTCGGTCACGTTTTCCGCGTACAGCGACAGGCTGAACTTCTTGCGCCCGCCCTGGAAATGCTTTTGCAGCAGGCCGACGCTCATGTTCAGCACGCCGTAGGCCGGATTATAGTGATAGGGAACCGTGGTAGCGGCATAGAACGCGTGCGAGCGTCCCACCCAGGGAAAGTCGAACCGCAGGAACAGGGACTTCTCGTCGCTCAGCGCATAGGAGTAATCCGAGCTCAGAGTGGCGCTGAAGTTCGGCACGCTCAGCAGCTCCTCGCCCTTGGCGACGATGCCGGGGACCAGCGATTTCGTGATGTAGGAATGATTGTTGCCGGCATTCAGGCTGACGGTCCAGTCGTGGGTGATCAGCGCGCGCACTTCCAGTTCGGAGCCGAAGATGTCGGCGTTGCCCGCGTTGGTCGTGAACGTGAAGCCGCAGATCGGCAGCACGATCGTCTGCTGGATGTTCTGCCAGTTGATCATGTAGGCCGCGGCGTTCACCGACAGCCGATTGTCGAAATAGCGGCCCTTGGTGCCGAGCTCGTAGCTCCACAGCGAATCCGAGTCGTATTTCAGGGGTGCGCCGGGGATGCCGAGATTTTGATAATCCGTGTCGCAGGTGCCCGGCGCCGCCGGCGGCGCGCCGTTCGGCTGGTAGGCGGGGTCCGGTCCGGTCGGACCGCCGAGACGAAAGCCCTTGGCGACGCTGGCGTACAGATTGCTGTTGGGCGAGATGGCATAGTCGAGCGCGAACTTCGGCGTGGTGGCGCTGTAGGTCGCACTTTCGGAATAAGGATCGGGCAGGCCGACGGTGAAGTATCCCGCGGGGACGAAATAATCCGTCGCCTTCGCCGACACGTAGCGCAGGCCCACGGTGGCCTTCAAGTCCGGCGTCAGCTCGAACCCCAGCTCCCCGAACGGCGCGATCTGCCTCTCGGTGTAATGGGTCTGGGCGAAATACAGCAGATCGTTGGCGTAGCTCACCCCGGGGATCGCGACCGAACCGATGTAGGAATCATAGATGCTGTAGCCGAAGATCTGCTGGAAATTGGCCTGCAGGCCGGGAATGGTCTCGTAGTCGACGTGGCCCTGGCGCTGGTTGGTGAAGTAGACCCCGACCTGCCAGTTCATCGGCACGCCGATCTGCACCGGGTGTTTGGAGGCGAGGCGCAGTTCCTGCGAGATCTGATTGGTGTTGGTGTCGTAGAACACGGGCGACGGGCTGAAGCCGATGATGTTCGCGACCTGGGTCAGCTGCGCCTGCGTGGGCACCGGCTGCACGATCGCGCCCGGCGGCGGCGGGGCGAGGAGTGACGGCGGCAGCAGGTAGTTCGCGAAGATGCTGGAGTTGTAGATGGTGCCGTCGGACGTGCGCGCGAAATCGCGCCGGAAATAGCTGGTCACGGACGTCAGCTCCACCGCATCGAAGGACTGCGTGACGGTCAGGCTCGGAACGAACAGGTGATCGTCGCCGGGCTCCGAGACATGCTTGTCCTGCGCGTACAGACCGATGGCGGGAAAGTACAGCGCGCTGTCGCCGCTGCTCGTGTGCTGGTACAGGATCTCCGGAGTGATGGTCAGGCCATTGTCGCCGACATATTTGCCGAC
>JBBIKV010000156.1:0-4098 GCA_037445285.1 Nevskiaceae bacterium | reverse complement strand
AGAAGTACTACGGATATTCGCCCGGGTTCTACAAGGAGGCTGGCGAATGGTTCGCCGCGAAGAAGGTGAAAATGATCGGCACCGACACCCAGGCGCTCGATCACCCGCTCGGCACCGCGATCGGTCCCCATGGACCGGGCTGGCCGAATGGACTCCTGCCCTTCGTGTGCCAGGACTATAAGCAGCGCACTGGCCACGACGTGCTGCAGGACTTCCCGGAATGGGAACCCTGCCATCGGGCGATTCTGTCGGCCGGCATCTGCGGCTTCGAGAATGTCGGCGGCGAGATCGACAAGATCACCGGCAAGCGCGTGACCTTCGCCGGCTTCCCATGGCGTTGGACCAAGGGCGACGGATGCATCGTTCGCCTGGTGGCGATCGTCGACCCCAGCGGCAAGTATCGGATTGAAACCGGAAAGGGCTGAACCATGCTCGTCAAGCGCTTCCACGAGGCGCGGCCCTATGAGGCGCCGAACCACCACGACGTCCGCTCGATGCGTCTCCAGGGCTTCGAGTCGGGCGGTCCGCAGGGTTCCTGGGTGGGCCTCTCGCACATCCTGCCGGGGGGCGGCGCCGGCCCCGACTCCTCGCCCCTGGAGAAGGTGTACGTCGTCCTCGCCGGCGAAGTCACGGTGCGCGTCGGCGGCGAGTCGGTCGCTCTCGGCCCGCTCGACAGCTGCTGCATTCCCGGCGGCGAGACCCGCGAAGTGACGAATCTCGGCAACGCGGTGGCGACGATGCTCGTCGTCATGCCCTACCCGGACAAGCCCAAATGACCGACCTGCTGCGCGCGCCCTGGCGGCTGTTCGATTTCCGCGGCAAGGTTGCCGTCGTCACCGGTGCGTCGGGCGCATTCGGCGCCCTCGCCTCTCGGGTGCTCGCCGCGGCCGGCGCGCGGCTCGTGCTCGCCGCCGGCAAGGCGGATGAACTGGAGGCCACCGCGAGGGGCTGCCGGGAACTTGGCGCGGAAGCGGCGACGGTCGCGCTGCGCCCGAACACCGAGGCCGATTGCGAAGCGATCATGCAGAAGGGGGTGGACGCCTACGGCGGCCTGGACATCCTCGTCGTCGGTTCGGGGCTCAACGACGTTTCACCGATCGTCGACATGGCGCCGGAACGCTTCCTGAACGTCATGCACGGCAATGTCACGGGCGCGTGGCTTCTATGCCGCGCGTTCGGCAAGCGGGTGATCGCCCAGGGACGCGGCGGCAAGGTCGTGCTCGTCTCCTCCGCGCGCGGCCTTCTCGGGCATCCTGCGGGCTACACAGCCTATTGCGCGTCGAAGGCGGCGACCGACGGGCTGACACGGGCGCTGGGGTGCGAATGGGGCAAGCACGGCATCACCGTTAATGCGATCGCACCCACCGTATTCCGCTCGCCACTGACCGCATGGATGTTCGAAGACAACGAAAAGGCGAACAGCACGCGCGCCGGAATGCTCGCGCGCATTCCACTCGGCAGGCTCGGGGAACCCGAGGACCTCGCCGGACCGTTGCTTTTCCTCGCCTCCAGGGCGTCGGATTTCTATACCGGCCACGTTCTCTATGCCGACGGCGGCTATACCGCGGGTTGATCCCTTGAACGATGGCGCGCACATCGCAGTCATCGGCGCCGGACTCATGGGTCACGGCATCGCCCAAGTGTTCGCACATGCGGGCCACCGTGTCAGCATCCACGACCCGGAACCCGCGATGCTCGCGACGGTCGACGAGCGCATCCGCCGCAATCTCGCCGACCTGGGTGAGGATCCCGATGCGGCCGGACGCGTCCACACGCACTCGACGATCGCCGCCGCCGTGACCGGCGCAGCGTTCGTGTTCGAGGCGGGGCCGGAGAATCTCGCCGTCAAGCGCGAAATCTTTGCCGTGATCGAGGCCGCCGCAACCCCCACGGCGATACTCGCCAGCAATACGTCGGTGATTCCGATAACGCAGATCATGGCCGGCCTCGCCCGGCCGGGGCGCGCGCTTGGTACGCACTGGTGGAATCCCGCCCCACTCGTGCCGCTCGTCGAGGTGATCAAGACCCCGTCGACGACGGCGGACGCTGTCGCATCGGTAACCACGTTGTTGCGGGATGCGGGCAAGACGCCGGTCACCGTGGAAAAGGATGTACCGGGGTTCGTCGGCAATCGGCTGCAGCATGCATTGTGGCGCGAGGCGATTGCGCTCGTTGCGAACGGCGTCTGCGATGCGGCCACCGTCGACGCGGTCGTCAAGGCAAGCTTCGGCCGGCGGCTCGCGGTCCTCGGCCCCTTGGAGAACGCTGATCTCGTCGGCACGGATCTCACGCTCGCGATTCACGAGACGGTGCTCGCGGACCTGGACCGCACGCCCGGACCTTCACCATATCTGCGGGAACTCGTCGCAACCGGCAAGCTCGGCATGAAGTCGGGCGAGGGGTTCAGGCGCTGGAGCCCCGAAGCGCAGGCGCAATTGCGGCGGCGCGTGACCGAATATCTCAAATCGCTCAACGCCCAGGGCATCTAGACACCCGCGGAGGCACCCATGGAGAAGTCCTCGAACAAGGTCATCATCACTTGTGCCGTAACCGGCGCGATTCACACGCCGACGCTGTCGCCCGGACTGCCGTACACACCGGCCGACATCGCACGCCAGGCGATCGACGCCGCGGACGCCGGCGCCTCCATCGTGCACCTGCACGCTCGCGATCCGCGCGACGGTTCGCCGACCGGGGACCCCGAGGTCTTCGCACAGTTCCTGCCGCAGATTCACGCCTCTACCGACGCCGTGATCAATCTGACGACGGGCGGCAGTCCGGAGATGACGGTGGAGCAGCGGCTTGCGGCATCGCTGCGATTTCAGCCGGAGATGTGCTCGCTCAACATGGGCTCGATGAACTTCGCCTTCCACGGCATGGGCGGCAGGATCCAGGACTGGAATTTCCCGTGGGAAAAGAAATACATTGAAGACAGCGAAGCGTTCATTTTCCGCAACACCTTCCGCGACGTCGCACGGGTGTACCAATTGATGTCCGATTTCGGCACCCGCTACGAGCACGAGTGCTACGACATCGGGCATCTGTACAATCTGGCGTATTTCCTCGACAAGGGCCTCGCGAAGCCGCCGCTGTGGATTCAGAGCGTCTTCGGCATCCTGGGCGGCATCGGCGCGGACCCGGATAACGTCACCTTCATGCGCCGCACCGCCGATCGCCTATTCGGCGACGATTACGTCTGGTCGGTGCTCGCAGCCGGCCGCCAACAGATGCCGCTGATCACCCAGGCGGCGATGATGGGCGGCAACGTGCGCGTCGGCCTCGAGGATTCTCTGTACATCGGTCGCGGCAAGCTTGCCGCCACCAATGCCGAACAAGTCCTCAAGATCAGGCGCATTCTCGAGGAACTGGGCTACGAAATCGCAACCCCGGCGGATACTCGGCGGATACTGGCGCTCAAGGGCCGCGAACACGTGAAAATTTGAACGTGCTAGACTCATCCGCCGAGAAAAACCGACAGCGGAACGGTTCCCGTATCATGCCAAAAACGCCCCGCGGCCCATGCCGCACTGTGGCGACCGACTCCCCGAAGCAGAGCATCCAGGTCATCACGCGCGCGGTAACAGTGCTGCGCGCGCTCGAAGGGGAGCCGGAAGGCTTGAGCCTAGGGCAGATCGCGCAACGCGTTGGTCTCGCCCGTTCGACGGTGCAGCGCATCGTCGACGCGCTGCGCACCGAACAGTTCTTGATCGCCGCCTCGCCGACATCGGGTGTCCGGCTCGGACCGGCGCTGATCCGCCTTGCGGCCTCGGCAAGCGTGGAATTCGACCACATCACGCGCCCGATCATGGCCGATCTGTCGCAAAAGGTCGGGGAAACGGTGGACCTATCGGTGCTCAAGGGACAGTCGGCGGTGTTCACGGACCAGATACAAGGGCGGCACCGGCTGCGGACGGTTTCGGCGATCGGCGAGAGCTTTCCGCTGCATTGTACGGCGAACGGCAAGGCGTTGCTGAGCGTACTGCCCGACGAGAAACTGGAACGCATATTGCGCGCGCCGCTTCAAAAAATGACGCCGAACACCATCACCAGGGTGTCGGAACTTCGCAAGGAAATCGAAGCCGTTCGTCGAACCGGCGT
>JBBIKV010000155.1:0-4203 GCA_037445285.1 Nevskiaceae bacterium | reverse complement strand
GATCCTCGGGACCACACCGGGCGGCACACAACGGCTGTTCATCGGCTTGAAGAGCGGCGCGGTGGTCGCCATCGACCCCTCCCGCCATGACCACGCGCTCTGGTCCAATCGGGTGGGTCGCGGGTCGATCCAAGGCGGCGTTCAATTCGGCATGGCTTACGACGGGACGCGTTTGTACGTGCCGATCGCCGACATGACGAATTCGATGGATTCGTCCAACAAGGCCCGCGATGCGGGCGCGGGACCGCCGCGACCCGGGTTGTACGCGTTGGACCCCTCCACCGGGAAGCTCTTGTGGGCAAGTCCCGCCGACGATGTCTGCGCAGGACGCGAGTTTTGTGATGCGGGCATTCTGGCCTCGATCGCGGCCATTCCCGGCGCCGTGTTCGCCGGACACATGGACGGTCGACTGCGTGCCTATGACGCCGCATCGGGCAAAGTCGTGTGGCAGTACGATACCACGCAGCCCGAGGCCACCCTGGGCGGAGTCGTGGCGCACGGCGGTTCGATCGGCGGCGGCGGACCGGTCATTCACGATGGCATGGTGTACACGAATTCCGGTTATGGATTGTATTTCCACATGCCCGGAAATGTGCTTCTGGCCTTTTCCGTCGACGGAAAGTAGACCGGACTAGGCCTTCGCCAATCGATAGCCGATTCTGGGAAAATGCACGACCAGCGTTCCGATCGCCGGGTCGGAACGGCGCACGGCCACTTCGTGCGGCGACAGCGTGACGAGTACGCCGGTGACCGGCACGCGACCGTAATCGTCGGGGGTGACGACCACGCGATCCCCGGCCGCAAGACCGGACTCGTCGTGGGGATCGACCCCTGATCCCGGCACGGGGGAGGCGCGGCGCGCGGCGTCGTGCGCTGCGGCTGCGGATAGCGGCTGACGACTGCCATGGCCGATCGCCTGCATCCGCCGCTCCCACGACAGCATGCAATCGAAGCCCGCGAACAGTCGATCCGCGGTCGGCACGTGGCCACGCGTCATCCACACGACGAAGTAGGCGTGGATATCGGCGAGGCTCGGGGCATCGCCGAACATGAAGGCGCGGCCGTCGGCAAGCTGTTGATTCACCAGGTCCGCCTGAGCACGCAATTGAGTGCTCAGGTGCGGAATGTCCCGCTCGAGCGTACCGAAGTCCATGAAATTGAAGAAGGCCTTGCGGTCGTTGATGATCGCCTCGGGCAATCCGTCCTTGTTCAGCCCCATCGACAGGCCGGCACCCGGCTCGAAGAACGCGCGATCGCTCCAGGCACTCAGGGCAAGGCACATCCCCCGATTGCCATCCGGGAAGAGCGTGGGCCGGGGGAATCTCGCCTCGAGTTCGACCGCGATCAACCGCGTATCGCAGTAGATATCGGCGCCGATCTGCAGCACCGGTGTCTTCCGATAGCCGCCGGTCAGCGCCGTCAAATCGGGCTTCGGCATGACCAAGGGGATCTCGACGGACCCCCAAGACAGGCCCTTCAACCCGAACATGAGCCGGACCTTTTCGGCAAAGGGAGAGAGATCGAAATGATGCATTATGATCTCGGCCACGGACGCTGCTCCAAACGATTCGATAATGCCACCCCAAAAAAAACAGTCAGGTCTGTTTCTTTTGTCTCCAGGGGTATAATCTATCTTCATGGATACCGCAACCGTCCAACGCTTCATCGACGGCATGAAATTCGAGTCGGAGCGAACCGGCCCCCGGCCGGATTTCCCACAATTGCCGGACATTCCCGCAGGTCGGTATACCGATCCCGAATTCCTCAAGTTGGAAACCGAACACCTCTGGCGCCGCAGCTGGCTATACGCCTGTCACGAGGATGAACTGCCGGGCCCGGGAAGCTATCTGCTGTGGAAGAAAACCGGCACGCCGATTCTCATCGTGCGCGGCAAGGACGACGTCGTGCGCGCGTTCTACAACACCTGCCGACATCGCGGCGGCCCCTTGGTCAAGACCGCCTGCGGCAAGGTGGAGGGCTTGGTGTGCGGCTACCACGGCTGGACCTATACATTGGACGGCAAGCTGGTGAATCTGCGCGACAAGCGTGATTTTCCGGGATTGGACATGTCGACACGCGGTCTGATCGAAGTGCGCTGCGAGAAATTCTACAACTGGATTTTCATCAACGAAGACCCGCACGCCGAACCCCTGCTCGAGTACGTGCATCCGTTCTTCGACTACTTCAGGCAGTTTCAGCCGAAATGCTGGCGTTTCGTCACCCAGAAGGGCTTCGACGTCCGGTGCAACGTCAAAGTCCTGCTCGACGCCTTTCTCGAGGTGTACCACCTCAAGTCCATTCACCAAGGCACGGTCGATCGCTTTCTCGACCATCGCGGGACGACCATTGCCCTGTACCCGCGCGGACATTCCATCATGGTCACGCCTAACCGGCGGCCGGACTGGCAGGATCCCGGGACTCGCGGCATGCGGCGCATCGAAACCGCCACGGAGATCTCCTCCAGGAACAACCCGTCGTTCAATTTCTTCCCGAACCTGGTGGTCCCGGTGGATCCCACGGGCGCGCCCTTCTTGCTGTTCTGGCCCACCTCCGACACCAGCATGCGCATCGAATGCCATTGGTTCGCGCCAGACTGGGGCGGTGGACCGCCGGCCGACCTGTGGAAGACCCGAATCGCCAACTTCGACCGCATTCTGGACGAGGATTTGCAATTCGGCCCGCAGATCCAGGAGTCGCTGATGTCGCCCGGCTTTCGCGGCATTCCGTTGAACTACCAGGAGCGCCGCATCTATCACTGGCATGAGGAACTCGACCGCCGCATAGGCCGCGACCGCGTTCCCGCGCCGCTTCGGGTCGAACCGCTGCTTGCACCCTTCTATGCCGTTTGAGCGCCCGCCGCGGTGAAGCCGACGGGTTCGATCATGCGCTGCGGCGCGCATATTCCAAGACTGCGGCTCGCGCGGTCGGTCATCGCCGAGGCCATGTCATGGGCCAATCCGCCCGCCCGACACCCGTTGCCGGGTGCCCGGGCGGTCGCCAACTGGGACGAGGACGCTTTGACCATGGCGGTGGAAGCGGCGCGTTCCTGCTTGGCTCCGACGGATCCCGGGGCTTCGCCCGACCCGCCGCAGGCGCTCCTGTTTTGCTCGACCACGGCGCCCTTTGCGGATCGCGACAACGCCGTGATGGCCTGCGGTGCGCTGGACCTGCCCGCATCGACGGACAGCCTGAACATCGGTGCATCGCTGCGGGCAGGGACCCGTGCCTTGGTGAGCGCATCGAGCCGGGCCGATGGGACGAACACGCTGGTCCTGGCGAGCGATGCACGCATCACGCGAGCCGGCAGCCCCGAGGAACTGAGTTACGGTGACGGCGCCGCGGCCCTGTTGATCGGGCCGCCCTCACCGGACTCGCTGGCGACGATCCTGCACGCGCGCAGCCTGGGCAGCGATTTCGTCGACCACTACCGCATGAGCGGCACGCGCTTCGACTACGCGCTGGAGGAGCGCTGGGTGCGCGACGAGTCCTTGATGAAGTCGATTCCCGGCATCGTCTCGGCGCTGCTCGCCGATGCCGGCTGCTCCGCTTCGGCCGTGAGGCATTTCGTGATGCCCTCGTCCGCCTCCACCGCCAATCGCATCGCGCAGGCCTGCGGGCTAGAGGCCGCGCAGCGCGACACCCGCGTGCTGACCGGATGCGGAAACGCCGGCGTCGCCCTGCCGCTATTGATGCTCGGTGCGTCGCTGGAAATGGCGCAGCCCGGCGAACTCATCGTGATGCTCGGCATCGGCCAGGGGATCGATGCCGTGCTGCTGAGGGCGGAGTCCGGCGTGGGAGGCGGCCGAGGTCCCGTGGAACAGGCCCTGGCGCGGCACCGCGACGAACCGAGCTACGTGCGCTATCTGTCTCACCGGGAACTTCTGGATGTCGATTTCGGCATGCGGGCCGAGCGCGACCAACGCACGGCGCACACGGTGGCTTATCGCAAGCGCGAGGACATCAACGCCTTCAAGGGCGGCCGCTGCTCGGAGTGCGGGACCGTCCAATTCCCGCGATCGCGCCACTGCGTGAACCCGCAATGCCGCGCAGCGGACACTCAATCGCCTCATCGTCTTGCGGACGGCGCCGGCCGGGTCAAGACCTTCACGGAGGACTGGCAGGCTTTCACGATGCGCCCCCCCTACGTCTACGGCAACGTGGAATTCCGGGAAGGCGGCAATCTGTTGATGGAATTCACCGACA
>JBBIKV010000154.1:0-4205 GCA_037445285.1 Nevskiaceae bacterium | reverse complement strand
GTTCCCGATATCCTCGGGCCTGCGGGCGTGCCCGCGACCCATCCGATGGTTCACACCGTGCCGGGATCGGCGATGGCGGCATGGCTCGTCGTGCTGGCCTGGAGGATCCCGCGTGCCAAGCCGCCCGCCCTCGACCTGGCCCGACGTCCGCCCCTGGGCCTGGTCGGAGCAGCGCTGTTCCAGTGGATCAACCCGAAGCCCTGGATCGTCCGCGTCGCCGCGCTAGCGAGCGCTGCCGCTCGTGGTTTCGGTGCCGCCGGTTCCGCGCGAGCCTT
This sequence comes from Nevskiaceae bacterium, assembly GCA_037445285.1. GTDB lineage: Bacteria > Pseudomonadota > Gammaproteobacteria > Steroidobacterales > Steroidobacteraceae > Bog-1198. The sequence continues at coordinate 3,930 of JBBIKV010000154.1, read as the reverse complement.
GAGGCCGGCGATCCGCCGCTACGACCCTGTCACCACTTCGCGTTGTAGACGGTGTGGTCGGTCCAGCCGTCGCCGACATCCAGGTTGAGCCCGTGCCCCGACACCGGCGCGGACGGGCTCGATGCCGCCGTGAAGGTCGGGACGTCCTGCTCCGCGCCGCCCTGGCGAAAATCGCGCGGCGGCGGATTGAGCGCCGGGATCGGCGGCACCGCCGCGCGGGCGACGGGTCGAACCGTTTCCTCGCCGGCGGGGCGGGGATAGATGAAGCCGTACGTGGGATAGACGCTGCCGAAATCGCCGGTATGGCCGAGGCCCACGCGCACCGCCGTCCAGTCGTTGTTGGGCGAGACGTCGACGACCGAGATGCCCCTGCTGACGCTGCCGCGACCCGTGGCCCAGTTGGCGTGGTCGATTTCGATCATGCGCGCGTTGACGACGGAACTGACGACGGCGACGTGGCCGTACCGCATGTGGCCGTTCGAGCGAAAGTTGAGAACGCTGCCCGGTTCCGGGGCGTCGCCGCGGGCGTATGTGCCCTGGGCGTTCTCCCACCAGTTCGCCGCATTGCCGCGCAGGTCGATCCCGGACGCGCTCCGGGCATAGGTGACGCATTGCAGGCCGCCGTAGCGGCCGTGGCGACGGCCATAGCCGCGATACATCGCATAGCGGATGCTGCCCCGCCACCCGCGCGTTCCGCTCGCGGCCAGCGCCCCGGGTGCTCCGCGCGCAGAGCTGGCAATGGTGTGCGAACCGAAGACCGTGGCCCCGACACTGCGATGGTGCGAACTCTTGGCGCCCTGCGGTGCGTGGTCCGCAACCGTCGCCGCCGACGTGGTTGTGGGTGATAAGCCGAGTCCGATCACTGATCCCAAGACAAAGAGAGATGCCCCCCAGATCGATGATCTCATGCGACTGACCTCCCCAAGATGTTAGTAACGGAATCGCGAGCACGTAGCCATGCGGTAGCAACCGGTTCACGCGCATGACAACCCAGATGCGTCACGGCGTTGGCGCTCACGTCGTATTTGTCGGTTTGACCATGTGGATAAGTGTTCATAAAAGGTAATAATTCCTATGAATCGCGCTCCGGACAGGGTGGGATTCGCAGCACGAAGCATGCCAACCTCGACGGCGCCCGCTGACAGACCGCCGCGAGACGCCTATGCTCGGCACATCCAGAAGGGAGAAACGCGCCATGCTGAACCCGACGGCACCGCTGCCGCTCAAGGATCCATCGCTCTTCCGTCAGGCGAATTGCATCGACGGCAAGTGGATCGAGGCCGATTCCGGCCGCACCATCGTCGTCAAGAATCCCGCGACTGGCGAGGTCGTCGGCGAGGTTCCGGCGCTTGGCGCGGCCGAGACGCGCCGGGCGATCGAGGCGGCGCACCGGGCGCAGCCGGCCTGGCGGGCGATGCTCGCCAAGGAGCGCGCCGCGATCCTGCGCAAGCTGAACGACCTGATGCTCGCCAATGCCGACGATCTGGCGATGATCATGACCGCCGAGCAGGGCAAGCCGCTCGCCGAGAGCAAGGGCGAGATCGCCTATGCCGCGAGCTTCATCGAATGGTTCGCCGAGGAGGCGAAGCGGATCTACGGCGACACCATCCCGCAGACCCAGAAGGGCCGCCGCATCCTGGTGCTGAAGGAGCCGATCGGGGTGTTCGCGGCGATCACGCCGTGGAATTTCCCGGCCGCGATGATCACCCGCAAGGCCGGTCCCGGCTGGGCCGCCGGCTGCACCGGGGTGATCCGCCCGGCGAGCCAGACGCCGTTCTCGGCGCTCGCGCTCGCCGTGCTCGCCGAGCGCGCCGGAATGCCGGCGGGCGTCTGCAACGTCATCACCGGCCCATCCGGCGAGACCGGCAAGGAGCTGACCTCCAACCCGCTGGTGCGCAAGCTGACCTTCACCGGCTCGACCGAAGTCGGCGCCAAGCTGCTGGCCCAATGCGCCCCGACGATCAAGAAGACCAGCATGGAACTCGGCGGCAACGCGCCGTTCATCGTGTTCGACGACGCCGACCTCGACAGCGCCATCCTCGGCGCGATGGCCTCGAAATTCCGCAATGCCGGCCAGACCTGCGTCTGCGCCAACCGCATCCTGGTGCAGGACGGCGTCTACGACGCCTTCGCCGAGAAGCTCAAGGCGGCGGTGGAGAAGCTCAAGGTCGGCAATGGCATGGGCGAGGGCGTGACGCAGGGGCCGCTGATCAACGCCGAGGCGGTGAGGAAGGTCGAGGAGCACATCGCCGACGCCCTCTCGCACGGCGCCAGGATCGTCATCGGCGGACACCGCCACGAGCTCGGCGGCAATTTCTTCCAGCCGACGATCCTCGCCAACGTGCCGCGCGAGGCCGAGATCTTCCGCGAGGAGACGTTCGGCCCGGTGGCGCCGCTGTTCCGCTTCAAGACCGAGGACGAGGCGATCAGGCTCGCCAACGACACCGAATTCGGCCTCGCCGCCTATTTCTACGCCCGCGACATCGGCCGCATCTTCCGCGTCGCCGAGGCGCTGGAATACGGCATCCTCGGCATCAACGAGGGCATCATCTCGACCGAGGTGGCCCCGTTCGGCGGCATGAAATCCTCCGGCCTCGGCCGCGAGGGCAGCAAGTACGGCATCGAGGACTATCTGGAGATCAAGTATCTGGCGCTGGGCGGGATTGGCACCTGATCGCGCACGGCGCTCCTCGACGCCGCGGCGGACGAGGAGCGCCGGCCTCGACGTGAGCAGCCGCGCGTCGATCTGTGCCGACGAAGTTCAGATGCGCTGGGACGCCTGGAGGGCGATGGCGGCAGAGCTGGGCTGACGGGTGCGATCATTGCCCTTGCGACGTGCGATAGCCGGCAATTGCATCGTCCAATGCATCTGCGGTCAGCCTCTGCGGCGAGCCTGCCCGAGTGCTGGCACAATCGCGCTACCCTCACACCGTTGTCTCTGCATCCGTGCGTCGCGTGTGACTGCTGAGAGGGGTCTGACGGTCCGGTTGTGGGCGATCGACTCTCAGATATGGACTTTCCAGCCTGGGGTGGTGCCATTGCGCATCCGACGGGGGCAAAGCCATGCTGGTGGTAGGGTGCTGCGGCGCACTCCATCGTGCCCTGGCTGGGTTTGCATTCAGTTGGTTGGCAATAGACGACATAGAGACCGACGAAGTTGCGCCGCTTTTTGAGGATCTCGACGCTTGACCGCAACAAAGCCCAGTCGCGTCCGCGATCCAGTGCATAACCTAATCGAGTTCGGTGCGACGACGAATGATGATCAGCGCCAGCTTGAAAACACGCTCTGGAAGGTCATCCAGACACGCCCGTTTCAGCGGCTCCGCCGGATAAAGCAGCTTGGGTTCAGCGAGTTCGTCTTTCCCGGCGCGACGCACACGAGGTTCGCGCACAGCCTCGGCGTTTTTCACACTGCACGGCTTCTCCTTGGCTCGGTTCAGCGCAGCCTCAGTCAGGGCAGAGGCGACTACAGTCCGGCGCAGGCTCGGATCGCGCTCACGGCCGCGCTGGTTCATGACGTCGGACACGGCATGTTCAGCCATGCATTCGAGGCGGTGGGCAAGACGTTGGAGCTCCCACTTGCTCGACACGAGACCGTCAGCGACCGCCTCATTCGCTCGGGTGAAATCGCAGCCGTTCTGGATGAGACATATGGCCTGCGCTCGGAGTTAAGAAGTCTGCCGTCGGCCGAGACTCTGATCTGCCGGTGCGAAGATGTTTCCTATTCACGGCTTCAGGAGCATAGCTCCTGGCGAGCGGCCAAACTGCACACGCGTTGCGGAATGGGACCTTGCCAGGGAAGAATTTGTGGACCGGCAACACAGTTTCTTTTCAAGTGGAACCCCGATTCGGTGCGTCCGCCGGTTTTCCCGGCACGCGTCGAACACTTGGCTGCCCAATCGCAGTCGATCCCAGAAGTGACAGGAGAAG
>JBBIKV010000153.1:0-4213 GCA_037445285.1 Nevskiaceae bacterium | reverse complement strand
ACCGCCGACCTGCCGCTCGTCAACGCGCTGCAGAGTACCGATGGCGGCGGTTACCAGGAGGGCTTTTTCGCGAAGATCAGCGGGCCGGCGCTGCCGACCTATCAGCAGGGGCAGCTCGCGGTGCCGGCGTTCACGATCGGCGGCGTGACCTACAGCGACGCGGTCGTCACCGTCGCCAGGCTCGTCAGCGGACCTGCGGGCACGGTGCCGGTCGGCAGCGCCGTCACCTACGACCCGGCCACGCGGCAGATGACGATACCGGTCGGCTACGACGGCACGAGCGCGTACGACAACGTCGTCGTGCAGGTGGGGAGCCTCCTCTCGATCGGCGGCGTCAGCGGCGCGGACAGCTTCGATGGCGTGCACCTCAGCATTCCGGCCGTGCAGGTCATCGGCGGCGCCGCCTACACCCACGTCGTGGTCACCGTGTCCGGGCTGGTCGGCGTCGGCGGCGGCATGCCCACGGCGGGACAGGATTCATACAATGCCGCCAATCGCCAGCTGAACATCCCGGCGGTCGTATATCACGGCAAGGTCTATACCAACGTGGTCGTCACCGTCGGCGAGGTCGTGTCCAGGGGCGGCTGAATCAGCTGCTGGTGCCGATGATCGCGCGCAGCCGGCCGGTGCGGCTGGCCTCGGGCATCTCGCGCGCGCGCTGCAGCAGCGCCCCGGCATCGGCCGGCGTCAGCGGCCGGTTCCCGGGTACGCTGGATCGGCATCGCTTCGGGCCTCTGGGTGACCACGGAGGACCTCGCGACCTATCGTGCGGAGTCGCACGTGCAGATTCCATTGTCGCTCGACGAGAACGGCGCGATATTCCGCCAGTTCGGCGTCAGGGACGTCCCCACGCTGATCGTCCTCGATCGGGCGGGACACCTCGCCACGCGAGTCGCGGAGGTCACGCCGGCGTTGCGCCAGGAACTCGCGCAGTCGATCACGCCAGGAGTGCCCTGATCGCCCGGCCCGCCGCGCAACGCCGCTCACGGTGCCGAACCGCACTGCTGCGGCGAAGCAATCGCAGGGAACATAGGAGACCATTGCCGCCTGGCCAAAGCAGGCGTATCGTCAGCCGAAACTCGCGCATCCGTCGGGCGCGATTCAATCAACCGATAACGGGCATCCGGGGAATACCATGCGCCACTCGAGCCTGTACGCACGGATCATGATTGCCGCCCTCCTCGGGACTTCGCTGTGCAGCTATGCCGCCCTGGCGCAGGATACGGCGTCGGATCCCGAAGCGGTTGCGGCCGTCGACCCGGAGGAAGCGGCACACGCGCAGTGGCGCGGGACCATGGCGCAGACCGACACGCCATCGGAAGGGTGTTTTGAGGCGACCTACCCCGAGTACACATGGGAACGCACCGCGTGCGATGCGACCCAGGTGCTCGTGCATCCGGTCCACGTCAGCCCGGCGGACGGGTCCGCGGAGATCACCGGTAACGGCCACGACTACGCGGCCGGCGCGACCGGGCTGATCACCCAGGCGAGCGGGGGTTTCACGACGAAGGGCGTAAAGTCCGAAAAAAGCGTCGGCGTTCCCGCCTTCGGCGGGGGCGGCATCCTCGGTGCAAACGAGTATTCGATCCAGCTGAACACGAATTCCAACGACACGACCTCCCGGTGCGCCGGCCACACCGGCTGCCATGTGTGGCAGCAGTTCGTCTATGCACCCGACTACAATGTCAAGGGCAAGGGTGCCGTGTTCATCCAGTACTGGCTGATAGGCTGGGGAGCGGCCGCCTGCCCGAGCGGCTGGAACGCGTACAAGGGCGACTGTTGGCGGAACAGCGCGTCCGCCGCGGCTCCCGACGTGCCGATTACCGGCCTTGGCACGATGGGGCTGCTGGGCACGGCATCGGCCGGCGGAAATGATTCGGCCAAGCTCACCTACGGCACCAAGGCCTATACGGTCACGGCCAAGGACAGCATGCTCGATATATCCTCGGTGTGGAAACAGGCGGAGTTCAACGTGGTCGGCGATGCGGGCGGTTCGCGTGCCGTGTTCAACAAGGGCGCCTCCGTCACCGTCACCCTGATCGTGCTGGACGGATCCACCGCCGCGCCAACGTGCGTCACCAACGGCGGGACGACCGGGGAAACCAATAACCTGAACCTCGGCGCCTGCACCGCCTCCGGCGGGATCCCGAACATCAAGTTCACCGAATCGGACTGACACCCGGCTTTCTCCGGGATCGCGGCCGCCGGATGCCCGATCATCGAATCCGCGGCTTGCACTGCATGAGCGCCCAAATTATTCCCCTGGCCATTCCAGCGCAACGTACGAGGCTGCGCGATTCCCCTGCAGAGACAAATGGACGATAGCGTGGGTATCTGAGGGCGCAAAAATCACGGGAATCACGCGCGAAGCTGTTGCGGTATGCTTCTAGTTGGCGCCTCGCGAGGCTTCTAACCTGATCGTTAGACGCGCGAGTGAGCGTGCGCTGGCGGATCCCTTTGGCGTTCTTGGTGAGTCCGTTGATCCCCTGCTGCCTCTAAAATGTGCCTGGCTTCATCGCCTACCGCACTTGGTCCAACGCATTTCTTGCTGCGGCAGTGGTGGTGGCCGAGGGCTTGGTCCTGTTATTCGCCGTTCCGACGTTCCTACTTCTGCGACGATATCGCCAGGTAACCGTCGCGACTTGCGCGATTACTGGCTTCGCAATCTGCTTCACAGTGTCGTGCGTCGCCGTGGGCCTGCCGCCGCCAGGGCTCACGCTGACTGCGGGCCAGGCTCAGTCCAGATGGAGGGTAAACGGATCGGCCGTCGTAACGGCATTATCGCAACCAGCGCTCCACGTGTACGTGGCACCTGGAAATCTCATCTCGGTTGACGTTGCAATAACCGTCGCAACCGGGATATTGGCGAAACAACGCCCGGAAGGAGCGATGGCGATCGTGCATCCGGCCGGAAAGTTGATCGACCGCGTACCATCACCGTTGTCGATCACGGCGGCCGGCGCAGCCTTGGAGCCACACGACAAGGTATTCGAACCATCGGTGCCGATTGAACCCCCGGAGATATAGACGTGCGTAGAATCCACCGGGTATTCCTGCACCGTCACGAAATCCGAGTCATAGATCGGGAAGCTGCTCGCGTTGGTGACTGAGTCGGATATGCCAGTCCAGACGGCTGGCACCGTGCCAGCGACCGAAACGATGCTGCCGAGTCCGAGATTGAGGACGACATTGGTATAAACCGTGGTCCCGACCAGCACCGCCGGTATCGTCAACTGGCCGGCGGCGTATTGGTCCAGCGGCTCGCCGGGCATGCCGCTGCGGACGGCGACGACATCGGTGAGCGAGACGTTCAGCACGACCTGGCTGTAGATGGTCCCGCCCACTTGGACGTAAGGAATGTGCAGATGCGTACCGTCGAACGTGTCCACGCCGCTGGCGCTGCGGATCGACGTAAGGCCCGCGACGGTCGCCACCGCATTGTAATAGGCGGTACCGCCAACCTCGACCGCCGGCACGATCAGCTGGTTATTGGCCGGGTTGTATCTGTCCTGGGTGCCGTTTGGCGCGGTGCCGCTCGGCTGGTTGACGATCGAGCCGATCGTCAGCACGACATCAGAATAGTTCGCGCGGCCGATGCTGAGCGACGGTATCGCCAAGTGGCCCCCCGAGAGGTACGTGTCCGCACCATGAGCATCCCATGCACCCGCGAGCAGCGCCACGAGGGTTACCAGCAATCGCGCGTGACGGCGTAGGAAACTTGCGTCGTGCATGGGCCACTCCGTACCAACCACCGGCCAGCCGCCGGCCATGCCGGACAACATATCTGCAATGCGCCGGCAAACCAATCAGAGCTTATACGTAAGCCGGCATGGGCCACCGGGACGAGCGGGCAGCGGCGGAACACACATCCGGCTCAAGGGCATCGCGAGCGATGCGCTGGTGTTTGTGATGGGCAGGTCAACCGGTTGGAGGCACCGAAAGGTGAGCGCGAAGAACGATTCAGCATCCGGATCAATGTCCGGGCTAAGGCCAATGGCACTTACTTAGCGCGCAGTCAGTTTGGCAGATGAGCGGAACGTTGTCGTGCGACATGTCTGGGTACCTTGAGCCATGGGAAGGATTTTGGGCGTCGTTTTCGGGCCCGAGGTTCACTGCGCCAGGGCCGCTGGCCTGCGGGCACCTGCGCGATCTGTTGGAACAGGGCTTTGAGAGCGGCATCGGTTTCGTGCAAAATTATTTCGGTCTCCCGCTC
>JBBIKV010000152.1:1180-4250 GCA_037445285.1 Nevskiaceae bacterium | reverse complement strand
ATTCGTGCCCGCGTCGCGCGACGATCTCGTTTCTTCGCGGCCTGGTTATGCGGTATGTTGCGGGTTTTCCTGCCCCGAGGATTGCCGCCGCCCATGCCCCGCACGACCTATGACGTCTCGATCACTCCGGCGGGGTCCGAGGGCGCGTCCGCCGCGCCCTACCGCGACCATTATCCGGTGACCTTGGTCAGCGGGGTGCGGCTCAACCTGCCGATTCAGCCCCTCCCCGGGGGCCGCGAGGCGATAGCCTTGCTCATGTCGAACCAGACCCCCTTCGGCGTGGAGGCGGAGCTCGGCTCCTTGTTGGCGCGGCTGGCAGCCGAATTCGCGCCGGAAGCGATCGTCGGTATTCCCACCCTGGGGCTCGACTACGCGCGCCTCGTGGCCCGCGATCTGGGGTTTACGAATTACGTGGCCTTGGGCAACTCCCGCAAGTTCTGGTATTCCGACGAATTGTCCGTGCCGGTCCATTCGGTGACCAGCCCCGGCGCCAACAAGAGGCTGTACCTCGATCCGGCGCTGCTCGAGCGGGTCGCCGGCAGGCGCACCCTCATCATCGACGACGTCATCAACACGGGGGGATCCGCCGCCGCCGCCATCGAGCTGTTGCAAGCGGCGGGGGCCTTGGTGATCGGTCTCGCGGTGGTCTTGATCGAAGGCGACGCCTGGCAGGATGCGCTGCGGTCTTTCGGCGCAGAGTGGCCGAGCCGGGTCCGCGGTTTGGGCCATATACCGATCTTCGACGCCACCCCGGATGGATGGGTGCCGAAACCTTGAGAATTCCCGCGGCAGCGGCGCTGCCGGCGGAGCCTCAGGGTGGCGTTGCGAATTCGGTCGTGAACGATTTCGAATAATCGTAATCCGCCGCGATGATGCCGAGGTCCCGCAGGATCGAGTATTGGTTCTTCATGCGCTTCGGGTCGATCCGCCCGATCTCGGTCCCCGCGCCCTCGATCAGGTGGTAATCGAGCATGGCCTTGCGCGACAGCTGCAGCTGCAGGGCCGTCATCGCCGGATTGCGGCGCAGGATTTCCGCGTCGGCCGCCGCCGGGTCCGTCATGTAGCCGCGCCAGCCGGCAATCGAAGCCGCCACGAAGGCGCGCACGATGTCCGGATGCGCGGCCAGGTACTTATCCGATGTCTCCAGCGCCAGGTAGGCGTCGCAGCCGGTGTCCTTCACCCACAGGGTGCGAACCTTGACGCCGGCATGGTCCATGATGGGCGGTTCCGAGGTGACGAAGCACTGTTGGATGTAGTTGGGATCGTGAAGGAAGGACGCGTAGTCGAAGTTCAACGGCGTCGTCTTGAGGTTGCGCAACTGGTATTTCTTGACCACGTAGGAAAGCCAGGGAACACCGGGTTGCACGGCGACGGAATGGCCGTCGAGATCGGCGAACGTGCGCACCGGCGATTCGGCATGCACCATCACGCCGACCGGATCGTGCTGCAGCGAGCCCATGACCGCCACCAGGGGGATCCCCCGGGAGCGCGCGATCAAGACCTGATCCGAACTCCCCAATCCGAAATCATATTTTCCGAGCGCCACCTGCGGCTCGACGCTGGCGTTCGGCCCGATCGGCGTGATCTGCACGTCGAGACCCGCCCGGGCGTAAAGCCCGTGCGTGAGGGCATGGAAATAGCCAGCGTTTTCCGCCTCCGGGTACCAGTCGAGCAGCAGGGTGACCTTGCGCAACGCCGGCTCGCCGGCCGCCCCCGACAGGTCGGGGGCGAGACAGCAGAAACTCACGACGCAGCCGCAGAGCACCCGGAAGAGGGTGTGATTCCTGAAATGATTCTTTGCCTGTCACTCTTCATCAGCAGCGCAACCAGCCAATAGCACAGCATCGAAACCGGGAAGCCCAACATCCAGCTGAAGTCCGCGCCGCCGAACGCGGCGGCAATCGGGCCGTCATACAGGGGCGACTTCATCGTCAGCACGGCCACCGTCATGCCGATGGCGATGGCGATGCACCCGCCCGGATTCAGCCCGCGGAAGCCCCAGTACCTGCCCGCGGCCCCGCGCCGGTCGTGAAGGGCGCGGGCATCGTAGCGGCCGCGCCGCAGGCAGGCGTCGGCGATCCACACACCGCCGTAGGGACCCACCCACACCACGAGCAGCGCGACGAAATCGTTCAACGCGGTCGTGAAGTCCTGGACGAACAGGATGTAGAGCGCGATCGCCGTCGAGACGACGACGTCCAAGAGCGTCGCGGCGTAGCGGTGCAGCCGCAGTCCGATCGCCTGCAGCGTCAGGCCCGAGGAATAATAGGTGGGGACGTTGCTGGCCAGGGAGCCGACGACGACGGCCACGATGTAGACGACGAAAAGCCAGGCCGGCATCAGGGGCTTCAGGCCCGCGACCGGGTCCGTCATGTCGCCCAGCGTGGCGCAGAATGCCCCCATCATGGCGAGGACCGCGGTCGGTACGAAGCTCGCCCAAAACACGTGCTGGAAGATCTGCCGGCCCGGGGTCCCCGAGGGCAGGTAGCGGACCCAGTCGGGGCCGTTGAAGAGGAAGGACAGCGGATTCGAGGCAATGATCGCGGAGGCCGTCAGAAAAGCCGCGACGCTCGAGCCCGCCGCAAGGTGCGCGTGCGGTAGCGCCGCGTGCGCCCAATCGACCTTGCCGGCCGTTGCGCCGATCACGACCACCAACGGCACGCTGACCAGAACCGCCGCGATGCGTTGAAACCATAGCACCGTCGCGTGGCCCAAAACCGCGACTCCGCCACACAGGATCAGCTGCACGAGCACCGCCACCAGCTTCCCCGCGCCGCCGGAACCTTCCCAGCCGACGAGCCGGAACAGCGCCAGGAGCGCCTCGACGCCGAATATGGTGTTGATCACCTCGAACGCCACCGACGCGACACACGACAGCACGGCATTCGGCAGATTGCCGCGCATGCCGAACGCGGCACGCGCGAGCGTGCTGACGGGCAATCCGGCACGCACGGTCACGATCGAGCCGAAACCGATATAAGCATAGGTGAGATTGCCGACCACGCACGCCGCCAGCGCCTGCCACAGGCTCAAGCCCAGGGAGATGGCGAGCGCCCCCAGGGCGAAGGGC
>JBBIKV010000152.1:0-1123 GCA_037445285.1 Nevskiaceae bacterium | reverse complement strand
TCGTTGCCGTTGCGGATCACCGTCTCTTCTGCGCTCACCGGGTCTCCCCGACGATTCGGTCGAGCGGATAGCGGGCCACTTCGCCGATCAGGGTGGCGAGCGCCCGGGCGGCGCGTTCCACCAGCACGGCGCCGACGCGCGCGTCGGCCCTGCCTGCGTCACCGCAGGCGCCCTCGACGTTCAGATCCTGGGTCTGCCAGCCGAAGCCCACCGCACCCTCCACGCGCAACACGCGGTTCTCGCGTTCGACGGTCTCGCTGAGGGAGCGAAAGTTCCGCGCCTGCGTCATGTCGACGAGCGCGGGATGCAGATGCAGCATGATGCTGGTCTCGACCGCGCCGCCATGGATGCCGTGACGCAGCTCGGCGGCGTCGAACAGATCGCTCATGTCGACCAGGTTGTACCAGGAGGCATTCACGGCGAACAGGCCGAGACGCACCCGCAGATCCCGGCAGAGCATGTCGATCAGCTGTGGCTGCCCGCCGTGTGAATTGAAGACGATGAGCCGGCGGCATCCGGCGCGGTGCACGCCCGCCGCCAGATCGAACCAGTAACGGCCCAGCGTCTCGTGGGAAATGCTGAGCGTGCCCGGGAACGCCAGGTGCTCGTCGGATTTGCCCACGTGCTGCGCCGGCAGAACGAGCAGGGCGAGATCCTCCGGCAGCAGTGCGCGTGCCGCCGCGAGAATGCCGGCGTTGATCGCGGCGTCCGTGCGCACCGGCAGGTGCGGACCATGCTGCTCGATCGCGGCGACGGGCAGCAGCGTGACGGTGTTGCCGAAGTCCGCCGCGGTGAAGTCGCGCGTGGTCAAATCCCACCAGTCGCGCACCGTCATGACCCGGCGCTCCAGCGCGCCAGGAGTTCGGCCTTGGCGATCTTGCCGGTCGGCGTCATCGGCAGGTCGGGCACCACGCTGACGGTGAGCGGCGTCAGGTCATAGGGAACCTTGCCCTGGATCGCACGCCTCAGCGAGTCGGCCGGCGGCGCATGACCCTCCATCGGCATCACGAAGGCGAGAGGGCGCTGGCCGTACCGTGCGTCCGGCACGCCGACCACGGCCGCCTGCGCGACCCCCGGGACGAGGCAGAAAGCCTCCTCGACATCGCGCGGAAACCACAGGACG
>JBBIKV010000151.1:0-4291 GCA_037445285.1 Nevskiaceae bacterium | reverse complement strand
GAGCGACGGGGGCCGGCGCAGCCGGCTGCGCCGGAAAATCACCGCACTGCGACGGACCTCGAGGCGAGGGCTTGGGCGTTCCGACTGTCGTGATTCGTGAAACGTTCAACAAGGCCGCAGGCGTATCGCGAAGGGGCATCGCTCTGCTGACACAGCCATCAGGACAGTAAATCCGCGTCCTCGTTGCTTTCGTCCGATGCGGACTGTTCAGGTTGCGGGCTCCTGCCCCAATAGGCGCAGAGCAGCGCGATGGAAAGAAATGCCGTCGCCAGGATCAGCGTCCGCCATGTCACCGTGTGCTGCGGATACAGCTTCGACATCAGGGCGATAACGGGCACGAAGCCCATCGCCAGCAGGATTGCCCAGCCGTGGGTGGCGCTTCCATCCTGCATTTGCAATTTTTTGTTCCGGTTCATGATTCGTCCTCACGTAGGAATTCAATGCTCCGTCGTCACATGCAAGTGCGGCTGCGCATTCCGCGTCGCGAAAGTGCGGCTGCCCACGGGGGGCGTCTGCCTGCCGCCGCGACCATTGGCCTTGAGCCCTGGCAAGCAATATATTCATGGCCCATGAAGCCGACCTGAACTCGCTGACGCGTTCAAGCTATGCGGCGCCGGCTGCACTGCCGCCGGGGTGCCCGAAGGGCGCCAGCGGCGGCCCGATATGTCGGTCAAGGGCCGATCCCGGCGGACGTTGAACGGCGGCGGTGCCGCCGGTCAGGCGCGGGCGTATCGTGCGCGGGTGATCAGGATCGCGCCGCCGCGCCGACCGTGCTTTGGAAAATAAGCGCGACACCCGCGCCACCGTCGATCCCCGGCGCGAGGTGGACGTCTCCGCCATGCAACTGGACGATGCGGAGCACCAGGGCAAGTCCCAGGCCCGCACCGTCGGAAGGCCGGCCCACTTCCGAACCGCGGAAGAATCGATGGAAGGCGCGCCGGGCACTCTCCTCCCCGAACCCGGGACCATCGTCCCGAACCGTCAGGGTCACGGCCGAATCGGATTTGACGATCGCAATCTCGATTCGCGTGCGCGCATACCGCAGCGCATTGCTGACCAGGTTGCGCATCGCGATCGCCAAAGCATCGTCGTCGCCCATGATTTCTGCACTGTGAACTGTCACCTCGATGCCGATGCCGCGCTGGCCGGCCAGGGGCGCATATTCCAGGCTGACCAGCCGCGCAAGTTCGCCTAGCTGGACGTCGGATTTTCCGATTTGGGTGCTGCTGCCGGCGTCAAGGCGCGCCAATGCAAGAACCGAATCGACCATCCGGGCGGCGCGGTCGGCACCGGTGATCAGTTCATCGAGCGCAGCGTCGCGCTCCTGGCGTTCCTTGGCACGGCGGGCAACCTGCGCCTGTAGGCGAAGGGCGGCCAGGGGCGTGCGCAGTTCGTGGGCCGCGTCGGCCGTCAGGGTGCGTTCGCGCAGGAGGGAATCGTGAACGCGCAACATGAGTCGATCAATGGCCCGGGCAACCGATTGCAGCTCCCTCGGCAGCCCCGACGCATCGGCGGGCCGCTCGGCCTCGGGCGAGAGATCGTCCAATTCCCGCGCATAGCGCACCACCGGGTCCGTCGTCCGTCGCACGCTCCAGGCCACGATCAGCGCGAGCGAGATCATCAGAACGACGCCCGGGGCAAGCAGGCGGATGGCGCTCGCGCGCGCCAGCTCGACGCGCCGCGCCACGGGCTGCGCCACGTGGATGACGGCCGCATCGAGCTCGATCGCCAGGCTAAATACGCGGAAATCCTGCCCCTCGACGCGGACATTATCGAAGCCGCGGTCCTTGGGTCCGGCCAGTTCGGTGACCGGCGCGCCGTGCGAGCGAAAGACCATCACGCCGTTTGGACCGCGAACCTGGTAGACGATGTCGTTCTGCTGCGACTGGTCGATGACGGCGAGCTCGAAAGCCGGCGCACCCTTGGTTTCCGTCAGTTCGGTCGCTTCATTCCGGACGACGGCAAGAATGGCATGCGCGGTGTGGTCGAGAGCAGCGTCGAAAAGCCGGTCCGCTTCGTCCATCGCCGTGCGATACAACCACAGGCTGCTCGCGCCCCAGGCCAGCAGGGTCGCGGTCCCCAGCGTCGCCATCAGGCGGACCCGGAGCGACCAGGGGCTGGTCATCTGGGCCCGACCGGTTCAACCGGTTCGACCAGCCGGTAACCCAGACCGCGGTACGTCTCGATGGTCCGCGTGCCAAGCTTGCGTCGCAGTCGATGGATATGGACTTCGATGGTATTGCTTTCGACGGCTTTGTCCCAGTTGTAGAGCGCCTCTTCGATACGGGCGCGAGACACAATTGCGCCGGGCCGGCGTATGAGCGCCGCGAGCACCGCGAATTCCTGCGCCGTAACGTTGACCGGCTTGTTGTCGCGCATAACGGTGCGGGCCAGGGTATCGATCGCCAATTTGCCGATGACATGCGTTTCGGCCGTTCGGCCGCTCTGGCGCCGATCGATCGCCCGCAGCCGAGCGGCAAGTTCATCGAGGTCTATGGGTTTCAACATATAGTCGTCCGCGCCGGCGTCCAGGCCGGCAATGCGGTCACACACACGACCACGAGCCGTAACCACGATGATGGCACTTCGAAAATTGCGGGCGCGCGCCTGCCGTATCAGGTCGATGCCGCTGCCATCCGGAAGGCCCAGATCGACAATGACGGCATCATAAGGAACGGCGCCGGCGGCCGGTGCCAGCCACGCGGAATGCGCGTCCGACGCCCTTTGCACCCAATCCGTTGCGTGCTGATCCTGGTTGAGCCCGGCCTTGAGGGCGCGTCCCACCATGGCGTCATCTTCAATCAATAGAATTCGCAATGTCCCCTCGACTGGAAGCGATGTCACGGCGATTGTGGCGCAGCATGCGGCCTGCTTGCGTCCGGGCTTTTTCCTTATGATTCATCGTGGGTCAGCCGCATTAATCCAATCTTACGGTCGGGGTCACGCCATTACGCGGCGTAGTCCCGCCTTGGAATCCAGAGCCGATCTTAAGCCTGGGTTAATCGACGCATCCCAAGCTCAGGCCCGACCATTGCACGTGGAACCCGGCAAATGCATCCGAGACTGATCCTGATCGCCTTGCTCGTCGGGGCGATCCCATTTGTTGCGACGCCCGCCGAAGTGCCGCAGTACGTCATACGGATCAAGGAGCACCGATTCATTCCGGCGGAATTGGCCGTTCCGCCGGGGGTGAAGGTCAGCATCGTCCTCGACAACCAGGATGATGCGCCGGAGGAATTCGACAGCCATGCGCTCAATCGCGAAAAGCATGTGCCGCCGAAATCGCGGGTGACCATTTTCATCGGACCGCTCGATCCAGGCCGCTACCTCTACGAGGGCGAGACCCCGGCAAACGGCGGCAATGCCGCCCTCGGCGTGATCATTGTGCAATGAGCCGAAATCACCTGACTCCGCAAGTGCCGGCTAACAGCGGCGGCGCGGGGGCCGTCCGCCCTGGCGATGGCGGTCGATCCAAAGGCGCTTGCCGCGTGTGTCACGCGGCGTTCCTGGCGCTGTCACTGGCGCTCGCCGCGCCGGGCGCCAGCGCCGCTGATCCCGGCGAGTACCTCTACACACCCAGCGTAGTAGAGGGCGAACACGAGATCGACTGGCATTTCGGTGTTGGCTCGGCGGGCGTCCGGACCCATCACCGCGATTCTGTCGGAATCGGCATCGGAACGGGCGTCACGCAGAACTGGTTCACGGAAGTCGCGGCCGAGTACCGCCGGGACCCGCGCACGGGCACCACCTTGAACGCCTACGAGTGGGAAAACATCGTGCTGCTCGCCGAACCCGGCGAGTGGTTGGTGGACGTCGGCATGTTGTTGAACGTCGAGCAGCCGCACCGGGCCGCCGAAGGGCCTTCGATCCGCCTGGGCCCCCTGCTGCAAAAGGAGTTCGGCCGGTTCCAGGCGAACTTCAACCTCATCTACTCGCGGCACTACCGGTCAACGGAAATGCTGCCCGCGCACCTGAGCTACCAGGGCCAGTTCAAGTACCGCTACAGCCGTCCCTTCGAGTTCGGGATACAGGCCTTCGGCAACGTCGGCTCGGTGACGCAGTCGTGGGCGCCCTACTCTGAGCAAGTGCACCGCTTCGGGCCGGCCGTCCTGGGGCGGTTTGTCGTCCCCGGCGAACAATCGCTCTCCTACAACGCGGCATTCCTCGTCGGATCGACCGCGCGCTCGCCCGACCGCACCTTCCGGGTCCAGCTCGAGTACGAGTTCTAGCCGGCGCCGGCGGCCGTTCAATCCAGGGTGATCTGGCGCTGGAACCGGTCCGGGGCATCATC
>JBBIKV010000150.1:0-4471 GCA_037445285.1 Nevskiaceae bacterium | reverse complement strand
CGAGGCGGCGCTGATTGCGGGCGACGTCGCGCCGGCACTGGATCGCGAGTTCTTCGGGTTTCGAGGCTGGGCCGGTCACGATGCCGCCCTGTGGGAGCGGCTGTGCGCGCAGGCGCGCGAGCGCGCGGCGCTCGCGGTCCCGCGGCGCTGCATTTTGGGATCCGACATCGACCCGGATGCCGTGCACATGGCGCTCGAGAATGCGGCGCACGCCGGCGTGTCCGACTGGCTCCACGTCGAGCGGCGGGGGATTGCCGAGGTCGTCCGGCCGGGCGGCGATGTGGGGCTGGTGGTGACCAATCCTCCCTATGGCGAGCGGATCGGTGCGGAATCCGGACTGCCCGATCTGTATTCGGCCTTGGGGTCCGTGCTGCGCGACCAATTCCAGGGCTGGCAGGCGGCCGTCCTCACCGGCAACCCGCCGCTGGCCCGCAATCTCGGGATCTACGCCCGTCGCACCCATCGGTTCTACAACGGCACGATCGAATGCCGGCTGCTGCGCTTCGATCTCAACGCCGCGAGCGCGCAGCGTCCCGCGGCGGAAGTCCGTGCGGATTGGTCGGCGCGTCCGGGCGCGCAGATGTTCGCCAACCGGCTGCGCAAGAACCTCAAGCTGCTGGATGCGTGGGCCGCGCGCGAACACATCGACTGCTTCCGGGTCTACGACGCGGATATGCCGGAATACGCGTTCGCCATCGATCTGTACGGCCGCGAGGGCCGGCACGTCTACGTGCAGGAATTCGCGCCGCCGAAGAGCGTCAATCCGGAGAGCGCGCGCGAGCGCCGCCGGGAGGTGCTGTCGGTGCTGCCCGAGGTGCTTGCCGTGCCGTTGCCGCACGTGCATTCCCGGGTGCGCAAACCGCAGAAGGGCGTCGATCAGTACGAGAAGCGCGACAGCGTCGCGGAACGGCATGCCGTGCGCGAGGGGGGCTTGAAGTTCTGGGTGAATTTTCGCGACTATCTGGACACCGGGCTGTTTCTCGATCACCGGATCATCCGGGGGATGCTGCGCGACTGGGCCAGGGATGCGGATTTCCTCAACCTGTTCTGCTACACCGGGAGCGCCACGGTGTATGCCGCCGCGGGGGGCGCCCGCAGCACCTGCAGCGTCGACTTGTCGAACACGTATCTGGACTGGGCGCACGAGAACCTGTTGCTGAACGGCTTCGGCGGCCCCGAACATGAATTGTTCCGCGACGACTGCCTGCAATGGCTGGAGAGCCAGGCGGTCTGGGGGCCCCGCTTCGACCTGATCTTCGTCGATCCGCCGACGTTCTCCAACTCGAAGCGGATGGACGGGGTGCTCGACGTGCAGCGCGATCACGTCGGCATGATCCGCCGCTCGTTGAAGCTATTGCGGCCCGGCGGGCGGCTGGTGTTCTCGACCAACTACACGCGCTTCAAGCTCGATGCGCAGGCGCTGGCCGACCTGGCCGTCGAGGACATCAGCGCCCGGACCATTCCGCGGGATTTCGAACGCCACGCCAAGATCCACCGCTGCTACGTGGTGCGCTTCCAATAGCCTCAGAGCAGGTCGCGCAGGCGGTAGTACAGCATCGCGGCCACCAGCGACGGCCGGCGGAACAGCGCCCCTCCGGGGAAGTCGCGATGCGGGATGCGGGCGAACACGTCGAACCGTTCCGCGGTTCCCGACACCGCTTCGGCCACGAGCCTGCCCCCAAGGGCGGTGAGCGACATGCCGTGGCCCGAAAAGCCCTGCAGGTAGTAGACGTTCGGCTCCAGGCGGCCGAAATCGGGCGCGCGGCTCAGGGTGATGTCGAGGAAGCCGCCCCAGGTATAGGCGACCTTCACCCCGGCCAGTTCCGGGAAGACGCCGACCATGCGTTTGCGCATCGATTCGGCGAGGCGCGGCGGCTGCAGCGAGCTGTAGCTCACGCGGCCGCCGAACAGCAGGCGCCGGTCGGCCGACAGCCTGAAATAGTCCAGGATCCAGTTGATGTCGGCGATGGCTGCATTGCTCGGCAACAGGGCCTGAGCCCGCGCAGCCGCCAGCGGCTCGGTCGCGATGATGTAGGTGCCGACCCCGAGGATGCGCCGCGCCAGCGTGGGTGCGACGCTGCCGAGGTAGGCGTTGCCGCACAGGATCAGATGCCGGCAGCGAATGGCGCCGGCCGCCGCGTGGACGACGACCTCGCCGCTGCCGCGGCTCTCATACCGGTGCACCTCCGTGCCCTCGAAGATGCGCACGCCCGCCCGTTCGGCGGCGCGCGCCAGTCCTTCGCAGTATTTCAGGGGATGCAGGTGACCGCTGCGCGTATCCAGCAGCCCGGCGAGGTAGCGGCGGCTGCGCACGTGCGCCGGCAATTCCTCGCGGTTCAGCAGCCGTGCGGATTCATAACCATAGTCCTCGTGCAGTTCCCGGACCCATTCCGCGAGTTCCCGGACGTGGCGCGGCTTGGTGGCGACATGCACGTGGTTGGGCCGGTAGTCGCAGTCGATGGCATGGTCACGGATCAGGCCCTGGGTGCAGTCCAGCGCTTCAATGGACAGGTCGAACAGCCGGCGCGCAGCATCGCGCCCGAGCTGCGCACTCAACGCCCTCTGGCCGGCCGCCAGCCCGAAGATCGTCTGGCCGCCGCTGCGTCCCGAGGCACCGTAGCCGACGAACCGGGCTTCCAGGAGCGCGACCGTGTAGCCGCGCTGCGCCAAATGCAGGGCGGCCGAACAACCGGCGATCCCGCCGCCGACCACGGCGATGTCGACGCGACGGTCGCCGAGCAACGCCGGTCTGGGGTTCGCCGGAGTCCTGTCGGCGGTGGCGGCGTAGTACGACGAGGCGGGGGGATACGATAGGCGCAAGGAGTCTCTTTTCGGCCAGGTGTTTAAGATTTTGTTGCTATTGACAGAATTCGGCGCCTGTGAGCCTACCGGGTCCAACCCTGCCAGCGCAAGATTGACGCAATGCATCAATTTGGGCTAAGTCCCAGATATGCTTGATTCTTAGCCATATCTGTCAGGTCGGGCGGGACGGGGCCGTGGCGGTGTGGTGTAATGAGGCCGTTGATAAAGCCTGGTCGCCCATCCAGGCGTTTAATATATTAAACATGTCGCGCTTGCCGCTCATCGGAATTCCAGCCGACCGCCGGCTCTGTGGGAAGCATTACTTCCACATGGTCGGCGAGAAATACATCGAAGCCATCGCCGTCGGTGCGAATGCGGTTCCGGTGCTCATACCCGCGCTTGGGTCCGGTATCGATTTGGCCACTTTGTTGGAGGCGTGCGACGGGCTGCTGCTCACCGGAAGCGCCTCGAATGTCGAACCACATCACTACGGAGGCCCGGCGAGCCAGCCGGGGACACTACATGATCCAAATCGGGATGCTACGACGCTTCCGCTGATTCCGCGGGCGATCGCCGCCGGCTTGCCGGTGCTGGCGATCTGCCGCGGATTTCAGGAGATGAACGTCGCCTACGGCGGCACCCTGTGCCAGCGGCTGCACGAGGTGGCCGGGAACCTCGATCACCGCGAGGATGAGTCCACTCCCGTCGACGTGCAGTACGGTCCTGCCCACGAAGTCCTGTTGGAGCCCGGAGGGATGCTGCGGACGATCGCCGGACGGGATCGCCTCGAGGTCAATTCCCTGCACTGGCAGGGAGTCCGGACGCTCGGCAGGGGTCTCG
Organism: Nevskiaceae bacterium; assembly: GCA_037445285.1. Lineage (GTDB taxonomy): Bacteria > Pseudomonadota > Gammaproteobacteria > Steroidobacterales > Steroidobacteraceae > Bog-1198. The sequence continues at coordinate 829 of JBBIKV010000150.1, read as the reverse complement.
CCGTCGAGGCCCGCGCACCGGACGGCGTCATCGAGGCCTTCCGGGTGACCGACGAGGGGGGCGGGCATCGGCCGGATTTCGGGCTGGGCCTGCAATGGCATCCCGAGTGGCAGTTTGCGAAGAATCCATTTTCCAGCGCGCTGTTCGCCGCTTTTGGTGAAGCCAGCCGGCAGCGTGCCTCAGGTTCAAGGTGAGTTATGACCAGCACGATCCAACAATTCTTGAAAGAGCACGGTATTTCGGAGGTCGAGGCGATCATCCCCGACATGGCGGGCGTGGCGCGCGGCAAGCTCATGCCCGCGCAGAAGTTCGCCGAAGAGGAGGGCATGCGCCTGCCGGAGGCGATTTTCCTGCAGACGGTCACCGGGGACTATCCCGAGGACCAGAGCGCGATGAACCCCTCCGACATCGACATCGTGCTGAAGGCGGACCCCAGCACGGTGCGCGTGGTGCCGTGGGCGGCCGAGCCGACCGCACAGGTGATTCACGATTGCTTCTACGGCGACGGCCGACCGGTCACCATGGCGCCGCGCTACGTGCTGCGCCGGGTGCTCGAATTGTACGAGGCGCACGGGTGGGAGCCGGTGGTGGCGCCCGAACTCGAATTCTTCCTGGTCGAGCCCAATATCGACTCCGACTACCCCCTGAAGCCCCCGGTCGGGCGTTCCGGCCGGCCGGAAATCGGCCGCCAGGCGTACAGCATCGCGGCGGTCAACGAGTTCGATCCGCTGTTCGACGACATGTACTCGTTCTGCGAGGCGCAGGACATCGAGATCGACACCCTGATCCACGAGTCCGGCGCGGCGCAGATGGAGATCAACCTGCTGCA
>JBBIKV010000149.1:0-4514 GCA_037445285.1 Nevskiaceae bacterium | reverse complement strand
AACCCTGCTGCTGCTCGCCGTCGGCGGCGCCGCCTGGACGTGGTTGACGCTGGCCTGGGCCTATTCGGACGGCGAGCGCGCCGGCGTGCTGCAAAAGTTCTCCCGCAAGGGTTGGATTTGCAAGACCTCCGAAGGCGAAATCGCGCAATACCTGGTCGCCGGCATATCGCCGCAGATGTGGAATTTCAGCGTGCGCGACGCGGCCGTCGCGGCGCAGCTGGACCGGGCCGTCGGGCACCGGGTACAGCTACATTACACCGAGCATCCCGGCGTACCGACGAGTTGCTTCGCCGATACCCGCTATTTCGTGGACCGCGTGACACTGACCGACGAGCCGGCCGCGCCGCCCGCCAAATAGTCCGCCACGCCGGGCGGACGACCTCGCACGTCAGGAAAATTTCCGCATCGAGTCGGCGACCTGTTCGGTGATGCTCACCGCCGTGCGCAGGGCCAACAGCCCATCCTCGCCGCTGACCGCAGGTGCCCCGCCCGAGGCGGCCGCCCCGAGGAACGCCTCGATCTCGGCGCGCAGGGCATCGCCCTGCTCGTACGTGCTTTCGTCGATCGCGACCTGCGGAACGCCGTCGGCGCCCATGCCGGCTCCCTTGCGGATCACGGTCAACACCTTCTGGTGCAGATCCACCGACACATAGGCGTCGTCCTGGAACAACCGGAGCCGCCGCTCGGTCTTCAGGCTGACCCTGCTCGCGGTGGCATTCGCGACGCAGCCGTTCGCGAAGCGCAGGCGCGCGTTCGCGATGTCGATCTCCTGCGAGAACACGCTGCTGCCGATCGCGTCGATGGCGACCACGGGCGAGCGCACGATGCTGAGGATCAGATCGATGTCGTGGATCATCAGGTCGAGGACCACGTCGACGTCGGTGCCGCGAACCTTGAATGGCGCGAGCCGCGCGGACTCGATGAACCGGGGGACCGTCAAGATCGGCTGCAATGCCTGGACGGCCGCGTTGAAGCGTTCCAGATGCCCCACCTGCAGGATGCGCCGCGCGCGCCGTGCCGCCTCGATGAGCGCCGCGCCCTCCTCCACCGTCACGGTCATCGGCTTCTCGACGAGCACGTGGGCGCCGGCCTCCAGAAAGTCCCGGGCGACGGTGAAATGCTGCGGCGTCGGCGTGACCACGCTGACCGCGTCGACCCGCCCCAGGAGGTCGCGGTAGTCCGCATGCGCGGGCACTCCCAACTCGGCGCTCACCGCGGCGCGCGCGCCCGCCGACGGATCGGCGATTCCCACCAGCTCGGAATTCGGCAACGCCGCATATTTCTGTGCATGGAACCGGCCGAGATACCCCACACCGACCACCGCGGTGCGCATCAGCGGCGGTTCTCGCGGCGCCATTTGCTGCGCGCCCGATAGTCCTGGCGAAGCTGCAGCGTGATGCCGCCGACGACTGCGAGGCCGACCCCCGCCAGGCATGCCAGGCTCCGCCAGATCGACCAGTAGCCGGCGGACAACGACCAAGCCATCATGCCGACCGCCAACAGTCCGCCTGAGACGACCAGGACCCACGGCTTGGCGTCGTAGAGCGATTGCGGAGTCCAGGATTTCATGCACCGATTCTACAGCCCCCGGCGCGCGCCGCGGCATTTCGTTTACACTTCCGCGCCATGCAATCCACGATCCTACGACGGCTGGGGTTGGCCGGCGCCTGGACCCGGGAGCTGGCGCTCGCAGGGCTCGCCCTGGCTCTCGGCTTCGGAGTCCTGCCGGCAGCCATTTTCTGGGCCGGGTCCGCGACCCTCGGGCGTTACGAGGGCGCGAGCCCCGCCGCCATCTACGGCGGCGTCTACCGGGGGCTGGAGGCGGGCTCCATCGCCTCCTGGATCGTGGTGCTGGGACCCTACGGCCTCTATCTGCTGTTCAAGGCATTGCGCCTGTGGTGGCGCTCCGGCGCACGCCCGGGCTGACCCCCCCCCCCGCCGCAACGCCGCGACCGCTCAAGTCCCACGCGCCGCGGCCGCTAACCACCTCTGTACGGATTGGATCCGGGCCAATGGTTGGGAGTGTGACGCGTGAATCCCGAGGTCGAGGCACATCTTCGCTCGCTGGTCAGCTTTCCGTCGCCGCCGGGTGTGGCGACGCACATCATCGACCTGGCGCGGGACTCCGAGATCGAGATGAGCAAGGTTGCCAAGGCGTTGAGCATGGACTCCGCCCTGTCGACCAAGATCCTGCGCATCGCCAATTCGCCCCTGTATGCGCAGCGCCGCAAGAGCGAGAACCTGCGCCAGGCCTTGGTCGTGCTCGGTTTGAATGCCACCCTGACGCTGGCGCTGAGCTTTTCGCTGGTCAAATCGCTGCGTTCCGGAAAGTCGAACGGGATGAGCTATCCGTACTACTGGCGTCGGGCGCTGCTGGCGGCGACCGCGGCGCGCGCGCTCGCCGATGCCATGCATCATGCCGCGGCCGAGGAAATCTTCCTCGCGGCCCTGCTCCAGGATGTCGGCATGCTCGCGCTGGACAAGGCAGTACCCGACCTCTACCGCGCCGGCGAAACGGCGCAACGCGATCATGCGGCGATCGCCGAACTCGAAGGTAAGCGGCTGCAGTCCGACCACGCGGAGATCGGCGGCTGGCTCATGCGCACCTGGGCTCTGCCGGATCGCCTGCACCTCGCGATCAGCCGCAGCCATGTGCTGGAGATGTCCGCGGGACCCGATCCGGCACAGGTTTTCGACCGCTGCGTTGCGCTCTCGGGTCCGGTGGCGGACCTGTTCCTCCTCGATCCCGGGCAGCGTCAGTTTCCCGAGACAGCCCTGCTCGCCGAACGTTGCCTGGGGCTCGACAGGACCGCCTTCGGCCAGGTCCTCGGCACCATCGGCGCGATGATTCCGGAGACGGAAACCATCTTCGAGTCCGATGCGCTGGCCGCGCAGCATCCCGAACTCATCCTCGAGCAGGCGCGCGAAGTGCTCATGCTCCGCAGCCTGCACGCGCTGCGCGAAATCAACACGTTGCGCGCGGTCGCCGAGAGCTCCAGCTCCCGCGCCCTGGAGCTCGAGGAGGAGACGCGCCGCGACGGGATGACCGGCGTCTACAACCGCGCCTATCTCGATCAGGTGCTGGCCCGCGAGTTCGAGAATGCGTCCCGGCACAAATGGCCGCTCAGCGTCGCCTTCGCGGACCTCGACAACTTCAAGAGCATCAACGACACCTTCGGTCATCAGGCCGGCGACCGCATACTCCAGGCGACCGCACGAATTCTCGCCGGCAACACGCGCGAGACCGATCTGATCGCGCGCTACGGCGGGGAGGAATTCGTGGTCGTCCTGCCCGCGACGGATGCCGACACCGCGCGCAGAGTGTGCGAGCGGATAGTCGCGGCGTTCCGCAACACGGGGCACGTCATCGGATCCGATCATGCCACGGTGACCATCTCCATCGGCTGCGCCACACACGGCGGTGACACCGAGTTCGCAAACGCCGCCGATTTCGTCAAGGCCGCCGATCAGGCGCTCTACACCGCGAAATTGCGCGGACGCAATCGCAGTGTGCCGTTCGAACGGCACATCGCCACGGCGCTGGCCGCGCGCTGAAATCGTGCGAACGGCGCCACGATGCGGCCGGCCGGGTTAAGTCAACTGCGGCTTGAAGCCCGTCACAAATCCCAAGTTCCGCCACACTCGACCTGTCGCCATTTGGGAACATGCCCCCGTGCAATGACCGCGAGGGGCGACCGATGAGCAACGACGTCAAGCTTTCGAAGGATCGAAACCCGGCGAACGGCCCGGACTCACGGCCCGTGGCGCCCACCCGGACCCGGCGCGAACTGTCGCTGGAACCGGTGCCGCCCGCCGCCACGGGCGGAACGCGCAGTTCAGATCCGTACAACACCTCGGGCAGCTTCGATCGATCGAAGAATTGGGCCCGGGTCGGCAAGCGCTGACGCCGACCTCCGCCCATCGCGGGCCGCGGTCCGTCAACTGCCGGGCGCGACCGCCCAGGGGCCGTGGCCGCTGCGAAACTCGCTGTTCGGGTACCACCGGGGGAACCGGCCGGACCGCGCCAGTCGGTTGCCGACTTCGTAGTAGAGGGTCAAATCGTCGAGCGCCCCGCGCAGGTCCCAGTCCGCCGAATATTTGTCGGCGGTCTGGTGATAACGGTGGAGCCGGTAATCGTCGCTTTGCGCCTGACCCCAGGCGGGACCGCGCGCGGAATCGTCCAGGCCCGCCCTGGCGTACAACCCCGGCACACCGGCTCGGGCGAAGCTGAATTGATCCGACCGCAGGTAACCACCCCGTTCCGGATGCGTATCCGGATGGACCTCCCGACCCTGCAACAGCGCCGCGTCGCGCAGCATGTCCTCGAGTTCCGAGTTCCCCTCGCCGACGATCATGACGTCGCGGGTGGGGCCACCCAGGTGCAGGCGGTCCAGATTCAGGACGCCGACCGTTTCGCTCAGCGGCAGGATGGGATTGTCCACATAGTAAGCCGAACCGAGCAGGCCGGATTCCGCGCCGGTGAAGGCGATGAAGGCAACCGAACGCTCGACGGG
>JBBIKV010000148.1:0-4598 GCA_037445285.1 Nevskiaceae bacterium | reverse complement strand
TCACCTACCTGCTGAGCGCTGAAATCATCGTCCTCGGGGGACAGAACTGTATCGTCTCGGCGCTGCACGACATCACCGATCGCAAATACGCCGAGAACGAAAGCGCCCGGGCCATGGCGCGGGAGCGGGTGGCGCGAGATGATTTCACCCGTCGCCTGATCGTCTCACAGGAGGCAGAGCGCCGCCGCATCGCCGGCGAGCTGCACGACAGCCTCGGCCAGAATCTTCTGCTCATCAGGAACCGTGCGCAGCTGGCCCTGACGTCCCCCGCGGTCCCGGACGAGCTGCGCTGGCAATTCGAGAGCATCCGGGAAATGGCCGCGCAGGCGATCACGGAGGTGCGCCAGATATCGCACGACTTGCGCCCCTACCAGCTCGACCAGCTCGGACTCACCCGCGCACTGGAGGCCATGATCGACAGCGCGGCGCGCAACTCGGGATTCTCATTCACGCGCAAACTCGACCCCGTCGACGATTTGTTCGCCGCGGAAGCGGCCACAAACCTCTACCGCGTGGTGCAGGAATGTCTGAGCAACATCCTGCGCCACGCCCACGCGACCCACGCGAACATCACCCTGGAACGCGATGTCCGTCATGTGCGCCTTGAGATCACGGACGATGGCCGCGGTTTCACGCCCGGGGCGCCGACGCCGGTGGCGGGCAAGGAAGGTGGCTTCGGCCTCCGGAATCTTGCGGAGCGCGTTCGGCTTCTGGGCGGCAGCCTGGTGATCGATTCCGGCCCCGATCATGGCACCCGTCTCGAGGTCACGATCCCCGTGCCGGAGGAAGCCTGAACGGACGCCCGGGCCGCGGGCCGGCCCGGAAGTTCCCGCTCGTGTCCGCCCCCCGGGGTGTTATGCTTCCGATCAATGTGACCGGACGCACCAAAGTGCTGATCGTCGACGACCATCCCCTGTTCCGCCAGGGGCTGCGCCAGCTGGTGGAATCGGACGGGCGGTTTGAGTTGGTCGGCGAGGCTGGCGACGGTCTCGCCGCGCTGCAGCTGATCCAGCAGAAGAAACCCGACGTGGCCGTGCTCGACGTCAACCTGCCCGGCTTGTCGGGCCTCGAGGTCGCCCGCCAGTTGCAGAGCAAGCGGTCGCCGACGCGCATCGTCATCCTGACAATGTACAAAGAGGAGGAAACCTTCAACCGGGTGCTCGATGTCGGCGTGCTCGGCTTCGTGCTGAAGGAGAACGCCGTCCAGGACATCCTCGACAGCCTGGCGGCCGTCGCGCGCGGCGAGCATTATCTGAGCCCCACGATTTCCAGTTATCTCGTGCGGCGACGCGGTCGCGCTGAGGTGCTGGCGAGCCGGCGGCCGGGGCTCGACGATCTCACCAAGGCGGAGCGGCGGATCCTCATGCTCGTCGCGGAGAAAAAGACCAGTCGCCAGATCGCCGCGGAACTTTTCGTCAGCCAGCGCACCGTCGAGGCGCACCGGGCCAACATTTGCACCAAGCTGAACCTGCGCGGCAGCCACAGCCTCATTCAATTCGCTCTCGAACACCGCTCGTCGCTTTGAATGCTGAAACATTCCCCGCGGCTTGCTGCGGAATTTCCCGAGTGAGATGGGGGCGCCGCCCGGCCAGTCTGCGACCGCCGGCTGTGCAAGCCGCGCGTAGTTCCGAGCGAGAGCGACAATCCGGCATCCCCGGAGCAGTTTGCCCCGGGGAGTAGCGCTGGCGAAAAGGCGGCGTTCAATCCGGGCCGGCCGGTGACCGGCACCTACGCACTTCCACCTAGGAAAATCGCGAGGGCTACCTAGGTCAATATACGCGCGTCTGCCAATGGTCAGCGCCCCGCGTTCTGGTAGCATCAGGACAACCAATTCACCCATGTTGAAACTCCTGATTGTTGATGACCACGCTGGCGTTCGGACCATGATTCGCCAGCTCGCCGCCCTGCCACCCGAGGCCGTGCGCGAATGCGCGTCGGGCGAGGAGGCGGTGCGTCTGGTTGACGAATTGACGCCGGACATCGTCACCATGGACCTCCGGTTGCCCGGTCTGAGCGGCCTCGCCGCCACGCGGGCGATCTGTGCTTCCCGCCCTTCCGTCAAGGTGGTGATGGTCTCGGCCCTCGACCAACCCGAACTGCGCCGCGCAGCCGCCATCGCCGGCGCCACCGGCTACGTGGTGAAGGACAATCTCAGCGCACTGCAGCCCTTGTTTTCCGAATGCATCCCGGCCGTAAAATCGCCGACGAATCCGCCGCCGTGCGACCCGGCTGGAGGCCGGCCTTGACGACCGAATCATCGGAAACAACTTCCGGCAGCGAAATCCATTCCGCAGCTGGCGGGGCTGGCCACCGCACAACCATGCCGTGGCTCCAGCGATGGTTCGCGCCGCACCGAGGCTGGCGGGGCCGACATGCCTTGGTCCAACTGGATACCTGCTATCGGATGCTCGACGTTTATTCCTGGTCGTTTGCCGTCTTGGGTGCGGTGGCCGTGACGTTCGTCGGGATCGTCAACCCGGGCCGGATCCTGAGTTTCTCGGTGTATTGGATCGCGGTGGCAGCGGTGCTGTTGCAGTGGGTCGCGGCGATCCTGCGCGGCCTGCCTTTCCTCCTGCGTTACGGCGTGTTTGCGGCAACGCTGATGATCGTTGTGGTTTGCAGCGAGGTCACCCTGGGCATCACGCCCAACTGGTGCTTTTTCGTGATCATGCTGCTCTCTTCGGCCGGTCTGCTGTTTGGCACCCGAGTCGGGCTGCTGGCGTCGGCCGCCGTGTGCATAATTCATGTCGTGATCGGTTGGGCGTGGGTCAAAGGCTACCTGCCGGCCGGCGGCTTCTCGCCCGCGGCGGCCTCCGCCTACACCGACTTCCGACTGGCCGGGGTGTGGGTGCGGGTGTTGATCATAAGCATCGGGCTCCTGGTGGCCCTGCAACTGCTGATGCGCTGCGTCCTCGGCGACATGAATCGCGCCCTGCACCAGGCGGAATCCAACCTCGGCTCGCTCACGGCGGAACAGGAACGCCGCGTGCAGACGGAGCAGAAATTTCAGGCGATCTTCGACAATTCGCCCGACATTTGCGCCGTCACCAGCCTGCGCGACGGCCGCCTCATCGATGTCAACCGGGCCTTCGAGACGCTCACCGGTTGGCAGCGGGCCGAGGCGATCGGCCGCACCACGCCGGAACTCGGTTTCTGGGACAGTGTCGGCGAACGCGACCGCGTGGTGCGACGTTTGGCGAAGACCGGCGAGGTTGCCGGACTGGAAACAACGTGGACCTTTCGCCGCGGCGGGCGGCGCGTCGGGATCATGTCGATGCGCCGGATGGTGGTCGACGGCGAGCCGGTGCTCAACGTCGTCATCCGCGACATCACCGAAATCCGCCGGAATCAGGAGCATCATTGCGCCCTCGAGCAGCAACTCAACCAGGTCCAGAAGATGGAGGGCATCGGCGTGCTCGCCGGCGGAATCGCCCATGACTTCAACAATATTCTGACCGGTATCCTCGGATTTGCCGAGATCGCCAAAATGTCGCCTGGCGACCCGGTCTCGAGCGGCGAGGCGCTCGATGAGATTCGCAAGGCCGGATTGCGGGCGAAAGACCTGGTGGCGCAGATCCTGACGTTTTCCCGCCAGAGTGACGCCGCGCTGGTGCCGCTGGAACTCAGTGCGGTCGTCGGCGAGACGGTCAAGTTTCTCCGCGCCTCGACGCCGGCGACGATCAAGATCGAACGGCGGCTCGCTGCGGGCCGCGTACGGGCGGATCCGGTGCAGCTGCACCAGGTGGTGCTCAATCTCACCACCAACGCCATCCAGGCAATGGGCGATCGCGCCGGCACCCTGGCCGTGACGGTTGAACACTTCGAGCTGGACGAGGCGGGCGCAGCCGGTCTTTCCAATGTCACACCGGGCCCGTTCATGCGGCTGACCATCGCCGACACCGGCCCCGGCATGGAGCCGGCGATGATCGGGCGCATCTTCGAGCCGTTCTTTACGACGAAGCCCATCGGTCAGGGCACCGGTCTCGGGCTGGCGATCGTTCGGAGCATGGTCGTCGCGCACCGCGGGGCCATCACCGTCGAAAGCGCCGTCGGACGGGGGACCACATTCCATGTGTTGCTGCCGGTCTGCGAGACCCAGGCCTCCGACGCCACCGCGCCGGCCCCGGTCCCGCCGGGTCGCGGCGAGCGCGTGCTGCTGGTGGACGACGAACTGTCGATCGGCCAGTTTGCGCGCGTGCGGCTTGAGCAATTGGGCTATCGGGTGACCGTGTTCGACGATCCGCAGCGGGCGCTGGCGGCGTTCCGGGTGGCACCGGCGGCGTTCGATGTGATCGTCTCCGATTTTTCGATGCCGGGGTTGAACGGATTTGAGCTGGTGCGCCAGGTGCAGGCGCACTGCGCGGACCTGCCGGCCATCATCCTCACGGGCAACCGCGCGATCTTCCCGTCCAACGCCAGTGGTGCGCAGCCAAACTTCACCGTGGTCGACAAACCTTTCAGTGGCGATGACCTCGTTCGCGCGCTGCAGAGAGTCCTGCCGCCGGCACTCGCACCCAGCCAAGCCTGACCTCACCTCCCGCCACCATGCCCGACGCACTCCCCATGCCTCCCCGAATCCTGCTGGTCGAAGACGACGA
>JBBIKV010000147.1:0-4634 GCA_037445285.1 Nevskiaceae bacterium | reverse complement strand
GGGCTCCACCGCCGGCAAGCATTTCGATGGGCAGAAGCTGCTGTTCCTGTTTCACTGGTCATGATTCTCGTGGGCGTCCTCATGCTGCGCGGCCGGCACAAGGACGGGGTGCCGGGTGCTACCTGTCACCGCGGCAATGTCGGCAAGGTGCTGACCTATGGACTCGGCACCGGGGGTTTCTCCGGTTTCTTCGGCATCGGCGGAGGATTCCTGATCGTGCCCGGGCTCATCGGCTCGACCGGCATGCCCATTCTTAACGCCGTCGGCACCTCCCTCGTCGCGGTCACCGCCTTCGGGCTCACGACCGCGTTCAACTACGCGCTCTCGGGTCTCGTCGATTGGATGCTCGCCGCCGCATTCATCGTCGGCGGCCTCGGGGGCAGCCTGCTCGGCACCCGGACGGCGCATCGCCTGGCGGGCACGCGAGGCCGGTTGACCAGCGTCTTTGCCGGACTCATCTTCGTGGTGGCGGCCTACATGCTCTGGCGCGGCAGCCACCCCTAGGACGATGGGCGAGCCAAGCTGCGCACCCGGATCCCTCCCCCCGTCTATGGGCTCGGCACGGCAGGCTGCATGTGGCTCGTGAACCGGCATGCCCCCGCGCTGCAATGGATCGGCGCGCCCTGGAACCGGTGCGGCTGGCTGAGGACTATTGCCGACCGGTCGACCGCTGGATCGGCCGGCGCCGTACCCGGGGAATCCAAGTCGATTAGGCCACCGAACTCGGGACACGCCATTTGATGAGGGCGACCTTCAGTGCGTCGTTGACCACCAGGCACGAGACCATGGCGTAGACGAACAGGCCCGCGACCTGCCACCACAACAGGGGCGAGAGTCCCGGGACGTGCAGGCGGGTGAGGATCGTCCCGGTCAGGGCATCGGCGGCCAGTGCGGCCATCAACGTCCTGCTCGGCAGGGTCGCCCAGAACGCCCGTCGTTCGCGCGCGGAGACCACGGAAAACACCGCGAAGTAGAGCAGCAGCAGAAAGCTGAAGGTGGACAGCGCGTCATCGTCGGCGGCCAGCCCGAAGCGGGGCCAGGCGAACCACAGGCACAGCAGCGTTTCGGCCACCATCGCGACGCCGAGCGCCATCGACACGACCACGAACCCGCCGATGTTCCAGGTCTCCGGCTGACGTGAGGGACGCACATGATCGGTGGACAGCGCGATCTTGGCAAAATCCGTCATGAACACGAGCAGCAGCATGGCGAACGCCGAGACGACGAACCGGCCGGTCACCACGAACGCCACGGCGACGAATCCCGCCTTCAAGATGGTGCGGCTGATCTTGTTCACGATCCAGGTGAGGATGCGCTGATAAATCGCCCGGCCCTGATGGATCAGCGTGACGATATTCGTGAGGCCGGACTCCGTCAGCACGACGCTCGCGGCGCCCTTGGCGACATCCGTCGCCGTGCTGACCGCGATGCCGACCTCGGCCTGCCGCAGCGCGGGCGCGTCGTTGACCCCGTCGCCCGTCATGCCGATGACCCCGCCGGCGGCCTGAAGCTGCTTCACCACGAGGAATTTGTCCTCCGGGTAGACCTCCGCAAAACCGTCGACCCCGGCCAAAAACGCCGCTTGCGGGGCGCCCTCCTCCAGATGCCGGGCTCTGAGTTCGGCCACCCGCCGGATATTCGGCAACCCCAGGCCTTGACCGATCTGATGCGCGACGGCGAGCGCATCCCCCGTGAGCATCTTGACGCTGACACCGAGGTCGCGCAGCGCCGCGATCATCTGCCGGGCATCGGGCCGCGGGGGATCGTTTAGCGAGACCAATCCCAGCAGCGTCGGCGTCCCGGCGCCGACGCCCCGCGCCACCGCCAGCGTCCGATCCCCCTGCGCGGCGGAGGCGCCGACCTTCAGTTCCAACCCCGCGATCTCCGCCGGCGAAAGCCCGCAGGCTTCGGCGATCGTGCGCACCGCGCCTTTGAGCAGCCGGAGCCGCACCCCTCCCTGCTCCACCGTGGCTTCCGTGCGTCGATTCTTCGCATCGAACGGCGCGAACGAGACCACGGTCGCCGCAGGCGCATCGTGGAACACGTCCTGCGCCCGCGCCGCGGCGAGGAAGGCCAGATCGATCGGATCCTGGTTGGCCTCCTGGGAAGCCAGCGCCCCGGCGCGCAGCACATCCGCCTCGGTTGCCTGACCGTAGGGGACGACGCCGGTGACGGCCAGCTGATTCAGGGTGAGCGTCCCCGTCTTGTCCACGCACAGCACGCTCATCGTCGCGGCATCCTCGGCGGCGCTCAAGCGCGTGACCAGGACTCCGCGCTGCGCCAGCTCCTTGGACCCCACCGCCATGGCGACCGTGAACATGACCGGCAGGGCCACGGGCACCGCGCTCATGAGCAGCACCAGCATGAGGGGAATCACCTCGAGGAGGGGGGCGCCGCGCACCAGCGACAGCAGCATGACCACGCCGAGCACCGCCCCCACGATCACGAAGAGCCAGCGGACCACCCTGGCCACCACCGCCTCGATGTGCAGCTTCGGCTGCGCCTCCTGGACGAGCTCCGTGGTGCGGCCGAACAGGGTCCTGGCGCCCGTCAGGAGCACGACGCCATTGCCTTCGCCGCTGCGCACCAGCGATCCGGAGGACAGAACTTCGCCGGGGGCCCGGTCGACGTCCTTGGACTCCCCGGTGAGCGCCGACTGGTCGACGGTGAGCGACCCGACGAGCAGCCGCAGGTCGGCCGGAACGATGTCTCCCGGCCGCAGGCGGACGATGTCGCCCGGGACCAGTTCCCGGGCGGCGATCATCCCCCACGCAGCGTCGCGGCGCGTGCGGGCGATGACTTGCAGCCGGCGCCTCAGGGCCGCGACCACCCCGGCCGCCCGGTGCTCCTGGGTAAACCCCAGAATCGCATTGACGATAAGCAGCGTTCCTACGACGGCGAAGTCCGCAACCTTCCCGAGTGCGATCGACAGGATCATGATGAGCTCGAGCATCCAGGCGGAGATGCCCCAGAATTTTCCCAGGAATTGACGCACCGGATGGGCGCGCCGCTCCGCCACCTCGTTGTCGCCGTACGTCCGCCTCCGGGCATCCACCTCCGCCCGCGACAGGCCGGCGTCCGGATCCACCGCGAGCCGCGCGAGGGTCGCTTCAACGGACTCCTGGGTGAGGTCCGACGGTGCAGGCGGCACGGGGGTGGCGATCAACGAGCATTCTCCTGGCGTTGAACGCACTATACTCGACCCGGCACGCGCGGGTTCGCGAGCCGCGGCGTCCGTCACTCTCCCCGGAGTACCGTCGACCATGACTGGAATCGCATCAAGGCTGATCGCCGCAGCGGCGCTGGCGGTCGTGCTCGCGCACTCCGCCGCCGCGGAGTGGGAAGGTTACGAGCGCATGACTCGAAAGATCGTGCTCGGCAGGATCTCGGCAACCGCCGCGCACACCGCGACGGACCTTGCGGGCAAGAACTTCTCGGATCTGGATCTGGACGGAGTCGACTTTCGCGGCGCGAACCTGTCCGCGTCGGTGCTGAACCGGGCGACGCTGCGGCGTGCGAATCTGGACCACGTCAATTTGACGGTGGCGTTCCTCGAGGCTGCCGATTTGTCGAACGCCGCGGTGCGCGACGCCACCCTGTTCTCGGTACAGCTGGCCGGGGGCATCCTGCACGGCGCGAACCTGTCCGGCTCACGGCTCATCGGCGACTTGCGCCGGACCGATCTGCAACATGCCGATCTCTCGCGGATGAACGCGGCGGCCGACATGAAGAATCAGTCGATGGGACTGATGCGGACCACCATCGTCAACGCGAACGCTTCCGGGGCGAATTTTTCCGATTCGGATTTCTCCCGGGCCGATCTCAGCTTTTCCGTGTTCGACGGCGCGGTCATGGCGCGCACCCGGCTCCAGCGGGCGGACTTTAGCGGTTCATCCCTCGTCGGCGTGAACCTCACGGGGGCCGACCTGCGCAACGCCGTCCTGATCGACGCCGACCTGTCGCATGCCAACCTGACCGACGCGGACCTCACAGGCGCCAATTATCGCGGCGTGCGGGGATTGGAGACCGCCATCACGGCCGGAGCCCGCGGATTACCCTGACCGGAGGGCGTCCTGCACGCCGCCAGCACGCCGATCGCGAGAACGAACGCGAGGGCCGCGGCAATCCGGAAGTACCGGCGCTGTCTCAACTGCACGAACCGGGGGTTCATCGTGACATTCCCGCGAAGGATCACCGGTCGTTCACGAGAGACCAACAGACGACATCCTCGACCTGACCTTCCGGCTGTATCCGCTTTCGCACCAGGCCATCCGGCTGCATGCCGAGTCCCGACAGCACCCGCCCCGCGAGCGGGTGACGGGCGAGCTGCAGGGCATAGATCCGCCACATCTTGAGCCGGCTCCAGGCAAAATCCACGACCGTCTGCGCGCATTCGGTGGCATCGCTGTGTTTCTGGACGCCGCAGCCCACCCAAAATCTCATTTCCGCCTGGCGGCGCTGCGCATCGATCCGGCTCAACCCCGCGTAGCCGGCCAGCCGATCATCGTCGATTCTGTGGACACCCCAGTGCAAGGCGTGTCCTTCCGCCCACGATGCCCCATGCGTCGAAATCCACATCCGGGCAAACTCCGCCGTATACGGATGGGGAATGCTGATGGTGGTGTTGGCGATTC
>JBBIKV010000146.1:0-4764 GCA_037445285.1 Nevskiaceae bacterium | reverse complement strand
GTTCCGACCCCGGTTACTTCGCGAATCATTGTCCTCACTGCGGAGCGGTGCAGGAAGACTACCTGCTGCATTCGGAGCCCGGCGAAGTGTTCTTCTGCATCCCGAGGGCGGAACCGGGAACGATCACCCTCACGCCGCTGACCGGCACCGTACGCATGAGCGGGGACATCAGTTTCGGGGTGTGACACGGACGGTCGGCACGATCGCCGACCCGTCGTCGAGCGGGCGCCTGGGCCGGGCCGACCCAAGGATCACTTTTCCCGGTTGATGTAGCGATCGAGCTCCCGGTGAAAATGCCGTACGCGCTGTTCCTGATCCGACCAGAGCGGCCCGCGGAAGCCTCGGGATTTCGACCCCCGTTGGACGGCCGCGACCAACTCCACATCCTGATCGAGGACCTCACCGAGATTGGGGGCCACATCCACCGGAATTTTCTCGATCGCCGGCCGGGTAGCTCCGGTCACATCCATCCCCGCTGGCAGGCCCATCCACCCGGGCACCGTATAACCGGGGTCTTCGACATGGCGGAACATCGTCATATTGTCGTAGTAGAAGCGCTCGGGATCGGTGGGATGCGGTAGAAAGCGCATGATGAAAACGCCCTCCGGGTGCATGCCGATCTGAACGTTGGGGAAGTAGCCCGTTGCCCAGCTGTCGGTGAGCTGGGCGTCCGAGAGCTTGTCGTAGTAGGCCAATCCGAAGCGCCTGCCCCGCGCGCGCTTCGCCTCTTGAATCGCGGTGCGCACGTCGCGGGCCGAACCTGCGAACCCGTTGGGATCGATGCCGGCCTCGCGCATCATGAATTGCTGGTAAGGGTCGATCGCCTCCTGATCGCGCACGCGGTGGGATTTGACCCCGATGGGAACGATCATGCGGCTGAAGCCGTTCGGGTACAGGTCGATCTGGCTGAAGTCCTCCATCACGCCCTGCGTCTGCGGATGGATATGCGGCAGGTGGTACGTTTCGTAGAAGGCGTCGACGCCGGTCTTCCAGTTGGCACGCCACTCACTGCGCACGTGGCGCACGACGTGCATCTTGTCGATCTCGTAGTTCTCGATGTAGCCGGGCGGCAGACCGATCCATTCGCGGAGCGGGGGCGCCTTGCCGTCGATGTTGATGAAGATTAGGCCGCCGATGGTCCCGCAGCGCACCTCGTTCAGGCCCGGCCGGTGCGCGATGAGACGCGGATCGAAGGTCGCCTCGTCGGTGATGTGCTCCAATCCGCCGTGACAGGCGAATTGCCAGCCGTGGAATGCGCACGTGAAACGCGCAACGCTGCCGCTGTCGTTGAGCGCGATGCGGTTGCCTCTGTGGGGACACACGTTGAAGAAGGCCTTGATCGACGCATCGTCCTGGCGGACGAGCAGAAACTCCTCGTGACCGATCCCGAAAACCGAGTAGTCGCCCGTTTCAGGAATATCGGGAGTCACGCCCGCCAGCAGCCAAACTCGGGGCCAAAGCAGTTCCCATTCCTTTTGCATGTACTCCATGGAGGAGTAGCGGGCGGGGTGCGGCACGTCGAGGCCATTGTCCACCACGGGCTGCTTCGCCTCCAGAGAGTCGGCGGGTGCACCGAGGTTCATGGGCCATTCGACTTTGTAGTTGACCGACATAGGTGACTCCGTCTTGGTGCAGTTGGCGCGACCGCTTGTCCGGTACGCCGTGAACGATACTACCACCCGGCCGCCCAAAAACAATCAAGTCTGACTGTTTTTCGGGCCGGCGGCGGCCGCGGCTCTCATGCTGGCATTGATCTCTCTCGGCGTGGGATTTCTTCGCAGGGTCAACCCGCCGTTCACCTGCAGCACCTGCCCGGTGACGAAGCTCTCGTCGGAGGCCAGCCACAGGGCGGCATTGGCGATGTCCTCCGCGGTGCCGATGCGGCCCAGCGGATATTCCTTGATGAACGCCTCCTGCAGACCTGGCAACGCCATCTCGTGCGCCGTCATCGGGCTGCCGGTGAGGCCCGGTGCAATCGAGTTCACCCGAATGCCATTGCCGCCGAACTCATTCGCGAAGCATCGCACCAGCGCATCGCCGGCGGACTTCGTTGCGATGTATGCCGCGTGGTTGTAGAGGAGGGCGTACGCGGAGGCGGACGACATTTGGATGATGGATCCGCCGCCGCCGGCGGACATTTGAGCGACCATGTTCTGCAGGAAGAAATAGACTCCCTTGAATTGCAGCGCACTGAGCTTGTCGAGTTCCTCCTCCCCGACTTCGAGCAACTTGGTCATCGGTGCCCATCCCGTGCAGTTGACGGCGACATCGATCCTTCCGGTGCGCTGTGCGGCAAAATGGGCGAGGGCCGCGACGTCCTCACTTCGCGTGACGTCGCAGACATGGTGGTCGCCCGCCAGCAGCCGTGCCAGCGTGCGCAGAGGCTGTTCCTTGCGACCCGCCACGATGACGTGAGCACCTTCGCCGGCGAAACGGCGGGCAATGGTTTGGCCCATGTTCCCCTCGCCTGCGGCGCCCAGTATCACCGCGACCTTGCCGTCCAGTCGTGCCATGGTATTGTCCCCCAAGATGAAAGGCCCGGCCTGCCTCATCCGACCGGGAGGGTCATCCGGCGCAGCGGCTGGTCGCCGCTCCAACCTTCGGCGGCCCGGCGAACGTAGCGATAAAATTTGAGCAAATCGCCGGCGCCCTCATAGAGTTCGATCATGTGGCCGAGTTGGGACACCGTATCGATCATGGCGAAGCGCGTGCCGGTGGCGGTGCAGGCGTCGAGGGCGATCGCCACGCCGGCCTCGAGCACCCGATTCAACGCCTCCGGCAGGTCCGGTACGAAGTGCGCGACATGGTGAATTCCAACGACCTCGCGCGCAAACAGGTCGCGCAGCACCGAAGGGTTGTCGTCATGCTGCGAGATGAGCTCGATCATGATCTCGCCCGCCTGCCCGTAAGCCGAGCTGTGATCGAAGTCCGCCGTCATCCCGCGGTATCGACAGCTCGACAGCGGTATGTGTTCGAACAGAAAAAACGGTCCCCAACCGAAGCTGCGGGCGAATTGACGGGCGGCCGCCTCGGGGTCGGGCACGTGGTACGCGATTTGCACGGGATTGAGCGAATTGAACATCACGTCGGGAGGACTGCGCGGTGGCGGCCGGTGGAGCGATCCGTCAGGTCAGCCGCCGCAGCGGCCGCGTGCCATCCCACTCGCCGGCACCCTTGCGCACCATCGCGAAGAAAGCCCCGACCGCGGGTCCCGTTTCGATCAGTTCAACCATGGCGCCCGGATGGGCATCGGTGTTCACGTAGGCGAAGCGCATGCCGGCGGCCGTTTCACCCCATTGGACGGGTTCGATACCGCAGGGTCGCAGGCGTTCCAGATGCCGCTCGACGGAATCGGTCATGACGCCGACGTGCTGCAGTCCCTCGCCGTGGCGGGCGGCAAATTCCGTGTAGATCGACGGGCTCGCGTCGTGCTGCACGATCAATTCGATCTGGATCTCGCCCCATTGGGCGATCGCGACCGACAGGTCGAGACGGAGCGGCGCGCCGCGAAACTGGACGGCACCGAACGCAATGTGTTCGATGGCGTAAAACGGGCCGACGCCCAGGGTTCCCGACCAGTGGTCCACAGCCGCCTGCAAATCGCGCACCACGAAAGCGTTCTGCACGATGGGTCCGAAACGCGGTGTGGCGGCGGTCACGGCGTCCCCTACGACAGTCCCAGTTCCGTGACCAGCTGACTGCGCAACCGGAATTTCTGGATCTTGCTCGAGGACATCGGCCAGTCGTCCACGAAGCGCACGACTCGCGGCACCTTGAATGCCGCGACCTCTCCTTTGCAGAATTTGATGAGTTCCGCCTCGGTGACGCTCTTGCCGGGATTCAATTCCACGAATGCGGCGGGCACTTCGGAGTATTTGGCATCCGGAATACCGACGACTTGTGCCAGCTTCACGGCCGGATGCCGGCTGAGCAATGCCTCGATCTCGGCGGCAGCCACGTTCTCCCCGCCGACTTTGAGCATGTCCTTGTATCGGCCGTGAAACATGATCGCGCCGTGTTCATCGAGTGACCCAATGTCGCCCGTGTGGAACCATCCGTCGGCATCCAGCGCCTGCGCGGTCTTTTCCGGGTCCTTGTGATACCCCTCGAGCAGGCTGTAGCCCCGGACGAGCACTTCTCCATGGATCCCCGGCGGGGCTTCGTCGCCGGACTGCGGCATGACGATGCGCACCTCCAGACCTGGCAGGGGCCTGCCGAGACGGCTGATGCGCAGAAACTCGGCGTCGTCGGGCGAACCGGTGCACACGGTGCCCGCCGTCTCCGTCATGCCGAAGCTTCCGACCTGCACCGCCTGCGGCATGGCACGCATGATCGACTCCGCGACGGCAGGGGGCTGCACCGCGAAGTTCGAGTTCATGAGGCGGACGCGCCCGAGATTCGTGCCCGGAAAGTTCGGGTGATAGATCAATCCCTGCATGATCGTGACGAAGCAGGGGTAGGTGGCCGTCACCTCGTAGCGCTCGAGCATTTCCAGAGCGACTCCGGCATCGAAGTAACTCATCGTCAAATATGTGCCGCCGACATCGAAGATGGCCAGCATCGGCAGCACGGCGGCGATGTGGAACATCGGCAGCGGCGACCAGAAGCGGTCCTCGTGAGTGAGGCGGTAGCGGTGGCGGCCGAGCGCGATCGAGTTGCGCACCTGGGCCTCGTGGGTGATGAGGCAGCCCTTGGGGTTCGCGGTGGTGCCGGACGTGTACAGCATGAGCCCGACGTCCCGCACCCGTACGCCGAGCCGCGCAA
>JBBIKV010000145.1:0-4786 GCA_037445285.1 Nevskiaceae bacterium | reverse complement strand
ATCGTTGAAATACGCGGGCACCGTGATGACCGCCTCGGTCACCGGCTCACCGAGATAGTCCTCGGCGGTCTTTTTCATCTTCATGAGGACGCGCGCCGACACCTCGGGGGGTGCCATCTTCTTGCCCTGCACCTCCACCCAGGCGTCGCCGTTGTCGGCCTTGACGATCTTGTAGGAGACCATGCTGACGTCCTTCTTGACGACGTCGTCCGTGAATTTTCGGCCGATCAGGCGCTTGACCGCCGCGACGGTGTTCCCGGGGTTGGTGACGGCCTGACGCTTGGCGGACTGTCCCACCAGCACCTCGCCATCCTTGGTGAAGGCAACGATGGACGGCGTCGTGCGGTCGCCTTCGCTGTTCTCGATGACCTTGGGTTTGCCGCCCTCCATGATGGCGACGCAGGAATTCGTCGTGCCCAGATCGATGCCAATCATTTTACCCATAGTGAAAACCCTCTAAATAATTCAAACTCGTGACCGCTACGTGGGGGGGGACCCCGGCAATTTCAATTGGCATCCCCGGGCGATTTGCTGACGATGACCCGGGCCGGACGCAGCAGGCGGCCGTTCAACGAGTACCCCTTCTGGATGACGGTCAGCACAGTGTTGACGGGCTTGTCCAGGCTCTCCTGGGCCACCATGGCCTCGTGCCAGGCGGGATCGAAGAGCTGGCCGGCCGGGTCGATGATCTTGATGCCCGCCTTCTCGAAGGCCTTTTGCAGCTGGCGCAGGGTCGCCTGGGCGCCCTCGAGCAGGACCGGACCGGGATTGGCGGCTCCCGCCGTGATCCCCGCCTCCAGCGCGTCGCCGACCGAGACCAGATCCTGGGCAAAACGCTCGACGGCGAATTTGCGCGCATTGTCGATCTCGCGCTCGGTCCGTTTGCGAAAGTTGTCGAACTCGGCCACCGATCGCAGGTAGCTGTTCCAGTTCTCTTGTGCCTTCGCCTCCGCCGCGGCCAACGCGGTATCCGGTGCGGCGGGGCTGGGTTCCGGGGCGGCGGCGCCCTGGGACTGGTTGGTCTCGTTCACGTTGCATGGCCCTCGAAGAATGGCGGCTGTAAATACCGCTCGAAGTGGTCGAACTGGGGGCTATTTGCGCGCGTTCAAGGCCGAACCGAGCAGTTTCGCGGTGACGTCGACGATGGGGATGACCCGCTCGTAGGCCATGCGGGTCGGTCCGATGATGCCGAGCACCCCGACCACCTTGTTGTCCAGCATGTAGGGGGCCGTCACCACGCTGATGTCGTCCAGGATCCGGTACCCGGACTCCTGGCCGATGAAAATCTGGATTCCATCGGCCCGCAGACAGCTGTCGAGGAGCTGCAAAATGTCGTGCTTTTCGTTGAACGCCTCGAACAGACGGCGCAGCCGGTCGACGTTCGACAACTCGGCGAAACCCATCAGATTGGTTTCCCCCGCAATCACGTATTCCATGCGCTCGTCCGCCGGTGCATCGAACACCTTCTGAGCGACCTGGATCGCGTCGAGCATCAATTGGTTCATGTGCTGGCGGGTTTCGTTCAGCTGGCGCACCAGCTGTGCCCGCACGTCGGGCAGCGAGCGTCCGGCGAACGCCTCGTTCAAGTAGTTGGCCGCGCGGCGCAGTTCCTCGCCCGAGTAATGCCGGTCGAGCTGAACCACCCGGTTCTGCACTTCCCGGTTGTCCATGACCATGATCGCCAGCGCCCGGTTTTCCGACAGACCGACGAACTCGATCTGCGACAGGGCGACGTAATTTGGATTCGGCAGCGTGACCACACCGGCCATGTGCGTGACGCTCGAGAGCATCTGCGAGACCGTCTGCACCAGGGACCGGCCGTTCAGCGAGTCGGTCCCGAGGCGCCGCTCGATCTCCTCCACCTCTTCATGATGCAGCGGCTTCAACTTCAGCAGCGTGTCGACGAAGAAACGGTACCCCTTGTCGGTCGGGACGCGGCCGGCGGAGGTATGCGGGGACGCGACGAACCCGAGATCCTCCAGGTCGGCCATGACGTTGCGTATGGTGGCCGACGACAAGCTGAGGCCCGAATCCCGCGAGAGGGTCCGCGAGCCGACCGGCTGTCCGTCGCGGATATAACTCTCGATCAGCGCCTTGAGCAGCAGTTGGGCGCGCTCGTTGAGGCCGTCTTCGGTGCCTTCTGTCATAGTACGCATATAACACGTTGAAGCTACCTAGCGCATCCGGACGAAGTCAAGTCCGCGGAATCGCCCCCAATGGCCCCGTTTTGCCGCTACCCTTGGGTGGCGGCGATCGTGCTACAAGGACTTCTGGATTTATGTCTCATACTTTCGACACCATCGCCCTGGTCGGCAACGCCAAGGATCTGCGCGTCGCCGAGTGCATGCTGAGCCTCGCCGCGCACTTCCATTCGCGCGGGTTGTGCGCCTTGGTCGATCCCGGCATCGACCTCGCCTTCCCCGCCGGTTCGGTGGCGGCCTGTCCCGAACAGGCGTTCGCGACGCGGGCGGACTTGATCGTCGCCATCGGCGGCGACGGCACTCTGCTCTACGCCGCGCGGCTGGTCGCCGGCAATCCGGTGCCCCTGCTCGGGGTCAACCGTGGACGCCTCGGGTTTCTCACCGACGTCAGCCCCAACTCCATGCTGGAGGACATCGACACGGTGCTTGCCGGGCGCTTCACGGAGGACCGGCGCTCCCTGCTGGCCGCGCGCCTGGAGCGCCCGGGAGCCGCCGCGGTTCACGCCCTGGCCTTGAACGACGTGGTCGTCAACAAGTGGGAGACCGGCCGAACCATGGACTTTGAAACGACCATCAACGGCCGCTTCGTGAACTCGCACAACGGTGACGGCCTGGTCATCGCCACCGCCACCGGTTCGACCGCCTACGCCCTGTCGTGCGGCGGCCCGATCGTCGAGCCGAATCTGGACGTCTGGGTGTTGGCGCCGATTTGCCCCCACACGTTGAGCGACCGGCCGATCGTGGTGCGGGCCGGCAGCACGATCCAACTGCGCCTGGCCGACCGGCCGGGCTCGAGAGCCCAGGTGACGTGCGACGGCACCCCCATCGGGGATCTGGAGGAGGACGGCATGCTCATCGTGGAGGGCGCCGCAACCCGGATCACCCTTCTGCATCCCCCGGGCTATGACTATTACCGGCTGCTGCGCTCCAAGCTTCATTGGGGCCGCGGCGGCTACGGCAACGGCGCCGAATAGGCCGGAGACCTGGCATGTTGACGCACCTGCAACTTCGGAATCTCGTCATCGTCGACCAGGCGGAGCTCGACTTCGGTCCCGGTCTCACCGCACTGACCGGCGAGACCGGGGCGGGAAAATCCATCGTGGTCGATGCCCTGCTGCTCATCGCCGGCGGCCGGGCCAGCGGCGACGTCGTGCGCCATGGCGCCGAACGCGCCGAGGTGGCGGCCGGCTTCAGCTCCCTGCCCGACGCGGCCCGGGCGTGGCTCGACGCACAGGCCATCGACCATGACGGGGAAGTCGCCGTGCGCCGCGTGATCGGACAGGACGGCCGTTCCCGGGCGTATGTGAACGGTCAGCTGGTGCCCCTGCAGCAGCTGCGGGATTTTGCCGAATTTCTCATCGAAATCCATGGACAGCAGGAATTCCAGCATCTGGTGAAACGCGCCGCCCAGCGCCGGATGCTCGATGAACACCTGGACGATCCCGCGCTCGCCCAAACGGTGGCGGAGGTCTCTGCGGCCGCGCGCGCCTGCCGGGACGAGCACGACACCCTGCAGGCGGCGGCCGCCAATCGCGAGTCGCGGCTGGATCTGCTGCGCTACCAGCTGACCGAACTGCGTGCCGAGGTCACCACGGCGGCGGTGATCGAGGAGCTGTTCGTCGAGCAGAAGCGCATATCCGGGCGCGGCCGCCTGGGCGCCGCGGCCCGCACCGCACTGACAGCGATCTACGACGCCGACGCCGACAGCGCCCATGACCAATTGGCCAGGGCGTCGGCCGCCCTGCGATCCGTGGGCGACACCGATCCGCAACTCGCCCAGCCGGCGCAGCTGATCGGGGAAGCGACGATCCTGACCCACGAGGCCGCCGAGTCGCTGCGTCGTTATCTGGACGGGCTCGACGTGGATCCCGGCCGCCAGGAAGAAATCGAACGGCACGCCGCAGCGCTCGAGGCCCTGGCGCGCAAACACCGCACGACCGTGCTCGAACTTCCGGCGCAGCTCGCCCGCACCGAGGAGGAGGTCGCGACGCTCGACCGTGCCGAGACCAGTCTGGCCGAACTCGAGCGGCAGCGCGCCCGGCTCGACGCGGCCTACCGCGCGGCGGCGGAGCGGCTGACCGAGGCGCGGCGGCGGGCGGCGGCCGTGCTGGGCGACCACATCACCCGCCTGATGCAGGTGCTCGGCATGAAGGGCGGCCGCTTTGCGGTGCGCGTCGAGCCGATCGCCGGCGAGTCCGGCCCGCACGGCATCGACGACATCGAGTTTCTGGTGAGCGCGAACCCCGGACAACCCTTGAAGAGCCTCGCGAAAGTCGCCTCCGGCGGCGAGTTGTCGCGCATCAGCCTGGCCGTCCAGGTGGCGGCCGCGAGCGGTTCGGCGCTGTGCAGGGTGTTCGATGAGGTCGACTCGGGCATCGGCGGCGGCATTGCCGAGATCGTGGGGCGCCAGCTGCGCGAGCTCGGCCGCGAGGCCCAGGTGCTGTGCGTCACGCATCTCGGCCAGGTTGCCTCGCAGGCCCACAGCCAGTTCCGGGTCACCAAGCAGACCAACGGCGAAGTCACCCGGACGACGGTGCGGACACTCGATCAAGACGAGCGCATCGACGAGGTGGCCCGCATGCTAG
>JBBIKV010000144.1:0-4898 GCA_037445285.1 Nevskiaceae bacterium | reverse complement strand
ACGGCCGCGTTGCGGGCCCGGCGCGTGTCGATCAGGTCCGCCAGCAGATCCGACTGGACGAGCGGCGCGTCGCCGGAGAGAACGAGGATCTCGCCGATCCCCTCGGATGCTCTCTCCATCGCCGCCCGCAGCGCGTCGCAGATGCGCCTGGCAGCCTCAGCGTCCTGCGAGGCATAGCTCAGGAATACTGCCTTGCCCGAGTCGGTCACGGTGTCCTCGTCAGGGAACATCCCTCAGGATGTTCTCGTTCGTCGCCATCGCCCATACGCAGGGTTCAGGTTGCAAAACCAGCAGCCTACCCCAAGTTGCGAAGGACTGCTTCGCGGCAACCAGCCCTACGTAGGCCAGGACCGGGGACGGCCGACTGCCGCCCCCGGGACTCCAGGTGTCAATCATCGTGCAAGGCCGAGAAACACGGTCAGCGCTCGATTCAACCGGACGACATCCTCATCGTTGAGCTTTCCAATTCGCTTGCCGAGTCGCGCCTTCGGGACAGTGGTGACCTTGTCGATCATCAAACGGGATGCGCTCGAAAGACCGTTGCGATCGGTTGGCTCGATCAGCATACGCAGCAGCGGTGCCTCTGTCGGGTCGGAGGTAAATACGCAAAGCGTTATGGAGTTCGTAGCGTCAAAGCGATCCTCCTGCACGATCACCGCAGGGCGAGGCTTACCGGCGTACGGGCCACCGCCCGACACAGTCCAAACCTCACCACGCTTCATTCGGCAGCGCAATCGGAAATGGCGTCAATGAATCCCTGATCGCCCTTCGCCCGGTTGCTGTTAGCCACGGCCTTGGACTGCTGGCTTGCGGTGCGCGCGAAGGAGCGCGCATGGACATCCGGCACCCATATCTGAACCGGCCGCAACCCCTGCGCGCGCAGGCGCTCGCGATGTAATCGCACCTTATCCCTCGACGAACGCGCTTTGGTGAGCATCGCTTTACTCCCGGTGGTTACATGTAACCTAGCAGATCAACCTGCGTGGCGCAAGCGCATTCGGCGCTCCGCGTAAGGTGCATTACCGGGGTCATATCGTGCCCAGTCGAGCGGCAGATACCTGGCGGCCAGTCCGGGAGTCCGGATGACTGGTTTTTGGCCTATGAAATAGGCCGACCGCAATCATTGTTGAACAACGGTCAGGGGCGACGCGATCTTGGCTAGCGTTGGACAGCCTTGGCGGGAGACTGGAGCGGGCGATGGGAATCGAACCCACGGCTCAAGCTTGGGAAGCTTGGGTATTACCATTATACGACGCCCGCTACGCGTTCGATTCTAGTCGGGTTCCCTGCGGCCGGCAAATCCATGCAAACAGGCGGACGCCGCCCGCAGCGAGGATCAGAAATCGGTCCGGCCGAAGCGTGCGAACCCCTGATTCGTGCCGGGTGGGTCGAGTACGCTGAGGTCGAGCTCGAGCGGCGTGCCGATCCAGTGGCCGAGCGTCGTATGGTCGGCCAGGTCGTCGGCGGTCAGCGGATGCACGAGCGTCGTCAGCCCCGCTTCGGTCGCCAGCGCCCTGATCATCGGCACCAGCTCCTGCGTGAAATGGACCTCGAACTGCGGGACCGGGTGCGGGCCAACCTTGTGATCGCGCAGCGCACCGATGAACAGCAGCTGCGGCGCAGCGCCGGTGCTGCTGAGGCCGGACAGGCGCGCCTGCAGGCCCAGCGCCCGCTCGCGCTGGTGCGGCTGGAAATAGATGTGCGCATGCCATGGCGCGCCGCCTCGCCCAGCCTTGCCGGGCGGCGCTACTGCACCGGGCTCGAAGGGCGCGACGTCGCGGGTCCAGCCGAATGGATCCGGTGCACGGCGCTCCTGGATCGCGAGCAGCGCCTCGCGCAACCGCGCGGCGACATCATCGACGCGCCGCGGCTGGTGTTCCCGTCCCTGCACGTCGGCGAGCACGCCGATCGGGCTGACGATGGCCGCGGTGCCGCATGCGAACAGCTCGGTGCATTCGCCGCTCGCGAGCTGCGCCAGCAGTTCGTCGAGCGCGATGCGCCGTTCGTGGACCGGGATGCCCAGATGCCGGGCGAGCACCAGCAGCGAGTCGCGGGTGATTCCCGCCAGTATCGCGCCGTCCAGCGCCGGGGTATGCAGTTCGCCGCCGATCACCGCGAAAATGTTCATGCCCGACAACTCCTGCAGCCAGCGATGCTCGTGCGCATCGAGCCACAGCGTCATCGGGTAGCCGCGCGCAGCCGACGTGGTCGCGGCGCGCAGCGCCGCCGCATAGTTGCCCGATGCCTTCGCCGTGCCGATCCCGCCGACGGCGGCGCGCACATCGCTGCCCTCGACGGCGACGCGCATCGGTCCGCTCGAATAGATCTCGACCGGGCTCGCGATGACCATGAAGCGATAGGTCGCCGAGTTGCGCAGCTGGTAGTTCGCCTCGGTGCCGAAAAGGAACGGACGCAGGTACAGCGACTGGCCGCCGCGCCGCGGTATCAGCGGATGGCAGGCGCCGGCGACGGCATCCAGGCCCTGCAGGAACAGGTCCTCTGGCACCGGCTGCATCGTCAGGCGCTCGGCGGAGCGGGCCATGCGCCGCCAGTTCTCGCCGGGCCTGAACAGGTTCGGCCACGGCGCCGCGCCGACGCAATAGGCCTTCAGGCCCTCGAACACGAGTTCCGCATACTGCAGCGCCCGCGCGCCGGGCATGATCTCGATCGGTCCGTAGGGCCGGAGCTCGCCGTCACTCCAGCGGCCGTCGGCGAAATCGGCGCCGAACATCACCGGTGCGGCGACATTGCCGAAGCCCAGTTTCTCCGGCGGCGTGAAGCCGCCGATTGCGGCGAGCGTGCCTGGCGCGACGCGATATGCAGCGATGCTCATGGACGGCCTCCTCAGCTTCCAGCGCGCAGGTAGGCGTCGGTGCCCGCAAGCCAGTCCTGGCGCGGCGGATTGAACACGTCGACGTCGAGCGTGTCCTCGAGCGCGAGCGCGCGGTGCGGCAATTTCGACGGGATCACGAGCACCTCGCCGGTGCGCACGGTGATCTCCCGCTCGCCGTCGGCGCCCAGCCAGAAATGCAGCGCGCCCTGCAGCACATAGGTGATCTGTTCGTTGTCGTGCGAGTGCAGCGGCACGTCGTCGCCCTTCTCGAGGTAGATATGCGCGATCATCATGCGTTCGCCGGTGATCAGCCGGCGCGTGATGCCGCCCTTCAGCGGTTCGGCGGGTATGTCGGCCCAGCGGTGATGCGTGGCGTTGGCGGTTGTATTGCTCACAGGCTGTCTCCGGGCGCACCGGCGCGAAAGCGTTCATCGACGGGCACGTCGAGCGCGGTGGCATAGCAGTTGGTCTCATTCGCGAGGCCGACGACCGCGAGCAGCTCCGCGTACTGCGCCGGCGTCATTCCCCTGGCCCGGGCCGCGGCGCCATGCGAGGCGATGCAGTAGCGGCAGCCGTTCGTCACGCTGACGGCGACATAGATCAGTTCCTTGGTCAGCGGGTCCAGCGCGCCGGGCGACATGACCTGCTTGATGTTCGCCCACAGCCGCCGCAGCGTCGGCGGGTCGTGCGCGAGCACCTTCCAGAAGTCGTTGATCCAGTCGGTCTTGCGGGTCGGCATACTGGATGGGCGCGCTCATGGCACGATCGCGACGACGCGCGCCGGAAATCCCGAGCCGTCGACCGGTTTCGGAAAACTGACCATCACGACCGCACCGGCCTCGGGCACCTGATCGAGATTGGCAAGCAGCTCGATCTGGTAATGGTTGAGCCCGAGGATGTAGGACTCCAGCGAGTAATCGTCCTTGCTGGTCGCGGCGCCCGGATCCGTGTCCGTCGTTTCATGCCCCGAGGCCGTGATGTGCCGGTCCTCGTACAAAAGCTTCAACACCGGCATGCTCCAGCCCGGGTAATGATCGATGCCTTTGGCATCCTTGTTGGCCAGCGCGGCGTTGTCCGGCCAGCGCTTCGCCCAGTCGGTGCGCATCGCGACGAAGGCGCCGGCGGGGATGCGTCCATGGCGCGACTCCCAGTCCTGGACATCGCCGACCGTCAACACGTAGTCCGGATTGGCGGCGACCTTCGCGTGCACGTCGATGACGACCAGCGGCATCAGCATTTCCTTTGGGTCGATCTGGTCGACGGAACGCAGCCCGGCGTGAAAGTGTGCGGGCGGGTCGACGTGCGTGCCCCATTGCCCGACGTGGCAGAACTCCTCGATGTGGAATCCGTCCTTCTCGACCGTATACAGGGTCTTCACGGTCTCGTTCGGCATGCCCTTCCAGTGCGGGATGCCGGGACCGAATGCATGGGTCAGGTCGACGAAGCGGTGGCTCCTCAGCACCGCCAGCGCGTCGTCCAGCGAGACCGGCTGCGCCGGATCGGCTATCGCCGCCACGCACAGCCCGACCGAGGCCAGTGCTCCCGAAAAAACGCGAAAACCTGCGTGCATGTGCGCCCTCCCTGTCCTGATTGATGCGCAAAACGACCATTTAGAGATTAACATGCGGCCGCGCGGATATTTATTTGGAACGATTGTCAGGCATCATGATCTAGCCTGTCATATAAAGCGGGCCACGGGAGGCTTTGTCATGGACCTTGTTCGTTGGAACCGGCTGCCGCCGGGAATGCCGGGCGCCGGCGTATGGCTGCTGGGCATCGTATTGCTCGCAGCCCCCCAGGCCCAGGCCGCGCTCGGCGGCGATGCCGCATCGATCGCCGCCGACCAGGCCCACCTGCGGGCTGCCGCCACGGTCAGCGCGCACCCGCTGTACGAGGTCCACGAACTGACGCTGCCGACCGGCACGATCGTCCGCGAATACGCGGCCGCGGGCGGCGCCGTCTTTGCGATCGGCTGGAACGGCCCGTCGATGCCGGACCTGCAGCAGACGCTCGGTCGGTATTTCACCGCCTACGTCGCGGCGGCCAGCAACAACCCGGGCGGCCA
>JBBIKV010000143.1:3375-4926 GCA_037445285.1 Nevskiaceae bacterium | reverse complement strand
GTCACGTAGCCGACGCGCGGATCGGCGAAGTTGCGAACCATCTGGCGGATCGCGTCGTGCGCAAAAATGGAATTGGCGTCGCTGAAGACGACGATGTCGCCGGTAGCATGGCGGATCGCCTCGTTCAGGGCCGCCGCCTTGCCTTCGCGGCCCTCGCGCCTGAGCAGCGTCACGCCCTGGCCGGCGAAGCCGCGTACGATTTCGTCGGTTCCGTCGGTCGATCCGTCGGATACGACCAGGACCTGTCGCCGGGACGCGGGGTAATCCTGTCCGAGCTTGTTGCGCACCGTCGCCGCGATGCACTCGGCCTCGTTGTACGCCGGAATGAGCACGGTGACGGTCGGTTCCCAGGCCTGCGCGCGTATCGGGAGCGGGCGGAACCTGCCGATCAGCCAGACGACGATGGGATAGATTGCGTACGGATACACGGCCGCAATCACCGAAAACCAGAAGACAGTCCTCATGCGCCCTCTCCAGGCGGGGCCGTCAATCGCGCCGCGGTGCACGCCCGCCGTGGCAAGTTCGACTGCCACGCGGCCCGCCCGCCGGAACCAGGTATTTCATCTCGGCCTACCGTTCTGCGGCGCTGCCGCGTCGCGTCGAAAGCTGATCATATACAGCAAGAACCCGCCGGGCATTTCCGCTCCACGTATGGTGGGCGACGACGTAGTCGCGTGCCGCCTTTCCAAGATCCTCACGCAGGCCATCGTTGCGCACGAGTCGCGTGATGCTGGCGACCATTGCGTCGACATCGCCAGGGCGGATCAGCAGGCCCGTGCCGCCGTCCCGGAGGACCTCCCGGACCGGGCCCACCGACGGGGCGATCACCGCCTTGCCCATGGCGAAGTATTCGAACAACTTCATCGGCGAACCGTAGTCGTTCGAGTTCAAAAGCACCGTGATATCCATCGCTGCCACCAGTTCGGGGATCTCCCCGTGACGCTTGCGGCCGGTAAACACGACCCGGTCGCCCCACCCGCCCTGCGTGGCGGCTTGCTCCAGCAGAGGGCGGAACTCGCCGTCGCCGACCAGCAGGAAGCTTGCCTCGGCGCAGTCGCGCAGCACCGCATCGATGACCTTGGGGAAATCAGCCATCCCCTGCCAGCGGTTCATCGTGCCCACGAAGCCGATCACCGTTCCTTCGAGGCCGAGCCGGGCGCGAACCGCAGCGCGGTCCAGCCGGTCGGGTGCGAACTGGAGCGGATCGATGGCGTTGTGACAGACGGCGATCCGCTCTGCCGGCGTGCCGTCGCGCACCAGCATGTCCCGCTGGGCCCCGGTGACCGTGACCAGGTAGTCCGCACCCAGCAAGGTGCGGCGTTCGATCCATCGGGCAAGGGTCTCGAAGTACAGGCCGAAGTACTTGGCCCAGGCCTGGGCATACGGCGTATTCACCTCGAGGATCAGCGGAATATTCCACCGCCGGGCCGTCCATACGCCGACGAATCCGTATAGCGCGTAACGCTCGTAGATGAGATCCGGCCGGAATTCGCGCAGGGCCCGCTCCAGGCGGCGCACCGCGACGAGGTTATAGGCGATCTGCATCAGCTC
>JBBIKV010000143.1:0-3275 GCA_037445285.1 Nevskiaceae bacterium | reverse complement strand
TGCGGCGATCGGGGCGCGCAGCATTGCCATAGGGCAGGACCTGCCACCGCAGCCCGGCCTGCTGCCAGGAAGCAATGGCCAGTTCGAGCGCCTCTAGCGTGGACTGGTTGTTGTCGTGCAGGAGCACGATGTCGCCCGGCGCAATGCGGGCCCGGTGCATTCGCTGCAGAAGTGCAGGCGTTCCGTCGCGACGATAGTCGCTGACCGTCACGCTCCAGTGGACGACGCGGTAGCCGGCGCGGACCGTGGCCCGCAGCGACGGGATGTCCATGCGTCCGCGCGGCGGCCGGAAGAGGTCCGTCCGGATGCCGCAGGCCTGCTCAATCGCAGCGGCGCCACCGTCCAGTTGCTGCAGCAGTTCGGCGCGCGACAGCCCGACGATTTCCCGGTGATCCAGCGTATGCGATCCGACGTGATGTCCTTCCCTGACCAGCCGTTCGACGAGCTGCGGGTGCCGGCGTACTGCCGATCCGATCAGGAAGAAGGTCGCGTGCAGTCCGAAGCGACCCAGCAGGTCAAGGAGGCGTGGCGTGAAGACCGGGTCGGGTCCGTCGTCAAACGTCAGTGCGGCCGTGCCCTCGCTCCCGGGCAGGCGCCAGAGAAACCCGTCGCGAAGCCAAAGGTGCTGCACGGCGCTTTTGCCGGCCGATCTAAACCATCGCATCATGGGCAACCCTTTTTGTGACGGAGTCGATGAACGCGACATTCTCCAATGCGATCGATGCCCAGCGCAAATGTGCGATGGAGCTGCGCACTGCGCCGATGTCCCATCGGGAATCCAGGCAACGCGACAGCGCCCGCGCGAGCTGATCGACGTCGCCTGGCGCCACCAGCACGCCGTTCACTCCATCGGAGACGATTTCGGGTATTCCGCCCACCGCGGAAGCCACCACGGGCACTCCGCTCGCCAGTGCTTCGACCAGGACGTTCGGGGTCCCTTCGTTGCGGCTTGGCAGGCACAGGGCATCGGCGGCCCCGACCCAGTGCGACACCACGCGCTGCGGAATCTGACCGGTGAAGTGGACGGTCGCGCCGGACGCGGCGGCCTGGCCCTCCAGCGCCGAACGCAGCGGACCGTCGCCGATGATGACCAGGCGGTCGGCTGCGCGGATCCTGCCACCGGTTCGCAGGCGGGACCAGGCGTCGATCAGGCACGCGACGTTCTTGATCGCCACCAGTTGCCCGACGAAGACCACGACCCGCCCGGCGTCGCCCATCCCGAGGTCCTGGCGCAGGGGCGCCTTGGAGCGCGGAAAGAACACCTCGGGATCGAACCCGGCGCATGGGATCACGCGTACCGGAACCTTGGCTTGAGCAAGCAATGCGCCGACTTTGGATTCCAGCGCGCGGCTGACCGCGATGATGCCCGCGCTCCCGCGCAAGGCCCAGGCGATCTGAGGGCGCAAGCTAGGCGAATCGGCATCCTGGTTGATGTCGCTGCCGTGGACGGTGACGACGTAGGAAAGACCGAGGAAGCGGCTCGCGAGGGCGGCGCCGACCGCATCCGGGTAGGCGCAGTGGACGTGCACGACCATCGGGCCCGCAACGCGGTGCGAGCGCTGGATGGCACGGACCACGCCCAGTCCATAGAACAGACCCGACGGCGCCGGGGTGCGGGGCAGCACGAGATACCGCGGATGCTGCACGTCGATGCCGGCGAGCTGCTCGCGCGTGGCGATCCGGCGCAACGAACTCCATCGCGGCGAGGGCAGGAAAGGAGGGGCATAGGGCACCGGTGCGATGACCGAGACGCTGCGGCGCCCGCTCACGTGCTGCACGAGGTTTTGCACGAAGACCGCCCGCTCGCGGTCGACCGAGTTCGGATAGTAGCTTGTGACGGTGAGCAGGTGCATGTCGCGGCCGAGTTCAGACCCGGCGGCCGAGCACAAAGGCGTGCGATCGGGCCAGGCCAGGCAGGCCCGCACCTGCCAGACGCTCCAGGCGTGCCAGGATGGACGATTCGGAACCGAGGCGGGACTGACGCCGAGCCAATGCCGCGCGGGGAAACAGCCGACCGAGTTTCATTGCGGACTTTTCGAGGAGGACGAACGGCCGCAGGTACAGTGTCCCCGAGTCCACGATCTCCAGTTCCGCGCCGACGAGGTCCTGCAATGCTCTGGCGTCCAGATAGGGTGGTCGCCCGATCATCGACGAAGCAAGCAGCAGTCCGCCAGGCTTGAGCATGTCACGCAGTCGAACCAGCGTCGATACCCTCTCCGACTGCGGGAGGTAATAGAGAACCTCGAGGCAGGTCACCAGATCGACCGATCCGGCGAAGCGATCGGCCGCCTCGGCGATCGACGCGCGCTCGAATTGCAGTGCCGGGTGACGCGCCCGCGCGCGGTCGATCGCGAGCTGCGCAACGTCGATGCCGACGACACACCCAGCCGCGGCACCCGGGAGCCGGCCGAGCTGCGAGGTGAAGTTGCCGGTCGCGCAGCCAAGGTCAACGATGCAGGATGGCCGCCAGCCGTCGCCGACGCCGTGTTGCAGCGAATCGAGCATGCGCCGGTAGCGCAGCTGCTGCGTCGGGCGCCAGTCCAGTCCCCAGGGGTCGCTGTCCGGATTGACCGCGTAGTGTCCCTCGAGCCAGCTGCGGCTGCCGTAGTCGTTCTTCATGGGCGGCCTGCGCGCTCGGCCGCGCCCGGCTCAGCGCGCGCCAAGGAGCACCGTGGCAAGGTTGCCCGGGGCGCCGAGCGGAGCGCCGATCCGGCGAAGGAAGTAGCGATCTTCCAGGCGCGCAGTGCCGCGTATCGAGCTTAGCGCCGCGAGGAAATGCTCCGCACACAGCTGCCGCAACTGGGGCGTGACATCGGGCTCCTTGCCATTCGGGTAACAGTAGACGGGACAGCATCTGCCGACCTCGCGAATGACATCCTCACGGCTCTGGAGAATCTCCCGACGCGCCTCATCAAAGGGAATCCTCGACAGAATTGGATGGTTCACGGAATGTGCGCCGAGCTCGAAGCCGGCGGCATCCAGACCTCTGGCGAGGTTCCAGTCCATGAATCGATAGTCGCCGTAGGGTGGCTCCTCGGCGACGGCCATCTGGTCGGACAATGCGGCCAATTCCGCCTCGCGTCCATCGGCCGACATTTCCTTGAGCGCGGCCTTGATGCGCAGTGCGGCGTCCTTGCGCTGCGCTTCCGTTCGCAGCGGCACCTCTGCTGCCAGCGAAGGTACCCAAAGCCGGTCGGCGCTGGTATGGCCCAGATTGTGCTCCAGGAGGTCGCCGGGCATCCAGCGCGCCTTTGCAAGAAACCCGGTCGCGACGA
>JBBIKV010000142.1:0-5018 GCA_037445285.1 Nevskiaceae bacterium | reverse complement strand
ACTCGACCGCGGCTCCTACATGGTGGCTGGGGAGTATTTGGCGCGGGCAATTAAACTCGAGCCCGATTACGCGGCCGCCTATGCCTGGTACGCGTATTGGCTGAGTTTACTGGTCGGCCAGGGTTGGGCGTCGGACCCTGAGGAGGCGATGGAGCGGGCGGGCCGGATGGCCGAGCACGCCATCATTCTTGATCCATACGACGCGCGCGCGCTCACGATCGCGGGACATACGAGGGTGCTGTTGCACCGCCGCCTGCGCGAGGCGATTTCGCTGCATGATCGCGCCCTGTTGTTCAACCCCAACCTGGCGATGGCCTGGTCGCTGTCGGCAGCGGCTTTTGCGTACGCCGGCGATCTCGACGAAGCGGAGCGGCGCAACAATCGCTACAAGAAGCTGTCGCCATTCGACCCGCACGCGTTCATCTTCGACACGCTGTTCATTCTCGTTCCTCTGCTCAAGCGCGATTACGAGTCGGCGGTCGTCTGCGGCCGGCAGTTGAGCGACGTTAATCCGTCCTATTCCGCCCCGTGCAAGCCGTACCTCGCGGCACTGGGTCATCTCGGGCAGATACAGGAAGCGGCGATGGTGCGGCGGAGGCTGATGCAGATCGAGCCCAACTTCAGTGTCGAAGCATTCCTCGCGACGACGCCGCTCGCACTGCAGGCGGACCGCGATCATGTCGCCGCAGGTCTGCGCCTCGCCGGGGTCCCGGCGCGGGCAACGGAACTGCGCGGACAGCAGGTTTAGCGGCGTCGCGCCGGGGCCCCGAAAGTTCTCGTTGATGGACGCGGGCGACACATCCACGATGCGGCAATGATCGATTTCGTTCGCCGCATTCCCGAGGGTGACACGCTCGAGCGGTTGGTTTGCGAGCGCTGCGGGCACATCGACTACCAGAACCCCAAGGTCATCGTCGGCTCAGTGGTGGTGGCGGATTCGCGGGTGTTGCTCTGCCGCCGCGCGATCGCGCCCCGGGCGGGTTACTGGACATTGCCCGCCGGCTATCTGGAGATGGGCGAAACGGTGGAGCAGGGCGCCATTCGCGAGGCGCGGGAGGAGGCCGAGGCCGAAATCGCGCTCGACGGGATTCTCGCGATCTACAGCATCCCCCTGATCGGCCAGGTCCAGATCATCTTTCGTGCCGGTTTCGCCGACCACGGGCCGCCGCGGTATGCTGCCGGCCCGGAATCGGCCGAGGTCGCGCTGTTTGCCCACGCGGATATCCCATGGGCCGACATTGCCTTTCCGTCGGTGCACTGGGCGCTCGGGGCTTGGCGCGAGTGGGGGGAGCGCCCCTTGGGTGCGCCCGCTGGCAACCCCGTGGAGGGGCTTTAGGCCTGCGGGGTGACTGGCAGGAAAGTATGTGCGATGGCGGCAATGAAAGCCTTTCATCTTCGGTGCGCGTGATCCGCGGTGCCATCGGTCCCCACCCACCGCCGCCGATGCCGATCGCCGGCGATCAGCAATCGTTCACCATCATCCCGTTCAGCGTGCCGACCACGTCACGCAGCGTGACCGGCTTGAGCAGCAGTCGCGTGGGACCTTCACCTTCGCGCGCGACTTCCGTGTCCCAATCGTCGGGAACGTCGCCGGTCATGACGACCACCGGCAACGCCGGCCGGTCGGCACGCAGCCTTCGGATCAACTCGGTCCCATCCAGTCTCGGCATGCGAAGATCCGTAAGCAGGATATCGAACGCCTCAAGCTGGGCGGCCTCGAGTGCGGCAACGCCATCGGCGGCCAGGGTAACGATGAATCCCGCGTCGGCGAGACACTCCTCGAGTGCCTTGGCGGCGAGCAGTTCGTCCTCCACCAGCAACACGCTGATCGGAGCCCGCGACGCGGCCTGGGCGGCGATTCCGTCCGGCTGTCGGTTAGACATTGTCGGGTGCTCCGATCTCGGACATTCCATGCGGTGCATCCCGGGATGACCCGGACCTCGCACTCTTGATCATCATCATTGAACGTTCGCGGTGATGTGTGCAACCACGACCCCGCAGCCGTTGCGGAGACGACGTCGGGATATTGTGCTTTTGTTGATCGATTCAGAGCGCACGTTCTTCCTTGGGCGGTGTTTCGGGCTCAGCAGGAGGCTGCGCCGGCGCCGCGCGCGCGATCGGGCAGACCAGCACCGTCAGCGTTCCGCCGGACTGGGCGGTGAAGTCCACCGGTGCGCAGACCCCGATCTGCACGAGCAGCGATAGGATTATGGAGACGTTCATCGCATTTGTCCTTACAAGGATGGGTGAGGAGCTTGGTATTGGCGATGACCCGCAGACGACCGGCCTCGCGCCGGTTGTACGTGCCTCGCCGGGCACGGCCGATCAGCCGTCGAAGGTCGTGGCATCTT
Source organism: Nevskiaceae bacterium (assembly GCA_037445285.1). Lineage (GTDB taxonomy): Bacteria > Pseudomonadota > Gammaproteobacteria > Steroidobacterales > Steroidobacteraceae > Bog-1198. The sequence goes on along the minus strand of JBBIKV010000142.1, from coordinate 2,667 downwards.
CGTTGCGTGTCCGCATGTAGTGCTCGATGTCGCGTCGCAATCCCGGCTTATTGCCGGCAAGTTCCAGCACGCCCCAGACATTCCGCTTCAGGTCGGCGACGGGATCGAAGGCATGGCGAATGAGGATGCCCCAGCGCTCGACATAGCTTCGCGCCGCCTTCGACCCGTGCCAGGCGTGCTCGATGGTACCCGCGATGCACCCAAGGTCGCCGGCGATGTGGCGCACCGCCCGATCCTCCCATTGGCGCAGCGGTTCGACGTATCCGGGTGAGATGCCGCCCGGTATGCTCAGCTGCACCAGGCCTGCGAGGGCCAGCGCCATATGATGATCAGCGGCGCCGAGAGCCGCTGTCTCGATCAGGCCGCCCAGAAAGTCGAGCGCCTGCCGCGTCGCGGCCCAGGCATAGCCGGGATGGGCGAAGGTGTAAGGCCCGGGGCCAATCGGACGCCGATCGCGCCACAGCCGGCAAAATGCGGTGTGCGCCTCGATATGTTCGTCATTTGGCCCGAGGTCGTAGCAGTCGCTCCAGGGCTGCACGATGTCATGCAATTGCAGTGCGTGTACGGTCTCGGCAGCCCAGTCGGGCCGGCGGAAACGGATGTCGGCGTCGATCCAGGCGACGTATTTCCAATCCTGCGGCAATCTGCTGATGCCGATATTGAGCAGATTTTCCTTGCTCCATACTATCGTATGAGCCCTGACGCCGACGTGGCGCACGGCGCCGGAGGCTACGCCGGGTGTGTCGGCGAGTTCGAACGGCCGGTCCCCGTAGGCGCATTCGACCGTCGTCAGCCGCACGCCGCTGTCCAGCATGTGTCGCTCAAAGTCGAGATAGAGCTTGATACGTGACCGCCAGCGCAACGGGTTGGCGATCGCGGTGACGACGTGGAGCAAATCGGACTGCATGCAAGATCCTTACGGGTGGGACGGCGGATGCGGGTGGGGTGCGCGTGCCCGGTGCGAGCGCGACGGCTTGTCGGGGTTTGCGGGGCGCCAGCGGTCGTGAGCGAGGCTTCCGGTTTTGCGGGGACCGCTACCGGATGATGCGAAGGCATTGGACTCGTCGTGTATTCCGGCTTCGGCGGCTGCACCGGGCGGCGCGCGTGACGGCAACCGCGACGACGATGCCGATGTCACGCCGTCGCCGTCGATGAGCATCGGCATGATGACGACGAGCGCGAGACAGGAACTCGCCGCGACCCTCCGGGCGTGGCCGCGCGACAGGATCACCGGTGCGGTCCGAGCGAGCCGATCAGGGCGTGCCAAGCATAGGCGATCATGGCGAGAACACCGGCCGTCAGCAGGCTCTTCCAGAACGCCCAGTCCTCGCGGCTGACGAAGCGGTCGGTCAGATCGCGCAGGCTGGCGCGAAACGTCTCGGCCTGTTCGGCCAGCGATGCGGTGAACTTGTCCGACATCGTGCGCATGTCGGTATCCTGCTCGGCGTCACGTTCCGCCAGCTTGTCGACGGCAGCGACGACGTGACGCATCTGCTCCTCGAGGCGGGCGAGGCGAACCAGAAGCTCCTCGGTAATCGTCACGCCCGTGGCGGAGAGCGGATCGGCTGGCGGCGGGGTCATACGGTCCTCACGGGGAATCGCTGAGGGGGATCGGGGTCGTGGTTGCGGCGAGCGGGAAATTCAGGCTCCAGGCGCTGCCGAGGTCGCCGCCGATGTCCCAGCCCGCGGGCGGCGGGAGCAGCGACAGATTGTCGGTAACGGCGTTGCCGCGGCCGATCTGTGTTGGTCCGTAAGGATAGAACAGCAGGCATTGCGGGCTTGGGCTCACCAACGCGGCGCCGAGATCGATCCGTAAATGCGTCGCGTCCACGCGCGCGCAGGAGACCGCGGCGATCACCGACCCCGGGCTCGCGACCGAGCCGCCATCCATCACCGCCCAGCCGGCACCAGCGGCCGCCAGCAGCGGCACCAGCAGGTCGTTGCCGGCATCGTGCTGTACGGTAATAACAACGGAGGTGTTGCTTTCACGGAACGCATGCACGATCCGCGGGCCGCCTGCCGCTGGCATGGCGGCAGGGATGGCCGTGAGCGAATCTGCGCGGCCGGCGGCAAGCGCGGCCCGCGCGGCAATCGGCGCGGCGAGCTGGCCGAAACGGAGGTTGTCAGCGACGTCGCGATGCGCGGGGTCGCCGCCCGAGAACGCGCCTGTCGCCGGGTTCCAGCTCGCGCCGCGGGGGTTGGAGTCAGCCGTCATCGGCAGCGCGATGACGACATTCTGGGTTGGATCGGCGGCGATCGCCGCCACCGATTCGCGATGCATCTGAATTCCGTCCGCGTTTCCGTACGGGATCGCGTTCCACCACAGTAGCGGCAAGCTTGTCGACGAGCGGCCAAGCATGCCGCGCGTGAGCAGCAGAAAACGCTCCGCTGCCGCGATGAACTTGGCCTTTTCGGCATAGGGCCGAAGGCTGTCGGTCTCGTTCCATGGCCATAGCAGGAAGTCGATATCGCCGAGGTCGGCCGGGTTCTGCCCGGCGAGATAGGACTGTACCGCCAGTCCGTCGGCGCCCAGTGCCCAGCCGGCCGGGTTCGATCCATCGCCCGGATCGTTCACGAATGAGCCCGGAAACACGCTCTCCTGGTAGATGCCGTGACCGCTGATGCAGGTGTAGGAACTGCCGCTGCCCCAGACACCGATCACGTTCC
>JBBIKV010000141.1:0-5355 GCA_037445285.1 Nevskiaceae bacterium | reverse complement strand
GCCGGCCGGCCGCGAAAGGGGTCCGAGGCCGCTCAGGCCGGGAAACGGATCTGCGCGCCGAGCACCTGCATGCGCCGGTACTGCGTCGCGAGCCCGTGCTCCAGGTCCCTGAGCCGCGACTGCAGGATCGATCGCTCCCACCGTGCCAGCATCACGCGTTTGGCATCCTGGAGCCACTGCTCGCGCAGCCGGGTCCAGTCCGCGACGGACCGGCAGAAAGCGGCGTACTCCTCCGCCACCCGCCGCCGGAGGACTTCGGTCTGGAGCTGGTCCGCCCGCGCCGACAGTTGGCGCTCCGCTCGTCGGAACTGCGCATCCAGCAGCGCGCGCTGGATCTTGAACCACGGCACTCGTTTGAGGTCTCTCGCGAGGCCGAGGTAGCTCATGAGGGCGATGAACCACTTCGACGGATCCCACTGCCAAGCACGCACGCCGTTCCGGTAGTCCTGGGCGAACAGATGATGGAAGTTGTGATAACCCTCGCCGTAGGTGAGGAAGGCGAGGATCGGATTATCGCGCGCCGTGTTCTCGTCGGTGTACGGCCGCGTTCCCCACATGTGGGCCAGGGAGTTGATGAAGAACGTGAAGTGGTGGCTGAGGACGAGCCGCAGCACGCCCGCCAGCAGGAACGTCCCGATGAAATCCCCGTCAGCCCAGCCGAGCAGCAGAGGCAATCCGATGTTCATCACCAGCACGATGGCGAGATAATGACGGTGCTGAAACCGCACCAACGGATCACGTTCGAGATCGCGCACGGTGCGAAAATCCGGATCGCCACTCGGATAATGGCGCAGCATCCACCCGATATGCGAAAACCAGAACCCGCGCTTGGCACAGTATGGGTCGCGGTCAAGATCGTCGATATGTCGGTGATGCACGCGATGCCCCGCGCTCCAGATCAGGGCGCTGTTCTGCAGCGCCATGGCGCCGAACAGCAGATACGCCATCTCGAGCACCGGATGGGCCCGGTACGTCGCGTGCGCGAACAGGCGATGGTAGCCGCATGTGATCGCCATGCCGTTGGCGCCCAGCAGCAGCGCGAACCATACCCAGGACGCCGCGTGATAGCCGTACCTCCATCCGTACCACGGCACCACCGTCACCGCCGCGGCGAAGGTGATGGCGAACATGCCGGTCGTGATCCAGTTGCGCGGCGCGGGGTCGGAGATTGTGATGTTCATAGACCGGTTTTTTACCATGGTCGGACGGCCCGGCGGTCGCGAAATCCCCTCGTGCAATCGTGGATTTCGCGTACCGGCCGCAGGCGCCCGCGCGCGTGAATCAGGCTCAATTTGACGGCCCTGCCACACGCTTATATAAGACATAAGAATTAGTTCGGTAAAAGGGACATCCATGAACTTTCAAAACCTCGGTTCGGCGTACGTTGCGGGCGGTTGGATCGCGGCCGCGCGGCAATTCGATGTGCGTAATCCGGCATCGGGCGAAGTGCTCGCACACGTGGCGGACCTGACGCGCGGGCAGATCGATGAGGCGATCGCGGCCGCCGATTCCGCACTGCCGGCCTGGTCCGGGAAGACGGCCCACGAGCGCGCGGCCGTGCTCAAGCGCTGGGGCGCCGCCCTGATCGAACACCAGGAAGAGTTCGGCCGGCTCATGACCGCCGAACAGGGCAAGCCGCTCGCCGAGGCACGCGGCGAGGTGGCTTTCGCCGCGAGCTACTTCGAGTGGTTCGCTGAAGAGGGTAAACGCGCCTACGGTGAGGTGATTCCGAGCGCGTTCCCCGGCAAACGCTATTCGACGATACGTCAGGCCGCCGGCGTCGCGGCGGCCATCACTCCCTGGAATTTCCCGGTGTCCATGCTGGCCCGCAAGGCATCGGCAGCGCTCGCCGCCGGCTGCACTCTGGTTGCAAAGCCCGCCGCCGAGACGCCGTTGTGCGCGCTGTACCTGGCGCGGCTGGGCGAATCGGCGGGAGTGCCCGCGGGCGTGTTCAACGTCGTCACGACCACGAACGCGGTGGCCGCCGGCGAGTCCTTTTGCGAGAGTCCCCGCGTGCGAGTGCTCTCCTTCACCGGCTCGACGGCGGTCGGCAAACGGCTCTATCGACAATGCGCCGATACGATGAAAAAGCTCGCGCTCGAACTCGGCGGCAACGCACCCTTGCTGGTATTCGACGACGCCGATCTCGACCTGGCGGTACAATGCATCATGGCCGCCAAATTCCGCAACGCGGGCCAGACCTGCGTAAGCGCGAATCGCATCTACGTGCAGTCGGGAATCCACGACGCATTTGCCACGCGACTGGTCGAGTCCGTGGCGCAGCTCAAAGTGGGCGCCGGCTCGGAGGCGGGTACGTCGATCGGACCGCTCATCACCCCCGGGGCGATGCAGAAGGTGGATCGACTTGTGGGCGACGCGCTGCACAAGGGCGCGCGCGCGTTGATCGGCGGTTCCCCTCACGCACGCGGCGGATCGTTCTACCAGCCGACCGTCCTGGACGGTGTGCGTCCCGGCATGCACATCCTCGAGGAGGAGATATTCGGGCCGGTCGCCCCTCTGGTACGCTTCGACACGGAGGCGGAGGTGCTGGCGGAGGCCAACGCGGTTGAGGCGGGACTAGCGGCCTATCTGTTCACCCGCGACCTGTCGCGCACCATCCGCCTCACGGAGGGGCTGCAGGCGGGCATCGTGGCGGTGAACGACGGCCTGCCGTCGGTTGCGGCGGCGCCGTTCGGCGGCATCAAGCAATCGGGAATCGGTCGCGAGGGTGGACGCCAGGGTCTCGAGGAATACATGGACACCAAGTACATCTGCATCGGCGTGGCGTGAGCCCCCGCCGACCGGGCGCGTGACGCACCGTTCGCGTTGCGCCGGGGGATTCATGCCGCGGCGGCGGATCGGGGGAGCCACAGGTGCACCCATGTGAGTGCGGTGAGATAGGCCAATGCGGCAAATCCGAACAGCACTCCGTAGCCGTGTCCCGCCCCGAGCAAGGCCCCGGCACAGCCGAGGATCGCCATTCCCGCCAGGTTGCCGCACAGCGCCGCGACGCTGATTACGGTGCCCAATTGAGCCCGGGGCGTCACATCCGCGGTCAGGGCAAAGAGGTTGACGGCGAAACCCTGATGCGCCGCGAGCGTGAGGCCGAGCAGCACGACCCCCCAACCATAACCCGAAACCACCGACGCCAGCGGCACCGGCAGCACCAGCAGCGCACAGACCAGCATCGTCCCCTTGCGCGCCCGCACCACCCCCATGCCCGAGTCGATCAGCCGCCCCGACACGTATCCGCCGAGCAGCGAGCCGGCCGCCGCCAGCGCGTAGATGATGGCAAGCGGCACCGCAAAACTCCGCATGTCGAGACCGAAGCGTCGATGGAAATAGTCCGGTGCCCAAAAAAGCAGCAACCACCAGACGGGATCGGAAAACGCCTTGCCGCCCGCGATGGCCCAGGTGCTCCGGTCGCGCAGCACCGCACCGAGCGGCACCACCGCGGCTCCCTCCTCCACCGCCGCCTCGCGGCTTGCCAGTTCGGCATGGTGCGCGGCGGGAATCCACAGCAGAACCCACAACAAACCGACTGCGCCCGTGACGAGGAATGCGGCGGGCCACCCATAGCCGAGCGCCAAGGACGGCACCACCAAGGGGGTCACGATGGCTCCCAGGTTGGAGGCGGCGTTCATGGCCCCGAGCGCCACCGAGCGCTCGTGCGGCGCGAACAGGACCGCGATGGTCTTGACCGCCGTCGGGGTGCCGAGCGCCTCGGTGACGCCGAGGGCGGCGCGGGCCGCCCCAAACTGTCCCAGGGTGCGTGCGAAGGCGTGCGCCATCGCGGCAAGGCTCCAGGTGCCGGTGGCCAGGGGATTGGCCCAACGCCAGCCGACGCGATCGACCACCCAGCCTGCGGCCAGATAGGCGAATGCCGAAGCGAATTGGAACACCGCGGTGAGCGTGCCGTAGTCCCCGTCCGACCAACGCAGATCATTCTGTAGAACGGGTTTCAGGACGGCGATGATCTGCCGGTCCGCATAGTTCAGCACGCCCGAGGTGATCAGCAGTGCCAGCAACCAGCCGCGGCGGAAGTCCGACATGCGCCGCCGGGATCAGAACCCGGCCAAGGCTGCGAACAGCGACCGATGGCCGCTGTCGGCTCGATAGAAGACGGGCGGTTCGCCAAGCGGCGCGTCGACCTCGGCATCGGCGCCCCCGCGGAACGATGCCCCGCTCCAGACATGGATCCAGACGGCGCCGGTCGGCAGATAGACCCGCCGACTTCTTGCACCGGCATCGACGATCGGCGCCACGAGCAAGTCCGCGCCGAAAAGATAGGCCGTCTGTCCTTCGTAGGCGCGCGGATCCTCCTCGAAATGGAGAAATAGAGGCCGCTGCAGCGGCAGCCCGGTGGCCGCCGCCTCGCTTGACAGGGACGCAACGTACGGTGCGAGATGCCGGTAAACCCGTGTCATGCGCGCAAAATGCGCGAGCACCTGCGGATCCTCGTCGATCTGCAGGTTCTCACGCGGCCGGTTGCCCTCGTGCGTGCGCATGACCGCCGTGAACGCTGCCATCTCGGCCCACCGCTGGAGGAGTTCGGCCGTGCGTACGTTGCCGAACAGGCTGGTGTAGCCGCCGATGTCGCTGTGATGATAGGCATTTCCCAACAAGCCCGAGGACAAGGCCGCGCAAATCACGGTCTGAAGCCCGTCGTGGCGCGTGAAGTCCACCGACTGATCGCCCGCCCATAACAGCGGGCAGTAGGCTTGTATGCCGCTGAACCCGGCGCGCATGAAGAACAACGTCTCGCCGGTCTTGCCGCGCCGTGCGACGGCTTCGGCGTTCACCCGGCCCCAGAGGGTCGGCCACGCATTGTGGGCAAGCATGCCGTCCATGCCACTGTAGAGACGCACGTCCGTCGGCAAATACTCGCCGAAATCGGCCATCCAGCCGGACAGTCCGACATCGAGCATGTTGCGCCCGATGACCTGGTCCTCGAACCAGTCGATGGCACCGGGATTCGTGAAATCCACGATGCCGCACTCGAACTCGCCGAAGTCCACCAGGTACGGCTCATCGCGGTCCAGACGCCGCGCAAGAAAGCCGGCGGCTGCCGCCTGCGGATAGAGGCTGCCGTCGATGCACAGGTAGGGATTCACATACCCGAGAAAGCGTATGCCGCGGTCGGCCAATGCGGCGATCCTGCGGTCCAGATCGGGATAGCGCGATGGATTCCAGCGCCAGTCCCAGTAGAGGCGCTTGCCGAAGGAAGTCTCGCGGATGCCCGCCCAATCCTCGCACCACAGGCCGCTGATCGCCGCGCCGGCGGCGACGAATTTCTCGAGACGCGCGAAGCTGTCGACTCCATCCTTCAGTCAGATGATGGCGCCCCGCAAAACC
>JBBIKV010000140.1:0-5503 GCA_037445285.1 Nevskiaceae bacterium | reverse complement strand
CGGGTTTTTCTGCCTGAAGCGGCGGAAGCCCCCGGTCGACCGGGAGAGTGAAGGCAGGTCTGAGTCGCATTCGGCGCTACCTACCCATGTTGCTGGATCATACAACATCCCGGGGTTAAAGCCGCCGGCGGCCGAGTCGGACGACCGCGGCTTGGTGGGCAGTCGCATCGCCGGCGTCAAGGGCGACGGGCAAGACAGTACGGTCCGGGCATGAATCCACCGCGGAGTCCCGTTCGCCCGTCGGAATCAGTTGGACTTGGACGAGGACCCGGCGGCGACCAACCCGTTGTAGCGGCCAGCCGGAAGCACGGTGACGAGACAGCGCCCCTCGGACCGGACGGGAGCGTCGCGTCCGTTGAGCTCGAGACCGCCGCCCGCCCGGGGCGCCGGCAACCGAAGCGTGGCCGTTGTGCCGTCGGGGACCTCGACGTGGAAACGGAGCCCGGCGGGTCCGCGCCGCCACGAAACGGGGACCAAGCCAAACTCGGTCACAACCACACCTTCGGCGGAGGTCAGGTCTCCCAGCCGCGGCTCGATCAGCAATTGGTGAGTGGATGCGGGCATCTCCGGGCGCACACCGAGCACATAGGCGCTCAGGAAATATCCGGGGAGCATCCCGTAAATGTGAGCTTTGGAGGCGTCGGCAAACTCCTCCCAACTGACCTGCCACGGTGAATCGGCCATGTTGGCCCACTTCGTGCGCAATGTGTCGAGGACTTCGCGGTCGAGTTCGGGTGTGCCCGCCGCGTAGAGCTGCTTGAAGAGATAGTAGAAGGTCATGATGCGTCCGGCCTCGCCGCGGTGGTGCAACAGAAATTCGCGCACGCGACCGCGCTTGCCTTCGGGAACGATGCCCTGGTCGAGCGCCCAGAGCGCGGAGAACATCGTGGGCACGAGCCGATCGTGCTCCTGGGCAAGCTTGGGTTGGTGATCGCGGTTCTCCGGCAGGGCCCGCACGTCGTCGGGATAGCAGGCGGACGCGTAGTTGCCCGCGCTTTCGTTCCAGAGCACGCGGTCGAAGGCGCCGGCGAGGTCGCGCGCTGCCTGCTCGAAGCGTTCCGCGGTCGCCGTCTCGCCGACAGCGCGGCCGAGGTGCGCGGCGTCGGCCAGGGCGCCGTAGACGAACGCATTCAGTCCGGCGCCCTCGCAGGTGACGTAACCGACGGGGTTGCCCCACACGACCCACTCGCGTGCGAGCACGAGGCCGCGCGGCGTGCGGCGCGCGAGGAAGTAATCCATCTGCCGCACGATCACCGGCCAGATCTCGCGGATCAGCGCGGTGTCGCCCGTGCTGTCGAGGTAACGGCGCGCGCCCTCGACCCAGTCGCACGCGCGGTCCTCCATTTTCGCGTGGATGTCGAAACGGTCGGAACAGGTGTGCGCCTTCACCCAGCCCTCGGGCTGCACGCTGAGCGCGACGCGACGGAGCATGTCGCCGAGCAGCTGCGCGTCGGCGTAGCGCGGCGAGCCGTCAAGATTGGGGCCGGCGAAAGCGGTACGGGTGAGATCGAACGCGGGTGGATCCTCGTCCATCCATTCCGCCCGTTCGCGGTCGGCGCAGTCCACGTAGGCGTCTTCACTCAGTACTTCGAGACTGCGGGCGCACATGGCCCAGAGGCGATTAAGCAGCGGGTCGCTGGATGTGAACGAGCCCATTCGGGTGAAAGGATAGAGGCGTTCGACGAGCTTCAGGCCGAGGATCGTGGCGCGCCCAGAGTGCACGGTGATGGTGCCGCCGGCGAAGGCATGCGTGTCGCTGCTGATATAGTTCTGGCGGCCGGCGCGCGCGATGTAGTCGACCCCCGCGTAGTCGAGCGTGAGGTGAGTGTCCGCGTCCGCATCGAGTTCGAGCATGGTGTAAGCCTGCACGAGCCGGCCAATGGAAAACGTCAAATGCTCGCCAGCGGACAACGCGACCGGCAACCGAATGCCGTCATCGAGCCGCCCTTCGACGGGAGTATCGCGAAGCAACGGAATGCGACGGGCGACGAGCGGCCCCCACGCGGAGCCGTCGGTCTTCACGGCCGAATGCCACGCCCGGTCGTCGTAGCCGGGCCGAGTCCAGTCGCCGTTCTCGATACGCGCGTCGATGTGGTCGACGATGTTTGCCCAGTCGATTTTCGCCGGGCGGTAGCGGGTTTGGTCGCTCCATTTCCACGTCTCGTCGGTGCGCAGCACAGGGCGCCCGTCGACGTCGAGGCGCAGCGTCAGCCCGGGGTCGTGTTTCATCATGCGGGCATTGTGGCCCAGGCCCATGCCATCATTGACGGCGGTGACCGCGCCGCCATTGCCCATCACGAGAACGACCAGGGTGTTTTCGCCCGCATGGATTTTGCCCGCGAGATCGACCGAGTCGTATTCCGGTCCGTGGATGTCGAAACGATTGGGGCCGCGGTGGACGGGCTCGCCATTGAGCCAGACGAGATAGCGGGCGTCCGCGAACAGATGCAGTGCCGCCGAACGCGGGGCGTTCGCGCGCGAAAACGATTTCCGATAAGCGATGAACGAACCGCGAACCGCGGACGCGGTTTCGGCCGGAGCCGAGATGAAGGTGTTCTGGAGTTTTTCGCCCAGCGGGTCGGCCGGCGTGGCCAGAGGGCTGCTGGTTCCGCCTGCGGCTGGTGCCGTCGCGGGGCTCGCGCCGGCCATCAGCGCGACGACGAGAAGCCGGCCGACTGCGGAGCGACGGAGCGGCACAATCGCACGTAGAGCCGTCATCGTCGGCCGCACTGTTCAGGGTTGCAGGCGGACCGTCTCGCCGGCCGTGAGATGCACCTTGCGCTTCACGATGCCCGGCCCGGTGACCGTAACGTCGATCGTCTGCGAGGCCGTCAGCGCGGCCGATGTAACGCGGCTGTCCTGCCACGCGATGTCCACGATCACGCCGCCACGTGCGACCAGACCTTTCACGGATCCTTCGCGCCACGAGGGCAGCAGCGCCGGGAGCAACTCAATGAGCGGCAGACCGTCGTCGGTGCGCTGGCTCTGCAGGAGCGCCTCGGCGAGGCCGGCCGTGCCACCGAAGTTGCCGTCGATCTGGAATGGCGGGTGGTTGTCGAAGAGGTTGTTCAGCGTCGAATGCGAGAGGAGAAGGTCGAAGTGCTTTTCGACTTCCGCGCCGTCGTGGAAGCGCGCGAAAAAATTGATGATCCACGCGCGGCTCCAGCCCGTGTGTCCGCCACCGGCCGCCAGCCGAGCGTCGAGCGATTTGCGCGCCGCGGCATAGAGTTCGGGCGTCGCGACCGGATCGATCGTTGATCCCGGAAAAAGTCCGAAGAGGTGGGAAACGTGGCGGTGTCCGGGCTCGGCTTCCTCGTAGTCCTCGATCCACTCCTGCAGGCGGCCGGTCCGCGCGCTCACCTGCAGCGGCGGCAGGCGCGCCTCGGCGACGTCCATGCGGCGCAGCAGTTCCTCGTCGCCGCCACCCGTGCGCGCCACGACCTCGCGGAAGTTCTTGAAGAGTTCGTGGATGATCTCGATGTCCATCGTCGCGGCATAGGTGAACGTGCCGTAGGTCCCGTCCGGATAGCGGTAGGAATTCTCCGGCGAAATCGACGGCGATGTGACGAGCTTGCCCGGGCACGCGGAACCCGGCGGCGCCTCGACCAGAAAATCAAGGATGAACTCCACCGCACCGCGTGCGACTGCGCGGGCTCGCCGATCCCAGTCGGGATCGGGTTGGAAACGGCCCAGATCGATCAACTGCGCGGAAACCCAAGCGGATCCCAGCGGCCACATGCCGGAGGCGGCGTCGAAGATTTCGACCGCACCGTGAATGTCGCTGCCATGGTGCAGCACCCAGCCGTGGCAGCCGTAAAGTTCCTTCGCGGCGCGCGAGCCCGGGGCGACGAGCGACTCCGCCCAGCGCAGCATGGCCTCGGCACGGTCGCTGAGCCGGCACGGTCCGGCCGGCCAGTAGTTCATCTCCAGATTGATGTTGGTCGTGTAGTTTGAATTCCACGCCGGCGCGAGCTCGCCGCACCATTTGCCCTGAAGATTGGCCGGCATGCCGCCCGCGCGGCTCGAGCCGGCCAACAGATAGCGGCCATAGTGAAAGTAGAGCGCGGCCAGAGCGGGGGTCACGTTGCCGTGGCGTGCGGCCTCGATGCGCTCCTTGGTGGTCTTGAGGTCGAGCGGCGTCACCGGCAGCGAGAGGCGGACCCGCTCGGCCACCGCCCGGTGGGCGCGAATGTGCGCGGCCTTGAGCTCGTCCCACGACAGGTTGTGCGCAGCCGCGAGCGCAGCCCGGCAGCGAGCCACCGGATCGGCCGACCGGTCCATCACCGAAACGTAGTTGGTGGCGATGGCAACGCGCACCTCCACAACGCTCGCGCCACGAATCTGCACCCGGGTGGCGTTGTGCCCGAGCGAACCGCCAATCTGGCGCACCTCCGCCATCAACACAAACGGCTGGTTGCTGCGTCCGAGCGCCCCGCGGAGCATGATGGTGCCGTCCTCGCTGATCGAGCGCCCGACGATGTCGCTCTCCCGCTCGAGATGCACATCGAAGTCTCCTTCGCCCGGCGCGATTTCAATCCGCGTGCAGATCAGATCGTGCGCCCAACTGACGAAGGTTTCGCTGTGCCGTTTGACGTCGTGAAACGTCCCCGTGACCGTCGCGATACCCGTATCGAGATCGAGATCGCGCACGTAGTCGAACAGGCCGTAGGCGGTGTGCCACGAGTTGTTCAGGTCGCGCTTCTCGCCGAAGATCCAGGGACCCGTGGTGGGCGAGTCGCCCCGGCCCACGTAGTCGATCACGAGTTCACCCGCCGTCTGATACGGATCGAGGTGCCGGCGGGGAGAGACCAGCGACGTGTCGATGAGGTGCGAGGCCTCCGACGCCTTGTTGGCGAAGAGCAGCGCGCGAATCTTGGGCAGCGCCTCGAGAGCCCGCGGATTCACCCGGTCCACCGGCTCGCCGTCCCAGATCGTCTCCTCGTTGAGTTGAATGCGCTCTCGCGGGATCGCGCCGTAGACCATGCCGGCAAGGCGCCCGTTGCCGATTGGCAGGCCTTCGGTCCACGCTTCCGCCGGGCGGTCATACCACAGACGAGACGTTGCGGGATCGCCCCCGGACGCCGACCGGCCGCTTAAACCGGCAAACAATGCGATTCCGATCAGCAGGAGTCTCGGGGCGAGCCGGGCGGGCTCAAAGTTTGGGCACGAAGGCAGGCACAACATCCGGTCACCATACTCAGACTGGCCGGAGTTCCGAAAGGACGAAATCGGGCCTCCGGTATTCGCTGTGCCGTAGCCTCGCTTGCAGCCCGAAGAACAAAGGGAGGTTGTTGATCGGATGCGCGCGGCCCATGAAAGGATCGAACAGCGAAGAAATGAGCGCGAAAGGACGATTGCACTACCTGCGACGATTCGCTCATCGCCCGCGCCCTGGCCTACATCGACGAGCATTGCGTGGAGAATATCTCCCGCCGCCATGTCGCCGATGCCGTGGGCGTTTCCGAGTCGCACCTGGCCCGGCGGATCTCCGCGGCCACCGGCG
>JBBIKV010000139.1:0-6056 GCA_037445285.1 Nevskiaceae bacterium | reverse complement strand
CCGTCGAAATGACGCCCTACGACCTGACCAAGGGTCGCATCGTCTACCGCGGCCGATAAACCAACCGCCGCCGGGCATTTGGCGCACGCGGCATCGGCCTCAGCTCTCGTTGGACACCAGCGCGGGTTCGTCCGCGGCCTTCGTATCGAGCTTCAGTTTCTCGCCGTCCTCGGTCAAGGTGACTTCGACGTGACCGCCATTGACCAGCTTGCCGAACAGCAACTCCTCGGCAAGCGGTCGCTTGATGAATTCCTGGATGATCCGGGCCATCGGCCGCGCGCCCATCTTCGGGTCGTAGCCCTTCTTCGCGATCCAGCGCCGCGCCGGTTCGTCCACCGAGATGGACACCCGCTTGTGTTCGAGTTGAGCCTCCGCCTCGACGAGCAGCTTGTCGACCACCCGCTCGATGGTGTTCTGATCGAGTCCCGCGAACTGCACCACGGCATCCAGCCGATTGCGGAATTCGGGTGAAAACAACCGCCGTATCGCCTCCATCCCGTCCGACGAGGTGTCGGACTGGGTGAACCCGATGCTCGGGCGGCTCATTTCGACGGCTCCGGCGTTGGTCGTCATGACGATGATCACGTGGCGGAAATCGGCCTTGCGGCCGTTGTTGTCGGTGAGGGTGCCATGATCCATGACCTGCAACAGCAGGTTGAAGACGTCCGGATGCGCCTTTTCGATCTCATCGAGCAGCAGCACGCAATGCGGATGCTTGGCGATCGCCTCGGTCAGCAGGCCCCCCTGATCGAATCCCACATAACCGGGGGGCGCGCCGATGAGGCGCGACACCGTGTGGCGCTCCATGTACTCGGACATGTCGAAGCGCACGAACTCGACGCCCATGGCGATCGCGAGCTGCCGCGTGACCTCGGTCTTTCCCACGCCCGTCGGACCCGAGAACAGGAACGAGCCGACCGGTTTGCGCTGATCGCCGAGGCCGGAGCGGGACATCTTGATGGCGGCGGCCAACGCCTCGATGGCCTTGTCCTGGCCGAAAATCGTCAGTTTCAGATTGCGCTCGAGGTTCTTGAGGACGTCGCGATCGGAGAGCGACACGTTCTTCGGCGGTATCCGGGCGATTCGGGCGACGACGTTCTCGATCAGGCTCACCGTCACCGATGCCTCGCGGTTCTCGACCGGCTTCAATCGGAGGTTCGCACCGGCCTCGTCGACGACGTCGATGGCCTTGTCGGGCATGTGCCGGTCGTTGATGTGGCGGGCTGCCAGCTCGGCGGCCGCCTGCAGCGCGTCATCCTCGTACTTGACGCCGTGATGTTCTTCGTAGCGGGTCTTCAGGCCGCGCAGAATGTCGACCGTGTCCTGCACCGACGGTTCGGTGATGTCGATCTTCTGGAAGCGCCGCGCCAACGCGTGGTCCTTCTCGAAGATGCCGCGATATTCGTTGTAGGTGGTTGAACCGATGCAGCGCAGTTCGCCGTTGGCGAGCGCCGGCTTGATGAGGTTCGATGCGTCCATGACGCCGCCCGAGGCCGCACCCGCGCCGATCACCGTGTGGATCTCGTCGATGAACAGGATGGCACCCGGCTGTTTCTTGACCTCCGCCAGCACCGCCTTCAAGCGCTTCTCGAAGTCGCCGCGATACTTCGTGCCGGCGACCAGGGAGCCCATGTCCAACGAGTAAATCGTGGCATCCAACAGCACGTCGGGCACCTGATTCTCGACGATCATGCGCGCCAGACCCTCCGCGATCGCGGTTTTGCCGACCCCGGCCTCGCCCACGTAGAGGGGGTTGTTCTTGCGCCGGCGGCACAGGATCTCGATGGTGCGCTCCACCTCGAGTTTGCGCCCGATCAGCGGGTCGATCTTGCCCTTGCGGGCGGCCTCGTTGAGGTTGGTCGCGTATTTCTCGAGGGCGCTGCCTCCGCTCTCGCCGTCCCGTTCGGCCTCGCCGGCGGAGCCGCCGTCCTCCCGCTCGCTGCGCTCCTCGCCGCCCGCCTTGGACAGGCCATGCGCGATGAAATTGACCACGTCGAGACGCGATACGTCCTGCATGCTGAGCAGGTACGCCGCATGCGACTGTTTCTCGCTGAAGATGGCCACGAGGACGTTGGCGACCGTGACCTCCTTCTTGCCGCTCGACTGCACATGGAACACGGCCCGCTGCAGCACGCGCTGGAAGCCCAAGGTCGGCTGCACGTCGCGGTCCTCGCCCGACGGCAGGCGCGGCGTGGTCTGGTCGATGAACTGTTTCAGTTCGGTCTTCAATTTCGCCGTATCGGCGCCGCAGGACTTCAAGATCTCCCTGACCTTGGGCGTATCCACGATAGCGAGCAGCAGGTGCTCGACGGTCATGAATTCGTGCCGCGCCTCGCGCGCGCCGGCAAATGCGTCATTCAAGCAGAATTCGAGTTCTTGACTAAGCACGGGTTATGCCTCTTCTAGCGTTGCCATCAGCGGATGCTGGTGTTGTCGCGCGTACGCGATCACCTGGGCCACCTTGGTCTCTGCGATTTCATAAGTAAAGACCCCGCAGACCCCTTTGCCCTTGGTGTGAACCTCGAGCATAACCCGGGTTGCCTTGGTACGGTCCATCGTGAAGAAACGCTGCAGGATGTCGACGACGAATTCCATGGGGGTATAGTCATCGTTGATGAGGACCACCTGATAGAGTGGCGGGCGCTTGAGCTTCGGCGCCGATTCCTCGACGACCAAACCCGTCCCCTCCCGACCTCGTTCACTGTCACTCATGAGTGAAGAGTTTATAGGGTGCGTGATCGAGGTTTACAAGTCGTCGGAAGCAAAAGCAGCACTTTTATGCCACTGTCGCCAATCGGTGTCACTTTGGTTTCACAAGGAAAAACAAAAGCTTGAGCGGTCCGGCGCATAGACCGTATGATTGCCCGAACCTGGAATCCATGACGCGCGCGGGGACTCCCGCCGCCCCCAATTTTTAGCGATCAGAGCGCCCGAACTTCACATGCTCGATGCCCGAACAAACGACTGGCTGTCCCGCCTGCAGGGCAACGGCCCCAATCTGGCGGCGCTCGTGCTGGCGACCCTGATCGTCGTGGAGTTGGCGCGCGCCGCCATTTCGCTGTTGGGCGGACACGTCAAATCGCCCCAGCCGGAGGTTCCCAGGGCCGTTCAGCCGCACCCGCACCCCGGAATCGATGTTCAGGGTCTGGTTTCGGCCCATCTGTTCGGCCTCGCCGTCGCCGACCCGAGCACGCAGGATCCGGCCAATGCACCCCTCAGCAGCGCCAATCTGGTGCTCGCGGGGACGATCGCCACCCAGAACCCCAAGCACGGCATCGCCCTCATCAGCGATGGCGGGCCATCGAAGGTGTATGCGGTGGGCGACAACGTGAGCGGCGCGAAACTGCACTCGGTGTATCTGGATCATGTGATTCTCGATCGGGCGGGTACCCTGGAGACCCTGTTGCTGCCGCGCCAGGTGGCCTCCAGTGCCGCGGCGCCCGTGGTCCGTCGCAACGGCGGCGCCGACCCGCGCACCGTGGCGGCGGTCGACAACATCCGGCGCCTGGTCGAGAAGGACCCGGGGATCCTCGACCAGGTCATGCGGACCGTGGCCTCCTACGACAACGTGGCGGGCAGACTTCGGGGATTCCGGGCCTATCCGGGCCGAAATCGGGCGATCTTCAACAAACTGGGTTTGAAACCCGGCGATTTGGTCACCGCAATCAACGGCACGATGCTGGACGATCCGCAGCGCAGCCAGGAAGTCTTCAATACGATCCAGTCCTCGAATCAAGTGACGGTCACCGTCGAGCGCGGCGGCCAAAAGCAGGATATCAGCCTCAATATCGCCCAAGTGGCCTCGCAGGCCACCAAGGACCTCGAGGCGGACCCGGCGGCGACCGTGGTGCCGAATGGCGGACCGCGCCCGCCCGACCAGCAGCCATGAGATTTTCCAGCATGTTCAGACCACGGGTACCCACGATGCCGCAGACGACCAGACCCCACGATCGACTCCGCCTGCCGTCGGTCTGCGCCATGGCGGTGTTTCTCGTCGTGATGTCGCTGGGAGCGTCCGCAGCCCGCTCCAGACCCGAGGAAGGCGCCACGATCACCCCCAACTACAAGGATGCCGACCTCAGCCAGATCATTCAGGCGGTCAGCGAGGTGACGGGCAAGAATTTCATCATCGATCCCCGGGTCAACGCCAAGGTCACCATGCTGTCGGCGACGCCGATGTCGCCGGCCGCCTTCTATGAGGCATTCCTCTCCGTGCTGCAGGTCTACGGGTATGTCGCGGTACCGGCCGGCAAGGTCATCAAGATCATCCCGAACACCGATGCGCGCCAGTTGCCGTCGATCGATCTGCCGAACGACGTGAGTTCGACATCGGACGAGATCGTCACGCAGATCATCACCATGAAGAACGTGAGCGCGGCGCAGCTCGTACCCCTGCTGCGGCCGCTGATCCCCCAACAGGGACATCTCGCAGCGTACGCACCCGGCAACATGCTCATCATTTCGGATCGCGCCAGCAACGTGAGCCGGATCATGAAAATCATCCAGCGCATGGACGAGAGCGGCGATGAGCCCATCGAGGTGATTCCGCTGAAGAATGCCAGCGCCACCGACGTGGTGCGCACCATCAACCAGCTCAATCAGGGAAGCGCGGGGGCGGAAGCCGGCGGCGCGCCCATCAAGCTCGTCGCCGATGAGCGCACCAACAGCGTGCTCCTCAGCGGCGAGAAATCGCTGCGGCTGCGCGCCAAGGCCCTGGTGCTCGACCTGGACACCCCCCGTCTGGGCGGCGCCGGCGACACCGAGGTGCGCTACCTGCTGTATGCCGACGCCGAAAAGCTCGCCGACAAGCTGAAGGGCCAGGCGAGCGCCTCCGCCAAGGCGCAGGGCGGCCCCCAGGCCGGTGCGGGCAGCCCGGCGTCGGCCACGCCGAACGTCGACGCCAGCGTCACCATCTGGGCGGACGTGCCCACCAATGCCCTCATCATGACCGCCCCGCCGAAGATCATGAAGTCGCTGATGGCGGTGATCGACAAGCTCGACATCCGCCGCGCGCAGGTCGAGGTCGAGGCGATGATCGTCGAGGTCGCCGTCAACAAGAGCGCCAATCTCGGCGTGCAATGGCTGCTCGACGGCGGCTCCTCGTTCGGCTACGGCGTGACGAATCTCCCGGGGCAAGGCAGCAGCATCGTCAATCTGGCCGCCGCGGCGCTGAGCGGCGTGAGCGGCCTCACCGGCGTGAGCGGCGTCGTCCCCGGCACCACGGCCACCACCGGACTCGCGGGCAGCACGGTGGCGTCGAGCCTGTCCTCCGCCATCCCGAACGGCGCCACCTTCGCCGTCGGCAAGTACAATTCGAGTTCCGGCAAGGGGTTCGCCGCGATCGTGCAGGCGCTGCGCAGCGACGGCTCGAACAACATCATCTCCACGCCGCGCATCATCACCATGAACAACGAGGAAGCCGAGGTCAAGGTGACCCAGGAGATCCCCCTGATCACCGGCTCGTACTCGAACACCACCGCGGCCGTGGGCGGCACGACCAGCCCCTTCACGACGATTCAGCGCGAGGAAGTGGGCACTATCCTGAAGGTCACGCCGCATATCAGCGAAGCCGACACGATCTCCCTGAAAATCGAGCAAGAGGATTCCTCGCCCGGGGCGAAGCTCGCGGATTCCGCCGATATCTCGACCAACAAGCGCTCCATCAAGACGACCATCCTCATCGAGGACGGCGGCATCATCGTGTTGGGCGGGTTGATGCAGGACACCGTCACGGAGAGCGAGGATCGCGTGCCGATGCTGGGTGCCATCCCGCTGGTGGGCAATCTGTTCAAGTCGCGCAGCGGCTCGCGTCAGAAGCGCAATTTGTTGGTCTTCCTGCGCCCCAAGATATTGCGCGACCAGGCCGCCACCGAGGCCACCAGCAAGTCGCACTACGACGACATCCGCAACGACGAAAAGAACCTGCACAAGGGCCACATCAACCTGCTGCCGGGGGAGAAGCAGCCGACCATCCCTCCGATGCAGCCGTATGCCGGCCCGCCGCTGCGCTCCCTGGGCGTCGGTGGCGCCACGGTCGCGCCGGCGCCGCAGCCCGC
>JBBIKV010000138.1:0-6117 GCA_037445285.1 Nevskiaceae bacterium | reverse complement strand
AGCCGGTATTGTTGCCCTCGGCGCGGTCTCGCCCGGCAACGTACAGGATGCGGTCGGGACCCGGCCAGCGCAGCTCGTAGGACAGCTTGTCCGCCGCCTCCTCGCTCAAGGGCAGCGTCAGCCGCGGATCGAATCCATCGTAGCCGAGTTCCAGACTGCGCA
Organism: Nevskiaceae bacterium; assembly: GCA_037445285.1. Classification (GTDB taxonomy): domain Bacteria; phylum Pseudomonadota; class Gammaproteobacteria; order Steroidobacterales; family Steroidobacteraceae; genus Bog-1198. The sequence continues at coordinate 5,955 of JBBIKV010000138.1, read as the reverse complement.
GCGCCTTCTGCATCGACTCCTGGAAGGTCCTGCCGATCGCCATGGCTTCGCCGACGGACTTCATCTGGGTGGTCAAGCGGGTGTTCGCGCCGGGAAACTTCTCGAAGGTGAAGCGCGGTATCTTGGTCACGACGTAGTCGATGGTCGGCTCGAACGAGGCCGGCGTGCCGCCGCCCGTGATTTCGTTCTTGAGCTCGTCCAGCGTGTAGCCGACCGCGAGTTTGGCGGCGATCTTGGCGATCGGAAATCCGGTCGCCTTGGAGGCGAGGGCCGACGAACGCGAAACCCGCGGGTTCATCTCGATGACCAGGATGCGGCCATCGTCGGGATTGACGGCGAACTGCACGTTCGAGCCGCCGGTGTCCACGCCGATCTTGCGCAGCACCGCGATCGAGGCATCGCGCAGCCGCTGGTATTCGCGGTCGGTCAGCGTCTGCGCCGGCGCCACCGTGATGGAATCCCCGGTGTGCACGCCCATCGGGTCGAGATTCTCGATGGAGCACACGATGATGCAGTTGTCGTTGCGATCGCGCACGACCTCCATCTCGTACTCCTTCCAACCGATCACGGACTCCTCGAGCAGGACCTCGTTGGTGGGCGATGCGTCCAGGCCGCGCGCCACGATCGCCTCGAACTCCTCGCGGTTGTAGGCGATGCCGCCGCCGCTGCCGCCCAATGTGAACGAGGGACGAATGACGGTCGGGAATCCGATCTCCGACTGCACCGCCAACGCCTCCTCCATGCTGTGCGCGATGCGTGCACGGGCGGTCTCCAGACCGATGTCGGCCATGGCGCGGCGGAACAATTCGCGGTCCTCCGCCATGTCGATGGCGCGCTGCGAGGCGCCGATCATCTCCACGTTGTACTTCTCGAGAACGCCCTCGCGCACGAGATCGAGCGCGGTGTTGAGCGCCGTCTGGCCGCCCATGGTCGGCAACAACGCCGTGGGTCGCTCCTTGTCGATGATGCGTTCGATCGTGCGCCAGTTGATCGGCTCGATGTACACGCTGTCCGCGGTTTCGGTGTCGGTCATGATCGTGGCGGGGTTGGAGTTCACCAGGATGACACGAAACCCTTCTTCTTTCAGCGCCTTACACGCCTGAGCTCCGGAGTAATCGAACTCACAGGCCTGGCCGATGACGATGGGGCCGGCACCGATGATGAGGATGCTTTCGAGGTCGGTTCGCTTGGGCATGGAGTCAGCCCCCGGCCAGTTTTTGTTTGCCGGAGCTGCGGTTGCGGGAATTCGCCTGGATGCGCTTGACCATCAGATACATGAAGTGCTCGAACAATTGCTGCAGATCGTGCGGCCCGGGGCTCGCCTCGGGGTGGCCTTGGAAGCTGAATGCCGGGTGATCGGTGCGCGCCACTCCCTGCAGGGACCCATCGAACAAGGACCGGTGCGTGGGCCGCAGGTTGTCCGGGAGCGTGGCTTCGTCGACCGCGAACCCGTGATTCTGGCTGGAGATCAGGACCCGGCCGGAATCGATCTCCAACACCGGGTGATTGGCGCCATGATGGCCGAATTTCATTTTCAGGGTCTTGGCGCCGCTGGCCAGGCTGAGCAGTTGATGGCCCAGACAGATTCCGAAGATCGGCAGGTCGGCCTCCATCAGTGTCGCGATGGCGGCGATGGCGTAGTCGCACGGCTCCGGGTCGCCGGGACCGTTGGCCAGGAACACCCCGTCAGGATTCATTGCCAGCACTTGATCCGCCGGCGTCTGGGCGGGAACCACCGTCATCCGGCAGCCGTGTTCGGCCAGGATGCGCAGGATGTTTCGCTTCACGCCGAAATCGTAGGCCACCACGTGCAGACGACTCTGGGGACGGGGCGGCTTGTGGCCGGACTTCCAGATGGCGCCGTCATTCCATTGGTAGATCTTCTTGGTCGACACGGCCTTCGCGAGGTCCATGCCCTTGAGGCCGGGAAACTTCTTGGCGGCGCGCACGGCGGCCACCTCGTCGATGTTCTCGCCGGTCATGATGCAGCCGGACTGGGCGCCTTTTTCGCGCAGCAGCCGCGTCAATTTGCGGGTGTCGATATCGGCGATCGCGACCACCTTGCAACGCAACAGGAAACTGCCCAGCGATTCGGTGGCGCGCCAGTTCGAATGCAGCAGAGGCAGATCGCGAATCACCAGGCCCGCCGCATACACCGCGCCGGATTCCAGATCTTCCGGGGTCGTGCCGGTGTTGCCGATATGGGGATACGTGAGAGTGACAATCTGGCGGCAATAGGAGGGATCCGTGAGGATTTCCTGATATCCCGACATTGCCGTATTGAAAACTACTTCACCAGTCGTGTTTCCCTTCGCCCCCACTGAGACGCCACGAAACACGGTGCCATCTTCGAGAGCTAGCACTGCAGGTGTCGACACTCCGGTTCCTCGCTTTGCGCTACGCGCGTTCCGCAGATGCGCAAAGCGGGAGTCGTTGCTTCAAGAACGCACTCCCGCTTTATGAAATGATTCGCGCTTTGTTACCGGGCGCGAATATTAACCACACCTTGGATGACTGTCTATGCCTGTTCCACGCCAAGCATGTCATCCATCGAGTATAGCCCCCTCGGCCGGCCCGCCAACCACGCAGCGGCCCGCAACGCGCCTCGCGCAAAGGTGATGCGATCGGTGGCGCGATGCGTGATCTCGATCCGCTCGCCGGCGATCGCGAAGGTGACAGTGTGCTCGCCGACGATGTCCCCGGCGCGCAGCACGGCAAAACCGATGGCTCCCGGCGCGCGGGGCTCGAGGGTGCCGTGCCGATCGAATACCGCGACGTCCTGAAGCGCCTGGCCGCGCGCCCGGGCCACGACCTCGCCCAGCGCCAGCGCGGTCCCCGAGGGGGCATCGCGTTTCATCCGGTGGTGCGCCTCGGCGATTTCCACGTCATAGCCGGCCCCCAGCGCCTGGGCGGCGAGTTTCACCAACCGGGCGGTTACATTGACGCCGACGCTGGTGTTCGGTGCGATCAGCACGGGGATCACGGTGGCGGCGGATTCGAGCGCGGCGCGGGTCGCGGGATCGAGGCCGGTCGTCCCGACCAACAGGGGTACCTTTGCCGAAACACAGGCCCGTGCATTCGCCGCCACGCCGTGCGGCAGACTGAAATCGATCGCGACCGCGGCCCCGGCCAGCGCAGCCCCCGGATCGGCGGTGACGGTGACGCCGGTCGCGGCACCCTCGGCGGCGGCGTCCTGGCCCAGCCGGCGGCTGTCCGTCGAAGCAACGGCACCGACCAAGCGGGGCATGGGGCCGGTCTGCGGCGGGGCGGATTCTGCCGCCTCCCGCAGGGCGCGGATCAGGGTTTGACCCATGCGCCCCGTGATGCCGAAAATCGTGATTCCGGGCACCGCGGCGGCCTAATCGACCGCACCGGTGAAGAATTTCTTGACCCCGGCGAGGAAGGTCTGTTCGCGTGGCTTGTGGCCGCCGTCCTGCAGCGAGGCCTCGAAGCGCCGGAGGAGTTCCTTTTGTTCGCCGCTCAAGCTGACCGGGGTCTCGATCACCACACGGCAGAACAGATCCCCCGCCGCGCCGCCGCGGACGGGCCGCACGCCTTTCTCGCGCACCCGGAACACCCGTCCGGACTGGGTCTCGGCGGGAATCTTCAACACCACTTCGCCGTCGAGGGTCGGCACTTCGACGGACCCGCCGAGGGCGGCGGTGGTGAAGGTGACGGGTACCTCGCAGGATAGATGACTCCCCTCGCGCTCGAAGATGGCGTGTTCGCGCACCCGGATCTCGACGTACAGGTCGCCCGCGGGCCCCCCATTGCGGCCCGCCTCGCCCTCGCCGTTCAAGCGGATCCGGTCGCCCGTATCGACGCCGGCCGGCACGGTGACGGGCAGGGTCTTCTCCTGGCGGACCCGGCCCTGGCCGTAACAGCTGTCGCAGGGGTTGCTGATGATCTTGCCGCGCCCCTTGCAGCGCGGACACGGCTGTTGGATCGTGAAAATGGATTGCTGCACCCGTACCTGGCCCTGCCCGTTGCAGGTCTCGCAGGTCTTCGGTGTCGAGCCCTTGGCCGCGCCCGATCCCTTGCAGGTCTTGCACTCGGCGAGGGAGGGGATCTGGATCTCGGTCTCCGTGCCGAAGACCGCCTGCTCGAGGTCGAGTTCGAGCTCGTAGCGCAAATCCGCGCCCCGGAACACCTGGGAGCGGCCCCGCTGACCGCCGGAGAAAATATCGCCGAACATCTCGCCGAAGATGTCGCCGAACGCCTCCCCCGCGCTGAAGCCGCCGCCGCGCCCGCCTTCGAGGCCCGCGTGGCCGAATTGATCGTAGATCGCCCGCTTCTGCGGATCGGTCAGGATCTCATAGGCCTCCTTGCATTCCTTGAACTTGTGTTCGGCCCCCGGATCGTCCGGATTGCGATCCGGATGGAACTTCATGGCCAGGCGCCGATACGCCTTCTTGATCTCGGCCTCCGTCGCGGTCTTCGGCAGTTCGAGAAGTTTGTAGAAATCCTGCTTCGCCATCACACACCCCAAGGCCCACGCTCACGAAAGCAAACCGCCGGTACTGTTACATACCGGCGGTTCTCTCACACCATCGATGCCACGATGCCCGGCGGCATCAGGCCTTCTTGCGGTCGCTTTCCTTGACTTCCTCGAACTCCGCGTCGAGCACGTCCTCCTTCTTGGCCTCGGAGGTGCCCGGGCCGCCGCCGGGCGCCGCACCGCCGGCGGACTGCTCGTACATCTTCTGCAGGATCGCGGCCGATGCCTGCTCGAGCGACTGGGTCTTGCGTTCGATGTCCTCGCGGTCGTCGCCGCTCATGGCGGCCCTGACCGCCTCGATCGACTCCTTGGCGGCCTTCTTCTCCTCCTCGGACGCCTTGTCGCCGACGTCCTTCAGCGCCTTCTCGACGGTATGCACGGTGGCATCCGCCTTGTTGCGCGCGCCGACGAGTTCGCGGAATTTCTTGTCCTCCTCGGCATGCGCCTCGGCATCGCCCACCATGCGCTTGATGTCCGCCTCCGACAGGCCGCTCGACGCCTTGATGACGATGCGCTGTTCCTTGCCGGTCTTCACGTCTTTCGCCGACACGTTGAGGATGCCGTTCGCATCGATGTCGAAGGCGACCTCGATCTGCGGCATGCCGCGCGGCGCCGGGGGAATGTCCGTGAGGTCGAATCGGCCGAGGGACTTGTTGTCCGACGCCCGATCCCGCTCACCCTGCAGCACATGGATGGTGACGCCCGACTGATTGTCGTCCGCGGTCGAGAAAGTCTGCGCCGCCTTGGTCGGAATGGTGGTGTTCTTCTCGATGACTTTGGTCATGATGCCGCCCAGGGTCTCGATGCCCAGAGACAACGGCGTCACGTCGAGCAGGAGCACATCCTTGACGTCGCCCGACAGCACGCCGCCCTGGATGGCCGCGCCCACGGCCACGGCCTCGTCGGGATTCACGTCCTTGCGCGGCTCGCGGCCGAACAGATCCTTGACCGCCTTCTGCACCAACGGCATGCGGGTCTGTCCGCCGACCAGGATCACCTCGCCCACGTCCTTCATGGACAGCCCGGCATCCTTCAACGCGATGCGGCACGGCTCGATGGTCCGCTGGACCAAGTCCTCCACCAAGGACTCGAGTTTGGCGCGCGTGAGCTTCATGTTCAGATGTTTCGGCCCGGCGGCGTCCGCCGTGATGTACGGCAGGTTGATCTCCGTCTGCTGGCTGGACGACAGCTCGATCTTGGCCTTCTCCGCGGCCTCCTTCAGACGCTGCATGGCGAGCGGATCCTTGCGTACGTCGATGCCGCTTTCCTTCTTGAACTCATCCGCGAGATAGTTGATGACCCGCAGGTCGAAGTCCTCACCGCCGAGGAAGGTGTCCCCGTTCGTGGAGAGCACTTCGAACTGACGCTCCCCGTCGACTTCCGCGATCTCGATGACGGACACGTCGAAGGTGCCCCCGCCCAGATCGTAGACGGCGATCTTGCGGTCGCCGCCGTCC
>JBBIKV010000137.1:4101-6147 GCA_037445285.1 Nevskiaceae bacterium | reverse complement strand
TGGCTGGCCGCCGGGACCGTTCGCTGTCGGTCGGATATCACCCAGGACTGTGAGCGATTCGGCCCGGGGCGTACCACCGATCTTCCAGTCGATCGCGCCCGTGCTCTTGGTGATGTGATAGATCGCATTCAAGTATCGCGCTGAGAACAGCACGCCATCGTTCCCATCCGGTTCGATGGAATTCATGTGAATGAAATCGTTGCCCACGCCCGGAAACCAGCCGGCGGCCCCGGATTCCTCCAATCCGAGATGATCACGGGTTCGCCAGGTCCAGAGCACATTGCTCATGCCGTCCAATTCGACGATTTCAGCGTCGATTACGGCCGCTTGCGCGCTGCCCCCCCAAGGCGACATGTCAGCACAATCAGGAGGACAAACCCGCTGAACGTACTTGATGGCCAGATATGTTCCGCTGGATGTCGGCTGCAAGTCGTGCACGTCGAGCCCTCCGGAGAGCGTATCGACGAGTTCGCCGGCAAAATTGTAGATCACGAATTCGCCAGTATTTGAACCTGACAGCGTCGTCCAGGCGATTTCGCTCGTTCCGAGAATCTTGGCGTCGAGCGCGGAGCCGGTCGGCTCACTCTTCCACCAAACCGGCGTCCCGTTGGCATCTGCGATGACGAAGTAGGGGGACGGAGTGCCGCCGCTCAACGACAGCGTGGGCGCAAAGACATACCACTCAGCCCTCCGCGGCCCGCCGATCGACACGGAAAGGGGAGGAAAATCCGCCGGCAAACACCGCACGGAATATTCCGAGCCGAAGCCACCGATGAGGAACCGGAAGCGTTGCCCGGCGCTCAAGGTGACGCTGGTACGAAACCCGAGACTCGACTGTAGGTATCCGAAGGGATACTGCAGCGGTGTCAGCGCCCCGGGCCCGAAGAACTGAAAGGTGTCGCCCGCCAGCAGCCACGCCGTGAATTGCACGTCGGGATTGGCAGTGCAGTTGATCGTATAGTCGTGAATCGACGGATCGAAGGCGGGACTCATGGCCGGTAGTGTTTGAATGGAGACCCCGCCGGTCAAGGCAGGCACTGGCACTGGCGCCGGCTGCGGTGCGGCCACGACGATGTCCGACGGCCCCGCGGCAACCCCCGATTGGAGCCCCGACGGTGAAAGCGAAGCCACGGTCGCGCCCGGACCACTCCCACCACCCGAACCACATCCGGCCAGCATCAAGACCAAGGATCCAGCGAGAATTTGTTTCCAATCGATTAGTGCGACCAACCGCAGCGCCGAGTTCGCAGGCATTGAGCATCCCAACTATATCTTTTGCACACTGCGCTCAACGCCCCAGTCGGTATTGCGTTTACCCTGGGTCTCCCGTCACACAAGCGTCGCCCTTCCGTGGCCGGCAGCACTCACCTCCCTACCCGGCCGTAATCATACCCACAACACCGGCTAAATAAAGTCGAGAAGTGTCGGTGCTCGGCCCGCCGCCAGGCACAGCGAACCCGGCTCGGCGTCACCGATGACTCCTCACATACCCGATCAACGACTGCAACCCCTCCGCCCCCTGCCCCGTCGGCGCCTTCGCGCCGCTCATGTCGATCGCGGTGGCCAGTTTCTTGCCGAGTTCCACGCCGAACTGGTCGAAGGAATTGATGCCCCAGAGCGTGCCCTGCACGAACACGCTGTGCTCGTAGAGCGCCAGCAAGCCGCCCAGGGTGTGCGCCGTGGTACGTGGATACATGAGCAGCGAGCTGGGACGATTGCCCTCGTGGACCCGGTGCGGCCGCAGGCGCACGATGTCGGCCGGACTGGCGCCGGCCTTGCGCAGGTCCGCATCCACCTCGTCCAGCGTGTATCCGAAGGCGAATGCCTGGGCCTGGGCGAAGCAGTTCTGCAAGGCCAGGTCCTGGGCCTCGGTGCCGCCCCAGGAGCCGACCAGCGGCGCGATGAAGTCGAGCGCGGCGGTCGCGGTTCCCTGGTGCAGCATCTGGAAGAACGAGTGCTGGGCGTTCGATCCGGGTTCGCCCCAGACCACCGGCGCCGTCGCGAAGTCGACGCCCACCTTCGGCTGCACCTGCACCTGGTTGAACG
>JBBIKV010000137.1:0-4091 GCA_037445285.1 Nevskiaceae bacterium | reverse complement strand
GCCGGCGGTCGACACCGACTTGCCGTTGCTCTCCATCTCGAGCTGCTGGAGGTACGCCGGCAGCCGCGCGAGGCGCTGATCGTAGGGCAGCACCGCCAAGGTGGGCAGCCCGAGAAAGGTGCGATTCCACGCCGCGACCAGGCCTATCAGCACCGGCAGGTTCCTCTCGAAAGGCGCCTCCGTGAAATGCCGGTCCATCTGGCTGGCGCCGGCGAGGAACTCCTGGAACCGCCCGCTGCCGACGGTGAGTTCGGCGGCAAGACCGATGGCCGACCACACCGAATACCGCCCGCCCACCCAGTCCCACATCGTGAAGCGATGATCCTGGGCGATGCCGAAGGCGTCCATCGCCGCCCCATTGGTCGACACGGCGGCGAAATGCTTCTCAGGCGACCCCTCGCCCAGGGCGCCGACGATCCACGCGCGCGCGGCATTGGCGTTGGCCTGCGTCTCCATGGTCACGAAGGTCTTCGAACAGACGACGACCAGCGTTTCGGCCGGGTCGAGCGTGCGGGTCAGATCCTCGAGTTGCGTGCGATCGACGTTCGACACGAAGTGCGGTGTGAGGCCGCCGCTCCACTCGTGGCGCAGCGCCTCGCACACGAGGAGCGGGCCCAGATCGGAGCCGCCGATGCCGATGTTGACGACATGCCGGAATTGTTTGCCCGTCACGCCGCGCTTGTCGCCGCGGCGCACCGCGCCGACGAAGGCCGTCAGCTGCTCTCGCGCCCGGCGCACCTCGGATTGGATGGCGGCGGACCCGGCAAAACTCGAACGCAACGCGGTATGCAGCACGGCGCGCCGCTCGGTGCCGTTGACGGGATCGCCGCGGAACATGGAGGCAATGTGCCCCGCAAGGTCCGCGGCGCGCGCGAGGGCGCCGAGCACGGACAGGGTTTCGCGGGTGATGCGCTGGCGGGACAGATCCAGCATCCAACCGTCGTGTTCCACGTGCAGGGCCTGCCAGCGCCCGGGGTCGGCGGCCGTGAGGTCTCGCAGGTGCGCACCGCGCAGGTGCTCGGCGTGACGGACCACCGCGGTCCATGCGGGGAGGGAGGAATTCAGATGGGGCATGTCGGATCCACACACGGTTGGGAAGCTGCCGCCAATCTTATGTCACTCCGCCGAGGGATATCGAGGCGCTTTCGCCGGATGGAGGAACTCCCCCGCTCACCCCCCGTCCGCGAGCTTCCGCCACACCGTATTGCCGCGGGACGCCTTGTCGAGCCGCGCGAGCGCCTGCTCGTGCGCCGCCAGTTCCTCCTCGTTCGCGTGGATCACGGCGATGGGCGCGCCGCCCGTGAGCCGCGACGGCGCCGCCTCGCGGGCGCGGCTGCGGGCGGTGTCGGACTGCTCGCTCAGCGAAAATTTCGCCTGACCGCCGGTCATGGCGAGATACACCTCGGCGAGGATCCGCGCATCGAGCAGCGCCCCGTGATATTCGCGATGCGAGTTGTCCACCGAGTAGCGCTTGCACAAGGCGTCCAGGGAGTTGCGCTGACCCGGATGCATCTGTCGCGCCAGCGCCAGGGTGTCGAGCACGCTGCACACCTCGGTGATTTTCAGGGGCGCCGCCGCGCGCGCGGCGGTGGGCGTCGCGGGTCCCGCGGCAGCGGCGGCCGCGTACCGCGCGAACTCGGCATTCAAGAAGGCCACGTCGAACGGGGCATTGTGGATGATGAGTTCCGCACCGCGGATGAACTCCAGGAATTCCGCCTGGATCTGCGCGAATTTCGGTTCGGTGGACAGCTGTTCCCGCGACAGGCCGTGCACCTGCTGGGCGCCCTCGTCGACGTCGCGCTCGGGATTCAGGTACCGGTGGTAGGACCGGCCGGTGAGCCGGCGGTTGTGGAGTTCGACGCAGCCGATTTCGATGACCCGGTGGTGCTGCTCGACTTCCAATCCCGTGGTTTCGGTGTCGAGGACGATCTGCCGCATCGGCTAGCGCTTCCCGGCCAGCAGATGGTCGATGGCGAGATTCGCCAGTTGATCGACGTATTCGTTTTGCTCGTGCCCGGAATGTCCTTTGACCCAGTGCCACTCGATGTCCTGCGCCGCGGCCGCGGCGTCGAGTTGCTCCCACAGGTCCTGGTTCTTGACCGGCTCACGCGCGGCGGTGCGCCAGCCGCGCGACTTCCAGCCCGGCAGCCACTCCGTGTAGCCCTGCAGCACGTATTTGGAATCGGTGTAGAGCTTCACGGCACAGCGGCGCTTCAACGCCGTCAACGCCCCGATGGCGGCCATGAGCTCCATGCGGTTGTTGGTGGTCGCGGTTTCGGCGCCGGAGACTTCCTTGCGGTCGTCGCCGGCGATCAACAGCGCCGCCCAGGCGCCGGGTCCCGGGTTGCCGCGGCAGGCCCCGTCGGTATAGATGTCGACGTGGATCACGAATCCGACTCCACCTGCGAACTCGAGCCCACCTGGGAGGTGGCTTCGGCGGCGGGCACCAGCGCGAGGTGCCGTGCACGGCGCCGCGGGCGCACCAGGGTCAGCGTCTGGACCCGCTTGCGGGCCTTCAGGAGATACGCTCCGGCGGTCAATGCCGGCCGCGCCCGATACTCGGCCTGGCGCACGGTGCCGTCGGCCAGCTTGCGCGGACGGCGGGTCATGGGCAGGACTCCGAGATACCCGTAGACGGTGGCCACTTCGAAGTCGAGCAGCGCCATCCAGTCCCGGAGGCGCCGCTCCGACAGCATGCGGCGGGTCTGCGGCGGAAACGTCCGGCGCTGCACATGGCGGGCGAACGACTGGCGGGCGCCCCAGCCGCTCAAGGGATTGAAACCGCAGATCATCAGGCACCCTTCGGCGCACAGCACCCGCTCCGCCTCGCGCAGCACCGCGTACGGATCCGCGACCAGTTCGAGCGTGTGCGGCAGGAGGATCGCATCGATGGAATCGGAGGCGAACGGCAGCGACTCGAGCGTCCCGCATAGCGTCACCCCGGGACCGGGCCGGGGCGCCACCAGCGTCATATGCTGGGTGCGGGCGCCGCCCAGGAGGTGCTGTGCCGGGCCCCAGGCGCCGACCTGCAGCAGTTCGAACCCGAAGACGTCGTCCAACGCCACCCGCGCGAGCGCCGCCTCCTCGCGCAGGACGCGCGCGCCGAGCGGACCATCGAACCATTCCGTCGTCACGTTGTCGCGCATTGCAGCCAATCAGGACTCCTTGAAAACACTGGCGAACTTCGGATGTTACAGGTTAAATACGCCCGCAAAATGTCAAATCAACCCCACGTCCTCGAGGTGCGCCCGGTCCGCGCCTTCGCCGACAATTATATCTGGCTGATCGAGTCGCCCGCGATGCCCGGCCGGGTGGTGGTCGTCGATCCGGGAGACGCCGCGCCCGTGGTCGCCGAACTGCGCCGCAGCGGCGAGAGCTTGGCCGCGATTCTGTTGACCCACCATCACGCCGATCATATCGGCGGGGTCCCGGGACTGCTCGAACTGGGGGAGGTGCCGGTGATCGGACCCGATGATGCCCGGATTCCCCGGCGCACCCGCAGCGTTCACGACCGCGAACGCTGCGACTTGCCGAAGTTGGGACTTGGCTTCGATATTTTGGCGGTCCCTGGGCATACTTTAAGTCACATTGCGTTCTGGGGGCATGGTGCAGTGTTCAGCGGCGACACGCTGTTCAGTGCGGGCTGCGGTCGGATGTTCGAGGGTACGCCTACGCAAATGAATGCATCGCTGAATCGCCTGCGAGCGCTGCCCGCGGACACCCGCCTCTACTGCGGACACGAATACACCGCCGCCAACCTGCGCTTCGCGCTGGCCGTGGAGCCGGGAAATGCCGATGCCATCGATTACCGCGACGCGCTGGAGCGCACCCGCGCCGCCGACCTCGCCCGCTCCGCGGCGCCGGAGGGCCTCACCCCCAGCCTGCCCTCGAGCCTGGCGCTGGAGATCCGCGTGAACCCGTTCCTGCGCTGCGACATGCCGGCCGTCAGGGCGGCCGCGGAGGCGCATGCCGGCCGGCCGCTGCCCCATCCCGAGGAAGTGTTCGCGGTGCTGCGTGCCTGGAAGGACCAATTTCGATGAGGTTCGCCGTGAGCCGATGGGTCGTGCTCGCCGCGGCGGCGCTCCTCTGCG
>JBBIKV010000136.1:0-6227 GCA_037445285.1 Nevskiaceae bacterium | reverse complement strand
GCCGTCAGATCCGCATCCGATCGATTCAGGTGATGGGCATAGGAACTCGAGGAGGTCAACGTCGCGAAACCCACATCGTAGTCAAGGGTCAGCGCCACCACGTCGACCTTGTCGTGGGTGGCCTCGAGTCCGTTGGTCGCGGAGGAAAGCTTGTCGATGCCCGGAGGCAGCGGCGCGTTGTACAGCTGCGGCAGGATGCCCGGAGGCGAGGTGATCGGCGCGTTGTATGCCGCGGACGAGGTCGCCACATAGGGAAAGCCGCCGGCGCTCGCGACCTGATAATAGTAGGACAGCTGCGCCTTGAACTCCTCATTCGGCTTCCACAGGGCCGCCACCCGCGCCGTCCGGTACTTGTAGGAGTTGGTGCCGGTCTCGCCATAGATCACCGGCGGACTGAAGAAGTTGCCGGGCTGCGCGGAAATCGGCGCGCCGGAGGAATTGAGCACGTAAAGATTCGGCTGATTGATGAAGCCGGCATCGTCGGTGTAGCTGCCGTTGAAGCGCACCGCAACCGTGTCGCTCAGCGGTAGATTGAGCATGCCGGAGAAATCGTCGTTCACGGCATGGGTGTGCGCGGTCTTGCTCATGCCGACCTCCACCTTGGAATCGAAGCCGCGCAGATCCGGCGCATTCTGCACAAAGCGGATCGTGCCGCCGAGCGAGCCCGAGCCGTACAAGGTGCCCTGCGGTCCGCGCAGGATTTCGACGTGATCCAAATCCCCCAGACGCAGGTTGACGAACAGCGGCGTGTCGTCGACGTAGGTCGCCACCGGCGGCACCACGGGAGACGCCAGCGCGAGCTGTCCGCCGGTCTGCTCGCTGTTGAGGCCGCGAATGATGAGAGAACTGCCGTTGACGCCGCCGAAGGGACCCTTGTCGGTGAAATTCACGCCCGCCACGGAACGCGCCAGACCGGAAATATCCTGAATTCCGGCCTGATCGAGCGTCGCGCCCGACACGGCAGTGATGCTGATGGGAATATCCTGCGCCGACAGCGCGCGGCGCGTCGCGGTAACCACCACTTCCTGCAAGGCGTTGTCGTCCGCCATTGCCGCGGAGCCGTACAAGGCGGTCATCACGGCTGAAGTCAACGTGGTGACGTTGCCGACATGCCGGTGATTCCGGCGATTGCGGCCGCGAAGATTTCTTGGCATTCATCATCCCCTGTTATTTGTCCGCAACAAGCGTAGTCGCATTCTTTTATGCCACATCGCTTCGCGAATTTAAAAGCGTCTTTGCGCGAAAACCCGCGCCGCACACGGTCGGTGCGTTGCCGCGGAATTTCGCAGTTTTCCGCGCCATGATGGTGCCGTCGACATCCGCGGCGTTGATCGATCGCCGGGCGCGTCGTTTTACGCTGATTCATGCGGGTTACCGCCCGCATCCGGGCGGCGGCGCGCGACTCCGACGCGGTTGCACGCGCTTATGACGCGCGAATTTGGTGCGCGACGGACGCGGCGAAATCTCCCGACGATCGCGAATAAGGGCTTTCGCGGGCGGACCGCTCGTGTCGCTTCCGCGCAATATCGCGTCGGAATAGTCGCGTCGATTCCGACGCGCCCCCGACGCCGCCTCTCCTCAGGAGCCGCGCGGCGCGGCGACCGAGCCGAGGGTCGCGAGGCGCCGCCGCGCGAGCAGATAGTAGGTGACGGCCGGGAGCACGAGTCCGATCTCGAACGACAGATCGGCGCCGCCGAGAACGGCGCGGGCGAAAGGACTCTCGTAGGTCGGTGAATTCGAAAAGGCGACCGACGCCGCGGTTCCGATGACGAAGGCGACGAGTCCGGCCCATGCATAGCCGCCGTCGAACCAATATTCGCCGCCGCCCCAGCGCATCAGGTCGCGGGAATTGTAGCGACCGCCGCGCAGGAAGTAGTCCGTGATGACGATCGCAGCCCACGGCGTCGTCCAGAAAACGAGGTACGACAGGAATTGCTGATAGACCTCGTAGAACTGGCCGTAGTAGACCGTGACGACCCGGACGATCAGCGTGAACAGCGCGATGACGCCGAGAGATTTGGCGCGCGTGATCGGCACGCGCAATGCCAGCATGCCGAGCGCCGCGGTGTACCCGTTCGGCACGTTGGCGGCGATGCCGCCCAGGATGATCGCGAACAGCAGGGGAACCATGAACCAGGTCGGCAGGAACAGTCGCAGCTGGCTCACGGGATCATCGCCGAGCGCGCCTTTCAAAGCCATCGCGAACAGCACGCCGATGATCTGGCAGAACACCAGTGCGACGAATTGACCGCCGCCCGCACACCACGCGATCTTCCTCCAACTCATGTTTTCCGGGAAATAGCGGCTGTAATCCGCGGCGAAATTGGCCCAGCCGATGGGGTAGGAGAGGATGATTCCCACGGCGACGAGCCACGTCGTGAACGGCGCCCCCGCATTGGTCATGCCCGGGGCGTCCACAGCCGGAACGTGCGGCAGGACGAAGCAGCCCAGGCCGGCAAACAGGATCGCCAGCACGACCGCGATCCATTTTTCGGCCGCAATGATGGTTGCATGCCCGAACAGCGCCAGAAGGATTTCCGCCGCCAGCACCACGGCGAGCGACACCCAGATGGCGGACGATCCCGCGTATCCCCAGATCTTCAACAGCTCTTCGAGACCCTGCGTCGCCACCACCGACTGGATCGAGAACCAAGAGAGGGCGGACACCAGGCTGATCGCCATCGGCAGCAGTGCGCCCCGCTGGCCGAAGCTGCTGCGGCTCGCGACGATGCCGGCTGACCCGGTCTTCGGGCCCATGATCGAACACAGCCCCAACACGGTGCACCCGAGCACGTTGCCGACCAGGATCGCGCCCATGCATTGCCAGAACGACAGTCCTTTGGCGTAGGTGAGGGATCCGGTCACCAGCACCACATAATTGATGTTGGCACCGATCCACAGCCGGAACAGTTCGATGGGCGTGCCGTGCCGGTCAGCGGCGGGAATCGGCTCGATGGCGTGTTGTTCAATGCTCCACGCCTTGTCCGCCTCGACGACCTGCGTCGCGGCACCGTCATTTCTAACTGCCATGTTGACTGTCTCCGGTGGGAAGGGCTCTATACTCGTGCGCGAATCGCCGTAACGCGAGCCGTGTGCACGATCGGCTGAAAACATAGCAAATGAATTCGACCACCGATAGGCAAACACCCTGGGCCGCCAGGTCTGCGAAGGATCCGTACCGATTCGGATTCCTCGTCGTTCCGAACTTCACGTTGATCGGCCTGGGGTCGGCGGTCGACCCCCTGCGCCTGGCGAATCAGGTCGCCGGGCGCTCCGTGTACGGTTACGTCACGATTTCCGAAGACGGAGGTGCCGTGCGCTCCAGCGACGGCATCCAGATCATTCCCGATCACTCGATCGTGGGCGCGCCCGCGCTGGATGCCGTGCTGGTGATCGGTCCGAATCCGATACCGAGGCGTGGCGTCGACCCCGTCGTGCGTTGGTTGAGGCAGCTCGCCCACGCCGGGATCGCTCTCGGCGGGGTGGACACGGGGAGCTACTTTCTCGCGCGCGCCGGACTGTTGAACGGCTACCGCTGCACGATCCACTGGGAGGACATGCACGCGCTCGTGGACCGGTTTCCGCAATTGATCGTGTCGCCCAAGCTGTTTGAGGTCGATCGGGACCGGTGTTCCGCGAGCGGCGGCATCGCGGCGGTCGACATGATGATCCATCTGATCGGTCTCGGCTCCGGGTCGCATCGCCTGGCGGCCGCCGTGTCGGAACTGCTGATTTGCGAACACCGGGGACCCGACGAACGTCAAAGGGTCCCGCTGCGCAGCCTGTTGGGCCCCGGCAATCCGCGGCTGCTGGAAGCGGTCACGCTGATGGAATGCAACATCGAAGAGCCGTTCTCCATGCAGGAGCTCGCGACCTTGCTGAAGATCTCCCCCCGTCAGCTGGAGCGCCTGTTTCACGACAATCTGCATTGCACTCCGTCGCATCATTACCTGCAGGTCCGGCTGGCGCATGCGCAACAGCTGCTGCGCCGCACGGACCGGACGATCTCGAGCGTCGCTGCGGCCTGCGGATTTCGCTCGCTGCCGCATTTCACGTCCCGCTACAAGGCACTTTTTGGGGTCCCGCCGCGCCTGGCCCGGCGCCAGTACGCACACGGGCGCGCGCCGGGCGGCAGGAAGCCTGCCTGAGCAGTCCGCGCGGGCCGCACTCCGGGGCGGGTCGGATGGGCGCAAGCTGCCGTCGCATGCGCACAAATGCGCCCCCCGCCCATCGCTTAGGATGATCGGGTCGCCCCGCGCCCCGCGATTTTCGACCTCAGGAGTTTGACATGGCGAGTTCGGCCTCCATTGCCGATTTGAAGGACCTGCTGACCATTCACAACGGCAGCCGCGTGCCGCACACCTTCTCGGATGCCGAGTACCAAGACCGCCAGACCGCGCTGCGCCGCTCGCTGGCCGGGAACAAGGTCGATGCCGCCGTGTTCACGTCGATCCAGAACATCAACTACTACAGCGATTTTCTGTACTGCTCTTTCGGCAGGCCCTTCGCCCTCGTCGTGACCCCCGAGGAGGTGGTCTCGGTCAGCCCCAACATCGACGCCGGCCAGCCGTGGCGGCGCACGGTCGGTGACCGCAACGTCGTCTACACCGATTGGCGGCGCGATAATTTTTTCCGCGCACTGCAACAGGAGGTCCCGAATCGCGGCCGGGTCGGGGTAGAATTCGATCAGCTCAGCGTCGAACGCATGGAAAAGCTGCGCCAGGCCCTGCCCGACGCGGAACTCGTCGACATCAGCGGCATGACCATGCAGCTGCGCATGGTGAAGTCCGCCGAGGAGATCGCGCTCATCAAGAACGGTGCCGCCGTCTCCGATATCGGCGGCGCGGCGCTGGTCGCCGCCGTGCATGAGGGGGTGCCGGAATACGAGGTCGCGCTGGCTTCCACGCAGGCCATGGTGCGCGAAGTCGCCCGGCGCTATCCGGATTCCGAATTGATGGACACCTGGACATGGTTCCAATCCGGCATCAACACCGACGGCGCGCACAACCCGGTGACGTCGCGCAGGGTGCGCAAGGGCGACATCTTGAGCCTGAATTGTTTTTCGATGATCTCCGGCTACTACACGGCCCTCGAACGCACCTTGTTCTTCGACCACTGCGACGAGGCGTCGCTGAAACTGTGGGAAGTCAACGTCAGGGTTCACGAAGCCGGCCTCAAACTCATCAAGCCCGGCGTGCGCTGCTGCGACGTCGCGACGCAGCTCAATGAAATTTTCGCCGAGCACGGTCTGCTCAAATACCGCACCTTCGGCTATGGCCACTCGTTCGGTGTTCTGTCGCACTATTACGGGCGGGAGGCCGGCTTGGAATTCCGCGAGGACATCGAAACCGTGCTGCAGCCCAATATGGTCGTGTCGATGGAGCCCATGATCATGATTCCGGAGGGGATGCCGGGAGCGGGCGGCTATCGGGAGCACGACATCCTCGTGGTCACGGCGAGCGGCGCCGAGGACATCACCGGCTTTCCGTACGGGCCGCAGCACAACATCATTCACGGCTGAGACCGGCTCACCGCGCAGACCGGCGCGGATCACGCTGGTTTGCTAGGCTACGGGTCGGGCGGGGCAGCCGCGCCGCCCGCTGTTCCCCGGCGGAGTGAGCACGTGAATTTTGATCTGATCCTGCGCAATGCCGCCCTCCCGGATGGCCGGCGCGGCATGGACATCGGTTGCGCGGAGGGGCGCATCCGCGCGATTGAACGGCAGCTCCCGACGGCCCCATGCCCGCAGATCGATGCCGGCGGGCGTCTCGTCACGGCGCCGTTCGTCGACGCGCATTTCCACCTCGATGCCACGTTGACCCTGGGGCGGCCGCGCCTGAATCAGTCGGGCACCCTTCTGGAGGGCATCGACATCTGGGGCGAGCTGAAGCCCCGGCTGTCCCAGGACGACCTCGTCGAACGGTCGCTGCTCTATTGCGACCTGGCGATCTCACAGGGCGTGCTCGCGATGCGTGCACACGTGGACGTGTGCGACGACCGCCTGCTCGCGGCGGATGCCCTGCTCGAAGTCCGACGCCGGGTGAGTCCCTATCTCGATCTGCAATTGGTCGCCTTCCCGCAGGACGGCTACCTGCGCAGCCCCAACGCCGCGGACAACCTCCGGCGCGCGCTCGACAAGGGTCTGGACGTCGTGGGCGGCATTCCGCATTTCGAACGCACGATGGCCGAGGGCGCCGCGTCCGTGCGCGCACTTTGCGAAATCGCCG
>JBBIKV010000135.1:0-6374 GCA_037445285.1 Nevskiaceae bacterium | reverse complement strand
CGGGCACCGCCGCCGCCCAGGGCAGTCCCGCGGCGGACGCGCGGCCGCCGCCGGCCAAGCCCGCGGCGGCCCATGCGCCGGTGCACCAAGAGCGTCGCAACCAGTGGCCGCTGATCTGGACCGTGGTCGTCGCCGTACTGCTTTACTGGGGCAGTCATGCGCATCTCGAGCGTTACATCACGCCGCAGCGCGGCTTAGGGTATTGGTTGGGAATTTGCGGCGGCTCGATGATGGTGCTGTTGTTGCTGTATTCCGCGCGCAAGCGGGTTTCCTGGCTGCGCTGGATGGGCCGCCTGCCGGTCTGGTTCGAGTTCCACATGTTCCTGGGCGTCGTCGGCCCGATACTGATCCTGTTCCACTCGAACTTCCGGCTCGGCGCGACCAACAGCAACGTCGCGCTGTTCAGCATGCTGCTGGTGGCGGGTTCCGGGGTCGTCGGCCGCTACATCTACACCCGTCTGCACGCGCGCCTGGACGGCCGCGAGGTCACGCTCGAACAATTGAAGTCGGACGGCGAGAACCTGCGCACCCAGACCGGTTCGATCGAGTTCCTGCCGGACTTCCTCGACGTGCTCGCCGACATCGAGAAGCGGCTCATCGAGCCGCCGGCGCACCGGCTCGCCCGGGCGACCCACCTGTTCACCGGCGCGATCCGCATGGCGCGCGCGCGCCAACTCGTCCGCCGCGAGATCCGCGTCGCGATGCGCCGCTCGCTGCAGCGCGAGTCGCCGCTGATCGCCAAGCACGCCGAGCGCCTCGCGACGGTCGCGCGCGGCTATGCGTACCGGCGGCTGGACGCCGGCCGGCGGGTGACCGAGTACAAGGCCTATGCACGCATGTTTTCCTGGTGGCATGTGCTGCACATTCCGCTTTTTTTCATGTTGTTGACCGCCGGGATCGCGCATGTGATCGCCGTCAACGTGTACTGACAACGCCGTTGATGCGTGTACGTGGAAACGTCATGGCGAAGGGAGCCGTTTGCGTGGCAGCGATGGCATTCATATTCGGTGCGACCGCCGGCGCGACCTCGGTGGAGACCCTGTTGATGCCGGGCAAGGTGGTCCGCGACCACCAGAAATGGGAGGAGCACTGCTCGTCCTGCCATGACCGCACCAACAAGCGCACGCAGACCTCCCTCTGCCTCGACTGTCACAAGGAGATCGCCGCGGACATCCGGCAGCACCAGGGCTATCACGGCCGCATGGCGAACTCAGGCGACGGCAAATGCCGCGCATGCCACACCGACCACAAGGGACGCGACGCCGACATCGTCCAGTTGAGCCGCGCCCAATTCGACCACGATCTCACGGATTTCCCGCTGCGCGGCGCGCACGCGGGACTTGCCTGCGACAGTTGTCACAAGAAGGGCTCGGACTGGCGCAAGGTGCCCAAGACCTGCAACGCCTGCCACAAGGGCGACGACCCGCATCACGGCCAGTTCACCCGCAGCTGCGGCGACTGCCACACCATGGTGAGCTGGACCGGCGGAAAATTCGACCACGACAAGACCGATTTCCGGCTCACGGGCGCGCACACCACGCTCGCCTGCGACGCCTGCCACGTCGGCGGCCGCTACAAGGGCACGCCGAAGACCTGCAACGGCTGCCACGCGACCGATGACGAGCATCGCGGCTCGCGGGGCCCAAACTGCGCCAAATGCCATGTCACCAGCCGCTGGAAGACCGCGAAGTTCGACCATTTCAAGGAAACCGGCTACGCGCTGCTGGGCGCGCACGATCGGATCGACTGCGCGGCCTGTCACCGCAGCGGCGACCTGAAGGCGAAGATCCCGAAGCGTTGCGACGGCTGCCACCAGACACTCGATGCCCACGCCGGCCGCTTCGGCCCGAAATGCGACGACTGCCACGGCAACGAGCAGTGGCCGCTGCAGAGCTACGACCATGAAAAGCTCGACCACTTCGCGCTGGTGGGCGCGCACGCGAAGCTCGATTGCTACGCCTGCCACACCGCCGACGTCGCCACCCAGAAGCTGCCGAAGGACTGCGCCGGCTGCCATCGCGGCGAGGATCCGCACGGCGGCAAGCTCAAAGGCGGCTGCGATTCCTGTCACGGCGAGGAGTCCTGGAAGACCGGCATCGTCTTCGATCACGACCAGACGAAATTTCCGCTGCTCGGCCTGCACCGCGTCGCGACCTGCGCCCAGTGCCATGAAACGATGACGTTCCAGTCGGCGCCGCTCACCTGCGACGCATGCCACGCGCGCGACGACGTGCACAAGGGCGGTCTCGGCAAGAAGTGCGAGAGCTGTCATTCGCCGAACGGCTGGCGGCTGTGGGTGTTCGATCACGCCAAGCAGACGCACTTTCCGCTTTTGGGCGCGCACCGCAAGCTGCGCTGCGCCGATTGTCACCACGAACCGCCGGGCACGGTGAAGACCTCTCCGCTGTGCGCGAGCTGTCACGACCGGGATGACCGCCACCTCGGCAAGTTCGGCAAGCAGTGCGACCGCTGTCATACGGTCGACTCCTGGAAGGGCGCGAGGATGCAATAGGCAGAAAACTCATGAAACCACACCGCCATCCGTTTCCACTGATCTCCACGGCGCTCGCCGCGCTCGCCGTCGTTGCGGCGCTCTTCGGCGCGCCGCAGCAGGCGCTCGCGGCCGCGCGCGCAGCGCCCATCACGGTTCCGTTCGATCACCTGTCGACCGGCTTCGAGCTCACCGGCGTGCACCGCGACCTGCCGTGCGAGGCCTGTCATCTGGACGCCGTGTTCAAGGGCACGCCGCGCGCCTGCGGCGTCTGTCACGTCGCCGGGTCCCGCTACAACGCGACCCCGAAGACCAAGAATCACATTCTCAGCACCAACGACTGCGGGGCCTGCCACAACACCAGCTCGTTCCGCTTGGCGGTGCACTTCGACCACGCCCAGGTCCTCGGCACCTGCGTCAGCTGCCACAACGGTGTGATCGCCCAAGGCGAAGGCACCAATCACCCGGCGACCAGCCAGTCCTGCGCGGCCTGCCACACGGTGATGAGCTGGAATCCGCCGAAGTCCGTCGATCACAGCCAGATACCGCTCGCCGCCGCGGGCTTCTGCGTCATCTGTCACAACGGCGTGCAGGCGAGCGGCAAGAATTCGACGCACCTCGTGACCAATCTCGAGTGCAGCGACTGCCATCTGACGACGACCTGGCTCGGCGCGACCTTCGATCACACCGGCATCCGCACCGGCTGCTTCAGCTGCCACAACGGCAAGACCGCCGTCGGCGAACCCGGCACGCACATGCCGACGAGCACGCTGTGCGAGAACTGCCACACCACCGGCATCGGCACCAAGACGCCGGCCTGGGCGCCGTCGGGATTCGATCACACCCAGATGTCGGTGACGACCTGCCAGACCTGTCACAACGGCACCGTCAAGATCAGCACCGGCTTCGTTTCGGGACAACCGGCGAACCACGTGCCGCCGATTCCGTCGTCGATCGATTGCGGCGTGTGCCACGGCAACAACCCGGCGGCCGAGACCTGGAACGTCGTCGCGGCGAGCATCGCAACGCTGCACACCGGCTTGTCGGTCACCAATTGCCTGATGTGCCACGGCGGCGAGACCTTCGCCGGCGTGCCGGCGCCCTACATCCCGATGTCGATCTCCGGCGTGTCGCCGCTGAAGGCGACGCCGCTCGCACCGCCGCACATCCCGGTGATCGGCGGCACCGACTGCAGCGCCTGTCACGGCCCCGCCTACCAGTCGGGCGGCTTCGGCCCGGCGACCGCGATGAGCGCGGCGAAGCACGTGTTCGTCTCCTCGACCTGCGACACCTGTCACGACACCGGCAGGAACTTCTACGTCGGCAGCGGCACCGCGCTGCAGCTGCGGCCGGCGGACCACATCAACAGCTCCGATCCGCGGCTGGTGAGCGATGACTGCTCGGCCTGTCACGAGACGAAGGATTGGACCAGCACGGTGCTGCCGACCGGCCACATGCCGAACCCGGGCAATCTGTCCTGCGCGCAATGCCACACCGCGTCGCCGACCGACTACACGCCGGCGACGCTCGCCGCGAACTCGGTGCTGCACACCGGCGTCAGCGGCAACTGCGGCCAGTGCCACGGCAACACCGTGACCGCGCTCACCTGGTACAACAACTTCACGCCGAAGGACGCGCTGCTGACGCCGGCGCACATCCCCTACCTCGCCGGCACCGACTGCAGCTCCTGCCACACATCGAGCACCTACGCGGTCGGCACCTTCGGGCCGATGAACATGACCCAGGCGACGCACGCGTTCGTGCCCACCTCCTGCGATACCTGTCACGGTGCGGCCTCCCCGTCGGCGTTCTACTCGGGAACGGCGACGCCCTTGCAAATCCGGCCGACGGACGCCACCCATAGCTCGGGCACGGGCCTGACCGGCGATTGCTCGGGTTGTCACACCACCGCAAATTGGAACAGCACGATCCTGCCGGCGGGCCACATGCCGAACCCGGGATCTCAGAACTGCAGCGTCTGTCACGTGGGCGATCTGAGCACCGCGGCCGGTTATGCGACGCTCGCCGGCGTGCCGACCCTGCATACCGGCATCACGGCCGGCACCTGCGCGCAATGCCACGGAAATTACTCGACGGCGCTGACCTGGTACAACAATTACACGCCGAAGGATGCGATCCTGACGCCGGCGCACATCCCCTACTCGGTCGGCACGGACTGCAGTTCCTGCCACGCGTCGAATTTTGCGACCGGTGGATTCGGTTCCACGATCATGACCGCCGCCATGCACTCGTTCGTGCCGACCACCTGCGACACCTGTCACGGCCAAGCCTCCGCCACGGCGTTCTATACGACGGCCTCGAACCCGCTGCAGATCCGCCCGACGGACGGGACCCACAGCTCGGGGACCGGCCTCACCAGCGACTGTTCGTCCTGTCACACGACCGCGAACTGGAACTCGACCGCACTGCCCGCCAATCACATGCCGAATCCGGCCAATCAGGCTTGCACCACCTGTCACGTCGGGAATTTGAGCACCTCGGCCGGTTACTCCACCATTGCGGCCAACTCGGTGCTGCATACCGGCATCACGGCGGGGCAATGTTCGCTGTGTCATGGACTCACCCAGCTGTCGTTCTTCAATCCGGCGAGCGCCGAAAGCGCGCCGAAGTCGGCGGCGCTTTCGCCGCCGCACATCCCGTTCAACGCCGCGACGGACTGCGGCGCGTGCCATACGACGACAACCTTTGCGGTAGGCGGCTTCGGCCCGATGATCATGACCCAGGCCACGCACGCCAACGTGTCGACGACCTGCGATACCTGTCACGGCCAGGCCTCCGCCACCGCGTTCTATACGACGGCGTCGAACCCGCTGCAGATCCGCCCGACGGACTCGACCCATAGTTCCGGTACCGCCCTCACCGGCGACTGTTCCTCCTGTCACACGACCGCGAACTGGAACTCGACCGCGCTGCCGGCCGGGCACATGCCGAACCCGGCGAACCAGGCGTGCAACGTGTGCCATACCGCGTCGCCGACCGATTACACGCCGGCGACGCTCGCCGCCAACGCCGTACTGCACACCGGCATCACCGGCGGCTGCGCGCAGTGCCACGGCGGCACGACACCGCTCACCTGGTACAACAATTTCACGCCGAAGGACGCCGTGCTCACGCCGTCGCACATCCCGTACCTCGCGGGCACCGACTGCGGCGCCTGCCATACGACGACGACCTATGCGACGGGCGCGTTCGGCCCGATGATCATGACCCAGGCCACGCACGCCAATGTGTCGACGACCTGCGATACCTGTCACGGCGTGGCTTCGGCCACCACGTTCTATACGACGCCGTCGAATCCGCTGCAGATCCGCCCGACCGACTCCACGCACAGTTCCGGTACCGCCCTCACCGGCGACTGTTCCGCCTGTCACACGACCGCGAACTGGAGTTCGACCGCACTGCCCGCCAATCACATGCCGAACCCGGCGAGCCAGGCGTGCTCGGTCTGTCACATCGCGATACCGACGTATACGACGCTGGCCGCCAATGCGGTTCTGCACACCGGGATCACCAGCGGGTGCATCGCGTGCCACGGCGCCCCCAACGCGACGGCGCCGGTTTTCGCGAACAACTACACGCCCAAGGATGCGATCCTCGCGCCGGTGCACATCCCGACCGGCAAGACGCCGTGCGAGGACTGTCACTCAGCCTCCGTGTTCACGAGCTTCAGCGGCACCACGATGAGTTCGTCCAAGCACACCCTGATGTTCGGATTCATCGGCAACAGCTGCGATGCCTGCCACAATCGCGTGACGCCCGCATTGAGCTTCTACGGCGTCAACAATCTGACCATCAGGCCCACGGGTGACCCGCACAACGCCGGAAACGGGCTGACCAATGACTGCAGCGGCTGCCACAACAC
>JBBIKV010000134.1:3059-6388 GCA_037445285.1 Nevskiaceae bacterium | reverse complement strand
ACTCGCCTCTCGGTCGCCATGCAACAGGGTTGGCGGCCCAGCGATTGATGTCGGATTCCCTCCAGCCCGTACCGTTGATGCTGATCTTGATCCGGGGCGGGAACGTGCCCTCGGCGATCTTGCGATAGATGGTGGACCGGGACAGGCCGGTGCGGGCGAGAACGGTTTTCATGCGGACGATACGGTCTGGTGCGAGCATGGCTGCGCTGCCTCCTGCCGGGTGTTTCTGACGGCTTCTGACACCAGACAGGGCAAGGATTTCTGGTTGGAGCGCATAACTACTGAAAAATAGGATTGTTGTACCGATCGCGCCAAGAGCTGCCGAACTCGGCCCAGCATATTGAGCCCCGGTCATTCGACGACTCCTTTGGGCTTGCCGCCCGCGTAGCCGTCAAATCCCACGATCATGGACTTCGATACGCACTTACAACCTTCCTCATATCCTGGTCGTGTGCATCGGCCGTTTAGGAGCATTCCTTTGTTCACCGCGTAGGGCTTCCCGTTTGCCGATATATCTTCCGCCCTGCGCCCGTGCATACCGTCGATGGTCATCAGCGCCTGCGTGATGGATCGGAAAGCATCTCATCCTCTACAACACCCGGCGTCCACACACAGCACGTGACCGCACCACGCCCGACAAAGTTCACTTCGCTTCTCAGCCGCTCGCGGTGGCTGCATAACCGATGGAATTACACTTAATCCCGGCCGCGAAATCTGTCTAAGAAAGCGGGTCCATCTCTCCGACCGGCGAAGCCGCACGCTCACGCTGCCGGATAGGTGATGTAGCCCTCCGGTCCCTGTGAGTACCAGGTGGCCGCATCGTCGACGTTCAACGGCAGGTGGGCGGCGAATCGATGGGGGAGGTCGGGATTCGCAATGAATTTGCGCCCGAACGAGATGGCGTCCGCGCCGCCGCCCGCAATCGCCGCCTGCGCCTTCGCGAGGTCGTAATCGGAATTGAGCACCAACACCCCTTTGAAGGCTTGTCGGATCAGGGGCGCGACGGGCGGACGCGTGGTCCTGCCGAAGGTCCCGTCGGGCCCGGGTTCGCGCAGCTCGAGGAAGGCGATTCCGAGGGCGTCGAGGGCGGAGGCCGCCGCGGGGAACAGGGCTGCCTGATTGCTGTCGTCGACGCCTTGAGAATCGCCGTTGGGCGAGAGGCGCACCGCGGTGCGGTCCGCGCCGACCGCCGCCACCAGCGCCCCGGTCACGTCGCGCAACAGCCGCACGCGATTCTCGATCGGTCCGCCGTAGGCGTCGGTGCGCTTGTTGGTGCCGTCGCGCAGGAATTGATCGATGAGGTAGCCGTTGGCGGCATGCAATTGCACGCCGTCGAAACCCGCCTCGATGGCGTTGCGCGCGGCCGCGACGTAGTCCTCGATGAGGCGAGGGATTTCGTCGATCCGCAGCGGCCGCGCTTTGACGTAAGCCTGTTTGCCGTCATACGTGTGGGCCTGACCGGGCGCGGTGGTGGCGCTCGCGGACACCGGCGCTACGCCGTGAAGCGAGGGATGCACGAGCCGTCCCATGTGCCATAACTGCGCGAAGATCCGGCCGCCGGCCCGGTGCACCGCATCCGTCACTTTTCTCCAATGCGCCACGTGTTCGGCTCCCCACAGGCCGCCCGCGTAGGGCCAGCCGCTGCCTTCGACGCTGATGCCCGTGGCTTCGGAGATGATCAAGCCGGCGGAGGCCCGTTGCGAATAATAGGTGGCCATCAGGTCCGTCGGGACATGGTCACGGGTGCCGCGGCCGCGGGTGAGCGGCGCCATCCAGATGCGGTTGGGGCAGCTCAGTCGGCCGACGGTGATGGGATCGAATGGCGTGGGCATGATACCTCGAAAATCGAAGTGGTTGACTAAACCCGCCATCATAGAGAATTTCGCCGGCGCGTGGGACGCCGCCTGATCACAGTAATTTACAGTGATTTTCCTGCCGTTCGCCGACCCTCTGAATATCCGCCAGGCGGCCGCCAGTCGGCCGGGCCCACGACCCATTCAGGAGGGATCTTCATGGCATCGACGACCCGCATCGCCGCTGATGAATCGCGTTGGACGCTGTAGCCATGGGGAGGCACACGGCGGCGTGTGAGCTGCAGGTCACCGACTGCGGACTGCCGGAATTTCTGGCCATCGCCGCGCGGTTCGGGACCCATCGATACGCCTTTGCCGTGACGCCCAACACGGACCATCTGATCCGCTTTCGCACCGATCAGGCGTTTCGCGACATCTACCGGCAGGCGGAGTTCGTGTTGCTGGACAGTCGCTTCATCGCCCGACTCCTGCGCAGGACGGGCGGGGTGATTCTGCCGACCTGCACCGGCAGCACTCTGACCGCGGAACTGTTCGGGCGGGTGATCGGTGCGCAGGACCCCCTCGTGTTGATTGGCGGCAGCGCGCAACAGGCCGACCGTCTGCGGCCTCGCTACCGGCTCGAACGCCTGCAGCACCACAAGCCTCCCATGGGCTTCGTGCACGATCCGCTGGCCGTCGAATCATGTCTGCGGTTCATCGAGGCGGCAAGCCCGTTCCGATTTTGCTTTCTGGCCGTCGGATGTCCGCAGCAGGAGCAATTGGCGCACCTGCTGTGGGCGCGGGGGCGGGCTCGCGGCCTGGCGCTGTGTGTGGGCGGCGCGGTCAACTTTCTGACGGGCGCCGAGCGGCGTGCGCCGCGATGGATGCAGAGCGCCGGTCTCGAGTGGCTGTACCGGCTGTCGCGCGATCCTGCGCGCCTGGCCCGCCGCTATCTCGTGCGCGGCCCGCGCATATTCTGGCTGCTGCCGCGTCTGAACTTCCTGCTCCGGTCGCCGTCAATCACCCCTTCGGGCTGAAACGACGGCGCGCCGTTTGCGGCGGGGTCCCATGCGGCTGCGCATCGCGTCCCACCAGCCTTCGCCGACGGCGGCGATCTTGACGGCCTTGTCGGTCTCGTAAAGCGCTATGCGCTTGCACAACCGAAAGCATCGGGCCAGGCTCTTCAGGCGCCAGTAGCGGGTGTTTGCCGCGCCGTATTCGCGCAGCAGCACGGTGTTGTTGCGCGCGATGTAGTAGCGGCGATCCGCCGAGTGGTTGGTGGTCCACTTCGTGCTCCACAGCACCCTGTGCGGGCTGGGCGAGCCGACCGTGTGTGCCATGAGGGGCCGGCGGGTCTCGATGATCCGAAACCCCGACGCCCGGGCTCTGAAGCAATACTCCGTGTCCACGTAGTCGATGAAGAACTCGTCGCGGAAGGGGCCGATCGCGGCCCAGGCGCGCACGGAGTGCACGGCACCGGCGGTGATCACATGCGACACCGGGCCGCCCGGGTCGCGGACGCGGGGGACCGGCCCA
>JBBIKV010000134.1:451-3049 GCA_037445285.1 Nevskiaceae bacterium | reverse complement strand
AGCGACAGCAGCGACCCCGAGGTGATGACCGACTCCATCTCCTCCCATAGTTCACCCTCGCCCTGCAGACGGTGGCGTTCGGCGGCGCGGCCATGGGTGTCGCGGAAACGGGAGCCGATGACGGCGAGCGGGATCGTCTCCCTGTAGGCGGCCTGGGTCGAGAGCAGCTGCTCGACCATGTCCGCGTCGATCATCGTGTCCTGATCGAGGAGCAGTGCCCACGCGTATCCGCGGACGGCGGCGCGGCGCACCCCGATGTTGAGCGCGGTGGCGATGCCGAGATTCTCGCCGTTGTGCACGAGATCGAGCCGTGGGTCCGCGGGCAGTGCCCGCAACATGGCCGCGGCGGCGTCGCAGGAGCCGTTGTCCACGATGTTCACGGCGCCCGTCTGCGGCAGGATGCGCGCGAGCCGGTCGGGGAACCCCGGGTCCGGATGGTAGGTGACCACCACGGCGCAGACGGCATCGCGGTTCGGAGAAGTGTCGCGCATCGCGCCATATGATAACCCGGTCGCGGACGGTCCGCCGCGCCCGGAATATATTCCCCGGGTTACGCCCAGGGAGACCCGCGAATGTCGACATTGTCGGAAGACCAGGCCAAGGCCTACATGGAGAAACTGCTGACGGCCATGTGCCGCGCCGGCGGCTCGGACCTGTTCATCTCCAACGGATTCCCGCCCAGCATGAAGAGCCACGGGACGATGAAGCCCATGGCGTCCCAGAAATTGACCGCAGACGTGACCCGGGCGCTCGCGTCATCGCTGATGAATCAGCGGCAGCGGGACGAGTTTGCCAGGGAACTGGAGTGCAATTTCGCGATCTCCATTCCTTCGGTGGCCCGGTTTCGGGTCAACGTCTTCGTGCAACAACAGCACACCGGCATGGTGATTCGCACGATTCCCACGGAAATACCGAGCTTTCAGACGCTAGCCCTGCCGGAGATCCTGAAGGACATCGTCATGACGAAGCGCGGACTCGTGCTCGTGGTGGGCGCGACCGGCTCGGGCAAGTCGACGTCCCTCGCCGCCATGATCGATCATCGCAACAGCTCGTCGTCCGGACACATCATCACGGTGGAGGATCCGGTCGAGTTCGTGCACCAGTCGCAGCAGTCCCTCATCACGCACCGGGAAGTCGGGATCGACACGCATTCGTGGCATCACGCCCTCAAGAACACCCTGCGACAGGCTCCCGACGTCATCCTGATCGGCGAGATCCGCGACGCGGAAACCATGGAACATGCGATCGCATTCGCCGAAACCGGGCACCTGTGTCTCGGCACCCTGCACGCGAACAGTGCGAACCAGACCATCGACCGCATCATCAATTTCTTCCCGGAGGAGCGTCGCAATCAGCTGTTGATGGATCTGTCGGGGAATCTGCGGGCCATCGTCTCGCAGCGTCTGATCCGCACCAGCGACGGCAAGGGCCGCCGGGCGGCAATGGAGATCCTCATCAATACGCCGATCATCGCCGAGAAGATACTGAAGGGCGAGTTTCATGAGATCAAGGCGCTCATGGGCAAGGCGCGCGAGCTCGGCATGCGGACCTTCGACTGGTCGCTGTTCGAACTGTACAACGAGGGCAAGATTTCCTACGAGGAGGCGATCCGCAACGCCGATTCGGCCAACGAACTGCGGTTGAACATCAAGCTGAACGGCACCCCCCCGGCGCCCGCCGCATCGCAGGCCGCCGCCATGACGGCATCCTGATTGGCGGACGGCCGGCCCGGTTCCGCCGTTTCACCCGTGAGCGGCCCACGGCGCGCTCACGCGCAATCCGCCAGATCGCCTTGCTTCGCATCGTCGTTGAACAACGGATCGCCCCCGGCGATGTCGCGGCCCATGGCCTTGACCTTGGACCAGTCCTCGCTCGACAGGTAGTCGCGTTCTCGTGCGGCCTTGCGCACGATTTCCATGAAGGCGCGCTGGTTCATCGAAGCGGCGCTGTAATAGGATTCCAGGAGCTTCATGCGCAGGTCGCGGCGGAACGGGTCGCGCTCGATGGCGGCCTTGAGCACATCGGCGATGTTCGTGCGCCGCTCGGAGACCTCGACCCGATCGTGCAGCGTGCTCGGCATGTCGACATGCTGCCCCGTCGCGTCCAGGTCCAGGAGGTTGTAGTCGAGCACGGTTTTGGACAGGGCGCCGCCGTTGAACGCCTTGACGTCGAGGACTGCGGTGTTGAGGGCCTCCTGGCGGATTGCGGTGTCGAGTTCGGAAGGGTCGACGGCAATCGTGTCGAGGCCGCAGACTTCGTGTTCGGCGGTGTCCAACGTCGAATGATCGACGACGGCGGTGTCGGCCTGCGCCTCGGAATCGTCGTGCGCTGCTGAAACATCGTGCGCGGTGGAAGCGTCGTGCGCGGCGGTGTCGACCTGCGCCACCGAATCCAGGATCGAGGTATCGATGCCCAGCGAATCGATCGCCATCGTGTCGAGGTATGAGCGTTCGAGCGCCTCCGCATCCACCGCAAGGCTCACCGTGGTCTCGGTGTGGGAAACGGGTGCGGGCGTCTCGGTGACGACGATGGAGGCATGCGTTGCCGCCTCGGGCCTGGTGGAGGCGGGGCGCGACACGGGGGGCGGCATCGCGGCCC
>JBBIKV010000134.1:0-441 GCA_037445285.1 Nevskiaceae bacterium | reverse complement strand
TTTGGCGAGATGCTCCTCGGCGGCGATGACGTCATACGGATGGGGCTCGATCGGCGCCGGTCGGCGCCGGCGCAAGTAGACGAATCCCGCGACCACCAGGCCCATCCCGAAGGTGAGCGCGCCGATCAGCGATTTGCCGCTCATCCAGCGGGGAGGCGCGGGACTGGCGGACACGGGGGGCGACACTTCCGCCGCCTCCACGGTCGAACTCGATGGCAGGTCCTGCTGCTCCGCAGCCTCGGTGGCGGCGCGCTCGCCGGCATGTTTCAGGGCTTGAATCTTCGTGTGCTCGCTGGCGAGCTGTTTGTGCACTTCATCGAGTTCCTGTTCGAGCGCCTGCAGGCGGTCCTTGATCGCCGAGTCGTTGGGATCTTCCTTCGCGACCTTCGCCGGTTCCGCGCCGGGGGAGGACGCGGGTGCCGGGGCGGCCGGCGTCGGGAC
>JBBIKV010000133.1:696-6832 GCA_037445285.1 Nevskiaceae bacterium | reverse complement strand
CGGCGCGCCCGGCGCCGCGGGCCCGATCTTCGCCTTCGGCAGCGACGACCGTACGCCCTATTTCGACGACGTGCCGCCCGGGTCGTTGTTGCGCCTGCCGCTGATCGGATTCATCGCGCAATCCGACCCCGTCTTTCAACGGACCTATGCCTGGCTGCACTCGAAGGACTTCCCCTATTCCTTCCACGATCAGCCGGACGGCCTGCCGGGCAGCTACCGCCTGCCGAGCACGACGGTGTGGAGCATCGCCGACCATCTGCTGCTCCAGCGAGGCAATGCGGCGGCCCTTCGCATTCTGCTCGCGAGCCACTGGGACGCCGGCATCGCCGCCGAGGGGCTCGATCCCGCGGACGGGCGGGTGCGCACCGGCGCGGCATTTGCGACAGCGGCGGGTTATCTGGCGGCGGCGATCTGCGATCGGTACTGCCTTGCCGGGCGGGGCGAATGATGTTCGCCCGCCGCAGCTTGGCGATCGCGGGCGCAGCGCTGGTCGCGTGCGGGGCGGCGCACGCCGGATCCGCGTACTTTCGGCACGCGATCTTCGACAACAGTCCCGAACCCGGTTACTACTGGGACAGCGACGCAGAGGCGCGCGCGCCCAGCGCACTCGAAGCACCGCACAGCCGTCTGCCGGTGGAATCGCGGCGCTTCCTGTCGCCGCCCAACTCCCTGAAAATCGCATGGAGCTCGCGCCCCGGCGGGACCTGGCGCGCGGAAATCGACCTGGTCTACTTCCCGAACCGCATTCCGACGATGCACGGCGACACCTTGTCGTTCTGGGTCTATTCGCCACGGGCCATCGACGCGGCCGATTTGCCCGACCTGATCGCCTCGGATGCCCGCAGCACGCTGCCCGCGCCGCCTTCGCCGGACGGTTTCACCCAAGCCGTGCCGCTCGGTCGCTTTTCCGGCGCGATCCCCGCGCGAAAATGGGTTGCGGTGCGCGTGCCGCTCGGCATGTTGAAATCCGGATCGATCTATCCCTTCGAGCCGCGCTTTCTGCAATCGGTGATCTTTCGCCAAGGCCGCGCCGACGGCGCGCACCACGTGCTGCTGGTGGACCAGATTCGGATCGCGACCGCGCGCGCGAGGCGCCGCGTCGATGCGGGCCCGCCGCCGGCGCCCGAGGATCTGACTGCACGAGGATATGACCGACACGTGCTCTTGCGCTGGCGCGCGGTGGAATCGGGCGATTTGGCGCACTACGTGATCCATCGATCGATCGACGGCGGCCCCTACGAACCGATCGGCATCCAATTGCCCGGCACCCTGCTCTATTCCGATTTTCTCGGGCGGTCCGGCGTTCATGCCCGGTATGAAGTCACCGCGGCCGACTGGCGAAATCGCGAATCCCCGGCCTCGAACGTCGCCACGGCCACGACCCGACAATTCTCGGACGACGAACTGTTGACGATGGTGCAGGAGGCGGCTTTCCGCTACTCATGGGATGGGGCCGATCCCGACTCCGGCCTCGCGCGGGAAAACTGGCCCGGCGACGATCGACTCGTGCCCGCCGGCGCCGGCGGCTTCGGCATCGAGGCGCTCGTCGTCGGCGTCTCGCGGCATTTCATCTCGCGCGCCCAGGGGCTGGCCCGCATGCAGCGCATCGTCGGCTTCCTCGAGCGCGCCCCCCGCTACCACGGGGCCTGGTCCCACTACATGAACGGCCCGACCGCCAGATCGCTGCCGGTGTTCGGCATGGTCGACGACGGCGGCGATCTCGTCGAAACGGCGTTCCTGATCCAGGGCTTGTTGACCGCGCGGCAGTACTTCGACGGCCCGAGTCCCGCGGAACGCACGCTGCGCCGGCGCATTACCGCGCTTTGGCGGGGCGTCGACTGGAACTGGTACCGCGAGCGTTCGGATAGTCCGTATCTGTACTGGCATTGGTCGCCCGACTGGGGATTCTTGATTCACCATCCGATCGACGGCTTCAACGAAGCGATGGCGGTTTACCTGCTCGCGATCGCCTCGCCGACGCACCCGGTGCCCGCGAGCCTCTATTATTCCGGGTGGGCCAGCCAGGACGCGAAAGCGGTCACCGACCGGCGCAACTGGTCCGGCACCACGGACGGGGACCTGTACGCCAACGGACACGCATACTTCGGGATCAAGCTCGATGTCGGCGTGGGAACCGGCGGGCCGCTGTTCTTCACGCAGTACTCGTTCCTCGGCTTCGACCCGCATTTCCTGCACGATCGCTATACCTCGTCGTACTTCGTCAACAACCGCAACATCGTGCGCATCAACCGTGCCTACTGCATCGCGAATCCCCTGCACCACGCGGGCTACGGCGCGGATGCCTGGGGCCTCAGCGCGAGCAGCGCGCCCGCGGGCTTCAGCGCATCGTCCGCGGATGCCGCCCACGACGACGGCACCATCGCCCTGACCGGCGCCCTCGCGTCGTTTCCCTACACGCCGCGCGCATCGATGGCGGCACTCAAGCACTATTATCGCGACCTGGGCGCGGAGCTTTGGGGCATCTACGGCCCGCGCGACGCCTACAACCCGGGCGAGAACTGGGTGTCCTCGTCCTACTTCGGCCTCGATCAAGCGCCCATCGTGGTCATGATCGAAAACTACCGCAGCGGATTGCCGTGGAGATTGTTCATGTCGAACCCGGCGATCGCGCGGATGCAAAAGGCCCTCGATGCCCTGCATTAGACCGCCGCGAATCACGCGACGCGCGCTCCGAAATCGGGCGACCGCCGGTTTGGCGCTCGCCCTGTGCGGCTGTGGAGGCGGTGGTGGAACCGCGCCCCAGACCGTCGCGGTCGGCACGGGATCCCAGCCCGGCAGCGTGCAAATCAGCGCAACTCCCTCCGCGCTGACCATCCCGGCGGGCGGCGCGGCCGGCATCCTCGTCACCACCAAGCCCGCGACCGCGGCCGCGTCGACCTTGAGCCTGAACGGCGCACCCGCCGGCATCAGCCTCGCGGCGGGCAACGGCGCCGGGCCCGCGGCTTCGCCGCTCGCGGAGACGCTGAGCGTCGCCGCCACGGTTCCGCCGGGGACGTACAGCCTGCGTCTCGATGGCGGAGGTGGCGCGGCGGGTTCCGCCACGACGCTCACGCTGCTGGTCAACCCGGCGCTGCCGCCGGCGCTCGCCCAAGTCGAACAACAAACCTTCGAATACTTCTGGAACACCACCAATCCGGTCAACGGCCTCGCACCGGACTATTTTCCCGGCTCGGCCTACGCCAGCATCGCCGCGACCGGGTTCGCATTAAGCGCCTATCCGATCGGCGTCCAGAACGGCTGGATCACGCGAGCCCAGGCGGTCCAACGCGTGCAGACGACGCTCCAATTCCTCGCCAGCCTGCCGCAGGGAAGCACGAGCGCGGAGGACGCCGGCTACCACGGATTCTTCTACCACTTCCTCGATATCAACACGGGCCTGCGCTATCACGGCGCCGAGGTCTCCTCGGTCGACACCGCCCTGTTGTTTGCCGGCGTGTTGTTCGACTCCAGTTACTTCGACCAGAACGACCCGGCCGAGGCGCAAATCCGCGCACTCGCCGGCCAGTTGTTCGACGCGGTCGACTGGGCGTGGATGACCCAGGCCGATGCGCCGCTGATCAATCTGGCATGGACGCCGGAAACGGGGTTCTCGCTGTACAACTGGCAGGGCTACAACGAGGCGATGATCCTGTACCTCGAGGCCCTGGGCTCGCCGACGCACCCGATCACCGCGGACGCGTGGAGCGGATGGTCGGCGCCGTACCCCAAGGACTGGGGCACTTACTACGGCCGCCCGCAATTGAGCTTTGCACCGCTGTTCGGACATCAATACTCGGAAGGCTGGGTGGACTTCCGCGGAATCCAGGACGCGTTCATGCGCGGCGCCGGCATCGATTACTTCATCAACAGCCGCCGCGCAACCGAATCGCAACAGTCCTACGCCATCGCCAACCCCGGCGGATGGCGCGGATATGGCGGCGACCTGTGGGGCCTCACCGCCTGCGCCGGACCCGGCGAGTTCACGCTCATGGATGCGAACGGACAACAACGCGTTTTTCACTCTTACCTCGCGCGCGGCGCCGGCATCACCGGCACGCAGGACGACGGCACCATCGCGCCCACGGCCGCGTTGAGTTCGATCAACTTCGCGCCCGCGACGGTCATCCACACCGTGCTCGCGATGCAGGGCAGCTACGGGGCTTATATCCAGGGCACATACGGCTTCTACGATGCGTTCAATCCGAGCTTCACCTACACGAGCGTCACGCCGGACTCGGGTACGGTGACGCCGGGCGCCGGCTGGGTCGATTCGGAATATCTCGGCATCGACCAGGGTCCGATCGTGATGATGCTGGAGAACTACCGCAGCGGCCTGGTGTGGAACGTGATGCGCCAGAACAGCGTCATCCAGGCCGGCCTGAAGCGCGCGGGCTTCACCGGCGGCTGGCTCGCGGGCAACCCGGCGGTGCAGTGACGGTCGGTCTCAGACGCTCTTGCAGTGCCGATCGATGAAGGCCTGATGCGGCGGCATCGCCGCAACGCAGCCGGCGATGACCTGCTCGACGTGGTCGACGTAGCGGAACAGGTCCGCGTCGCTCACCCAGTCGACGGCCGGGTGATAGCTCACCGGCTTGATGCCCTGACCCAACATCACTTGAACCCAGCTGGTCAGCCCGAACAGTTCCGTGCCGTTGCGGAAGAAGCAGCCGCTCTCGCGAAAGAGCTCGATATAGTTACTGAGGCTCTCGGGGATCCGCATCGTGCGGCAATGATCCCAAAACGGCGAATCGCTGCGCGTCGTGGCGTGGAAATGCAGGATCAGGAAATCACGGATGCGCTCGAACTCGAACGCCGACTGCGCGTTGTATTGATCGATCAGCGCCGGTTTGAAGTCCCTGCGGGGAAACAGCTGCATCAGCCGGTTGATCCCGGCCTGAATCAGGTAAATCGCGGTCGATTCGAGCGGCTCGAGAAATCCGCCCGCAAGGCCTAGCGCCACGACGTTCTTGTGCCACTGCTTGCGCCGCATGCCGCCGGTGAAGCGCAGCAGCCGCGGCCCGGCCAGCGCCCGTCCGTCCAAGTGGGACATCAGGGTCGCCGCCGCCTCGTCGTCGCCGATGAATCGGCTCGAATAGACGTAACCGTTGCCTACGCGGTGCTGCAGGGGAATCCGCCACTGCCAGCCGGCGGCGCGGGCGGTGCTGCGCGTGTAGGGAGTCGGCGGACCCACGCCCTCGCAGGGCACCGCGACCGCACGATCGCACGGCAGCCAATGCGACCAGTCAACATAGCCCGTGTGCAAGGCCTCCTCGATCAGCAGGCCGCGAAATCCCGAACAATCGATGAACAGGTCCGCCTCGATCCGCAGGCCGTTCTCCAAAATCAGCGCCTCGACGAACCCATCAGCGGCGCGGAGCCGGGTCTCGATGATCTTGCCTTCGGTGCGACGGACGCCGCGCGCTTCGGCGTAGCGGCGCAGGAATCCGGCATACAGCCCCGCGTCGAAATGATAGGCGTAGGCGATTTCGGCCAACGGCGTGTCGCGTGGCGCATCCACCGGGGACACCATGAATTTACCGCGCGGCGCCGCAACCGTGTTCAGCGAATACAGGCCAATGTCCTTGGCCCTGCCCGCCGCCAGCGCCTTCAACCAATATTGGTGGAACGGCAGCAGCCCGAGGTCGCGTCCGAGCGTCCCGAAACCGTGGATGTAGCTGTCGCCCAGGCGCCCCCAGTCGACGAACTGGATACCGAGCTTGAACGTGCCCTTGGTCTCGCGTACGAACTGCGCCTCATCGATCTCGAGCAGCCGGTTGAAGGCGCTCAGATGCGGCACGGTCGCCTCGCCGACGCCGACGATGCCGATCTCCTCCGATTCGATCAGTTGAACGGAACACGCGGCCCCGAACGACTTGGCGAGGGCGGATGCCGCCATCCAGCCGGCGGTGCCGCCGCCGACGATCGCGACGCTCTTGATGCGGTCATCCATCACGCAATCCCGGGCGGGCGCCAACGGCGCCCGCCGCAGGGCTTTCAGCCCGTGGGTGTCACTCACCTTCAATCCGAACCCGATGTGCAGGATCGCCGAGAAGACCGAGGTGACGAGCTTCCGCCCGAGGGCGCGCTGGTCGTCTGCGCCCGGGCTGCGCTTGGAGCCGACGAGCACAGCGAGGTG
>JBBIKV010000133.1:0-686 GCA_037445285.1 Nevskiaceae bacterium | reverse complement strand
GATTTCTACCACTTCATCCCGGCCGTCAGCTTGATCGTGAACGGAACGCCGAGAATCGGGCCGCCGGCGGCGTATTGCGGGGACGCATACGATGTTCCACCCGTGGGGCTCCAGTTCACCGATCCGGGATCATTGTAGATCGTATTGAACAGATTGAGCACGTCGAGTCGCACATAGGAACTCATCCCGTGCGGCAGATCGATGTTTTTCGTGACTTGTGCGTCCAACTCCTTTTGTTGGAACAGGTCGCGCACGGAACCCACCACGGGGTAAGCGTTGTACCCATGACAGCTCGCGAGGTTCGGGCAACCCTCGACGCCCGCGATGGGAGTGGGCGTCGCCAACGTGAGTTTCGCACCGAACAACAGGCCCCAGGGTCCATCGATGCTGCCGGCCATGACCAATCGGTGCCGGGCGACCGCGCTCGACGGCATCATCGGATACTGGCTCGGCAGCGGCAGGTCGAACAGGTACGCATTGCCGCCGGCGTAGGAGTAGGCGTTGTTTTGCAGCGCGTGCGAGTAGGTGTAGGCGATCGTCAGGCCCCAATGTGACTCCTTCGTATAGGGCTTTTCGGCGGAGATCAGCACCTCGGTATTCCTGTCCTTGCCGGCGTTGTCCCAGAGGATGAGACCGCCATATCCCGGCACGCCCTGCGCGCCCCACTGGCTGCCGTTCTGATAATA
>JBBIKV010000132.1:0-7044 GCA_037445285.1 Nevskiaceae bacterium | reverse complement strand
GCGGCCCCAGAGCCGCGGAATCATCGAATACATCGATCCGATGGTCATGAACGCTACCCAGCCGAGGGCGCCCGAATGAACGTGGCCGATCACCCAGTCGGTGTCGTGCGCGAGCGCGTTGACGGTCTTGATCGACATCATTGGCCCTTCGAACGTGGACATGCCGTAGAAGGAAAGCGCCACGATCAGGAACTTCAGGATGGGGTCGGTCCGCAGCTTGTGCCAGGCACCGGAGAGCGTCATGATGCCGTTGATCATGCCGCCCCAGGACGGGGCGAGCAGGATGATCGAGAACACCATTCCCAGGGACTGCGCCCAGTCCGGCAGGGTCGTGTAATGCAGATGGTGCGGGCCGGCCCACATATAGATGGAGATCAGCGCCCAGAAGTGCACGATGGACAGGCGGTAGGAGTAGATGGGCCTGCCCGCCTGCTTGGGCACGAAGTAATACATCATGCCGAGGAACGCGGCAGTCAGGAAGAACCCCACGGCGTTGTGGCCATACCACCACTGCACCATCGCATCGACCACTCCGGAATAGATGTCATACGACTTGGTGAGGGTCACGGGAATCGCCAGGTTGTTGACGACGTGCAACACGGCGATCGTGATGATGTAGGCCGCGAAAAACCAGTTGGCCACGTAGATGTGCTTGATCTTGCGGATCGCCATCGTGCCGAAGAACACCACGGCATAGGCCACCCAGACAATCGTGATGAGGATGTCGATCGGCCATTCCAGTTCGGCGTACTCCTTGCTCTGCGTGATGCCGAGGGGCAGGGTGATAGCGGCGAGCAAAATCACGAGCTGCCACCCCCAGAAGGTGAAGGCCGCGAGCTTGTCTGAGATCAGCCGCGTATGGCACGTACGCTGCACGATGTAATACGAGGCGGCGAACAATCCCGAGCCCCCGAAGGCGAAAATGACCGCGTTGGTGTGCAGCGGCCTCAGTCGTCCATAGCTCAGATAGGGAAGGTCGAAGTTCAACGTCGGCCAGATCAATTCCGCCGCGATGATCACGCCGACGAGCATGCCGACGATGCCCCATATCACGGTCATGAAGGCGAATTGCTTGACGACCTTGTCGTTATATGCCTCGGGGAGGGACTTGCCGGGGTCCGGGACGCTCTGCATTATGGGTATTCCTCGAAGCGGACGGTTGCAACACGCCCGCCATACTAGGAAATCGGACCCGGCACCCGATATAAGGAACCGGCGCCGGGACCTACGTAGTAATCGCGCGCTACGCGGAAGTACCTATAGGCGCGGATGCGCGTTCGCCTGAATCTTGCACCCGGCGGCTTCGCAAAACCACGGGATTTCTGACATGGAAAGCGCAACGGCAGTGTATTTCGATCCGGGCATCATGCAGCGCTACGATCGCGAGGGGCCGCGCTACACCTCTTATCCGAGCGCCCGTCAATTCAGTGCGCGGCTCGAGCCCGACGCCTACGCGCGCGCCGCGGCGACCAGCCCGGGCGCGCTGGAGGGCAGCCCGCTGTCGCTCTACGTGCACCTGCCGTTTTGCTTCAGCCCGTGCTTCTATTGTGGCTGCAACAAAGTGGTCACCCACCAGCTCGACCGCGTCGACGGGTACGTGCGGCACCTGCTCCGGGAAGTGACCCATCGCAGCAGTCTCTTCGACCGCAAGCGGGTGGTCGAGCAGATGCACTTCGGCGGCGGCACGCCGACGTTCCTGCCGAAGAAGCTGCTGATCGGGCTGGTCGACCGGCTGGAACGCGATTTCCAGCTCACCGACGCCGACACCCGGGATTACTCCATCGAGATCGACCCCCGCGGCACGAATCACGGCAACCTGCAGCTGCTCGCTGGCCTCGGATTCAACCGCGTCAGCCTCGGAGTGCAGGACTTCGACGAGAACGTGCAGCGCGCCGTGAATCGGGTGCAGCCCGCCGAGGCGGTGGCGAAGGTCTACGACGCCGCGCGCGCCATCGGCTTCCGCTCCATCAACTTCGATTTGATCTACGGGCTGCCGCGTCAGACCCTGGGCACCTTTGGTGCGACCCTGGACCGGGTCATCGAGATGCGGCCCGACCGGCTGGCCGTGTACGGTTATGCGCACATGCCGAAGCTGTTCAAGGCGCAGCGTCAGATACGCGCGGAGGAACTGCCCAACGCGGGCACCCGCCTCGCCCTGCTGCAGATGACGGTGGATAAATTGTGCGGCGCAGGCTATACCTATGTCGGCATGGATCACTTCGCGCTGCCGGACGACAGCCTTGCAAGGGCCCGGGAGAACGGCACGCTGCACCGCAGCTTCCAGGGCTATACGACGCACGCGAATCGCGATCTGGTGAGCTTCGGCGTCAGCGCGATCGGCCAGGTCGGGGACTTGTACGTTCAGAACCACAAGTCGGTCGAGGAATACGAGCGGGCCATCGCGGGCGGCGTGCTGCCTTCCCATCTGGGCACCTGCATGAATGCGGACGATCGGATCCGACGGGACATCATCAACCAGATCATGTGTCATGGCAGCGTGGAGATCGCGGCCATCGAGCGCAAACACCAGCTGCGGTTCGACGAGTACTTCGCCGACGAAGTCGGGCGGCTGCGGGCGCTGGAGAAGGACGGCCTGATCGCCCTCACCGGGGGCGCGATCTCCCTGACGGCGGTCGGCCGCCTGTTGATGCGGAACGTGGCGATGACCTTCGATGCCTACCTCGCCCGCAGTTCGGCTCCCGTGCCCATGTCCCGGGTCATTTGACGTGACGCATGCACCGGCGTGGTTGTCCAGCCGGGTGACGCTCGCCTTGGTGCTGGCCGCGTTCACGGCGTGGGGGACGTCCGACGAGGAGCGGGTCGACCGGCAAACGCAGGCGGCATTGTCCATGGATTCTCATCCGGACCGCGGAGCGCGGACCTTCGTGCGCCATTGCGGCGCATGCCACGGGTCCCGGGCCGGTGGGGATCCGGCCAGGGACGTCCCGCGGCTGGCGGGTCAGCGGTTCGCCTACCTCATCCGCCAGCTGGCGAACTTCGCCGGCGGCGAGCGCGACAGCAGCGCCATGCACGGCGTCGTCTCGCGGACCGCCCTGCGGCAGCCGCAGGCGTGGGTGGATGTCGCCGGCTATCTCAACGCCATGGGCGATGCCGCTCCGGCCGCCGTCGGTCCCGGGATCGGGATCGGGATCGGGACCGGAAGCGCCATTTTCCGGGAACGATGTGCCTCCTGCCACGGGAGCGATGCGGGCGGCGACACCGACGGGTTCGTGCCCTCGCTGCGAGGCCAGCATTTCGGTTATCTCAAGATCCAAATGAGGAAGCTCGCCGCGGGGCGCCGGCACAATGTCGATGCGGATCTGGTGCGGTTCCTGAGCGGCTTCGATGAGCACGAAATCGATGCCACGGCCGATTACCTGTCACGGCTCGAGGGGCCTGCGCGCGACAGAAAGAGAATGCGCGACGACGGCGTCGTCGTCGACTGATGTGCAATCACTGCGAGGAGATGTCATGTACGGCAAGATATTGGTGCCCGTCGACGGTAGCGATACGTCGGTCAGCGGCCTGAACGAAGCGGTCAAGATCGCCAAGGCGCTGGGCGGCGGCATCCGGCTCGTGCACATCGTGAACGAGTTCATTTTCGACTACAGCTACAGCCCTGCGGCCTATGCCGTGAACGTCGTCGACGCGCTGCGCGAGCGCGGCAAGGCGATTCTGGCCGATTCCGCGGCGCTGGTGCGCAAGCAGGGGCTGGAGCCTGAGACCGTGTTGCTGGAGTCGATCGGCGGTCCGGCCGCGGATTTGATCGTCGCGCAGGCGAAGGACTACCACGCGCAGCTCATCGTCATGGGGACGCATGGCCGGCGCGGCATCCGCCGGCTGGCGCTCGGCAGCGACGCGGAGCAGGTCGTGCGTCTCGCGTCCGTTCCCGTGCTCCTGGTGCGGGGCGACCCCAAGCAGGCCTGATTCGCCGGCGGCGGATCGTCGGGGCCGCCATGAGGACTAACCGAAACGGCCGGCGGCAACTCCGCGCAGTCATTGGCGGGGAGGAGTGCTATTTAACCCGCTGGTCCGGGTCTTGCGTCGAGGAGACATGCATGTACGAAAAAATCCTGGTTCCCCTCGATGGGAGCGAGACCTCCGCGCGCGGCCTCGAGGAGGCGATGCGCATCGCGAAATGCGGACCGGGCGGCCGGATCCGCCTGGTCCACGTGGTCAACGAGTTTATTTTCGACGGCGCTTACAGTCCCGGCACCTATGCCAACGACTTGTTCGCATCGCTGCGGGACACCGGGAAGGGCATCCTGGCGCAGGCCCAGGCGGTCGTCGGTCAGCAGGGCATCGCGGTCGACAGCGTGATGTTCGAGTCGATCGGCGCCCCGGCCGCGGATTTCATCGTCGCGCAGGCACGAGAATGGCCGGCCGACCTCATCGTCATGGGCACCCATGGGCGGCGCGGCCTGGCCCGCCTCGCGATGGGCAGCGATGCCGAATACGTCATCCGCATTGCTCCCGTGCCGGTGCTCTTGGTGCGCAATGTCCCGCAACGCGGCGGCGGTTCGGCCGCCGACGCCGCGCCCGCCGGCGCCGCCGCAGCTTCCTGAGAGGCGCCCATGCTGTCGCCGCACTCGGTCGAGCGCCTGCCGGTCGTCATCCTGGAGCGTCACGTGCATCTGCGGCAGGATGTCATCGAACAGCTGTTCTGCGACCGGTACCGATTGCACGAACACGCGGCGTTCTCGCAGCCGGCCGACTTCCTGGCCGAGGAGTTCGTCACCCTGGTGGGCCCGCGTGGGCGGATCGCCGCCGTCCGTGTCTTCGGACCGCCGCGGGCCGACAACCAAATCGAGATCTCGCACGCTGACGCGGCCGCACTCGGAGTCGCAGCGCCGCTGCGCGATTCGGGCGACCTCGCGGATACCCCGGGGATCGTCATCGAGGGACCGCGCTCCTGCGTGCGACTCGGCCACGGGGTCATCCGGGTGCTGCGACACATCCACATGAGCGAGGCGGATGCCGCGCGCTGTGGCCTGCGGGGCGGGGACCGCGTCGATGTCGCGACACCGGGATCCGAATCGCGCACGCTCTTTTGCGACGTCGTGGTTCGCGTCTCGCCCGAGTATCGGCTGGAATTGCACCTGGATGCCGAGGAGGCCGGATCGGCCGGGCTGCATCAGGGCTCGTTCGTCGCCATCAAGAAGCCGATCCCGTGACGCCTGCACCGCCGGGAACCCGGACGGACCGCCGCGCCGCCGGCACCGGTCTGTAGGCGATTCCCTACAGCCGCTGCGTCGGCCGCGCCATTTGAGGCGGCGTGTCGCCGTGCCACAGTGCCGCACTTACTTCGACCGATGGCGGCACGAGCGATGCTGATACGGCTGGGTTACGAGTTGGTCTACGATCTGCCGCAGACCACGCCCATGATCCTCAATTTGAACGTTCATTACAGCCGCAGCCAGGACCTGGTGCGCGCCGACATCCTGATCACCGATCCCGCCGTGCCGCGTTCCACCTACAGGGACACCTTCGGCAACTGGTGCACCCGGGTGGTCGCACCCCCGGGGCGTCTCAGGATCACCGCCGATGGCCTGATCGGCGACAGCGGGGTCGCGGAACCCGCCTTCCCCAACGCGTTCGAGCATACGGTCGAATCCCTGCCCGACGAGACGCTGCTGTATCTGCTGCCGAGCCGTTATTGCGAGACCGAACTCGTCGGACCGGCGGCGTGGGCGATGTTCGGCGGCATGATGCCGGGCTGGAGCCGGGTGCAGGCCATCGTGGATTATGTACACGCGCACATTGCGTTCGACTACCAATATGCACGCCCGACGAAGACCGCGTGGGAGGCATTCATCGAACGGCAGGGTGTGTGCCGCGACTACGCGCACCTGGCGATCGCGTTCTGTCGCGCGCTCAATATTCCGGCGCGCTATTGCACCGGCTATCTGGGCGACATCGGCGTGCCGCCGATGGCCGCCCCAATGGATTTTGCGGGCTGGTTCGAGGCCTATCTCGGGGGGGCCTGGCACACCTTCGATCCACGCAACAACCAGCGGCGCATAGGCCGGGTGTTGATCGCCCGCGGACGCGATGCCGCCGACGTGGCCATCAGCATGACCTTCGGACCCAACGTATTGTCGAAATTCGACGTCTGGACGGCCGAAGTTCGGGATTGAGCCCGGGTAAGCTAGAATCGGGGGCCGTATGCCGACTGCCGCCCGAGGAACACCATGAATCGAAGAATTGAACCGCCCCCGGGGCGGCTCGTGTTGGCGTGCGCGCTCGCCGCGCTGCTGTTCGCCCCCTGCGTCCAATCCGCCCCTGGCGCCCCCGCCCCCGGTGCGGCGGCGGGGGCCCGGTCCGGCAATCCCGCGGTGGCCGGGTTCACGTTCGTCAAATCGCTGGATGGAATCGACGAGTATCTGCTCGACTCGAACGGCCTCGACGTGCTCATCCTGCCCGACCATTCCGCGCCCGTCGTGACGTTCCAGGTGACCTACCGGGTGGGTTCGCGCAACGAGCACACCGGCACCACCGGTGCGACCCACATTCTCGAACACCTGATGTTCAAGGGCAGCGACAGCTTCAATGACCCCAAGGGCAACAGCATCAAACAATAC
Source organism: Nevskiaceae bacterium (assembly GCA_037445285.1). Classification (GTDB taxonomy): domain Bacteria; phylum Pseudomonadota; class Gammaproteobacteria; order Steroidobacterales; family Steroidobacteraceae; genus Bog-1198. The sequence goes on along the minus strand of JBBIKV010000132.1, from coordinate 463 downwards.
CTCGAGCGGGTCGGGGGGCAATTCAACGCCACCACGGCCATGGACCGCACCAACTATTTCGCCACCATCGGCCGCGACAATCTGGACGGATACGTGGCGATCGAGGCCGAACGGATGCGTCACCTGTGGCTGCACGAGGCGGATCGACAGTCGGAGATGACCGTGGTGCGCAACGAGTTCGAGCGCGGCAAGAACGATCCGGACCGGGTCTTGATGGAGGAAGTGACCGCCGCGGCCTACGAGGCGCTTCCCTACCACCATCCGACGATCGGCTGGAAGAGCGACATCGAACATGTGCCCATCGAGCGGCTGCACGAGTTTTACGACACGTTTTACTGGCCGAACAACGCCACGGTGACGGTGGTCGGGGATGTCGAGCCGACCGCGGCGCTCGGCTTGGTCAAGAAATACTATGGGGCCTATCCGCGGTCGCCGCAGCCGATTCCGACGATCTACACGGAGG
>JBBIKV010000131.1:0-7520 GCA_037445285.1 Nevskiaceae bacterium | reverse complement strand
TGTCGAAGCGCCTGAAGCTCATCGAGGCGTTCATGGAGTCCGGCAACAAGCCGGAATGGATGGTGCTCACGGTGCTGCCCGTGCTGCCGCCGGACCTGCGTCCGCTGGTGCCGCTCGACGGCGGGCGCTTTGCCACCTCCGATCTGAACGATCTGTATCGCCGCGTCATCAACCGCAACAACCGTCTGCGCCGGCTGCTCGAGCTGAACGCACCGGACATCATCGTGCGCAACGAAAAGCGCATGCTGCAGGAGGCGGTGGATGCGCTGCTCGACAACGGCCGCCGCGGCCGCGCGATCACCGGCACCAACAAGCGGCCGTTGAAGTCGCTGGCCGACATGATCAAGGGCAAGCAGGGCCGGTTCCGTCAGAATCTGCTCGGCAAGCGCGTCGACTACTCGGGCCGCTCGGTCATCGTGGTCGGTCCGACGCTGCGTCTGCACCAGTGCGGCCTGCCGAAGAAGATGGCCCTGGAGCTCTTCAAGCCCTTCATCTTCTCCAAGCTGCAGTTGCGCGGCGAAGCCTCGACCATCAAGGCCGCCAAGCGCCTGGTGGAGCGCGAGGGACCGGAAGTGTGGGACATCCTCGAGGAGGTGATCCGCGAACATCCGGTGCTACTCAACCGTGCGCCGACCCTGCACCGGCTCGGCATCCAGGCGTTCGAGCCGGTGTTGATCGAGGGCAAGGCGATCCAGCTGCATCCGCTGGTCTGCACCGCGTTCAACGCGGACTTCGACGGCGACCAGATGGCCGTCCACGTGCCGCTGTCCATCGAGGCCCAGCTCGAGGCGCGAGCGCTGATGATGTCGTCGAACAACATCCTCTCGCCCGCCAACGGCGAACCGATCATCGTTCCGTCGCAGGACGTGGTGCTCGGGCTCTACTACATGACGCGCGAGAAGGTCGGCGCCAAGGGCGAGGGCATGGCGTTCAGCGACGTCGCCGAAGTGCATCGCGCCTACGAGAGCCGCAACATCGATCTGCAGGCCAAGGTGCGCGTGCGGCTGTCCGAGTGGATCCGCGATGCCGGCGGACAGCTCGTGCAGAACGTCCGCATCGCCAATACGACGGCCGGGCGCGCGCTGTTGTCGGAGATCCTCCCCAGGGGGCTTTCCTTCGACGCCATCAACCAGGACATGACGAAGAAGATCATTTCGGCGACGATCAACCTGTGCTACCGCACGGTGGGTCTGAAGGAAACGGTCGTGTTCGCCGACCAGCTGATGTACACGGGCTTCCAATACGCGACGCGGGCGGGCGTCTCGATCGGCGTCGACGACATGGTCGTCCCGCAGAGCAAGGTGAAGATCCTCGCCACGGCCGAGCGTGAGGTGAAGGAGATCCAGGAACAGTATTCGTCCGGACTCGTCACCAACGGCGAACGTTACAACAAGGTGGTCGACATCTGGTCGCGCACCAACGATCAGGTCGCCAAGGCCATGATGGAGAAGCTGGGCACCGACGAGGTGACCGACGCCAAGGGCAACAAGGTCCGCCAGAAGTCGTTCAACTCGATCTTCATGATGGCCGATTCCGGCGCCCGCGGCTCCGCGGCGCAGATCCGCCAGCTGGCCGGCATGCGCGGCCTGATGGCGAAGCCGGACGGCTCGATCATCGAAACGCCGATCACGGCGAATTTCCGCGAGGGCTTGAACGTACTGCAGTACTTCATCTCGACCCACGGCGCCCGCAAGGGCCTTGCCGATACGGCCCTGAAGACCGCGAACTCGGGCTATCTCACGCGGCGCCTGGTGGACGTGGCGCAGGACCTGGTCGTCACGGAGATCGATTGCGGCACGAGCTTCGGTCTATCCATCACCCCGATCGTCGAGGGCGGCGACGTGGTCGAGGGCCTCGGCGAGCGCGTTCTCGGCCGGGTGGTCTCGGAGGACGTCGTCGTGGCCTCGAGCGGCCAAGTGCTCGTCAAGACCGGCGTCCTGATCGACGAGAAAATGGTCAAGCTGCTGGAGAAGATGGGCGTCGACCAGGTCATGGTCCGGTCGCCGATCACCTGCGAAACCCGCTACGGTGTGTGCGCACAGTGCTACGGCCGGGATCTCGGCCGCGGGCATCGCATCAATATCGGCGAAGCGGTGGGCGTCATCGCGGCGCAGTCCATCGGCGAGCCGGGAACCCAGCTCACCATGCGCACCTTCCACGTCGGCGGTGCGGCGTCGCGGGCCGCCGCGGCCAACGGTGTCGAGGTCAAGTCGAAGGGCACGATCCGGCTGCACAACATCAAGACCGTGCGGCACGAGAAGGGCCATCTGGTCGCGGTGTCGCGCTCCGGTGAATTGGGCGTGGTCGACGAGTTCGGCCGCGAGCGCGAGCGCTACAAGATTCCCTACGGTGCGACCATCACGGTCAACGATGCCGATATCGTCACGGCCGGACAGTCGGTGGCGAATTGGGATCCGCACACCCATCCCGTGGTCACCGAAGTGGCGGGCATGATCAAGTTCTCCGACTTCGTCGACGGCATCACCGTCACGACGCAGGTGGACGACGTCACCGGCCTGTCGAGCACCGTGGTGCTCGATCCGAAACAGCGGGGATCGGGCGGCAAGGATCTGCGACCGGTCGTGCGCCTGACCAACGCCAAGGGCAAGGAAGTCACCTTCGCGAATACGGACATCCCGGCGATCTACGCGCTGCCGGCGGGCGCGATCGTCAGCCTGGAGGATGGTTCCAAGGTGTCCGTGGGCGACGTCATCGCGCGCATCCCGCAGGAGTCGTCGAAGACCCGCGACATCACCGGCGGTCTGCCGCGCGTGGCCGATCTGTTTGAGGCGCGCAAGCCCAAGGACTCGGCGATCCTCGCGGAGCGCAGCGGTACGGTCAGCTTCGGCAAGGAGACCAAGGGCAAGCGCCGCCTCATCATCACCAACGAGGCCACGGACAAGTACGAGGAGCTGATTCCCAAGTGGCGCCACCTCAACGTGTTCGAGGGCGAACAGGTGGAGAAGGGCGAGGTCATCGCCGACGGCGAGCCCAACCCCCACGACATCCTGCGGCTGCAGGGCGTCGAGGCCCTGGCGAACTATCTGGTGCGCGAAATTCAGGATGTCTATCGATTGCAGGGCGTGAAGATCAACGACAAGCACATCGAGGTCATCGTGCGGCAGATGTTGCGCAAGATCGAGGTGTTGGACGCCGGCGATTCGGCGCTGCTGCGCGGCGAACAGATCGACCGCGGCAGGCTGCTCGACGTCATCGCCAAGCAGAAGGCCGAGGGCAAGAACCAGTCCACCTGGGAGCCGATGCTGCTGGGCATCACCAAGGCGTCCCTGGCGACGGAGTCCTTCATTTCGGCCGCATCCTTCCAGGAGACCACCCGTGTCCTCACCGAGGCGGCGGTCCGGGGCCTGAAGGACGATCTGCGCGGTCTGAAGGAGAACGTCATCGTGGGCCGGCTCATTCCCGCGGGCACCGGCTTCGCGTATCATGCGCGTCGCCGACGTGCTTTTGACGACAGCCGCCGCCGCAGCTTCATGGATGTCAGCGGCGGAATGGGCGACTCTGACGAAACCGTACCGGCGGGGGATACCGAAGCTGCCGAATAATAAAATAAGAAGCATTCAAAGATATGGCCTCGGGCTCACGCTCGAGGCCTTTTTTGCTTCTGCGGCCCGCCGAGTCGTGAATCCGGACACGCTTTCATCCGGTGGCGGGATTATGGTGGAGCCTCCGTACCTGCGGAGTCGACCCTCATGCTGATGCTTTCCGCCATCCTGCGAGTCTGGCTGCCGCCCGAGCCGCGGCCCAACGATCTGCTCGCCGAGGCCCGGTTCAAGATCGGCAATGTCGGACTGACCGTGATCGCCCTGGTGTTCGTCCTCATCACTCTCTGGCAGCAATAGCGGAACCGCCGACCGGCGCGGGGGGCACGCCTCGACATGCAAATCCTACGCAGGGCCTCGTTCAAGGCCGTTCCATGGAAGAATGGCGGTGGAATCACGCATGAAGCCCTGCGCGTCCCGGCTATCTGCGACCCGTTCCGCTGGCGGGTGAGCGTGGCGGATCTGGCTGTCTCCGGTCCCTTCTCCCATTTCGCGGGCTACCGGAGGACGATGGTGCTGCTGCGCGGCGCAGGGGTGCGCCTGACCTTCGACGGCGGCGAACCCCGCATCCTGCACGCCGTCGGCGACCTGGTGGAATTCGACGGCGCCTGCGCCACGAGCAGCGAATTGCTGGATGGAGGCTGCGTCGATCTCAATTTGATGGTCTCGACGTCCCTTCCCGCCGCGCATGCCCGGGTGGAGCGTCTGCGGGCGCCGCATGAGCTCTTCGTCGGGAATGGGACCACCCTGGTGTTCCCGATCCAGGGCAGGGTGTCGATCACGACCACCCATCGGGAGACGGTGCTCCTCGAGGCGTGGGATCTGGCCATCATAGCGCCCGCCGATGCCGTTTGGTTGAGCCCCGGCCCGGCCGATGACGCCATGGGGTCCTTGGTGTTCTTCGCAACGCTGGAGGATAATTTGGCCTGAGTCAAACCCAGGAAGACCGCCATGGCCACCCCTTTGATTTCTGAGTCCGGTGTCGCGGAGAGTGAATCCTGCCGGCGGGCCATGCGCGATCACGGTCTGTACGCCGAGGACCACGCGGTCAATCGGCTGCTGCAGAGCCTGGAACTGACCGGAGGAGCCCGGCATCGGGCGGTCTATCTGGCGATGGCCCTGGTGGAGGGGGCCCGGGCACGGCGCGACGAGCGCCCGTTTCTCGACGCCTTTCTCCAGGAATTCGGCCTGTCCAATCAGGAGGGGATCGCCCTGATGTGCATCGCGGAGGCGCTGCTGCGCATCCCCGACGATGCCACCGCCGACCGCCTGATCGCAGAACAGCTCGCCACCGGCGATTGGTCCTCGCATTCCGGCAGATCCGAGTCCCTGTTCGTCAACGCGTCCACCTGGGGTTTGATGCTGACCGGCGGCATGCTGGAGCTCGATCCGAGCATCCGGACCGACGCCTCGAACTGGCTCAAGAGGCTCACGCGCAAGGCGGGCGAGCCCCTGGTGAGGCTCGCCGTGCGCAGGGCCATGAAGATCATCGGCGGCGAGTTCGTGGTCGGCCGCACCATCGAGGAGGCGCTCACGCGCAGCGCGGCCGAACCCGATGTCGCCTTGTGCTCCTTCGACATGTTGGGCGAGGGGGCCAGGTCGGAGCGCGATGCGGCGCGCTATTTGAAGTCCTACGAACACGCCATCGACGTCATCGGTGCGGCCGTCAACGGCCGTGCTCCGCACGAGGCCTCGAGCATTTCGATCAAATTGTCCGCGCTGGAACCGCGCTATTCGCTGCTGCAGCGGGGCAGGGTCATGTCGCGTCTGGTGCCGCAGGCGCTGGCGCTCGCGCGGCGTGCCGCCGCACTCGGCGTGCAACTGACCATCGATGCCGAGGAAGCGGATCGCCTGGATCTGTCCCTGGACGTGATCGACGCGCTGGCGGCCGACCCCCAGACCCGGCAATGGCCGGGTCTGGGCCTGGCAATCCAGGCCTACGGCAAGCGCGCGCTGGATGTCATCGATTGGGTGGCGGCGACCGCACGCTCGCGGAGCCGCCGGATGACGGTGCGCCTCGTCAAAGGCGCTTACTGGGACAGCGAAATCAAGCGGGCCCAGGAACGCGGACTCGACGGTTATCCGGTGTACACCCGCAAGACCACCACGGATGTGTCGTACCTGGCCTGTGCGGGTGCGTTGTTCAAGCATGCCGACGCCATTCGACCGCAGTTTGCCACGCACAATGCGCACAGCATCGCGTCCATACTGGAATTGGCCCGTCCCGGCGCGCAGTTCGAGTTCCAGCGGCTGCACGGGATGGGGCGGCTGCTCTATGCGGAGGCCGTGCGGCAGATCCCCGATTTTCCGCCGGTCCGCGTGTATGCCCCGGTGGGTGAACACAAGGACTTGCTGGCGTACCTGGTGCGCCGGTTGTTGGAGAACGGCGCCAACACCTCGTTCGTGAATCGCTTCATGGACGAGCAGGTGCCGGTGGCCGACATCGTGAAGGATCCCATCTCCGAACTCGAGCGACTGGACGGCTTCGCGCATCCGAGGCTGCCGGAACCGAGGTCGCTGTATGCGGATCGCCGCAATTCGCTCGGCGTGGATTTGGGGAATCCCAACGCCCTCGAAGCCCTGCGCGGCGGACTTGCCGCGCGGCACTCCGCCGCGAATTCGGCGGTGCCGCTCATCGATGGCGAGGAGTTGCGCGGGGAGATGCAGCCCGTCACCAATCCCGCGGATCGGCGCGACATCGTCGGCCGCTGCCGCGATGCGACCCCGGCGGAGATCGTCAGGGCCTTCGACACCTGCAGTGCCGCTCAGCGGACGTGGAACGAACTGGGCGGCGCCGCACGCGCCCAACGTCTCGACGAGGCGGCGAACCTGCTCGAAAAGAAGCACCTCGAATTTTTCGAACTGTTGGTGCGCGAGGCGGGCAAGACGCTGCCGGATGCCATCGCCGAGGTGCGCGAGGCCGTCGATTTCTGCCGCTACTATGCGGTACGGGCACGGGCGCAGTTCACCGGCGCGGTGCGCCTGGAGGGCCCCACCGGGGAACTGAACGAGCTGTCGCTGCATGGTCGGGGGGTTTTCGCCTGCATCAGCCCCTGGAATTTTCCGCTGGCGATCTTCGCCGGACAGGTCACGGCGGCGTTGGCGGCGGGCAATGCCGTCGTCGCGAAGCCGGCGGAACCCACGCCGCTGATCGCCGCGCGCTTCGTCAAACTGCTGCATGAGGCGGGGGTTCCGCCCGGGGTGCTGCAACTGGTTCCGTCGCCGGGCCGGCATTTCGGCGAGGTTGCGTTCTCCCATCCGGCGCTGGCCGGGGTCGCCATGACCGGGTCGACGGCGACCGCCCTGACGATCAACCGGGCTCTGGCGGCCCGCAGCGGGGCCATCGTGCCGCTGATCGCGGAGACCGGCGGACTGAATGCCATGATCGTCGATTCCACGGCGCTTCCCGAACAGGTGATCGACGATGTGGTGAGTTCGGCCTTTGGCAGTGCGGGGCAGCGCTGTTCCGCACTCCGGCTTCTTTTTCTGCAGGAAGACGTTGCCGATACGATGATCGAGATGTTGGCAGGAGCGATGGATGAGCTGGTCATCGGCGATCCCGCCGATCTCAGGACCGACGTGGGACCGGTCATCACCGCGGCGGCGGCCGATGGCTTGATGAGACACGTTGCGAGGATGAAGACCGAGGCGCGCCTCCTCAAGGCCTGCAGCCTGGGCGATCTCCACGGACGAGGCAGCTTCGTCGCCCCGCACCTGATCGAACTCCAGAGCGCCGGCCAGCTGACGCGCGAGGAGTTCGGGCCGATCCTGCACGTCGTGCGCTATCGGGCGAGCGAGATTGAGGGGGTGCTCCGCGCCATCCGCGCGAGCCAGTATGGACTGACGCTCGGCGTGCAAACGCGGCTGGAATCCTTCTGGCGCGAGGTGTTTGCGAGCACCTCGGTCGGCAACACCTACGTCAATCGCAACATGATCGGCGCCGTGGTCGGCGTGCAGCCG
>JBBIKV010000130.1:0-7553 GCA_037445285.1 Nevskiaceae bacterium | reverse complement strand
GTGTTAGCGGTGGTCTAAAAGCGCGGCAGATTGGGGACGGTGCGCGGATTTGAGCGACGCGGACGACGGCCGGGGCCGTAGCGGTGTTGAGCGCGGATGTTTGAGTCAGAACGGCGTGTCGGATTTCGGGCGGTTGAAGGGAGAGCAGTCCGGCTCGCGATTCTGTGCGCTGCGCTCTTGAGCGAGCCGATGCAACGCGCCGAAGTAATGGCGCTCGATGGTCTCGGTGAGGTGAGTGAGGAACTGCAGGAGTTCAGCGGCGGCCTCAGCGGGCAGCTCGAGCGGGATGCATACGATTGGCAGATCGTTCGGTTCCATGGCGGCGGTCTTCAGGTTTTCTTAGGCTTTTTCTCGGCCCTGGATTTGGCGTTACGCGCCGCCCGCTCCTGCGCCTCCTTGAGCCGATAGCTTTTGCCGGCGAGGGTGAGGATTTCGGCCTTGTGCATGAGTCGATCGACGAGGGTGACGACGCAGCCGGCGTTGGGGAAGACCTGATTCCATTCGCCGAACGGTTTGTTGGTCGAGATAATGACGGGGCTGTTCTGGTAGCGGCGGGTGATGACCTCGAAGAAGAGGTCGGCATAGCGGGCGTCGTACGAGAGATACCCTACCTCGTCAACCGCGATCAGGCCAGGGGTTGTATAGCGGCGCAGCCGCCGTCGCAGCGAGGCGGAGGAGTCCTGGGCGGCCAGATCATGCAGCATGTCGGAGGCGAGGGTGAAGCGCGCGGTATGACCGTGCAGCACGGCTTGGTAGAGGATATTTTTCATCAGCATGGTCTTGCCGAGGCCATTTGGGCCGATGAGCACGATATTGGCGGCCTCGCCGATGAAGGCGAGGGAGAGGATTTCCTCGATGAGCCCCCGGTCGCACTGGGTGGGCCATGTCCAGTCGAAGTCAGCGATCGGCTTGAAAGCCCCGATGCGTGCCTCGTCGAGCCGCCGTTTGAAGCTGCGCCGTGCCCGCTCGGCCTCCTCGATGGCGAGCAGCTGCGCGAGCCAGGGTTCGTTGATGACGGACTCGGGGTTGGCGAGGAGCCCATAGAGGCCGAGGCGCTGCAGGCGCTCGCGTAACTCCTCAAGCGTCAGCGGGAGGGTCGGTGGGTTCTTGGTCATCGGCGGACTCCTGATTCAGTTGTTCGTACTCGCGCAGGTCATGGGCGCGCACGGTGACGTGCACGCGCGGGTCCTTCGGTAAGGTGACGGCGATGGGCGGCGGCGCCCCGCGTGCGGCCGTGTGCTGATCGATGAAGTGGCGCACGGCGCTCAGGTGCGCCGCGTTTTGCCCAAGCGCGGCATCGATGGCCTGGGCCAGGGCGTCGGCACCATGGGTGTCGAGGATTTGCAGCAGCCCACGGGTGAGGACCCCCAAGTGCACACCGTGCTCGGCGGCGAGCATGTAAAACTTCTTCGATCCGGGAGCGGCATGGTGCAAGCGGTCGAGCGCGCGGTGTTCACGCCCGGCACGTTTATGGGCGACCAAGGCATCGAGATGGGCTGGCACTTCGATCGGCTCACCGCGACCGAAGCAGCGCGGGTGGTCGGCGATGGTGTCGACTCCGTCCACGATGCGCACCCGCTCGAGCGAGGCGAGGATCTCGAGCGGCCGGCCGACATGCGTGTGCGGGATGCTGTAATCGTTCAGATCGAAGCGCAAGTACGGGGATTTGCGCGCGATGGCGTCGAGCCGCTCTTCGGTGGGGAAGGGATTGTCCGGCAACGGCAGCAGCACCGGGCGTTCCTCCTCGAACACCGCTTGGACGGTCCGATCGCGGTCTTCCGGACACCCGCGTAGTGCCGCCTCCTGCAGGCACCATATGGTTGCCTGGGCATTGAGGTCATCGATATCCTTGAACGCGCGGGCCGCAAAAAATCGGTCCCGAACAAAACGTATCGCTCGTTCCACCCGCCCTTTTTCGTTCCCGCGGGCCACTGCCACCGGACGTGGCTGGAACCGGTAATGACCGGCGAGCTCCAGCAGCGTCGGATGGAAGCGGATGGCATCGCTGCGTCGCTCGAGGACGGCGCTGCGAAGATTGTCATACAGCACCACCCGCGGAACCGCGCCCCAACCGGTGAACGCTTCGACGTGGCCGCGCAGGAAGTTGTTCATCGCGGCGTTCAGATAAAATCGCAGGAACAAGTGCCTCGAGTACGACAGCACCATCACGAAGGCCATCAACGGCCGGGTCGCCTTGCCGATTTTGATCGAACCGAAGTGGGCCCAGTCGCACTGGGCCTGTTGGCCGGCCAAGGTGCGCAACCGTAAATACGCCTCGGCAACCGGACGGGGCCGCAAGCGCGCGACGATGGCACGGAAGTGATCCGAGCCGCCGCGATAGCCGCGGTCGCGTACCATGATGTACAGACGGCTTGCACACAACTTCGGATACGCGTTGAGCGTCTCGAACATGAACGGGATGAACGGATCCGCCATCGAGGGGCGCGTGGTCTTCTGTGCCTCCGGCACGCCGGCCTGCGCGAGCACGCGCCGCACCGTCGAGTGGTGCAGCATAAGTTGCCTCGCGATCGTACCGATCGGCCACTTCTCGGCGTGATGCAGACGCAGCACCTCGGCCTCCATCGCCCGACTGATCACCGGCGCCCCTCAGCCGAAGCCCCACCCACGCCGCGTACGCAACCGCGTGAACGCCGGCAGCAATGCATGGCAAAAATCGCACCGTCCAGCCTGGCGTTGTCGATGATAGTCGCGCTTCGGCGGCAAAGCGGGTAACGGTTCGGTGACGGCGGGTTCATCTCGATGCTCGATTGCGGCCACATCGACCGTGATCGACATCGTGAACACCGGTCCCACCGGTGCACATCCCTGCTGCGTCACTTTCTCCCCCTCCCGATCGCGCCACGCTTGCTGCCGAGCAGCGTGTCGCCGGGCTCCACGGCGTGTGCGTTGATACCGCGCGCCGGCTCGCCGGTTCGAGGCGCGGCGCGATACCGCCGCACACTCCCCGGTGCAGTACATATTGCCCCGATCGCACCGACCGCAGATGCTCACCAGCACGCTGCAGCCCCGGCAGCTATACAGCCGGTAGCTCTCCTCCCGCCTTTGCACCCCACGCCCCCACAGCACTGGACAGCGCCGGGCTTCACGGGGCTAAATGACGTGCGGAAGATCGCCCCCACAGGCATCGCACCGCTGGAGGCCCGGGGGTTTTGATCGGTTCCCGGGCCTTCTTTGCTTGGGCGTAGGCGCGCAGCTTAGGCCACAGCGGCGCAACGCGTCGCCACCGCGACAATCACGAGCAAGAACGGATGTCGGAGCTTCTGCCGCTGACGGCGGCAGACTGCGCTTCGTCTACGTCTGAAACGACGTCAGAGAAACCAAAGAAAACCCAAAATCCCCTACCCGGCCACCGGCGGCCAAACCGCGTCTATCCCCGGAATCACGCGGTTTTCAATCCCCGTTCACAGCCGGAGCTCGACGGCCTGGCAACCACGGTGGCACTGCGCGTCCGGGAGCAGGCCACCGGAGTTCGACTCCCGGTCATCGCGCTCACCGCCCATGCGATGCAAGGCGATCGCGAGCGCTGCCTCGCGGCCGGCATGGACGACTACCTCACCAAGCCGATACAGGCGGGCGAGTTGGATCGCGTGCTGCAGCGATATTTGCACCAATAGCGGCGACCTCATGTGTTCTTGCCTCTGGCGCAGGCATTCGCCCACCGGTCGCGCTTTCTGGCGACCCGGGGCGCGGTGGTGTCGTGCAGGCGCTGGCTGACCTCGATCCAGATGCGCTCGCGGAATTCCGGATGGACCTCATCGACGGCGTAGAGGGCCCAGGGATACTTGTCGAGCAGCTTGACGGCGTCCGGCCACGAATCCACCCAGTCGCTGGTGTGGTGCAGACCGGGTTCGCCCCCCGCCCCCTCCAGCCCAAGCAGCGGCAACCGATCGCTGACGGTGCGGGCGAATCGCCAACGTCCGCTCGCGTCCTTCAGGCCCACGAGGGTGATGGCGCCTCCATCGGCCACAATGCCGACGATCACTTCCGGTACGTTCAACCTGGCCTCCTTGCCGGTCGTCTGGGTTCACGGTCCACAGGGTAACGGTACGGACGGGAAGTTCTGCCGACCGCTTCTCGGAACCCACGGGCCGACGGGTCGGGGACTGTGATCTCATCCGAGGGTCTCGATAAATTGTCCCGATAATTCGACCCCGTGCAATAATCCGAATCATATCAGGCGTCAAGGCACGCCTTTTGGGGGATCAAGCGATGAACGCACGTGTGGCGCTGGTGACGGGGGGCGGCCGGGGGATCGGGCGCGAGGCCGCACTGCTCTTGTCGGCTGCCGGAGCACGCGTGATGGTGGTGTCGCGCAGCGCGAGTGAACTGGCCGACGTCGGTCTGGATTTCGTCGCGTCGGACCTTGGCACCCGCGAGGGCTGCGCCCTGGCAGTTTCGGAAACGGAGCGGCGACTCGGCCCGATCGACGTGCTGGTCGTGAACCATGGCATCGGTTCGGCCCACGAGCGGCTCGTATGGGATCAGGATCCCGAGGTGTGGCGCGAGACGATGCGCATCAACCTGGATGCTCCGTTCGAACTCGCCCGGCTCACGGTAGGCGGCATGTGCCAGCGCGGCTTCGGCCGGGTTGTCTTCACCAGTTCCACCGCCGGCGAGAAGGCGGAGCGCTCCGGCAGCGCATACACGGCCTCCAAGCACGGGGTCATCGGACTCGCCCGCGCGGTCGCCCAGGATGCCGGACCCTTCGGCGTCACATCCAACGCAGTGCTTCCGGGCTGGGTGCGCACGGCCATGGCCGAGCGTTCCGCGACGACGGAGGCCGAACGGCGTGGCATCACCGTCGAGGAAGTGTGGCGGGAGCGCGCCGCGATATATCCACAAAACCGCGTGCTCGAGCCGCGTGAGGTCGCGCAGGTGATTGCGTTCCTGTGCAGCGATGCGGCAGGGGGCGTCAACGGCGAGGCGATCACCGTGGCGCTCGGCGGCTCGTGCTAGGCGTTCGCCGACGGTCTGCGCGTCGTTGATGAAACCGGCGCGCGGTCGTGACGTATGGATCGGCGGCGCATGGGTGCAGGCGCGCTCCGAGGGAAGCCTCGAGATCCTGAATGCGGCGACGCTCGCACCCTTGGGAGTCGTGCCGGAGTGCGGGGCTCGCGATGTGGCGGACGCGGTCGACGCGGCGAGAGCCGCAGAACCCGGCTGGCGCGCCGCCTCGGCGGCGCTGCGTGCCCGGACGCTCGAGTCGGTCGGCGCGCGGCTGCGCAGCCGCGCCGATGTTATCGCCCGGGTGTTGACGGAAGAATCCGGTAGACCGCTTTGCGAATCCTACGATGAGATCGCCGCAGCGGCGGCCTGCTTCGACGCGCACGCCGAGTCCAACCCGGCGGCCGCATCGCCGGCGCCGGTGGGCGTGATCGGCGTCATCGGGTCCTTCGATCTGCCGCTGCTGCGCATGGCCGGCCGGGTCGCCGCAGCCCTAGCCGCCGGAGGCTGTGCCGTGTACAAACCGGCGACCGAAACTCCGCTGTCGAGTCTGATGATGGCCGAGACGTACGAACCGCTGCCGCCGGGGATCGTCAACGTCGTCACCGGCGGGCACGACACCGCCGTGGAACTGATCCGCCACGACGGCATCGATCATCTCACGTGCGCCGGGCCGGCCGTGGCGCTGGATCGGTTGGCCGCCGCCGCACGGGCGGCGGGACGGAACCTCGAGTGTGAAGCTCGCGGCGCCGTGCCGCAGATCGTGCTGCGGGACGCCGATTTCGATCTCGCCGTGCCGGGGGCGGCATGGCTCGGCTTGCGCAACGCGGGACAGGCGTTCGCGGCGCGAGCGCATCTCTACGTGGACCACACGATCGTCGAAGCGTTCGCCGAGCGCCTGCACGAGTACACGGCGTTTCTCGAAGTCGGCGATCCGCTGAAAAAGGACACCGACCTCGGGCCGATGATCTCGCACGAGGCCGCACGGCGCGCCGAGGAGCAGGTAGCGCATGCGCTGAAGGATGGCGCCCGGCTGAAGCTCGGCGGCCGCAGTTTCCGTCCGTGGGGACTGCCCGGACATTTCTTCCAGCCGACGATTGTTTTCGACGGCGGTCGCGCCGGTACCGCCGCGCGAGAGGAGATCCTGGCGCCGGTGCTCACGCTCATGCCGGTCGCAGGCTTGGACGAGGCGGTAGCCCGCGCAAACGCCCTGAATTGCATGGGCGCCGAGATCTATACCGGCAACACCGGCCTCTCCGCGCAGGCGCTGGCGTCGATACGCATTGTCGCCGCAGGCCGGACTGCGGCGGACCGGCGCCCCGCGCAAGAGGCGCCCGCACACGTCACGGCGGCCAAGGCCGGCTGGTACCCGTACGCCGCCCGCAAACTTCGGCGGGCGTAAATGTCGGGCGAATCGGCAATGGCGCCGGACTTCGACGTGATCTGCCGCGAGGCCGAGATATCGGGCCTGGTGTGCCGCGGCGGCTTTCATCCCACCGCCGAGGACGGAGTGCCCGATTTCACGGATGGGACGATGCCGGCCACCGTCATGCTGTTTGGCTTCGTCGGCAGCCGTCAATGGCCGGTCTTCGCGGCCTCGACGGAATTCTTGGATGGGCGCCCGAACGCCTTGGACCGCTGGTCCCGGCGGGTCATCGATGCGCTGGGCGAATGCCGCGCGGCGCGGGGCCTGTACCCGTCGGATGGGCCGCCATGGCTGCCGTTTCAGCGCTGGGCGAGGCGCGCCGAACCGGTGCATCGCTCGCCGCTCGGCATTTTGATTCATCCTCGATACGGCTTGTGGCACGCCTACCGCGGAGCGCTCGCATTCCGCAACCGATTGAGCCTGCCGGAATACATCGACGGGCCCAGTCCCTGCGCCGCTTGCCGCGAAAAGCCCTGTCTCGGGGGCTGTCCGGTCTCGGCGGTAACGCCGGATCATTTCGATCATCGGGCCTGTATCCACCACGTCGCCTCGGCCGACGGCACCGACTGCCTCGACCTGGGATGCCTCGCCCGCCGCCAATGCCCCGTGGGAAGCGCCTATCGTTATCGGCCGGACCAGGCGGAATTTCACATGGCGGCCTTCCACCACGCTTGAGCGAGCGCCGCACAGCTTACTTGGCCGGTCCCGGCTCCGTCGGGGACGATTTGAGCGCCGTGACCTCGATCTCTATTTTCATGCGCGGATCGGCCAAGCCCGCGGAAATCATCATCGCCGCGGGGCGGACCTCGCCGAAATAGCGCCGCAGGACGGGCCAGCACTGCTCGAACTCACTGCTCTGGGGCAGAACATAGGTGACACGCACAACGTCCTCGATGCCCGATCCCGCCTGGCGCAGCGCCGCCTCGATGTTCCGCAGGCACTGCTCAGTCTGCTGGATCAGACTCTCCGAAATGGACATGGTGGCGTAGTCGAACCCCGTCGTGCCCGAGACGAAGACCCAGTCTCCCGCCACGACAGCGCGCGAATAGCCGATTCGTTCTTCGAAGGAAGATCCAGAGCTGATCAATTTGCGGAACATTCATACTCGAATGCCGCTTAGTTTAGGCCGTGAGTTTCTTCGGATGTCCATATTTTCTGATGT
>JBBIKV010000129.1:0-7582 GCA_037445285.1 Nevskiaceae bacterium | reverse complement strand
TGCTCTTCCGATCTGGCCGCTCAAATCCTGGGACGAGCACGACCTGGTCTCGGGATTGAGTCAAATCACGGCCGCTCCGGGCGTGAGCCCGCCCCTGCTGCTGGTGCTGGACGGCGTTACGGATCCGCATAATTTGGGGGCCTGCCTGCGCACCGCCGATGCGGCCGGCGCGCATGCCGTCGTGATCCCCAAGGACCGTTCGGCGGCGGTGGACGGCGTCGTGCGCAAGGTGGCGGCCGGAGCCGCCGAGTTCGTCCCGGTCGCCACGGTGACCAATCTGGCGCGTGCCTTGGGGTTGCTGAAGGAGCTGGGTGTCTGGGTGGTGGGAACGGACGGGGAGGCGACCCAGAGCTTGTATGGCGCGGACCTGAAGCGTCCGCTGGCGCTGGTGCTGGGGGCGGAGGGCGGCGGCATGCGCCGGTTGACCCGGGAGTCCTGCGATTTCGTGGTGCGGATCCCCATGGCCGGCCACGTGCAATCCCTGAACGTGTCCGTCGCCGCCGGCGTCTCCCTGTTCGAGGCCCGCCGCCAGCAGGGCGGTTGACCCGGGTGGCGTCGAGCGCGTATCCTTCGCGCTCTTTTTCGCCGGCCGTCCGGCATCACTCCTTGCCTCACCGCTCGCAACGGGAGGCCTACACCGTAGGGAGCCTACAATGCGGCATTACGAGATCGTGCTCCTGGTTCATCCGGACCAGAGCGAACAAGTTCCTGCGATGGTCGATCGCTACAAGGGCATCATCAGTGCCGGCGGCGGCCAGGTTCACCGCTTCGAAGACTGGGGCCGGCGCCAGCTGACCTTCCCCATTTCGAAGGTGCACAAGGCGCACTACATCCTGCTGAACATCGAGTGCGACCAGAAGACGCTCGCCGAGCTCACCGGCTCGTTCCGCTTCAGCGATGCGGTGCTGCGCAACCTGGTGGTCAAGATGGACGGTGCGGTCACGGAGGCATCGCCGATGGCGCGTGCCCCGGACGAGAACGCCCGCCGTCATGACGATTTCGGCGATGACGGCGATGACGATGATGCGCCCATGGGCGCTCGTTGAGTCATCGCACGACCCCTCGCCAACGTTTTAGGAGCACCCCATGGCCCGTTTTTTTCGTCGCAAGAAGTTCTGTCGATTCACCGCCGATGACGTCAAGCAGATCGACTACAAGGATCTGACCACGCTCAAGAGCTACATCACCGAGACCGGCAAGATCGTGCCGAGCCGCATCACCGGCACGCGCGCGCACTACCAGCGTCAGCTGCAGCTCGCCATCCGCCGCGCCCGCTTCCTGGCGCTGCTGCCGTACACCGATCAGCACTAAGTCCGCGAGACAGCCACATGGATATCATTTTACTTCAGAAGGTCGCGAACCTCGGCCAGATCGGCGATCGGGTCAAGGTCAAGTCGGGCTACGCCCGCAATTACCTCGTGCCGACGGGCCGTGCGACGATGGCGACCGTCGCCAACATCGCGAAATTCGAGGCGCAGCGCCACGAACTCGAGGCCAAGGCGCATTCCGAGCTCGAGGCGGCCCAGGCCCGCGCGGTCAAGTTCGAGAGCTTCAAGCTCGAGCTGCGCGCCAAGGCGGGTTCGGAAGGCAAGCTCTTCGGGTCGATCGGCACGGCGGACATCGCCGAGGCGGCGGTCAAGGCCGGCCAGCCGATCACGCGCAGCGAAGTGCGCATGCCGAACGGTCCGATCCGCTCCACAGGCGATCATCCGGTGCTTCTGCACCTGCACACGGACGTTGATGTGACCTTGACGGTCACGATCATCGCCGAAGAGTAGCGGCCGGCAAAGCCGCGCCCTCCGGCTTTGCACATGGCCAACCGCGCCGGGAATCGATCGATGGGCGGAGGCGGCGACGGACTGCGCCTGCCGCCCCATTCGGTCGAAGCCGAACAGTCGGTATTGGGCGGACTGATGCTCGACTCTGCGGCCTGGGACCAGGTCGCCGACCGGGTGATCGCCGAGGATTTCTACCGCAACGATCACCGGCTCATCTTTGAGGCGGTCGCCGGCCTCATCGAACGCAATCAACCCTGCGACGCCGTCACCCTGTCCGGCCACCTGGAGAGCCAGGGCGTGCTCGACCAGGTGGGCGGCCTGTCCTATCTGGGTTCGCTGGCTCGCGACACCCCCACCGCCGCGAACATCCGCGCCTATGCGGACATCGTGCGCGAACGGTCCGTGCTGCGCCAGCTCATCACCGCCGGCAACGAGATCGTCACCAATGCGCTCGAGCCGGAAGGCCGCGAGGCGCGTGAAATCGTCGATGGCGCCGAGCGCGCCGTGTTCGAGATCGCGGAGCGCGGTTCGCGCGGCAAGGTGGGATTTCGCACGGTCAAGAGCATCCTGCCGGACGTCGTCAACAAGATCGACGAGATGTACCATTCGGAAGGCAAGATGACCGGCATCTCGACGGGCTTCAGGGTGCTAGACGAGATGACCTCGGGACTGCAGGCCGGTGATCTCATCATCGTGGCGGGTCGGCCCTCGATGGGAAAGACCACGCTCGCGGTGAACATCGCCGAGAATGCGGCGCTGGGATCGGGCAAGTCGGCCGCCATCTTCAGCATGGAAATGTCGGCGGAGTCGCTGACGCTGCGCATGATTTCCTCGCTCGGCCGCATCAATCAAAGCCATTTGCGGTCCGGTCGCCTGAACGAGGACGATTGGCCGCGCATCGACTCGGCGATGACGCAGCTGGGGGCGGCCAACATATTCGTCGATGAGACGCCCGCGCTGACGCCCACCGAAGTGCGCGCCCGCGCCCGCCGCTTGAAGCGTGAGCGCGGCCTCGACCTGATCGTCGTCGACTATCTGCAGCTCATGCAGGTCGCGGGTACCAAGGAGAATCGCGCGACCGAGATCTCGGAGATCTCGCGCGGACTGAAGGCGCTCGCGAAGGAATTGAAGGTGCCGGTCATCGCGCTGTCGCAGCTCAACCGCGGTGTCGAACAGCGCGTCGAGAAGAAGCCGGTGATGTCGGATTTGCGCGAGTGCGTCACCGGTGACACCCGCGTCTGGCTCGCGGACGGGCGGCGGGTGCCGATTCGCGATCTCGTCGGCCAGACGCCCGAAGTGTGGGCAATGGATGTGGACCAGAAGATCGTGACGGCACGCAGCGACCTGGTTTGGTCGAAGGGCGTGCGTCAGGTGCTGCGCCTGAGCCTCGCGAGCGGTCGCTCGCTGCGGGCGACGGCCAATCATCGGGTGTTCACGGGCGACGGCTGGAAGCCGCTCGGCGAGATCGGTCCGGGTGACCGCATCGCCATCGGCCGCCGGTTTCCGACGATCGCGAATCCGGTTATGTGGTCGGATGCCGAGGTGGCGCTGCTGGGGCATTTGGTCGGTGACGGCAGCTATCTCACGCATCAGCCGCTGCGCTACACCACCGCCTCCGAAGCGAACAGCCGGCTGGTCACCGAGTGTGCGACGGCATTGGGCAGCACCGTGACCCGCCGGTCCGGCCGCGGCAACTGGCATCAGCTGGTGATCGCGAACAACGGCAATCGCTGGCACGCCCAGGGCGTTGGCGGCTGGCTCAAGGGGCTGGGCATCTTCAATCAGCGCTCGCACCTGAAGCACCTGCCGGAGGCGGTGTTCGGGTTGGGCGACGTGCAGATCGCGTTGCTGCTGAGACATCTTTGGGCCACCGACGGCTGTATTCACGTCCGGCCGGAACCGCAACGCGGCGCCCCTCGCGTGTACTTCAGCACCTGCAGCGAACGGCTGGCGGACGACGTGGCCGCGCTCTTGCTGCGGGTCGGCATCGTTGCGCGCATCCGCCAGCTGCGCCAGAACAGCGGCAGGCCGATTTTCTCGGTGGATGTCAGCGGCTCAGACCAGCAGTCGTTGTTCCTGGCGAAAGTCGGAGCATTCGGACCTCGCGAGGCGCCGGCGCAGGCGCTGGCCGCGAAGCTTGCCGCGACGCGTGCGAATCCGAATGTGGATACGTTGCCGCGTGAGGTGTATGCGCATCTTCGAGCGTCGATGAGCGCCCGGGGCTTGACGGGGCCTCAGGTGGGCGCGATGCGAGGCACGACCTACTCGAGCAGCAACTTTCTTCGTGCTCCCGCTCGCGCGACCTTGAATTCCTATTGCGATGTGCTCAATGACGAGGCCTTGAAGATATGGTCGAAGGCGGATCTGTTCTGGGACCGCGTCGTTGCCGTAGGCCTCGAGGGTGAGGAAGAAGTATTCGACTTGACCGTGCCGGGTCCTGCAAGTTGGCTGGCCGATGGTGTCGTGAGTCACAATAGTGGAGCTATTGAACAGGATGCCGACGTGATCCTGCTCATCTACCGTGAGGAGGTGTACGACCAGAACACCACGCGCAAGGGGATCGCCGACATCATCATCGCGAAGCAGCGCAACGGCCCGACCGGCGAAGTGCAGCTCACCTTCCTCGGCCAGTACACCAAGTTCGAGAACTACGCGCCGGAGTCCTACGCCGAAGGCGTGTTCCGCGGATGACCGGCGCCGGCGGCGATTCCGCGATGTCCCCGATGGTGAGCGCCACCATCGATACGGGGGCCCTGCGGCACAATCTGCAGACCGTGCGCCAGTGGGCGCCGCAATCGCGCGTAATGGCGGTCATCAAGGCGAACGCCTACGGCCATGGCCTGGTGACGGTCGCCCGGGCGCTCGAGTCGGCGGATGCCTTCGCGGTCGCCCGCGTCGATGAGGGCCTGACGCTGAGGCAAGCGGGGATCGCAACCCACATCGTACTGCTCGAGGGCGTGTTCGATCGCAGCCAGCTCGAGGCCGCCGCCGCCGCGGATTTCGAGCTCGTCGTCCACAGTGCCGGTCAAATCGAGCTGCTGCGCGCCGCGCCGGCGGGCGCGAATTTCAAGGTCTGGCTGAAACTCGACACCGGGATGAATCGCCTGGGGTTCAAGGGGGAAGAGTTCGGCGCCGCGTTGGCGGCCTTGAACGCCTTGCCGGCCGTGCGCCGGCCGGTCAACCTGTTCACCCACCTCTCCTCGGCCGACGACCCGGAATTGCCCACCACGGCGGTGCAATTGTCGCGGTTCGATTCCACGACGAAAAATCTCCCCGGGGAGCGCAGCATCGCCAATTCGGCCGGCATGCTGAGCGTCGTGGAGGCGCAGGCCGACTGGGTGCGGCCCGGTCTGCTGCTGTACGGCGCGTCGCCGTTCCTGGGATCGATCGGCGCGGATTATGGGCTGCGGCCCGCCATGACCCTGTGTTCCCATGTCATCGCCCTCAAGGACCTGGAGGTGGGTGAACACGTGGGGTACAGCGGCACCTGGGCGGCGACACGACCGACCCGTCTGGCCGTTGCGGCGGTGGGTTACGGTGATGGGTATCCGCGCAGCCTGGCGTCGGGGTCGCCCGTCCTGGTGAACGGCGAACGGGCGCCGCTCGCCGGCCGGGTCTCCTTGGACATGATCGGCATCGACGTGACTGCCCTCGCGCGGGCGCCGCGCGTCGGCGACCCGGTGATTCTCTGGGGCGACGGCCTGCCGGTCGAGGAAATCGCGGTATGGGCCGACACCATAGCGTATGAATTGCTATGCGGCATCAGCCAGCGGGTCGCGGTGACGATCGTCTAGCTCTCGAAGAACCCCATCTTCACGCCGGCCAGTTGGACCACGTCGTTGTCGTTCAGCCGGCGCGCCTGCGGACCGATCGGGACGCCGTTGACCTGCGGGAAGTCGTTTTCCTTGCCGCTGTCCACGTGCACGATGAAGTAGCCTTCCGCGCGCCGCGTGATCGCGGCCACCTGCACCCCGGGCCTCCCCAAGGTCGTCAGGGCCTTGGTCAACTCCAGTTCCCGCCCCGCGAATGCGCCGCTCAGCACCTGAAGCTTTGCCTTCGGCAGGGCGGTTGCGTTCTCCGGGATGCCGCTGGGGGCGCTCGGCCGCTTGGCGGCGACGGCCTTGGCGGCCTGATCGACCGCCACGCCGACCCGGCGGATGCGATCCTCCCCCTGGCTGCTCGGCGTGATCACCATGGTCTTCTCGAACTCGTCCTGCTCGACGTCGCCGTCCTGGCTGTCGACGAACCGCAGCTGATGGTGGCCGACGGTGATCACGTCGCCGTGCTGCATGGCATGCTTCTTGATCAGCTTGCCGTTGACGTAGGTGCCGTTGGTACTGTTCAAGTCTTCCAGGAACGAGTCGTTGAGGATGTTGATGATGAGCGAGTGGTGCCCGCTCACGGCCGGATTGTCGATACGAATATCGTTGTCCGGGAGGCGCCCGATCGTATAGCGCTCTTTGTTCATGTTGTATTCCGCCAGGACTTGACCGTCCAAGCTGAGCATCAGGCGTGCCATGCAGACTCCATATCCCTAGCCGAACCATCCCAATATTTTGTCAAATATACGCCGATGTGCGGGAAACGGCTCGGTTACATGCGTCATGATGACCGACACGTTATCCCGCCCACCATTGTCGTTCGACAGCTGAATAAGTTGTTTAGCAACCGTATCAAGATTAGCACTAAAGGTGCTGATTGTTAAATGAATGTCCTCATCCTCGATCATGTCCGACAGTCCATCGGAGCAAAGGACGTAGTAGTCGCTCTTCTGGACCGGCTGCTCGTGGATCTCGACGTCGACATTCTGTTCCACGCCCAAGGCCCGTGTAACATAATTCTTGTTGGCCGCCCGTTGCGCTTCCTGTTGAGAATAAAATCCTCGGTCCACCAGCTCCTGCAGCAGCGAGTGGTCGAGGGTCATCTGTTCGAAGCGGTTGTCGCGCAAGCGATACAAGCGGGAATCCCCGACGTGCGCGATGGACATCTTGTTGTCGTGAAACAGACAGGCCACCACCGTGGTGCCCATGCCCTCGCACTGAGGCTGGGTCTTGGAGGTGTGGTAGATGATCTTGTTGGCGCGGTGGATGGCGTCTCGCAGGATGATGCTGGGGCGGGTCAAGCCGGTGTCCGGATCCCGCACCGACAGGTCCTCGCGCATCACGGCATCCCTCACCAGACTGATGATGGTCTTGACCGCGATGCCGCTGGCGACCTCGCCCGCGTTGTAGCCGCCCATGCCGTCGGCGAGGACGAACAGGCCGATGTCCGCCTCCGTGCCGATCATGTCCTCGTTGTGCTCGCGGACCTTGCCGGTATCGGTGAGCGCGACGCTCGCGATTTTTCCGCGCAGGCTCATGGCCGCGTCATCGCTTGCTGGTTCGAGTCATTCAAAAAGCTCATGGCAATCCGCTTGGTATGCGCATCCGACAGTCTTCCAACGCCGCCGCCATCTGGGCGCCCGAATCGAACCGCGCATCGGGGTCCTTGGCGAGGGCGCGATCGACGACGCTCTCGACGCAGGCCGGAAGGTCCGGACGGTAGGCTCGGAGCGGCGGATGCGGCGCCTCGGCAATCTGCTGCATCAGCCCGGTCATCGAGTCCGCCGTGAATGGAAGCTGGCCGGTCAACAACTGAAACAGGCTAACACCCAGGGAAAACAAGTCCGAGTGTCCGGTCACAGTTCGTCCCTCGAGCTGTTCGGGCGACATGAACGACGGCGTGCCGAGGACGATGCCGGTGCGCGTGCTGCCGGCGCCCGTCAACCGTGCGATGCCGAAATCCGTGATTTTCAACACGTCGGT
>JBBIKV010000128.1:0-7602 GCA_037445285.1 Nevskiaceae bacterium | reverse complement strand
ATCGGGGTCAACGGATTCTTGATCTCGTGCGCCAGCCGCCGCGCGACCTCGCCCCAGGCGGCATCACGCTGCGCCTGCAGCAGGGTGGTGATGTCGTCGAACACCAGCACGACGCCGGGCGCTCCGCCCACGTCGCTCGGCAGCGCGGTACAGGCGCACATCAACGCGCGCTTGCCGGACTCGGACAGGAGTTCGATCTGCTCGCGCCAGTCGAGCTGCCCGGCGTCGAGGCGCAGCTTGACGGTGCGCAGGAACTGGGTGAACAACGTGCTGTCGCTGATCGCCACGTCGAAGCGCGCGCCGACGGCGGCCTCGAGATCGACCCCGAGGATGGCGCTTGCCGCCTGGTTGGCGGTGCGCACGGTCAGATCCGGCTCGAGGGACACCACTCCGGTGGACAGGCGCGCCAGAATGACGGCAAGGCCGGCGCGCTCGGATTCAACCGCCTGCTGACTGCGGCGGGTCTCCTCACGGGCGCGCCCGAGCCGCTTGGTCATGTCGTTGAACGACGTGACCAGAAAGCCCAGCTCATCCCGTCCCGGCAACGGCAGCTTGGTGTCGTAATTCCCCTTGGCGACCGCACGCGTCCCGGCGATCAGGTCCTGCACCGGCTGGACCAGGCGCTGTGCGGCGAAGAACGCGCCGTAAACGGCGGCGATGAGCGACAAGAGAACGACGAACGAAAGAATCAGGACGAACGTCGACTTGAGCGGCCGGCGCAGCTGCACGAGGTTGGCGTACTGGGTATAGGACCGCTGCACGGTATCCGCGAGCTGGGACAGCTGCTCGGGCACCGGATACAGGGCGATCAGGACGCGAGCGCCGGAGGCGCCGGCGCCATCCAGCGGAGAGGCCGCGCGGATCACGTACCCCCCCAGCGAATCGATGTCGAGACTGACGTAGGGGCGGCCGCGGCGGACCTGCAGCATCATTTCGTCGGTCGCAGGCACCGGCAACGCGTCCATGGGCCGGTCGGAACTCGTGGCGATGATCCGTGCCTGCGCACCGACCACGGTGAATTCCAGGGCGGTGCTCTCGCGCCGCTCACGATCGAGCGTGCCGATCAGCTCGAAATCGGGCAGCGGCGACAGCGCCTGGGCGACGACCTGGGTGTGCTGCAGGAATTCGCGCACGCGAACCTCGAGCGCGGCGTGCGACAGTTCGCGCGTGTCCTTCAGACCCTGGCTCACTTCCAACTCGAACCAGCTGTCGATCCCGCGGTTGAGGAACTGCAGCGAGAAGTAATAGACGACCAGGATCGGGGCCACGGCGAGGGCGCTGAAGATCGCGACCGTGCGGCCCTTGAGGCGTGAGCCGGGCACGTGCCGGCGGTAATCGCGCACCAGACCGGTGAGCTTCACCGCCAGCAGCACGAACAAGGTGAGCAGACCGGAGATATTGATGAGCAATATCCACGGCAGCCATTTGTCGAACTCGGCGGAATTCTGCGCCGCGTAGCCCAGCAGATAGAGCGCCACGAGCCAAAGCGCGACCCCGACCGTGCCGAGGACCGTGGCGCCGTACTTGCGGATCAGGGCTGCAATGTCCATGTGTACCAATCGCTTTCGCGATGCCATTCATTGACCCAGAACATGAGCATGCGCAGGGAAAACGGCACCGTTCCGTAATCGATCTTCGCGCGCACGTTGGCCTCGTAGCGCCGGTCGGGCGTAATCAGCGACTTGTCCAGCACGGGCAGGTTGCGCACGTCGGACAGCTGCTCCACGGCGGCTTCCACCGTGCCCAGGGACTCCTGCTGGCCGCTGTTGTCGTTTCGCAGGATGTAGCGCGCGCTGACGGCGTTGTATTGCAGGTGATAGCGCTGCGTCAGCTCGGCGACGCGGGAGTTGGGCAGCAGCTGGCGCACGCGTTCTATGTCCAGATCCAGCTCGAGGGTGAGGGGCACGCCTTCCGCCAGACCCCGCCGCACCGCATCGCTCACGGGAAGATCGACGCGCGCATTCAGATGATAGACGCCGTCGTTGAGCTCCAGATCGGCCGAGCGGACCTCGAAGCGCCCCTCGAGGCCGTCGGCGAGGGCTTCCCGACCGCACAATGAGCCCGCCGCGAACGCGGCCAGCAGCAGCGCGCCGCCGATTTTCGGCACGGTCCGTCTCGTCCTTGAACGTTTCGACAGCGCGGGATTCATTACATGGTCGCGTTCACTGCTTCAGCAGCGCAGCATAATAGAAGCCGTCGGCGCCTGCCTCGCCCGGAATGATCTGCCGGCCGTAGCCGTCGGAGTCGCCCAGGGGGGGCCAGCCCGGCCAGTCTTCCGCCGCGACGATGACCGCGTCCGGCGTGCCCGCCAAAAAGGCCGCGATGACATCCCGGTTTTCGCTCCGGGTCACCGTACAGGTCGCGTACACCAGGCGTCCGCCCGCCGCGAGCATCCGCCATGCCGCGGTCAACAGCCGCGCTTGAATCAGCGGCAGATTGTCGATCTCGGCGGGCGACTTGCGCAGGCGGATATCGGGATGGCGCCTTATGACGCCGAGCGCTGAACAGGGCGCGTCCAGCAGAATGCGGTCGAAAGGCACGCCGTCCCACCATGAATCCGGCGCGGCCGCATCGGCGGCGAAGAGTTCGGCGTGCAGCTGGCCGCGATCCAGGTTCTCCCGCACCCGCTGCAGTCGCTGGGGATCGATGTCGACTCCCACCAACCGGCCGAGATCGGGCTCCCGTTCTGCGATCAGGGCGGTCTTGCCGCCCGGCGCGGCGCAGGCATCGAGCACCCGTTGACCCGCCTGCAATGCGAGTGGGAATGCGACGCACTGCGCTCCCAGATCCTGCACCGAGACCCAGCCGTCGGCGAATCCCGGCAATTCGTGGACGTCGCAGGGGGAATCGAGCACGATCGACAGCGGCACCCGGCTTTCCGGACGCGCACCGATCCCCGCCTCCCGCAGCCGGTCGAGATACGATTCCGTCGTCGCCAGCCGGGAATTGACGCGCAGCCACATCGGCGCCTGGGTGTCGCCCGCGGCGAGCAACTGCGTCCAGCGCACCGGCCAATCGGCGCGCAATCGGTCCGCCAGCCAGATGGGGGAGGCGTGGCGGGTCACGGGATTGCGGGCGATCTCCGGATCCAATGTCCCGCGTTCACGCAGATAGCGGCGCAGCACCGCGTTCACCAGACCGCTGGCCCGGGCCGCGTCGGTTGCCTTGGCGGTTTTCACCGCCGCGTCCACCACCGCATACTCGGGCGTGCGGGCGTCTTCCAATTCGAACAATGCCACGGACAACAGGGCCCGCAGCAGCGGATCCAAGGATCGCACCGGTTGGGACAACAGTCGCCCGAGGAGGGCCTCGTGCCGGTAGTAGCCCCGCACCGCGCCGTAACTCAGCGAGCGGACGGAGGGGCCGAGAGCCGCGGGCGCTGTGGCAAGCGCATCGTGCAGAGCCGCGTCGAGGGTGACCCCCTCGCGCAATATCCGGGCGACCGCATGGGCGGCAAGCGATCGTGATCCGGCGGCGGTCGTGTTCATGTCGTTGTGAATCTCGCGCCTTGCAGACGCTGTGCTTTGATGAATTCCCCGGCCGCAAGCGCCCTGCGGCCCGCAAGCTGAAGGCGCAACACCCGCAGGACGCCGTCACCGCAGACCACGTCGATGCCATCGCTCGAGGCGGCCATCACCTCGCCCGGGACGGCGGCGGTTCTCGTGCCGACACCCGCCAGTTCGGCGTCCCAGATCCGCAATTGTGCGCCCTGAAACCGGGTTTCGGCGACCGGCCACGGATTGAAGGCACGAACCCGCCGCAGAATGCCCGCCGCGTCCTCCCGCCAATCGATCTGCGCCTCCGCTTTGAGAATTTTCCCGGCGTAGGTGACGCCGACCTGCGGCTGCGGCTGTTCGAGCACCCCGAGCTCGGCGATCGAATCGAGGGTCTCGACGAGGAGCAGAGCCCCCTTCAGGGCCAACCGATCATGCAAGCTTCCGCCCGTTTCGCGCTCGTCGATCGGCACCTCGCGGCGCGCCAGCATCGGACCCGTATCGAGGCCCGCATCCATGCGCATGAGGGTGACACCGGTCACCGCGTCCCCGGCGAGCAGGGCGCGCTGGATCGGCGCCGCGCCCCGCCACCGCGGCAGCAGCGAGGCGTGTACGTTGATGCATCCGAGGCGCGGTATCGCGAGCGCGGCGGGAGGCAGAATCAACCCATAAGCCACGACGACCAGGACGTCGAGATCGGCGGACCTGAGAAGCGCTTGGGCATCCGGCGTTTTGCAGGTTGCCGGTTGATGGACCTCGATGCCCAGCGCCGCCGCGCGCTGCTTGACGGCGCTCACGTGCAGGGATTGGCCGCGCCCTGCCGGGCGGTCCGGCTGGGTGAACACGGTCACCACCCGATGCGCCGAGGCGGCCAGCGCATCCAGCGCGGGGACTGCGAACTGCGGCGTGCCGGCGAATCCCAGCCTCAAGGACCTCGACGCGGTATTCAAGGCTCTTCTAGATAGCCGGGGCCGATGTACCGGGCGTCGCCGGGCCGGCCGTCGCGGCGCGGGCATTGCCGTTCGCCGGGCGTTGCCTGCGCCCCTTCTCGAGTCGCCGGCGAATCAGCTGTCGCTTCAACTCGGACAGGTAATCGACGAACAGCTTGCCTTCGAGGTGATCGATCTCATGCTGGATGCACACGGCAAGGAACCCTTCCGCCTCCATCTCGAAGGGCCGGCCGTCGCAGCCCAGGGCGCGGACCCTGATGTGCGTCGCCCGCTGCACCTTGTCGAAAATATCCGGCACCGACAGGCATCCCTCTTCTCCGGGACCCCGACCCGTCGCCGATGTGATTTCCGGGTTGATGAATACCCGGGGGTCGTTGCGCTCCTCGCTCACATCGAGCACGAGCACCCGCAGGTGGACGTCCACCTGGGTCGCCGCGAGACCGACGCCGTTCGCCGCGTACATGGTCTCCTGCAGGTCATGCACCAACCGACGCACCGAATCGTCAACGGCCTGCACCGGCTTGGCCACCTTCCTGAGACGGGGGTCCGGATACTCCAAAATGGCGAGCTTGGTCATGGGAGTTATGAGAGCGATGTCGTGTTTTTGGCCGAAGAATGTTGTTAAAGTTCCGCCGCTGCTTAACTTAATGCCTACTGCGGCAGCACGATAGGCGCTGTTCAGCGGCAAAAACGGGCGATACGTCCCAGTCTTTGGCGACAGGCCGGCAGTATACCAGCCGGCCCGGCACCATAAGACAGGGGACTCCTTAGGAGCGAGACGAATGCGAAGCCATCACTTGATTGCCTTGAGCCTGGCGGCGGCGCTGGTCGGGGGCTGCCGTTCGGAACGGCCGCCGGCAGCGCCGATTCCGCTGACCGCGACCGACAATACGGTCGAGGGAATCCCCGTGGGCGACGATCGAACCGCCATGGAGGCCGCAATCGACACCGGCCCGTCGACGCCCCGATCGACGACCTCCCCCGGCGATTCGGCCAGGGGCGGGAGTATTCCCCTGGCTGCGAACGCCCCCGACAGCTATGTCGTCAAACACGGCGACACTCTTTGGGGCATTGCCAAGGTGTTCCTGCGCGATCCTTGGTATTGGCCGGAGATCTGGCAGGAAAACCCCCAGATCAAGAATCCGCATCTGATCTATCCGGGGGACACGCTGCGTCTCGTGTACATCGATGGCCGGCCACGCCTCACTCTGCAGCGCAGCAGCATGGAGCGCGGAGATTCGGCCCGTGTCGAGCCTCGGGTTCGCAGCGAGCCGCTCGAAGCGGCGGTCACCACGATTCCGTATCAGACCGTGGCGGCGTTCATGTCCAAGCCGTCGGTGCTGGACAGCGAACAGATCAAGACCGCCCCCTATATTTTGGCCAGCCGCGACGACCACCTGGGCGTGTCCGACGGCGACACCCTGTATGCGCGGGGATTCTCGCAGCCCGTTCAGCTGGGCTCCCGCTACAACATCGTGCGGGTTGGCGACCCGCTGCGCGACCCCGACGACAATCGCATCGTGGGTTACGACGGCATCTTCACCGGTGCGGGGCATGTGACCCGCGTGGGCGATCCGGCCACCCTCGTCATGACCGAGTCCACCCGCGAATCCGTCCCCGGCGACAAGCTGTTCGCGGGGGGCGTCGACGTCCCTCTCGACTTCATTCCCAGTTCACCGAAGGTCAAGATCGACGGGCGCATCATGGCGGTCTCCGACGGCGTCACCGTCATCGGTCAATACCAGGTCGTGGTGATCAATCGCGGTGCCCGCGACGGACTCGCGCCGGGCAACGTGCTGGCCGTTCTCGAGGTCGGTGGGTCGGTGAGCGATACGCTGAACAGGGGCTACCTCGGCGGGATGTCCCGGCTGGGTGCGAAGCAGGTTCAGCTGCCGGATGAGCGCACCGGGACGTTCATGGTCTTCAAGACCTTCGACCGGCTGAGCTACGGTCTCATCATGGAAGCGAAGAGCATTATTCGAGTCGCGGACCGGGTCGAAAATCCCTGAAACTCGAAGATGCCGCCAGATATGAGGGCGGCGCGCGGGTCACCCGACCCACCATAATCCTCGCATGCGGGATGATGACCTTCGTGCGTGGGCGGCCTTCGCTCGTGCCCCTGGACTCGGTGCGGCAGTCTTGTCGAGGGCGCTCGACCACTTGGGAACCCCGGCCGATATCCTGCGCGCATCGGAGGCTGCGCAGGAGCGGGCCGGCCTGCCCGGCATTGCGCGGACTTTCCTGGCGAGTCCCGCCGCGAATCCACGCGATGCGGAGTGGCGCTGGCTCGAGACCGACCGCCATCATCTGCTCCCCTTCATCGACTCCCGCTTTCCCAGGTTGCTGCGCGAGTTGCGGAACTGTCCCGTGGCATTGTTCGTCGCCGGCGATATTGCGGCCCTGGCTGATCCGCAACTGGCGGTGGTCGGCAGCCGCAACCCGACTCATCAGGGTCGCGAAACCGCGCTCGAGTTCAGCGCCTACCTCGGCGAAAGAGGGCTGGGAATCACCAGCGGCGTGGCCGAGGGTATCGACGCCTGCGCCCACCGCGGCGCGCTGCGTGCCGCGGGTGTCACCCTCGGCGTGCTCGGGACCGGGATCGACATCGTCTATCCTCGGTGCAACGCAAGGCTCTACGACGAAATCCAGGAGCGAGGCGCGCTGCTCAGCGAGTTCCCACCGGGAACCCCGCCGCGGCGCAGCAATTTTCCGCGACGCAATCGGGTCATCGCGGGCCTGACCTTGGGCACCTTGGTGGTCGAAGCCGCCCGCGGCAGCGGATCCTTGATCACGGCGCGCCTGGCGAACGACTACGGACGGGAGGTATTTGCCCTGCCGGGGTCGATCCACAGCCCCCTCAGCAGGGGCTGCCACGAACTCATCAAGGCTGGCGCCACTCTGGTCGAGTCGGCGGATGAGATACTGCGGGAGTTGAACTTTTCCCCCTTTTTCGTCAACGACTTCCGTACTCGGTCCGACGGCGGCGGGCTGACGCGCCACGCATCGGGCATGGACAAGGATCACAAAATCTTGTTAGATGCGCTCGGCTTTGAACCTGTGGCCAGGGACACGTTGGTCCTCCGTACCGGATTCAAAGCAGACGCCGTGTCCTCGATGATGCTGATCCTCGAGCTCGAAGGCCACGTTCAGGCCGCCCC
>JBBIKV010000127.1:0-8022 GCA_037445285.1 Nevskiaceae bacterium | reverse complement strand
CGAAGGTCACCGTCTGCGTCGTGGCGCTGTCGATGGTGATCTCCATCTTCGCCGCCTTCAGCCTCGCGCGCATGAAGTTCTGGGGCAGCGGCGTGCTGGCGACCGGGGTGTTCCTGGTCTACCTCGTCCCGCCCAGCCTGCTGTTTATCCCGATGTTCCAGATCGTCGGCGCGTTGGGACTGATGAACAACACCTGGTCGCTGGTACTGCTGTTCCCGACGCTGTCGGTGCCGTTCTGTACCTGGATCATGATCGGGTATTTCGGCTCCATTCCCAAGGAGCTCGACGAGGCGGCGCTGATCGACGGCGCCGGCTACCTGCAGATGCTGTTCCGCATCTTCATCCCGGTCGCGATGCCGGGGATCATCGCGGCGACGATCTTCGCCTTCACCATCAGCTGGGGCGATTTCCTCTATCCCCTCGCGTATTTGTACAGCTCGGACCAACTGGTGCTGACCGTCGGCATCATCAGCGAGCTGATCCGGGGCGACGTGTTCCAATGGGGCAAAATAATGGCGGGGTCCTTGATGGCAGCGGCGCCACCCGTCATCATTTATGCGTTTCTGATGGACTACTACATCGCCGGGCTGACGGCCGGCGCAACCAAAGGTTGAAGGCGCCGATGCGCCCGGGGGGAAGTCAAGGCATGGCGCAGGTATCGATCCGCAAGGTCGTGAAGGCCTATGACGGCGGCGTCCAGGCGGTGAAGGGCATCGACCTTGAAATCAATGACGAAGAGTTCGTCGTGCTCGTTGGCCCGTCAGGTTGCGGCAAGTCGACGACGCTCAGGATGATCGCGGGCCTTGAGGAGATTACCAAGGGTGAGATCTGGATTGGCGGCGATCTTGTGAACGACGTGCCACCGCGCGACCGCGATATTGCGATGGTATTCCAAAACTACGCGCTTTATCCGCATATGAGTGTGTTCGACAACATGGCGTTCGGGCTGAAGCTGCGGAAATTCCCTAAGGCCGAGATCAAGAAGCGCGTCGACGAAGCGGCGCATATCCTCGACATTTCACCGCTGCTCGAACGCAAGCCGAAGGCCCTTTCCGGCGGCCAGCGCCAGCGCGTCGCAATGGGACGGGCGATCGTGCGCAATCCAAAAGTTTTCCTGTTCGACGAACCGTTGTCGAACCTCGATGCCAAGCTGCGGGTCCAGATGCGTACGGAAATCAAGAAGGTGCACCAGACGGTGCGGACGACGACGGTGTACGTGACGCACGACCAAGTGGAGGCGATGACGCTAGCCGACCGGGTGGTGGTGATGAATCACGGTATCATCGAGCAGGTCGGGCCGCCGCAGGAACTGTATCACCGTCCGGCCACCCGCTTCGTCGCCGGCTTCATCGGCAGCCCGGCGATGAACTTTTTCTCATGCCACGTCGAGGACGCGGCAGGGGGCGTCGGTCTAAGGGTATCGGAAACGAACATGCTGCTTGTCCCCTCATCGCGCACCGACCGGTATGCCCGCTACAAGGGCGAGCAGATGATCGTCGGTATCCGGCCCGAACACCTGACCGAGCTGCGGAGCAGTACCAAACCCGACCTCTCGCGCCTCGATGCGCGCGTCGATGTGGTGGAACCGATGGGTATGGAGACGCTGGTGCATTTCTTCGTGGGCGACACGCTCGCCTGCGCGCGCGTCGATCCGGCGACCCGTGCGGAGACGGGCATGATCCTGCCGCTGCTTGCCGACATGAACCAGATGCACCTGATCGAGCCCGACAGCGGGCGCGTGGTCTAAATCCATCGATCGCTTAACCGTTTGTTAAGGAACTTCTGATAGATGGACCTCACGGTGACGACGACCATCTCGGCTAAGTCTCTTGACGATTTCATCGGCCGCATTTTCGCTGCCGCCGGGTGTTCGGAAGCGGAGGCCGAGTGTGTCGCGCGGCACCTGCTGTCGGCCAATCTCGCCGGCCACGACAGTCACGGCGTCATCCGCGTTCCCCGCTATGTGCAGTGGTTGGGCGAGGGCAAGGTGCTTGCCGGCCAGACCATCACGATCGTCCATGAAACGCCGACCCACGCAACCGTTGATGGCAACAAAGGGTTCGGCCAGTCGATCGGCGAGCAGGCCGTTGATCTCGGCATCGCCAAGGCCGCCGCCGCCGGTCTGTCCGTGATCGCGTTGCGGAACGCCGGCCACCTCGGCCGCATCGGCGATTGGGGCGAGCGCGCCGCGGAGCGGGGGCTGGTGTCGCTGCACTTCGTCAACGTCGCCTGCGGCGAACTGGTGGCGCCGTTCGGCGGCACGAGCCGCCGATTCTCGACCAACCCGGTCTGCATCACCGCGCCGACCGACGACGGATTGCTGCTGCTCGATTTCGCCACGTCGCTGGTCGCCGAGGGCAAGGTTCTCGTCGCCTCCAACGGCGGCAAACCGGTGCCCGCCGGATCGCTGATCGAGCCGGATGGCCGCCTGTCCAGCGATCCGAGCACGCTCTACGGCCCGATCGAGGGTACGCTCAACCGCGACGTCGCCAACGGCGAGGGCGCGCTGCGCACGTTCGGCGAACACAAGGGCTCGGGGCTTGCGTTCATGTGCGAGATCCTCGCGGGCTGCCTGACCGGCGGTCTCACGTCCGGCCCGGTGCCGGGAGGCAAGCGTGCCGGCATTACCAACGGCATGCTGTCGATCTATCTCTCGCCCGCCGCCTTCGGCTCAAACGGCTTCGCGCAGGCGGCGCGCGAGTATGCCGAATATGTGCGCCACTCCCAGCCCTCGAGGCCCGGCGGCGAGGTGCTGCTTCCGGGCGAGCCCGAGTGCCGCACGCGCGCCGAACGGCTGACCAACGGGGTGCCGCTGCAAGCCCATACGTGGACGTCGCTGGTCGCGACCGGCGATCGGCTGGGCGTAAAGGCGCCCGCCGGATGAACGCGCTCCGACCGATGCGGGACACCGACGCGGATTGGCGCCTGATCGCCGAGACCGACCCGTATTTCGGCGTCCTCACCGAGCCGCGCTACCAGATCGGACGCATCGACGCGTCCGCCCTGGACGCGTTCTACGCCGACGGGCGGGCGGACGTCGACTTCGTGCTGACCCGCATCCGGGCCGGTGTTCCGGATTTCCGCCCGATCCGGGCGCTGGATCTGGGCTGTGGCACCGGCCGTCTCGCGCTCGCGATGGCGGCCCATGCACAGGACGTCGTCGGGCTCGACATCGCGCCGGCGATGCTGGCGAAGGCCCGCGAGGCGGCGGCGGCGCGCGGCGTGCGCAACGTCGAGTTCGTCGGCGGTCTGGAGGCCGAGCACAGCTTCGACTGGATCAACAGCTATATCGTCTTCCAGCACATTCCGCCGGAGCGCGGTTACGTGATCCTGGAAGACATGGTGCAGCGCCTGGTGGTCGGGGGCGTGCTTTCCCTGCAGGTAACAGTATTCCGAGATCAGAACGTATCGGCTCACGTGCTGCGTGGCGGAAGGTTCTGGAGTTACGACGGCGGCGCCGCGCGCCTGATGGCGAGCGATGATCGGGACCCGCCCGGGACCATCACGATGTTCGACTATGACCTCAACCGTGTGCTGGCGATCATGGCCAGCCATCAGGTGCAGCCCTTCGGGATCGCGCCGACCGACCACGACGGCTGCCATGGCGTGTGGCTGTTCGCGCGCCGCAACATCGACGAGGCAGCGATCCGCGCCGGGACAATCTACGGTCCGCAGACGACACCCTCGTTCAGCCGGTTCCTGCGCCAGGGCTGGTCGTTCGTGGAGAACTGGGGTGTCTGGAGCGAGGAGCGATCGGCTTCGCTGCTGCTGCGGGTCGACCCCGGGCTGCGCGCGTCGCACGCGCTCGTGCTGTGGGGACGTGCCTTCCTGTTCCCCGGCATCCATGAAAAATTGACCATCCGCGCCCGCGTCAACGGCCAACCGGTTGCCGAGCAGGTGCTGACCACTCAGACCCGCGAGGGCCGCATCATCCTGCCGCTGGAACCGGTCGACCATAACGGGGCCATGCAGATCACGCTGACCATCGACCATCCGCGTTCGCCGCGCGAATGCGGACTGGGCGGCGACACGCGGGCGCTGGGCTTCGGCCTCGAACGGATCTCGCTTGAAGATCTGCGCCAGATCACCGGCTAGGTCGGCGTCCTTTAGGCTACTGCTCCCGTTCCCGGGTCAGTTCGGCGATCATCGGCGCCACCCCCGCGGTCAGCCCGCCATCGACAACCAGGTTGGCGCCGTTGATGAAGCCCGCCTCGTCGGAGGCGAGGAATGCGACGGCGGCGGCGATATCCTCCGGCCGGCCGACGCGGCCGACCGGGTACCAGCGCGCGAGCTTCTCGAAGATCGCGGGATCACGGGCCAGGCGCGCCTGCCAGCTCGGCGCTTCGGTACGCACCGTGCCAGGGCTGACCATGTTGGCTCGCACGCCGTCCGGCCCCGCCTCGACGGCGATCGAGCGGGTGAGGCTGAGCAGACCGGCCTTGGCCGCGCTGTAGGCGGGATTGCCGAAATACATCAGCCCATTGACCGAGCCGACGTTGACGATTGCCCCGGCGCGGCGCGCTCGCATGCCCGGCAGCATCGCGCGGCAGAGCAGATAGGCGGCGCGCAAGGTGACGTCGAAATCGAGGTCCCAGTCCTCAGGCGCGCACTCGGCCAATGTCGGCTTGAGGGTAAAGGCAGCGTTGTTCACCAATACGTCGGGCGGACCAAACGCCGCGCCCATGGCCGCGAGGGCGCGATCGATGTCGCGCTGCGATGTGACGTCGCCAACGAGCGCCAGCGCGGCGCCGCTTTGCCCCAGGATGCCGTCGACCACACTCTGAGCCGCCTCGGGTCGGACATCCATGACCCCGACGGCGGCACCTTCGGCCGCTAGCCGTTCGGCGGTACTACGGCCGATGCCGCTGCCGGCGCCGGTGATCAGCGCGACCTTGCGCGCGAACCGTCGATCTGTATGCGCCGCCGGTTCGGCTCGCGAACGTTCAGAACCCGCCATAGATGCTGGTCTCCCGCCAGTCAGTACGTTGCACCAGAGCCCAGCCCGCAGCGGAACCCGTCAACGACTCAGCTTTGAGCGGAGGCGACTCGGCCCGGACCTCGACCGGCCTGCCCAATGAGGCTGACCGGTCCTCGTTCGCGAACACTACTGTATTTTGAGCCAGACCGGCTTCCAGTAGACCCCGGTCGCCTCCATCTCACTTCCCTTGGCGCGCCGCCGGCCTGGGAAATCCGTCAGACGAACTCTAGAAAACGTGCTCCGGAGCCGTCGCCGGCTCGTGGTACGCTTGGAGGTGCTCAGACGTCCCTGATCCAGCTAAACAAAGCGCTCCCGCGCACCAAGGAGACACCGATCTCGCTACCAGCGACACTGGCGCATCACGCCTCCAGCAGCGCCACAGTTTCATGCCCTGCGGGTCGACAACGCCGGTGGCGAACTAAACACTGCCAGCGAACAGCTCGCGGATCTGATTACGCACCGCCGTCGCCGCCGGCAAGGCGCTGTTGCGACCGAGCGTCAGCCCGATCCAGCCGAGATCATGGCCCCGATGGCTTTGCACCTGCACGATCAGTGTTGTGCGCTCGCCGTCCGGTTCCGCGACGAAGCCCTCGGCACACGCGGCCAGGGCGTGGGTGATGCGGGTCGCGGCGAACTCGGGCGTGGCGCCGGCGCCGAAGCCCGGGTCGGCGCCGGATTCCGCCACGACCGCATTGAGACAAAACACCCGCGAGCGGTCGAGGAGCGCCCAGAAAGCAGCACCCCCATGCTCAGCCGTCAGGGTCCGCAGCACCTGTGCATTGCGCTCCATCGAACTGCGCGGCGCCGCGAACAGCGTCAGTTTCTCCTCGTCCAGCACGGCGCTCGGCATGTCGGCGATCGAGACCCCATCGCTCAGCACCACCACGCGTTCGCACAGCCCAAGAAGCTCCTCGAAATCCGACGAAACCACGAGCACGGCGGTGCCGCCTTCGGCGACGGCACGCAGCATGGCGTAGATCGACGTGCGGGTGCCGATATCGACGCCCTTGGTCGGCTCGTCGAGAATCAACACGCGAGGTCCGAGAAGCAGCCATCGTGCGATGATGATCTTCTGCTGCATCCCACCCGAGAAATTGAGCATGTTCGCGTCAAGCAGCCGATGCTGTGGCAGATCGAGCTGGCGCAGCAGCTCGCTCGCCGCGGCGCTTCGGCTGGCGTAGTCCAGGCCGAAACCTCGGTGCGCCGAGAGGTGCCCGAGCAGCAGGTTCTCGCGCACTGAAAAGTCGGGAATGATACTCTGCCGGCGCCGATCCTCGGGAACGAAGCCGATCCCCGCCCGCACCGAGTCCGCCGCTCTCTTCGGAACGAAGTCGCGGCCCTCGTATTGAACCTGGCCACCCGAGCGGGGCCGGATGCCGATAATGGCCTCGAGCGTTTCCGACCGTCCCGCCCCCACCAGGCCGCCGAGCAGCCCCGCCCCGAGCAGCACCAGGCCGCCGAGACCGAGGATTTCGCCGGCATGCAGGTTGAACGACACGTCCCGCACCACGGGCCGAGCCGCCAGGCGCTCGACCCGCAATGCGACCGGACGCTGTACCGCGCTGGCTGCGCCGTGGCGCGACAGCACGTGAGCGACATCCTGGCCGACCATGAAGCGGATGATGTCAGCCTGCGTCAGCGTGTTCGTGGGCACGGACGTCGCGACCGTGCGGCCCTCCCGCATGACCGTGACCCGGTTCGTGACGGCGAAGACTTCCTCCAGTCGGTGTGAAACAAATATCAGCGCATGTCCCGCCTCGCGGAGCCGCGACATGATATCGAACAGCCGCTCGACCTCGCCGGGTGACAGCGATGCGGTCGGTTCGTCGAAGATGATCAGTTCCGCGTCGAGCGCGAGCGCCTTGGCGATCTCCACCAGTTGTCGTTGCGCTGCCGACAGCCGCCAGACCTCGGCTTCCAGCGGCAGCGTGTGTTCCTGCCCGAGCTGTCCCAGCACGGCGCGCGCCCTGTTGCGCAGTTTCGCGTATGACAGGCGGCCACGCTGGCCGAGCTCCGGCAGAAAGATATTTTCCAGGACAGAAAGATCCGGGGCGAGGCTGGTCTCCTGCATCACCATGGCGATGCCGCTCGCCAGGGCCTCCCGGGGACTTCGAGCGTCTAGAACCATACCCTTATAAGTTATCTCGCCTGAATCGCGGCGGATGTGGCCGCTGATGACACGTGACAGCGTCGACTTGCCAGCGCCGTTCGCCCCGAGCAGGGCGTGTACTTCGCCACCGGCGACCTCAAGTTCAGCCCCCGCGAGCGCCCGGGTCCGGTCGAAGGTCTTTTCGATTCCGGTGGCCACGAGCATCGGAACGTCGACCCATCCCCCTGCCTCCAAGCGCAAGGGCGACGGGTTCGGCCGCGACATGCCCCCGCCCGTTGCGGGCGGGGGCAGGGCGGCGGGGTCGATGGTCACGTAGCCCAGATCACATCTCGTTCGCGAACACGGTCTCCTTGATCGTCGGCAGCAGCTGGTCAACGTTCTTGTTTGAAACTGCGAGAATTGGCACTAGGATCTCTTTGTCCGGCGTGCCACCGTTAAGTTTGCTGACGATCGCCTCGGCGGATTTCTCGCCCATGAGATAGGGCTGTTGCATTCCCGAGCCGACAACCTCGCCCTTCCGGATCAGCTCGACCAACTCCGGCGTGCCGTCGAAGGCGGCGACAAGCACCTCGCCCTGGCGACGCGCGGCCTTGATCGCGCGCAGCGCGCCGAGCGTGGGCTGATCGGTCTGGATGAACATGCCGCGCATGTCGGGGTTGGCGGCAAGCATGTCCTGCGCGAATTTGAACGTTTCGTCGGTTGTATAGGATTGCATCTGCTGCAACCCTGCCTCCTTGGTGATGCCAGCCTCCTGCATCGCCTTGCGGAAGCCCGCGGTCCGCGCCTGACCGTTCTTGCGCACCTGGCTGATGGTGATGAGGCCGACCGAGCCGGTCTGCCAGCCCTTCTCTTTCAGCGCGACGGCGAGCGCCTGGCCAACTCCGTAGGCGCCCTCGAAGTTGTTCGATATTACGAACGAAACGTACTCGCCGCC
>JBBIKV010000126.1:0-8070 GCA_037445285.1 Nevskiaceae bacterium | reverse complement strand
CTTCCTCGTCCTCGATCATCACCTCGACCGAGCCGCTGATGATGTAGTAGAGGATATCCGGCAGGTCGCCGGCATGGATGATCACGGTCTTGGAAGGGACTGTCCTGATCCGGCAGTAACTCAAGAAACGATTGATCGCCGGGATGTCGCTTAAGGCTTTTGCCCCTTCTTCCATGATGTCTCCCTCGATTTACGGGTACTTCGCCGGATACGACGTCGCTGGCGGACGTTTTATTACATAAGTACCGGAACCGCAAGCGGACATGGTGACGTCACACAAGGTAGGAGCCCTTGGTCATCACGCGCGAGGTCAGGCGCATGGCCAGCCTGATCGCCCCGGGAAGCGCGGTGCCGCCCAGCGAATCGGCGGTTCGTCCGTGCCGTATTTCGTCGTGTTGCATCTGCGCGAGGATCGCACGACTGCGCCGGTCGGCCTCCGGCAGTCGCGCCAGATGATCGTCCAGATGGGATTCGACCTGCCGCTCGGTTTCGCTGATGAAACCCAAGCTGGTGCGGTCGCCGAACGCGCCGGCGACCGCGCCGATCGCGAGCGATCCCGCATACCACAGGGGATTGAGCAGGCTCGGCGCGCCGCCGAGTTCCCGCAGTCGTTGTTCGCACCAGGCGAGGTGGTCGCCTTCCTCGGCGGCCGCACTGCGCATCGCCTCGACGACCGCCGGATCGCGGGCCGTGATGGCCTGGCCGCGATAGAGCGCTTGGGCGGCGATTTCGCCGGAATGATTGACCCGCATCAGGCGTCGGGACTCCAGGCGCTCCGCACGTTTGAGTTCCGGTTCGCCGTCCCCGGCGTCGGGCCGCGGCCGCTCGGCCCGGGGAGGCGCGGCCAACACCTTGATCGCATTGTTAATTTGACCGATTATCCGGTCCGGCAGGGTAAATGACCGGGGATCCATCGATACATTATATAATGTGTTCGCA
Source organism: Nevskiaceae bacterium (assembly GCA_037445285.1). Lineage (GTDB taxonomy): Bacteria > Pseudomonadota > Gammaproteobacteria > Steroidobacterales > Steroidobacteraceae > Bog-1198. The sequence continues at coordinate 7,131 of JBBIKV010000126.1, read as the reverse complement.
GAGTGCGTACATCGGGGCTGGTAACGGGCCGTCAGGTTCTGTACACTTTCGCGCCTTTCGTCAAAGTCCTCGAATTCCAGAGTATCCTCCATGTACACGGTATTTTCCAAACCAGAAGAAACACGCGGCGACTGGTTCGTCGTCGATGCGGCCGGCAAGACCCTGGGGCGCCTGGCGTCGCAAATCGCGCACCGGCTCAAGGGCAAGCACAAGCCGAATTATGCGCCGCATCAAGACCTTGGCGACCATATCGTGGTCATCAACGCGGGCACCGTGCACGTCACCGGCGCCAAGCTCAAGGACAAGTTTTATCATCGCCACACGGGCTATGTCGGGAACTTGAAGAGCATCGCGCTCGAGAAGCTCTTGAAGGAGCACCCGGAACGGGCGATCGAATTCGCCGTCAAGGGCATGCTGCCGAAGGGTCCGCTCGGACGCCGGATGTACAGGAAGCTGCACGTTTTCGGCGGCAACGAGCACCCGCATCAGGCCCAGCAGCCCAAAGAACTCGATTTAAATTAAGATTCCGCAGGAACATCACAAAATGGCACAGAACTCCGCCGCCAATTCCTTTTATGGCACCGGGCGCCGCAAGACCTCCAGCGCGCGCGTTTACTTGAAGCCGGGCACCGGAATCGTCTCGATCAACGGCCGCACGCTCGATGAATTCTTCGGCCGGGAAACGGGCCGCATGATCGTGCGCCAGCCGTTTCAAGCGATCGACATGGACGGCAAGTTCGACATCGACGCGCACGTCGAGGGTGGCGGCATCACCGGCCAGGCCGGCGCGATCCGGCACGGCATCACCCGCGCCTTGATGGCCTACGATGAGACGCTCCGTCCCAGCCTGCGCAAGGCGGGCTTCGTGACGCGCGATGCGCGCGAAGTCGAACGCAAGAAGGTCGGTCGGCGCAAGGCGCGGCGCGGAACCCAGTTCTCCAAGCGTTAAGCGCGGGAACAACCTCCAACATGCGGCTCTTTTTGGGGGATCGTCTAGTGGTAGGACAACGGTCTCTGACACCGTTTACCTAGGTTCGAATCCTAGTCCCCCAGCCAATCCAGGGGCCCACGATCGTGGGCCCCGATCCCGGCCCGAGCGAGAGTCAGCATGTCGGTTGAACGGAATACGAACGGTCGCATGGCGCTGCTCGCGCTCGGTGCGCTCGGTGTCGTGTTCGGCGACATCGGCACGAGCCCCCTCTACGCGATTTCCGCGTGCTTCACCGGGGCCAATATCGCGGTTTCTCCGGACTTCGTCCTCGGGGTGCTGTCGCTGATCTTCTGGTCCCTGGTGCTGGTGGTCCTGCTCAAATATGTGTCGGTGGTCCTGAACGCCGACAACAAGGGCGAGGGCGGTGTGCTCGCGCTGACCGCGCTGGTCGTGAACACGGACCGCGCGAGTCCGAGAAAGAAACTCTACGGGCTTCTCGGCATCCTCGGCGCCGCGCTGTTCTTCGCGGACGGCGCGATCACGCCGGCGATATCGGTGTTGAGCGCGGTCGAGGGCCTGAAGGTCGCCGCGCCCGATTCGCAGATCCCGATCCTGCCGATCACGGTCATCGTGCTCTGCGGGCTGTTCATGATCCAGCGCTACGGCACGGGTTCCGTCGGCCGCGTGTTCGGGCCGGTGATGCTCTTCTGGTTCGCGGTGCTGGCGGCGCTCGGCGCGTATTGGATCGTGCGCGAACCGCGCGTGCTGCTCGCGGTGGATCCGGTGAACGCGTTCGACATGCTGAAACAGCACAAGGTCGGCGCGCTCGCCGTGCTCGCCGGCGTCTTCCTGACCGTCACCGGCGGCGAGGCGCTCTACGCGGACATGGGCCACTTCGGCAAACAACCGATCCGCGTCGGCTGGATCTGCGTCGTCATGCCGGCGCTCGTCCTCAATTACTTCGGCCAGGGAGCCTTGTTGATCGAGAATCCCGCGGCCATCAGCAATCCGTTCTATCTGATGGCCCCCTCCTGGTCCTTGTGGCCGCTGGTCGTGCTGTCGACCGCCGCCACCGTGATCGCCTCGCAGGCGGTGATTTCGGGGGTCTTCTCGGTGACCCGGACGGCCGTCAGCCTGGGGTTGTTGCCGCGGCTGCGCGTCGAACACTCATCCGCCGAGAACGCCGGCCAGATCTACGTGCCGTCGATGAACCGGGTGTTGATGGTCGCCGCGATCGCGCTGGTGATCGGCTTCGGCAGTTCCGCGGCGCTCGCCGGCGCCTACGGTCTCGCCGTTTCCGGCGCCATGACGATCGTCACCCCCCTGACCTTGAGCCTGATCAAGTCCCGGCTCGGCCATCCGAGCTGGCCGCTGCGCGCGGGCCTGTCGCTGCTGTTCTTCGTCGACATCGCGTTCCTGATGGCGAACATGACCAAGCTCTCCCAGGGAGGGTGGCTGCCGCTGCTGTCGGGCCTCAGCATCTATTGGGTGATGCAGACCTGGCAACGAGGACGCGCCTCGCTGCACGCGCGGCTGTTGAGGGAACAGAAACCGGTCCGCGACTTCCTCGACGACCTGAAGCGCGACCCGCCGGTCCGGGTCCCGGGCACGTCGATTTTTCTGGATGCCAAGGCGTCGGGCATTCCGCGCGCCTTGTTGAACAACATCAAGTTCAACCGCGTAATGCACGAGAGGGTGGTTCTGCTGACCGTGGTCACCCGCGAGGATCCGCGCATCCCGGGGTCGAAGCGCCTGACCGTCACCGACGTCGGCGAGGGGATCGTGCGGATCGTCGCGCACTTCGGATTCATGGACAAACCGAACATCGTCGAGGTGCTGCGCCTGGCCGAGAACTTCGGGGTGCCCTACGACCCGGAGCGGACGACGTACTTCCTGAGCCGGGAGGAGCTCATCCCGGGACGCCGTTCGGAACTGCCGCCGCTGCGTCGCTCGGTCTACATCCAGATGGCGCGCAACGCCCAGGTCGCCGCGGATTTCTACGGACTGCCGCCGGGGCGGGTCGTCGAGATCGGGACGCGCGTCGAGATCTGACGCCGGGCCGGGCCTGCCCGGCCGGTCAGGGGATGATGCGGCGAACGCCGCCGTCGCCGCCGATGATCAGTTCGTCCGCGCCGCGGCGCGCAAACAACCCGACGGTGACGACGCCCGCGATCTGATTGATCTCGGTCTCGAGGCCCACCGGATCGAGGATCCTCAGGTTGTGCACGTCGAGGATCGCATTGCCGTTGTCGGTGACGACCCGCTCGCGCCAGACGGGCTGGCCCCCGAGCGCGACGATGCGGCGCGCCACGTAGGAGCGTCCCATCGGGATCACTTCCACCGGCAGCGGGAACCGGCCGAGCACGTCGACCAGTTTGTCCTCGTCGATGATGCAGACGAAACGCTTCGATGCGGCGGCGACTATCTTTTCGCGCGTCAGCGCGGCACCGCCCCCCTTGATCAGTGCGCCGTGGCGGGTGGCCTCGTCCGCGCCGTCGACGTAGAGCGCCAGATCACCGGCGCTGTTCAGGTCCATTTCCGGAATGCCCAGTTCGCGCAGACGCGCGGAGGTCGCCTGGGAACTGGAGACCGCGCCCTCGAGGCGGATCCTGCGGTCGGCGAGCGCGGTGATGAATTCATTGACGGTCGACCCGGTGCCGATGCCGACGATCATGCCGTCTTCCAGGTACCCGGCCGCCGCCTGCGCCGCCAAACGCTTCTTTTCCAGGGCTTGCATGATTTTCCGGACCTCAAAAACGACTGTGCCCGCAAGATGCGGGCACAGTCGGTTTCTTTACGAAGGCTTACTTCTTCTTAGCGGCCTTTTTCTTGGCTACCTTCTTCTTCGCCTTCTTCGCTTTTGCTGCCATGATTAAAACTCCGTTGTCGGGTTAGTCCGGGGACCGAGTATATACACGATTAATCAAATTACAAGCAATACGTCATGCTTCGATGCCGCCGATGTGGTAGCGACGTGCGCGAGTTCACGTTAGTCCGAGTATGAAGTCCCAGTTCTCCTTCGACACCGGCGTCACCGACAAGCGATTCCCCCGGCGCAGTATCAGAAGGTCGCGAAGCGCGCCGGCGGCGTGCGCGCGCAGCTCATCGAGCGTCACGACGTGCTGGAATTTACGAACCAAGCGCACATCGACGACGTACCACCGGGGGTCGTCGACGCTGCCGACGGGGTCGTAGTGCGCATGCCCCGGGTCGAGCGCGGTGGCGTCCGGATAACCGGGTCCCTGCACCTCGACGACGCCGGCGATGCCGGGCACCGGGCAGCTGGAGTGATAGAAGAAGGCCCGGTCGCCTTTCTTGAAGTCGTCGCGCAGCATGTTGCGCACCTGAAAATTGCGCACGCCGTCCCACGCGGTGGTCTTGCGCGGGCATGCCGCCAGATCATCGATGCTGAACGTGCCGGGCTCGGATTTGAGCAGCCAATGATTCATCGTCCTTCCCTAGGGATATCGAACAACTCCGCTCTCGCCGGCGAAGCCGTCCAGGGTCAGGTCCCAGGGCTCCGCGAAATCGGCTTCCACCCGCTGAAAATCGAATCCGATGCCGATCAGCCGCGGACCGCGCCAGTGATCGCGGCGCGCGCGAAAGGCGAAGGCGCGGTCGTAGAATCCGCCGCCCATGCCGAGCCGCCGTCCGGCCGCGTCGATGCCGACCAGCGGCACCACGACCAGGTCGAGCCAGCGCGCCCCGACCGGATGATCGACCTGATGAGGGATCGAGATTCCGTACGCGCCGCTGCGCATCCTGCCGGCAAGGGGGTGGAACTCGATCCGCCGGTGCCGCATGTCCGCGATCACCGGCACGAACAGGCGCACGCCGCGGCGCATCGCCGCCGCGCGCAGCAGCGCGGTGTCGGTTTCGCGGTCGATGGGCAGGTATACGGCGACCCGCGCGCCCGCCCGGAATTGCGGCATCCGCAGAATCGCCAGTTGCGCGGCGCGGGAGCGGAATGCGTGATCGTGGCCGCCCAGGGCGCGCCGCCGTCTTCGCAGCAGTTCGCGCAGCGCGGACTTCGCGACCTTCATCGGGCGAAGTCGGGGGAATAGATGGCGCCACCCGCATGTGCCGTTTTGGACCGTTGCTCCCGACCTGAGCAACAGGTGGGGCTAACTGCGGCACTTAAGGCTTTCCGCTCGAGGCGGACTTGCACAATGCTGCCAGCAAGCAATGGCCCCTGGGGTTTACAAATTAGGGTCGAGAGGTAACCCGATCCGCATCGAACACCGCAGGCAGCGCCAAATCTAACCGACGAGAGGGAAGGCGCTCAAAGCTCGAGCTGCTGGCCCCTCTCCAATGCAGACTCTACGCGCTCGCGCAGGATTCGCAAGCGGTTGCCGACCTCGCCTTCGAGATGGCTGTCACGATTGCGCAAGCGGATCAATTCGTTGGCCATGTTCAGAGCCGCGATCACCGCAATGCGGTCGAGACCGATGACCTTGCCGCTGTCGCGAATCTCGCGCATGCGCTGGTTCAGCAGCTCGGCGGAATCCAGCAGATCCGAGCGGTTCTCGACCGGGCAGGCGATCTGGTATTCCTTTTCCAATATGCGCACGCTGACCCGTGCCTGATTCTCGCTCATGCCTGCTCCATGGACTTGAGGCGGCCGATCATGGCCTCGACGCGGGCGCGCACCTGTTCGTTCTTCTGCAAGAGGCTGGCGCGCTCCGAGGTGAGGGCTTCCTGTCGCTGGCGCAGGGCCCGGTTTTCTTCCTTGATTTGATTCACCGTTCCGATCAGATCCTCGAGTCGCTTCTCCAGGCGCTTCAACTCGAGTTCGACGGCGGACTTTGGGCTTGAGTCTGTCATAGACCAGCAATATAGAGCCCCCTTTCGAGCAATGCAAAGGTCTGCTGCGCGCGCGACTGCGGTATTATTTGCCGATCATGATGTCGGGCATTCGTTTCCAGGATTTCGAGGACGTGCTCGCAGCCGCCGGCAGCCTCGCCGACGCCGCCGAGGCGCACGGCTCTTTGTGCGGTGCATTGTGTGCCATGGCACCGTACCGGATGCAGGACTGGATCAACGAAATTCTGCCGGACGGCGCCTCGCTGCCCGAGGAATCGGCGGCGGTGATCGAGCGGGTGTTCACCGCCACGGCGAGCTGCTTCGGCGAGCAGGGCATGGAATTCGAACCCCTGCTGCCGGACGACGAAGAACCCTTGAACGGCCGGGCCAACGCCCTCGCCTTGTGGTGCACGGGCTTTTTGTACGGGCTCGGCACGGGTCAGATCTCGGATCTGGACGGACTCGCCGGCGACGTCGGGGAAATCGTGCGCGATTTCACCGAGATCTCCCGCGCCACCGGCGACGACGCCGACGCCGACGAATCGAACGAGCAGGCCTACGCGGAGCTGGTGGAATTCATCCGCGTCGCCGCGCAGGTTGTGTTCGAGGAGCTGCTGCCGCTGCGCAGCCAGGTCTATCCGTCGCCCGCCCAGCGCCTGCATTGAGCCGCCGCGTGGACCGCAAGGAGTTCGCCCGCCGCCGCCGGCAGGTCATGCGTATGATCGGCCGGGATGGAATCGCAATCCTGCCCGCCGCACCGGTCCGCCGTCGCAACGGCGACATCGAGTACGCCTACCGGCAGGACAGCCATTTCTACTATGTCACCGGCTTCGAGGAGCCGGAATCCGTCGCCGTGCTCGCCCCCGGCCGGCCGCAGGGGGAGTACCTGCTGTTCGTGCGAGAGCACGACCCGGCGCGGGAGTCCTGGGACGGACCGCGTGCCGGCCCGGAAGGCGCCGTGGAGCGGCATGGCGCCGACGACGCCTTCCCCATCGGCGACATCGACGAGATCCTGCCCGGCCTCATGGAGAACCGCCCGCGCATCTACTACTCGATGGGTGCGCACGACGAGTTCGATCCGCGCGTCCTCGGCTGGGTCAACGGCCTGCGGGTGCAGGCGCGGCACGGCTCCACGGCGCCTCAGGAGTTCGTCGCGCTCAGCCACATCCTCGACGACGTGCGCCTCTACAAGAGCCGTGCGGAGCAGGCGAGCCTGCGCCGCTCCGCCGCGGTCGCCGTGCGGGCGCACCGGCGGGCGATGCGCTTCGCCGCGCCGGGGCGCATGGAGTACGAGGTGATGGCCGAGGTGCTCCATGAGTTTCGCTCCCACAACGCCGACCTCGCCTACCACCCGATCGTCGGCGGCGGCGCCAACGCCTGCGTCATGCACTATCGCG
>JBBIKV010000125.1:0-8442 GCA_037445285.1 Nevskiaceae bacterium | reverse complement strand
GGAAGGTGCCCGAACCGCACATCGGATCGACGAGGATGCCGCCCTGGGCGTGGACGGCCGGCCAGCCGGCCCGCAGCAACACCGCGGCCGCGACGTTCTCCTTGAGCGGCGCGCGGCCGGCCGCGACGCGATAGCCGCGGCGATGCAGGCTCTCCCCGGAAAAATCCACCGAGACCAGCGCCGTCGGCCCCTCCACGTGCAGGTGAAGCAGCACATCGGGCCTTGCGGGTTTCACATTGGGACGCTCGCCGGTGCTCTCCCGCAGGCTGTCGCACACCGCGTCCTTGAGCAGCTGCGAACCGTAGATCGTGTGCCTGATGGATTCATTGCCGCCGCTGCAATCGCATGCCAGGGTCGCACCCGGCCCGAGGTGTTCGCGCCAGTCGATGCGTTTCACCGCATCGAACAGGTGCTTCGCGCTGCTCGCATCGACCGAGCCCACGCTGAGCAGCACCCGCGTCGCCGTGCGCGACCACAGGCAGGCCCGGTAGCCGGCCTCTAGCGTGCCCTGAAATTTCACGTCGTGGCTGCGTTCACGGATGTCGCTCGCCCCGAATTGCGCCAGTTCCTCGGCCAGCACCGCGGCGGCACCCACCGGCGCGGTCGCGATCCAATATCGTACGTTCTCGCTCATGCCGGGATCACTCCAATGGCCATTACGGGGCACCCCGACTTTTCAAGGGGTGCCATTCGATGCGGGGCGTCTTCTTGAAATGGCGCACCAGTATGCGGTACACGTCGACGTCGAAGGCGGCCCGCGCCTCCCGGCCCGCGAGTTCGGCCAGTTCCTCTTCCGAGCGGGCGGTGCCGAGATAGACCCAGTGATCGAGCACGTGGTGCTCCGCAGGACCCTCCTGCAGCGCGATGCGCCCGGGGAACGGCCACGCCTGCAGCTTGAGGGCCGACAAGGCCAGAGTGAGGCGCACGCGGTGCAGGAGTAGCGGCTCCCTGCCGACGCACGCTCCGCGGCACTTCCCCACCTGATGGGCGAAACACGACCCCCCGCCATCCTCGAGTCCGAGCACCTTCAGGCACAACCCGTGCGCTCTCGAGATGTCGACGAGGGCCTTGCGCGCGTCCTTCCGCGAATGAAAGACGCCGAAACCGTCCGTCAGAGCGGCGGGCTCCAGCTCGTCGACCTCGCACACCCGCAACTCGCCCCCATCCCCCGGAATCTGGATCGTGAAGCTGCCCGCCCCCTGCTTGAGCCGCTTGTTGTAGAGCGGTCTCTGGACCTTGATCCACTCGGCTTCCTTCAGCTGAGCGCCGAGATCGCCGGCTGTTTCGACCCAGTCGATGCGGCGGGTCTGGCGCGCCTTTTTCTGCTCCCGGGAGTCGGTATGTTCGGCCGCGAAGTGGCCGAGGATGCGGGTCCGCAGGGAATGGCTCTTGCCGATGTACAGCAGGACGTCGTCCTCGCCGAAGAACCGGTAGACGCCGGGTCCCTCCGGCATCTCGTCCGCCAGATCCGGCGGCAGGTGCGGCGGCAGCTTGTGGGCGCCGATCACGGCATTTGCCGCCGCCGCGAGCGTCGACGGCGGGATCTCACCGCGCAGTTTGCTCCAGAAGTCGCTGAGCACCCGGGCATCGCCGAGCGCCCGATGGCGCGCGCTGCAGGTCAGGCGATGACGCTCCATGACCGCGTCGAGGCTGTGCCGTGGGAACTCGGGAAACAGGCGCCGCGACAGCTTGACCGTGCACAGCACCTTTGCCGAGAAATTCAGGCCCAGCCGGCGGAACTCGGTGCGCAGGAACGCGTAGTCGAAGCGCGCATTGTGCGCGACGAACACCGGCGCACGCAGTTTCTCGAGCACCCGGCCCGCGATATCCGCGAAGCGCGGCGCCCCGGCCACCATGTCGTTGGTGATGCCCGTGAACGCTTCTATGTAGTGCGGAATGCGGCACTCGGGGTTGACGAGCGAACTCCATTCCTCGACGACCTCGCCGCGCTCCATGCGCACGATGCCCACCTCGGTGATGCGATGATGGGCCGCATTGCCGCCGGTCGTCTCCAGATCGACGAACACCAGATCCTGCGGAAGCGAGCCCGTGTCCTCTACGGTGATGCGGGTCTCAGCCGCGGCCATCGAGCGACAGGAGGGGATGATAGAGGTCGGGCCGCCGGTCGCGAAACAGGCCCCAGGACTGCCGGTAGCGGCGCACCGCCTCGAGGTCGAAGGTCGCGGTGAGCACGGCCTCGCTGGCACGATCAGCCTCAGCCACCTTCTCGCCCGTGTGCGATGCGATGAACGACGACCCATAAAAGGTCATGCTGTATTTCCCGCCGGTTTCGGTTCCGATGCGATTCGATGCGACGAGCGGCATGACGTTGGCCGCGGCGTGACCCTGCATCGTGCGCTGCCAATGGGCGCTCGAGTCGAGCCCGGGATCCTGCGGTTCGGATCCGATGGCCGTCGGATACAGCAGCAGCTCCGCACCCATCAGCGCCATGCAGCGCGCGGCCTCCGGAAACCATTGGTCCCAGCAGATGGCGACGCCGAGTTTGGCGAACTTCGTGTCGAACACCTTGAAACCCGTATCGCCGGGGGAGAAATAAAACTTCTCGTGATAGCCGGGGCCCTCGGGAATGTGCGACTTGCGGTAATTGCCGAGCACCGCGCCATCCGCATCCACCATCACCAGCGTGTTGAAAAAGGCGTTGTTGGCCCTCTCGAACACGCTCACCGGCAGGACGACCCCGAGTTCCCGCGCCAGTCCGGCGAAATGCGCCACCGCCGGGTGGCCCTCGAGCGGCCGGGCGAGATCGAAATGCTGCGCGGAATGATCCTGGCAGAAGTAGGGGGTTTCGAACAATTCCTGGATCAGGATGACGTTCGCGCCGCGCGCCGCCGCCGCGCGAATCAACTTCTCGGCGCGTGCCAGGTTGCCGCCGCGATCCCACGTGCAAGCCATCTGCGTCGCCGCCACGGTCACCAGGGTCATGAGATTGTATGCTCCTCGAAGGATGGGCTAGAAAGTGGGGGGCGAACTCGCACTGACGATCTCGCATTCGTCCCGTCCCGGATTGCGGAATCGGTGCGGCAGCGAACTCTTGAAATAATACGCGTCCCCGGCCGACAGCACGCGGGCTTCGCCGCCGACCGACAATTCGATGCGTCCCTTGACGACCACACCGCCCTCCTCGCCCGCGTGGGTCAACATTTCCTCGCCGGTGTCGGCGTTCGCCGCATAGCGCTCGTGCAATATCGACATGCTGCGCTTGCCCAGGCGTCCGCCCACCAACCGCAGTTCCACGGCGCCGGAACCGATGTCCGCCAGTTCGTCCTTCGGAAAGAACACCTGCGGCTTGCCCGCCAAGTCCAAGGTGAAGAAGTCCGCGAGCGCCATGGGTATTCCGTCCAGCACCTTTTTGAGCGAACTGACCGACGGACTGACGCGGTTCTGCTCGATCAACGATATCAAGCCGTTGGTGACGCCGGAGCGCTTCGCCAGCTCGCGCTGCGACAGGCCGTACATCTGCCGCACGGACTTCAAATGGGCGCCGACATCAAGGGTCATGGTGTCCATTATATTAAACACTAGAGGTCTTTTGATAGCTAAAATTGAGGTCGGTGTCGATTTTCCTTATCATCCCGGGCTATCTGCCGTAGTCCATCCGCGCTTTTCGCAGCAAAGGATCCCCCATGAACGCCCAGCTCACCCCCGCCCTCTCGAAAGACGACCTCGACGCCTTTTGGATGCCGTTCACGGCCAACCGCCAGTTCAAGGCCAATCCGAGGCTGCTAGCACGCGCCTCCGGCATGCATTACTGGACCGCCGACGGCCGGGAAATCCTCGATGGGGTGGCCGGTCTGTGGTGCGTCAACGCGGGACACGGCCGGCGCGAAATCACCGAGGCGGTGGCGCGGCAGCTCGACACCATGGAGTTCGCCCCCACCTTTCAGATGGGACACCCGATCGCGTTCGAACTGGCCAACCGGCTAGCGCAGATCGCGCCCCCCGGCATGGACCGGGTGTTCTTCACGAACTCCGGCTCCGAATCGGTCGACACCGCGTTGAAGATCGCCATCGCCTACCACCGGGCGCGCGGCGCCGGTCAACGCACCCGCTTCATCGGACGCGAAAAGGGCTATCACGGAGTCGGGTTCGGGGGCATGTCCGTGGGCGGCATCGTCAACAACCGCAAATTCTACGGCTCGTCCATGCTGCCGGGCGTCGATCATCTGCCGCATACCCTCGATCTCGGTCACAACGCCTTTTCGCGGGGTCTGCCGCACTGGGGCGCACACCTGGCGAACGAACTGGAGCGTCTGATCGCGCTGCACGACGCATCGACCATCGCCGCCGTGATCGTCGAACCGCTGTCCGGTTCGGCGGGCGTGATATTGCCGCCCGTGGGTTATCTGAAGCGGCTGCGGGAGATCTGCGACCGACACGACATCCTGCTGATATTCGACGAGGTCATCACCGGCTTCGGACGGGTGGGCAAGCCGTTCGCCGCCCTCGCCTTCGACGTCACCCCCGATCTCATGACCACCGCGAAGGGCCTCACCAACGGCGCGATTCCCATGGGCGCCGTGTTCTCTCAGCGCAAGATTTACGACGCCTTCATGCAGGGTCCCGAGAACGTCATCGAACTGTTCCATGGCTACACGTACTCGGCGCACCCGGTGTCCTGTGCGGCCGCACTCGCGACGCTCGACATCTATGCGAAGGAGGGCCTGCTGACCCGTGCGGCGAGCCTGGCCCAGCAATGGGAGGATGCCGTGCATTCGCTGCGCGGACTGCCGCACGTCATCGACGTCCGCAACTGTGGATTGATCGGCGCAGTCGAGATGGAGCCGCGCACCGGCAAACCCGGCGCCCGGGCATTCGAGGTGTTCCTCGAGTGCTTCGAACGCGGGGTGATGGTGCGTCAAACGGGCGACGTCATCGCCCTGTCGCCGCCGCTCATCATCGAGCCGAAACAGATCAGCCAACTGGTCGAGACCCTGGGCGCCGTGATTCGCGACACCCCCTGAGGGAGGCGCCGGCAAGGACGCGGACGCGCACCGCGAGCGCGGTGCGCGCCGTCAGTCCTTGACCTCGAATATCGCATACCATTTCTTGCAGGGCTCGACCACTTCCCACACGCCCTCGAAACCTGCGGGTACGACGAAGCCGTCGCCCGCGCGCAACTCGACCCGTTCACCGCCGCTCGATTCGATGCGCACCAGGCCTTCGATCAACACGCAGAACTCATGCTCCGTGTACCGGATGCGCCACTTGCCGCTGGTACTGCTCCAAAATCCGCAGAAGAATTGCTGCGCGGCATCCACATATTGATTCGATACGCGAATCCGCGGGATGCCGGCGAGAATCTTCTCGGGAGAGGGGTTCGCGGACTCGCCCGTCTGAAAGCGGTCCAACACGAGGATCTTTGGCTGGTCGTTCATCCGCTATCGTAGGCCCGGGCCGCGTGCCGAAACAAGTGCGGCCCGGCGCCCCGAGGGGCACCGGGCCGTACCACCTACTCGGTTCCCGTCGGCGGCTGGCCGGCGGCCGCCACCGCCGGGGCGCCGTCCGCCTGCAAGGTCAGGCGCACCCGGCGCTCGAGCGCCAAGCCGTCGGGATCCACCGCCACGCTGCGACTCTTGCCGAAAGCGTTGATTTCGAGCGCCTCATCGGCGACCCCCGCCGCCCGGAACACGTCCCGAACCGCATCGGCGCGCGCCTCGGAGAGCTCGAGGTTGGCATCCACGGGACCGCGCCCATCCGCGTAGCCATCGACCCGCACCTTCAGCGTGGGCGATTTCGCCACCGTCTCCGCCAGCACCTTCAGTCCCTGTACCGTCTCCGGGTCGATCTCCGCGCTGCCGGTGCGAAACAGCACATCCCCCTGCAACCCGTTCAGCTCCTTCCCGGCCGCCTCCTCCACGCTGGCAGTCTGCGCGGCAATCTCGGCCCGCAACCGGGTCGCCTCGCTCTGCAACGCGCCGAGCCGGGCTTCCGCCCGGGTGGCATCGCCCGCGCGGTGTACGCGATTGCCGAGCCAGGTGCCGAGACCGGCCCCGATCACGGCTCCGACCGGCCCCGCGGCAAAGCCGCCGATGACGCCGCCGGTGATGAAGCCCACCGGTTCCTGCGGCTTCGCCGCCGGCGGCTCTCCCGCCAGGGCCGCCGCGCTGACGCCCAACAATCCCACCGTCCACACGATCCTCGAACATGCAGTTTTCATGACAGCTCCTCACCGAAGTTTTCACCACGTCGGGCGACGACCCTCGCCGCCCTCGTGGGAGCTATTTCGGACCGGAATTCGGGCGCCTCCCCGCACGCCCGCGGGCAGATTGTGGCAAAGGGCAGATCAATCGCGTGCTCCGCCCAACCCGCAGCGGCTCACGTCTTCAGCGAGAAGGGCGTGAAATTGGTGTCGGTGTCGTAGTAATCCTCGTTCTCGGTCCGTTTGAGGAACGCGACGATCCGGTAGGTGAGCGGCGCGGCGACGATCTCCCAGCCGCTCTTCAGCAGGTACTGCGTGAACATGAGCCCGAGCAACTCGCCCCGGGGGACCCGGCCGTAGAACGCCACGAAATAGAAGATGACCGAATCGATGAATTCCCCGCAGAGCGTGGATCCCACGAGCCGCGTCCACAGCCAACGCCCGCGGGTCCAGATCTTCATCTTCGCCAGCACATAGCTGTTGACGAAGGTGCCGCAGAGAAACGCCAGGATGGACGCCAGGACGATGCGCGGCGTATTGCCGAAGATCGCCTCGACCGCCGCCTGGTTGTCGAGGGAGCCTGCCGACGGCGGCAGGTGCACCACCACCGCCGCCATGATGGAGGCGAACACCAGCGCGGCGAACCCCGCCCATACCACCCGACGGTCGCGGCCATAGCCGTACACCTCGGTCAGGATGTCGCCGAAGATGTAGGAAATCGGAAAGAAGAGCACACCGGCCAGGAAGGTGAAGGTGCCCAGAAAGGGAATGTGGATCGACGTCTCCTTGGCGGGGCCGATCAGGTTCGAGCACAGCAGGATGCATACATAAGCTGCCATCACGAAATCGTAGTAGCGATATTGGCGGGTTGCCGGTGTGGGCGCCATGTGCGTTGGGATCATCTCGGCGCATCGGAACGATGCCCGCCGATGATATGTCACACCGGCTGAGGACGGGGACCCTCTGTCGCATTTTGGCGAAGACCATCACACCCGGGGTCGGCCCGCTGCGGTAGAACTGGAGTCCCACCAAACACCCCTTGGATGTATGGAGCAGAGCAAGCCCTTCAGCCCGCTCGCCGATTTCGACTCCGTCTGCCAAAAGGTGCGTGCGGCGCTCGAGCCGGCGCGCGCCCATGCCATCTCCATCCATGACGACAAGGGCGACGTGCTCTGGCTGACGGAAAGCTCGATGGGCCCGGACGAGCACAATGCGGTCCGCGAAGCGCTCGAGGCCTTTTCCAAGCCGAACGGACCGCCCGCGCTCACCTACGATCTCGGCGACGCGAGATCCGCGGTGCTCCTGCGGGCCGTGAACGCGCGCCGTGCCATGGTCGGCGCAGTCATGGCGATCGTGGATACCCGGATGGTCAAGCACGACGAGCACGGCGTGCTCAAGTTGATGACGCCCAAGCTGCAGCGCGCCGTCGCCGACTTCGCCGTCATGCGGCCCGAGGCGACCCCCGGCCGGCCGGCCGCACCCGCTTCACCGCCGGCACGCGCCAAGGCCGCGGTCGCGCTGGAATTGTCGCTCGAGGATGCGATGCTCACCCTCGAAACGGACGAACCGCGCGCCCCGCAGGCCGCGCCCGCACCGGCGGCCCGCGCGCCCGTGTCATCGCCGTCGACCACCGCCGACGTGCAGGCCAAGCGGCCGCCGCCGGAGGTGACTCCGGAGATCGACCGACTGCACGCGGCGCTGCGCCGCAGCCCCATAGCACTGCACGTCCAACGTCTGATTCCGTTGTCGAAGGGAAGTCAGCTGAAACGCTACGAGGTGCTGCTGCGCTCCAAATCCGATGTCGCCCCGAACGCCGCACCGGCGGCGATGCTGAAGGCCGCGGTGGAACACGGCCTCGGTTCCATGATCGACCGCCGCGTGCTCACCGAACTCATCGGATGGCTCGTGCGCCATCCGGCAGTGTGGAAGACGCACGCGGTGCTGTTCTCGGTCAATCTCACGACCACCGCGCTGCATGATGATCATTTCATCAAATTCGTCGACTTGTGCCTGACGAAATCGGCGCTGCCGAAGGCCATGATCGCCTTCGAGATCGACGTGATGACCGCCATCCATGCCGGCGGCCGGATCGAGGAGGTGGCCAAGGCCCTGCATCGCCTCGGCTGTCCGATCGTGCTCGATGATTTCGGTCTGCGCACCGAGTGCTTCGATCTGCTGCGCCTGCCGGCGGTGCGCTACGTCAAGCTGTCGTCCGAGATCACCGCCAAAATGCACTCGGACAAACTCTCCCAGGCGGCCATCACCGCCGTCGTGCAGATGGC
>JBBIKV010000124.1:0-8898 GCA_037445285.1 Nevskiaceae bacterium | reverse complement strand
ACCGACGTGCAGACGTACGACGTGCTCGGGCGGCAGTGGTTTGCGGGGTTCTCACAGAAGTTCTAGAACGTCGAATTGGGTAAACTTCAGGCCGCGCAGGGCAACCTGCGCGGCCTTTTTATTCGTGCGAGCGACTCCGTATGTCAACGCCTGCCGACGATGCAGAACGCCTTGCCGAGCAGGCCGTCGAACTCCTGTCCGGCGACCAGACCGCCGCCGGGGAGGCGCGGGCGCGCGAGGCACTGCGGCTCGACCCGCAGAACGGCCGGGCGCTGCGCGTGCTGGCGTTCGCGCTGCATGTTCAGGGCCGGCATCGCGACTCCGAAGCGGTTTACCTGAGGATCGCCGAACTGGAGCCCGGCGATCCGCTGCACTGGATGAACGTGGGAACGGCGCGCCGCTGCGACGGCCGCATCGACGAAGCGCTGTTTGCCTTTGCGCGCGCCGCGGCGCTCGGCGCGGGCTCGGCGGACTTCTATTACAACGTGGGTCTCGCGCACATCGCGCGGGACGATTTCGAGTCCGCGCACGCCGTCCTGCAAAGGGCCGCCGCCCTGGCGCCGGACGATCCCGAGATCCGCTATCGCTACGCGTTCTGCTGTTACGAGACGCTGCGGACCGACGAGGCGCTCGACGCCCTGGAAGGTTGGGAACATCAAGCCGGCATGTCGCCCGAAGTCAGCTCGGGCGGCGGACACTTGCTGATGAAACTCGGTCAGCCGGAGCGCGCCGAACCCGCGGTGCGCCTTGCCGCTTCCGCCGGCGCCGACCCGCTTGCGCGGCTCACGCTGATACAGGTGTTGGAACGTACCAACCGGCTCGACGAGGCTCGCCGCCTGCTCGACGAACTGTCGGCCGATCCGGACTCGGCCCGGCTGGGGTCGGAACTGCCACTGATGCAGGCCCAGTTGGCGCATCGCGAGGGGCGGCATGAGGTCGCCGTCCAGTTGTTCGAGAATGCCGTCGCCTCCTGTGCGGAACTGCACAACCGGCATTTTCAGCAGTTTCCGCTCGCCAAGTCCCTGGACGCCCTCGGCCGCCACGCAGAGGCCTACCAGGTGCTGACCGAGGCCCATCGCTCCCAGGCGGCGCATCTGAAGCTCACGGCGCCCCTGGCGGCCCTGCGCGGCGCGCCGCCCCTCTCGATCGCCGGCTATCCCTGCGATCCCGCCGACGTCGCGGGTTGGGACGCGACGGGCGCACCGGGCGCCGAGGCAAGCCCCGTGTTCATCGTCGCCTTTCCCCGCAGCGGCACGACGCTGCTCGAATTGGCCCTCGACGCGCATCCTGCGCTGAGATCGATGGACGAGCAGCCGTTTCTGCAGAATGCGCTCGACGATCTGCTGGAACTGGGGGTGCAATATCCGGCCGCCCTCGCCCGGGTCACGGATGCACAGCTGAATTCGGTACGGGATCGCTACTGGGAGCGCGTTCGCCGCAAGGTCGACATCCAGCCGGGACAGCGGCTCATCGACAAGAACCCCTTGAATCTGCTGCGCCTTCCGGTGATCGCACGCCTGTTTCCCGGCGCCAAGATCATCCTCGCGGTCCGCCACCCGTGCGACGTGCTGTTGAGCTGCTACATGCAGCATTTCCGTGCGCCGGACTTCGCGCAGCTGTGCCAGGATCTACCGACGCTGTGCGCGGGCTATCGGCGCAGCTTCGATTTTTGGTACGCGCAGCAGACGATACTGCGGGCCGACGTGCTCGAACTGCGCTATGAAAGCTTCGTCGAGAGCTTCGAATCCCAGGTGCGGGGCATCGTCGATTTCCTGGAACTGCCGTGGAACGAGGCGGTTCTCGCGCCGGGCCGGCGCGCGGCGGAGAAGCGTTTCATCAGCACTCCCAGCTACTCCCAGGTGGTGCAACCGGTGAACACGCGGTCGGTCGGCCGATGGCTGCCCTACCGGGAGATGTTCGCCGCGAGTCTGCCGCTGTTGCAGCCGTACTTCGAGCGATGGGGCTACGACGCCTGAGGCATGTCGAACAGCAGATAGGTCGACAGGATGTATTTGTCGTTCGAGATCGGCTGCACTCCCTGATGTTGATACATCCAGTACGGGGGAAACATCAGCAGCCGACCGGCCCGCGCCGCAATCTTGATGTCCAGCTGCGGGAAGTCGGTCTCACCCCCCTCCTCGACGTCGTTGAGGTACCACAGCAGCACGAGGTAGCGGTGTGCGACGAAATTGATCGAGTCGAAATGCAGCTGAAATCGTTCGTTCTGGCCCTTGCGGTACCGTTTGATGACGAACTCGGACAAGGACGGCGTGTTCGGCACGGCAATCGACAGGCCGAGGTCCCGGTTATAGAGCTCCAGCGCCCGGTCGACCTGCGCGCGGAACATGGTCAGAAAGCCGGCATCCGCCAGCCGCGTGACGTTGAGCTCCGTCCATGCCGATTCCTCGAGGCCCGCACGGACGCCGCGGCCGTTCTGCCGCTGGAACCGTTGCAGAGCGCCGAACGACTCGATCATCTGGCGGCACAGTAAGTCCTCCAGGTTATGATCGTAGGTACGGACGTAGAATGAGAGATCGTTGATGGGCATGAGCTGGAAACACACGCTATGACGTCGGCCGAGCAAGCGCAACAATTATTGCGGCAGGGACGCATTCGGGAAGCCGAAGAGGCATTTTACCGGATTCTGGAGTCCGAGCCGCAGCACGTACAGGCACTGAACGTAGTGGGCCTGGGGGCGCTCCGCGACGGCAATCCGTCGCGCGCACTCGAACTTCTGACGCATGCCCGCCACGCCAAACCCGGCGACCCCATCACGCTGCACCACCTCGGGCTGGTTTTCGACGCCAGCGGCGATTTCGCGGCCGCGGCCGGGGCGCAGCGCCAGGCGCTCGAGGCGGCGCCCGAACTGCACGTGGCGCGGCTGTATTTGGGCAGGGCTCTGGAAGCCCAGGGCCTGCCGGAGGAGGCACTCGTCGCCTACGCAAGTGCCCTGAAGCGTGCCCAAGACCAGGGCCGTTGGGTCGATCCGGCCACAACCCCGGCGGCGCTGCAACCCTTGGTGGAGCACGCCGTGGTCCGGGTGCGGGAGGGTCGGCGCGCCCGGTTCGCGCTCGTCTTCGAGCCGCTGGCGGCGAGATACGGGCGCGATTCCCTGTCGCGGGTGGAGCGCTCCCTGCGCATCTATCTCGGCGAGGAGGCGCCGACCTACACCGATGCGCGCCAACGGCCCACCTTCCTGTATTTCCCGGGCCTGCCGACCAGCGCCTACCTGCCTCGCAGCCTCTTTCCCTGGAGCGATTCGCTCGAAGCGGCCACCGCCGACATCCGCTCGGAACTCCTGTCGCTGCTCCCCTCGAGCCAGGGACGCGAGCGCGTGTTCACGAGCGAGGCGCTTGAAGAGGTGAATCTTCGCGGCCTCGACGCGCCGCCGACCTGGAACGGCTATTATTTCTACCGCCACGGCGTGCGGCGCGAGGACAATTGCGTCCGCTGTCCGCGCACGGCACGGGCGCTCGACGCCCTGCCGCTGTCGCGGGTGCGGGATCATGGGCCGGAAGCGCTGTACTCGGTTTTCACGGCGGGAACCCACCTATTGCCGCATCGCGGTGTCACCAACACGCGCCTCGTGGCTCACCTGCCGCTGATGGTGCCGGAGAATTGCGCATTGAACGTCGGCGGGGAATTGCACGCCTGGCAGGAGGGCCATGTCGTCGTGTTCGACGACACCTTCGAGCACGAAGCGTGGAACCACAGCGCGAAATCCCGGGTGGTCATGATCTTCGACATATGGAATCCCCATCTGACCGAGGCCGAACGTGCCGCACTCGGCGATTTGATCGCCACCATCGGCGATTTCCGCCACGCCGTGGAAGCGGCGTGACATGCGCCTGCCGCAGCCATTTTTCCGCCTGAACGTCCGTTTCGATGCGGACCGGCTGAGGGCGGAAATGGCGGCACTGCCGGCCTCGGCCTGGGCACGTCATCCGAACGACATCGAAGGCAACGATTCGGTGCGCCTCATCAGTGTGGAGGGCGGGGAAAACGATGCGGTCGACGGGCGGATGGCCATGACGCCGCATTTGCGCCAATCACCCTACATCCGCCAGATCCTCGCCAGCTTTGGGGTCGTCTGGGGACGTTCGCGGCTGATGCGCCTCGCGCCCGGGGCGTCCGTGCCGCAGCACGCCGACATCAACCATCACTGGTTCACCCGCGCGCGCCTGCACATCCCCGTGTCGACGCAGCCGGAAGTGCGCTTTTATTGCGACAACGAATCGGTGCACATGGCAGCAGGCGAGGCCTGGATATTCGACAACTGGCGTCAACACCGGGTCGAAAACCCGACCGCCTTCGAGCGGATCCACCTGGTTGCCGACACCTCGGGAACGTCGAGGTTTTGGCAGTTCGTGGCCAACAGCCAGTCGCCCGGCGCAGTCGATCATCAACACGCCTTCGACGCCGCGCGCGACGCCCAGCCGCTGACCGAACAGATCACCCTGGCGCCGGTCATGCCGCCCGCCGAAGTGGACATGTTGATCGCCGATCTGCGCGCCGAACTCGCGAGCCAATCCGACGAGCCCGACGGCGCGGCACGACTCGGACGCTTCCACACGCTGCTCGACGGCTTTTGCAAGGACTGGCGGCAGCTGTATCTGCTGCACGGGCCCGCCGAATCCGGCTGGCGGGAATTCGCCCGGCTGCGGGACGCACTGCGCATCGCCTCCAAGGAGCAGGGGGAGCAGCTCATCATTCGCAGCAACCGCGTCGCCGCCCACATGGTCCTGGAGGGTCGCGTACTACGCCCTCTGCTGAGTGCCGCCACCCAGGTTCCCGCAACCACCATTGCGACGGCGGCGACGCCTGCGCCCTCGGTCGCCCCACCCGTTCGTGGCGCCGGAGTCACGGCCGCTCATCCGATGATCCAGCGTCCGGTATTCATCGTCGCCGCCCCGCGCTCCGGCAGCACGCTGCTGTTCGAAACCCTCGCCGCGAGCGACCGGATCGTGACCGTCGGCGGCGAGGCGCACTGGATGGTGGAGGGGTTGGAGGAATTACGCGTCGGCGCGCCGGGAATCGACTCGAACCGGCTCACGGTGGATGCCTACTCCCCCGCCCTCGCCGAGCGCATGTCGACCATGCTGCTGCAACGCCTCGTCGATCACGCCGGCCGGAAGGTCCCGGCTGCTGGCGAGCGGATATTTCTGGAAAAGACCCCGAAGAATTCCCTCAGAATTCCGTTCTTGGACCGGATTTTCCCCGGCGCGCGGTTCATTTTCCTGTGGCGGGACCCGCGCGACAACCTGAGCAGCATCATCGAGGCGTGGCGTTCGGGCGGTTGGAAGACCTATAACGGACTGGATGGCTTCGACGGCCCGTGGTCCCTCATTCTGCCGCCCGGGTGGCGCACGCAGAACGGCCGTCCCCTGGAGCGGATCGCGGCATTTCAATGGGACACCACCAATCGGATCGTTCTCGACGATCTGGCGATGATGCCGCGTGCGCGTTGGACGGTGGCGAACTACGCGGAACTGGTCGCCGAGCCACGCCGTACCATCGAGCGACTGTGCCGCTTCATCGGCATCGACCTCGATCCGTTCCTGGCCGCGCGCCTCGCGGCGCCGCTGCCCCTCGCGCAATACACGCACACGCCGCCCGCGCCCGATAAATGGAAGAAACACGCGGCACAGATCGAACCGGTGTTGCCCGAGGTCACCGCGACGTGGCGGCGGCTGCAGGCGCTGCACTGAATGCCGCCCTCTCTCGTCTTCGCCGCAGACACCCTGGTCCGCTTCAAGAGCGGACGCATTCTGGTGCACACCACGACGAGTCCGATGCCCGCGTTCGAAAGCGACAACCCGATGCTCATCGGCTGGCTGTGCCAGTTCGCCAAGGCCACCGATCCGGCCGAATCCCTCGCACGCCTGGCGGCGGGGGACCGGCCGGCCGTCGCACAGGTGCTCGAATATCTGCGCAGGAACGGCTCACTGGTCGCCGCCGATGCACCCGAGTCCGCACCGACGGGTTCCGAGGAGGCGGCGCAAAGAAGCCGTGAACACCTGCGATTGCTCGCACGCAGCGTCTACGACCTGTCCTCGGATTTGCACGGACTCGGCCCTTACGCCGAATCGGAACTGGCGCGGCGCGCCGGGGTCGGCGTGGAGCGCAGGTTGATGGCGCTGCTCGCCGCCACGGATGGCCTGCGCAGCGAACTTGCGGCAATCCGCGACGCGCACCTCGCCGTCCAGATGCAGTCGCTGCACATCGATTCCTCGAGCCGCGGACTCAAGCTGCACGTCGGTTGCGGCAGGAGCGTGCTGCCGGACTGGATCAACATCGACGTCCATCCGGCGCCGCTGGCGATGAACGTCCTGCGCGGCCTGCCTTTCTCGACGGGCAGCGCCCGCTACGTATTCGTCTCGCACCTGTTGGAGCACCTGTTCTTTCCGCGCGACGTGCAGCCCTTTCTCTCGGAATTGCGCCGGGTGCTGGCTCCGGGCGGCGTCGTACGCATCGTGGTGCCCGACGTCGAACAGTGTATCGAGGCATACACCAACAACGACCGTAGCTTCTTCGCGAGCCGGCGGGAAACCTGGCCGTGGTGGCCGGAGAATCCGACGCGCCTCGAGGACTTTCTCGCCTACGCCGGTGCCGGCGCGGAGCCGGCCTGGCTGTTCGAGTCCCACAAATACGGCTACGATTTCGATACGCTGGAGCGGATACTGACCGGGGCGGGATTCGCGCAGGTCAGGCGTTCCGGCTACATGACGAGCGAACACCCGGCGCTGCGCGTGGACAGCGTGAGCGCCGTCGCCAAGGCCACCTACGGCGACCGGCATTATTCCCTGTTCGTCGAAGCCTCGGTTCCGTCCTGATATCCGCGGGAGTCACTCGCCGAAGCGGTAATTGTGGCGCGCGATGAGTTCCTCGTCCCGCCTGGCGACCAGGTCCCGCAGGGAGTCGTTGTAATACCCGGCGTATGCCGCATGCATCGACGTGTTGCGGGGCGTTTCACGGTCGATGAACCGTGCCATCTCGTCCGTCACCGTCTCGCCCACGCTCTCGAGCATCGGCTGCAGGTCCTCCCGCAATTCTTCCATGCGCCCGACGATCACGGGATCCGCACCCGCGCCGCCCTGATATAGATAACGATAAAGATAGGTGTAGAAGCCCAGCCGCGTGTCGCGGATCGGAGCGAGCGCGAAATTCGGCAGGTTCAGCCCTTGATTGCTGTAGGCCGACGGCAGCGCGCGCAGCAGCATGTCGAGCCGCACACTGCCCGCTCCGAGATCGAGCATGTTGCGCAACGTGGTGTCGAAGTCCAGACGCCCATCGTCACTCAGTATCCGGAACAGGAAATTGGGATTCGGCCGTTCGAGTTGAAAGGCATACCAGGAGACGTAATAGCTCCAGGGATTGCGCACGAACCCCAATACGGGCAGACGCGCATGCTCCGCGGGAATCATGCGGCGCGGGAGGTGATAGCCGACGTGACGCGCACCGGGAACGAATCTCAGCAGACATTCATTGACGAACGTGCCTCCTGATTTATGCAGGTGCAGGAATACGCACCGGGGCGTGACGATCATCAGCGAACGGCAACCCCGGTCGGATTGAATTCGCTCACGTGCCGCTCCACATCGGGCCGCGGACGCCCGAGATCCCGCTCACCGTGCGCCAGAAGATCGAGCAGCGCGGGGCTCGGCAGGAAATCGCAGATCATGTGGGTCCGGGAGAATGCGGCATGAGCATTCCACACGGCGTGCGGGGCACTGTTGTTCAAGACCCATACTTCGCCGGTCTTCATGGAATAGCACGAACCGCTCGCGATCATGTACACGGCATCGTTGGTCTCGACCGGGATGTGGATCCGCAGCGTCTTGCCGAAGTACGGCGGCCGGTCGACATGCGGCGCCACGACGGCACCCGCCGGAAGCTTTGCCAGCAGGCAGCGCAGCCGCGTCGCGGGAATCAGTCGTTCGATGATGCGGCGAGCGTAGGGCAACGCATCCAAGACCGGCCGGTCCTCGACGGGTTTATCGCCCTCGGCAGGCGCATTACCGCGCAGAAAGACTGCCTCGGCGCTCAAGTGCACGCCGACCCTGCCGCCGCGAGTTCCCCACACCGAGTGAGGCAACCGGGCGACCTCATCGCGCAACCGCCCGCCATCGACCGCAAGGGGCAGCCGGACGCAGCCGCCGATCAACACCCCCTTGTCCAAATACGGCGCTTCCGCAATATCGAGCATCACGGTCCCGGGATCATTTGCCCTGTGGCGGCGGCATCTGCATTTGGAAGGTTTGCATCCGGCGCTGAGTTTGCTCGCGCAAATCATCCATCTGCTTGTGGGTCAGACACGTGACTTCGGTCGCCAAATGCGACCCGGTCCGGGCATTCTTGTGACAGAAAAGCTGTTCGCCGTTCTCATCGACGACCGTGTAGCCCAGCCGCTTCGCTTCCAGCACGAATTTGGCGTCGGAATTTTGCCCGCTCGCGGTTGTCGATTCGGCAACGGGAATCAGCGCGCCGGCCGGCGTCAACGCGACGGCGGGTGCGGCAGTGGGCGCGGACGAGGACGGCGGCTGGCCGGCGCATCCCGCGACGATCAGCGCGAAAGCATATAGGGTCGATCGAATCATCAGCTTTACCATCATCAGGATTCGCCATCGAGTGTAACACGCGGCCCACCTGGAGCTCGTCAGCGCCGGTGGGAGCGGCGCCTCAGCCCCGGAAAAAAAGCATTGGTGCGCCGCACATAATCGGCATATTGCGGCCGCCGCTCCCCGATATCCTTCTCCAGCAGTGTCACCCCCGACACCCGCAGGAGCAGCAGCGACATCAGCAACGGCCCGCCGATACTCCACCAGGCACCCGCCCCGGCCGCGATCACGTAGAAGCCCCACCAGATGGCGAAATCGCCGAAGTAATTGGGATGGCGGG
>JBBIKV010000123.1:0-9142 GCA_037445285.1 Nevskiaceae bacterium | reverse complement strand
CTGCAGCATGCCGACCATGTGCGCCTCGGAGAGGAACATCTTGCGCGCGATGCGCTTGCGGCTCTCGTCGCCGCTGGTGTCCACGTTGTACACCTTGATCGCCACGTCGCGCCCGTAATACGGGTCATGCGAGAGATAGACCACGCCGGTGCTGCCGCGGCCGACCTCGTTGATGATGACGTACTTGCCGATCTTTTCGGGCAGCGAGTTGCGACCGTTCAATGACTTCGCGTGTTGGGGCCGTATGTTGCTCAAGGGTGACCGTGCGATGCAGAGCGCCAGTGATGTGGATTGCCGCAGAGGATACTGGGCGCCCCCACGCCATACTGTGACTTGGGTCCAGGGCTCAACGAAAGTGGTCGAAGCCGCGGGCGGGAGCGGCGAAGGCCCCGCCGTCCAGGGACCACGCGACTCCCGATCCGGGACGCAGCTCACCGATCGCGGTCAACGTTAAGTTCAATCCGCGCGCCGCGTCCGACAGGTCCTCGAACCGCGCCGGAGACACGGCCAGCAGCAGCTCGTAGTCGTCGCCCGCCGCCAGCGCCCATTCGCGCGCGCGGGCAACCGGCACCAGGGCGCGAAGCGCCGCGGACAGCGGCAGCCGACCGACGTCGACGTGCGCCGCAAGTCCGCTCGCCTGCGCCAACTTCGGCAGATCGCCCGCCAATCCGTCGGACAGATCCATGGCCGCGCTGGCGATGCCGCGGGCGGCTGCGCCGAAGCGCACACGCGGGGCGGCATATTCGAAGCGCTCGACGAGTTCGGCGGCGGCCGCACGCCCGGCGTCGCGGTGGGGGACGGTCAGGCCGCCGGTCACCAGGGCGAGGCCCGCGCCGGCATCGCCGAGCGTGCCGGTCACGGCCAGGACGTCCCCCGGCTGCGCGCCGCCGCGCCGCAACGCCGTGCCGCGGGCGACGAATCCCATAATTTGAATGCTGACCGTCAGCGGCCCCGCCGTGGTGTCGCCGCCGACCAGGGCGACCTCATGGGCGCGCGCGAGGGTCATCAGTCCGTCGGAGAAGCGCGCCAGCCAGCCGGCATCGGCCGACGGCAGGGTCAGTGCCAGGGTCGCCCAGGCGGGCGTGGCCCCCATGGCCGCCATGTCGCTGAGATTGACCGCCAAGGCCCTGTGCCCTATCGAACGCGCATCGCTTTCCGGGGGAAAATGCCGCCCGGCGACCACCGTGTCGACGGCGACCACCAGATCCGTGCCCTCGGGCACGCGCAGCACGGCCGCGTCGTCCCCCACGCCCACGATCACGTCGGAGCGGTCCGGTCCGGCACCCGCGGGCCGTGAAAAGAACCGGTCGATCAGGTCGAACTCACCCAATGCCTCCCCGCCGACCATCTCGGCCCCTATCCGAGCGGCTCGTTCACGCGACGGCCCACGGCGCCTCCCGTCGGGCTCCCATATTCATCGGGACGCAATTCCTTCGCCGCGCGATCGAGCACGGCGTTGATGAATTTATGGCCATCCGTCGCGCCGAATTGCTTGGCCAACTGCACCGCTTCATCGAGCGCCACCCGGTACGGCAGCTCGGGATGACACTCGAGTTCGTGCACCCCGAGCCAGAGCACGGCGTGCTCGATGGGGTCCAGTTCCGGCGGCGGTATTTCGCTCCACACGCCCAGGCGCAGGTCCAGAGCCTCGCGTGCCGGCGCGATCGCGCCCAGCAATGCCGCGAAATACTCGCGATCGACCCGATCCGCCTCGGGGTCCTCGGCGAACTGCTGCAGGGTGTCCTGCACGGACCGGGGATTGATCTGCAGCTGGTAGAGCGCCTGCAGTGCCAGCCGCCGCGCGAGACTGCGGGCACGATGCATGCTCACCGCGTCAGGTATCCAGCCGGCGCAGCAAATTCGCCATCTCGATCGCCGCCAGCGCGGCATCCGCGCCCTTGTTGCCCGCCTTGCCGCCGGCCCGGTCGACGGCCTGTTCCATGGTGTCGGTCGTGAGCACACCGAACGCGATGGGGACGCCCGATTCGAGCGCAATTCTCGCAAGCCCCGACGCGCACTCGCCCGCGACGTAATCGAAATGCGGCGTTTGACCCCGCACCACGGCGCCGAGCGCGATCAATGCATCGTAACGGCGGGACAATGCCAGTTTGCGCGCGACGATCGGAATGTCGAAGGCGCCGGGAACGCGGACGATCTCGATCTGCTTCTCGGTGCCGCCGTGGCGCTTGAGCGCATCGACCGCGCCGCGGACCAGGGGTTCGACGACGAAGTCGTTGAAGCGCGCGGCCACGAACGCGAAGCGCAGGTCGCGGGCCAGCAGGTCTCCTTCGATCAACTTGGGCGATTCATTCGGCACAAACGGTTTCCTCGTGCGGGGGTGTCGGGATGCGGGCCCCCGGGGGGCGCCGGCGGCACAGTATAAGCTCCGCAGGACCCGCGGACACGTTCCTACTCGCCCCCGTCGACATATTCCGTGACCTCGAGGTCGAAGGCCGCGAGTCCCTGCAACTGCTTCGGCGCGGACAGGACCCGCATGCGCTTCAGGCCGAGATCCTTGAGGATTTGAGCCCCGATCCCGTAGGTTCTGACGACCGTCGCCCCCGCGGGCGGCGCGTTCGCCGGCTTCGAATCGAGCTGCCTGACGCTGTCCATGAAGTCCCGCGGCGTGACCTCGGGGCGCAGGATGATGACGACGCCCGAGGCCTCGCTGGCGACGCGCCGCATTGCCGCGCGCAGGGGCCAGCCCAGCCTGTCGCTGCGCACGCCGACCAGGTCGCGCATGGTGTCCTTGATGTGCACGCGCACCAGGGGCGGGACCGCGGAGTTCAGGTCCCCCTTGACGAGCGCGATGTGCACATTCTTGTTGACGTGGTCCTCGTAGCAACACAGGCGAAACCCGCCGTATTCCGTTTCGACCGGCTCGTCGTAGATCCGCTCAACCGAGCGCTCGTTCTTGAGGCGGTACCGGATGAGATCGGCGATGGTGCCGATCTTGAGCCCGTGCCGGCGGGCGAACAATTCGAGGTCGGGACGGCGCGCCATCGTGCCGTCGTCGTTCAGGATCTCGACGATCATCGCCGCCGCCGAGAAGCCCGCCAACCGCGCCAGATCGCAGCCCGCCTCCGTGTGGCCCGCACGGGTCAGCACGCCGCCGGGCTGCGCCATCAGGGGGAAGATGTGCCCCGGCTGGCGCAGGTCCTCGGGTCGCGCCTTGGGCGCCACCGCGGTCTTGACCGTGTGCGCCCGGTCGTGCGCGGATATCCCGGTGGTCACCCCCTCGGCCGCCTCGATCGAGACCGTGAAATTGGTGCGATGCGCGCTGTCGGTGTCGCTCACCATCAGGGGCAGCCGCAGCTGCCGGCAACGCTCGCGCGTGAGCGTCAGACAGATGAGGCCGCGTCCGTATCGCGCCATGAAGTTGACGTCCTCGGCGCGCACGCATTCGGCCGCCATTATGAGATCGCCTTCGTTCTCACGGTCCTCGTCATCCATGAGCACGGCCATTTTTCCCTCGCGCATGTCGGCGAGGATTTCATCGATGGTATTGAATTCGCTCATGGCTCTCTACCGCTCCGCTTGGGTCATTAATCGCTCCAGATACCGCGCGATGACGTCGATCTCGACGTTCACGCCGGCGTCGACGACGAGATCGCCCAGCGTCGTCACCTCGCGGGTGTGCGGAATGATGTTGACGTCGAACATCCGCCCTCCCACCTGATTGACCGTGAGACTCACGCCGTTGACGCAGATCGAGCCCTTGGGTGCGACGAAGCGCATCAGCGCCGCCGGCAGCTCGAACTCCAGCCGCCACGAGCGCCCGTCCTGGCGGGCGGCCGTCAAGCGGCCGACGGCGTCCACGTGGCCGCTCACCATGTGTCCGCCCAACGCATCGCCCGCGCGCAGGCTCGGCTCGAGGTTGACCCGGGAGCCGCGGCCCAGTGCGCCGAGGGTCGTCTTCGACATGGTCTCGCGGGACACGTCGGCGTAAAAGGCGGCACCGGCGCGCCGCGTGACGGTCAGACAAACACCCTGCACGCTGACGCTGTCGCCGAGCGCGGAGCGCGCGGGGTCGAGCGCCGGCGCATCGATGCCGAGTTCGAGATCCCCGCCCCGCTCGTCGATCGAGAGGACGCGGCCGGTGGCGATGATGAGTCCGGTGAACATGGTCAGGCCTTTCTGGGGGTGAGCAGCAAACGTAGATCGTGGTCCAGCAGCCGGTGTTCCTGGAAGGTGAAGCGCGGCAGGAATCCGTGCACCGGCGACCCCGTCACGCACGCGAGCGGCGGGGCGTCCATCCCGAGCAGATGCGGTGCCACGTAGAGTATCAATTCATCGACCCGGTCGGCTTCGATCATCGCCGCCGCCAGGCGCGGCCCGCATTCGACCAGCAGTTCGTTCACCTCGAGCGCCGCCAGGCGCGCCAGAACCGCATCGAGATCCAGTCCGCGGGGCGAGCGCGGCACCCGCTCGGTTCTGATCCCGGGCGCCGGCGCCGACGCCGGGTCGGGCGCCGCGAACACCAGCGCATGGTCGTCCCGGAAAACCTTGGAGCCCGGTGCGCAGCTGCAATCGGGATCGAGCACGACCCGCAGCGGTTGACGAACCCAGGGTCCGTACCGCAGGCGCACGTCGAGCCGTGGATCGTCCGTCCGCACCGTTCCCGCACCGGTCAGCACCGCGGAACTGCGCGCACGCCAGGCCTGCACGTCCTGACGCGACGTCTCGTCGGTGATCCAGCCGCGGGCGCCGTCGGCCGCCGCGGTTCTCGCATCCAGGCTCATGGCGAGCTTCAGGCGTACGAAGGGACGGCCGCGCTCGAAGCGGGCGAAGAAACCGCGATTGAGGGCGCGCGAGGCGTCCGCCTCGATGCCGCTCGTCACGCTGATGCCGGCGGCACGCAGGCGCTCGATGCCGCCGCCCGCCACCCGCGGATTGGGATCCGGCAGGGCGCAGACGACGCGCGCGACGCCCGCCTCGATCAGGGCCCCGGCGCACGGCGGCGTGCGTCCGATGTGGCAGCAGGGCTCGAGGGTCACGTAGGCCGTCGCGCCTCGTGCGCTTCCTCCCGCGGCGCGCAATGCCAGCACTTCCGCATGCGGCTCCCCGGCGCGCGCATGCCAGCCTTCACCGATCACCCGGCCTTCGCGCGCCAGCACGCAGCCCACCCGCGGATTCGGATCGGTGGTGTTGAGCCCGAAGGCGGCCAGTTCGAGGGCGCGGCGCATGAGGTCACGGTCGAGCGGGTCGACGCCCGGCGCCGCGACGTCGCGTGCGGCGTCGCGCGTCATTGCCGTTCACCGCCGGGCTCGTCCCCGGGCAGGAGCGGCAGCTGGTCCTTGCTGGGGGGATCGCGGCGACGCCGATGGCGGCGCAGCTGGTCGATCTCGGTGCGGAACGCCTCGATGTCCTGAAAGCTCAAGTACACGGAGGCGAAGCGCACGTAGGCCACCTCGTCGAGTTGCCGCAGTTCCTCCATCACCATCTCGCCGACGGTGCGCGAGGCGATCTCCCGCTCGCCCAGGCTGCGCAGCTTGTGGCATATCCGGGCGACCGCGGCCTCGGTGGCTTCGCGGCTCACCGGCCGCTTTTCCAGCGCCTTCAGCAGGCCGGCGAGCAGTTTGTTCTCGTCGAACGGCTCGCGGCTGCGGTCGTTCTTGACCACGGTCGGCAGCAGCAGTTCGGCCGCCTCGAACGTCGTAAATCGTTCCGTGCATTCGAGGCACTCGCGACGCCGGCGAATCTGGCGTCCCTCGCCGGCGAGCCGGGAGTCGATGACTTTAGTCTCCGAATGACCGCAAAATGGGCAATGCATGGAGACTGCTCAGGAGGGAACCCAGGAGGGTCCCGCGGCGCTCACGCATACACGGGGAATCGGCGGCACAGGGACAGCACCTCGCCGCGCACCCGTTCGACCACCGACTCGTCGCCCAGCGAATCGAGCACGTCCGCGATCCACGCGGACAGCTGCCTGACCTCCGGTTCCTTGAACCCCCGGGTGGTGACCGCGGGCGTGCCGATGCGCAGGCCGCTGGTGACCATCGGCGGGCGCGGATCATTCGGCACCGCATTCTTGTTCACGGTCATGTGGGCGCGTCCGAGGGCGGCATCCGCATCCTTGCCGGTGATGTTCTTGTCGATCAGATCGACCAGGAACAGGTGATTGTCCGTGCCCCCCGAGACGATCTTGTAGCCGCGATCCTGCAGCACGCGCGTCATCGCGCGGGCGTTGGCCACGACCTGCGTGGAGTACACCTTGAACTCCGGCTGCAGCGCCTCGAGCAACGCCACCGCCTTCGCGGCGATGACATGCATCAGGGGACCGCCCTGCGTGCCGGGAAACACCATCGAATTGAACTTCTTGTGCAGCTCGGCGTGCGGACGCGCCAGGATCAGCCCGCCGCGCGGGCCGCGGAGCGTCTTGTGGGTGGTGGTGGTGACGACGTCGGCGATCGGCACCGGGTTCGGATACAAACCGGTCGCGACCAATCCTGCGACATGCGCCATGTCGACGAACAGGTACGCTCCCACCGCGTCGGCGATGGCGCGGAATCGCGGGAAGTCGATGACCCGCGAATACGCGGAGAATCCCGCCACGACGATCCGCGGCCTATGTTCCCGGGCCAGGCGTTCCACCTGATCGTAGTCGATCTCGCCGGTGTCCGGCTTGACGCCGTACTGGACGCCCTTGAACAGCTTGCCCGAAAAATTCACCTTCGCACCGTGCGTCAGGTGACCGCCGTGGTCCAGGCTCATGCCGAGGATGGTGTCGCCCGCGTTCAACAGCGCGAGATACACGGCCGCATTCGCCTGCGACCCGGAATGGGGCTGCACGTTCGCATACGCCGCACCGAACAACTGTTTGGCGCGATCGATCGCCAGCTGCTCCGCGACGTCCACGAATTCGCAGCCGCCGTAATAGCGCTTGCCGGGATAGCCTTCCGCGTACTTGTTCGTGAGGACGGATCCCTGTGCCTCGAGGACCCGCGGGCTGGTGTAGTTCTCCGACGCGATGAGTTCGATGTGATCTTCTTGACGCGTGCGCTCGCCGGCCATGGCGTTCGCGAGTTCGGGATCGAAGCCGGCAATCGTCATCGAGGATTTGAACATGAGCGGGTCTCCCAAGGATGGCCGGCGATTGTAGCCGATCGATGGCGGCTCGTGGTGCTAAGCGACGCTCTCCATGAAGGCGCGGACCACCCCCGTCCAAGCCCGCGATAGGTTTCGACGATTGTAGCCGCCGCCGCCCACGCCGAGCACCCGCCCATGGCCCTGGCGGTCCGCGATCTCACACAAACGCCGCGCCGCATGCGCATGCGCGGCCTCGCTGAACCGCAGGTGCGTGATCGGGTCCCCGGCCAGGCTGTCCGCGCCGCATTGGAACACGATGAATTCGGTCGGGAAAGCCTCCAAATGGGCTTCTACGCGCATCCAGGCCGTCAGGAACTCCTCGTCCCCCGAGCCTGGGGGCAGCGGCAGATTGAGCTTGACGCCCGCGGCCCTGCCGCGGCCCGTTTCGGACGGCGCCCCGGTTCCCGGATACAGGTGCTCGCCGTCCTCATGGATGTCGGCAAACGCCAGGTCCGGGTCGTCCTCGAACCCATAGAACACCCCGTCGCCGTGATGGGCATCGATGTCAACGTAGGCGACGCGCCGGATCCCGTACCGCGAACGCAGGATCTCCACCGCGACGCCGCAGTCGTTGAACACGCAAAAGCCGGCCGCGCGGTCGCGCGCCGCGTGGTGCAGGCCCGCGATCGGCACGAAAGCGCGGCGGCTGGTCCCCGACATCAGGGAATCGACGGCCACCAGGGTGGCGCCGACGACGGCGCTTGCCGCATCGAAGACGCCGCGGAAGGCGGGTGTATCCCCGCCGTCGAGGAAACCCTCCCCGTTGAACGATTTCTGCCGCACGAATTCCACATAATCGTTGGTATGGAAGGACGTCAGCTCCTCCAGGCTGGCCGGGCGCGGCGGATGGTGCAGGACCTCGGCGGCGAGCCCCTGCGCCGCCAGTTCACGCACGAAGCATTCGTGACGGTCCGCCCCGAACGGATGGCCGTTGCCGAACCCGTAGCGGGCGATGGCTTCTCCGGCGACGACGGCGACAGGCACGGACATCCGCCGAAGGTTAGCACGGCCGTGCGCCGGACGTCGCAATCGCCGTGACAAGCATCCGCGAGTCGCGGATAATCGAGGGGTTCCCCCTGCACTCCGCATCATCGAAATAGGCAGCACATGGCTCAGTTCATTTACACCATGAACCGGGTTGGCAAGGTCGTGCCACCCAAGCGCGTGATTCTGCGCGACATCACCCTGAGCTTCTTCCCGGGGGCGAAAATCGGCGTGCTGGGCCTCAATGGGTCCGGCAAGTCGACGCTGCTGCGGATCATGGCGGGATTGGACAAGGAAATCGAAGGCGAAGCGCGACCCCAGGCCGGCATCAAGGTCGGCTACCTGCCCCAGGAGCCGGCGCTCGACGAGGCCCGGACCGTGCGCGAGGTCGTGGGTGAGGGCGTCGGCGACGTTCAGAGCCTCATCGACCGCTTCAACGCCATCAGCGACCGGTTCGCCGAACCGATGTCCGACGACGAGATGAACAAGCTCATGGAGGAGCAGGCGAAGATGCAGGACAAGATCGACGCCGTCGGCGGATGGGAGCTGGAGCGCAAGCTCGAAATTGCCGCGGACGCGCTGCGTCTGCCGCCCTGGGACGCCGTCATCGGCAAGCTCTCCGGCGGCGAGAAACGCCGCGTCGCGCTCTGCCGGTTGCTGCTGTCGAAACCGGACATGCTGCTGCTCGACGAACCGACCAATCACCTGGATGCCGAATCGGTGGCGTGGCTCGAACATTTCCTCGAGGAATATCCGAGCACCGTCATCGCGGTCACTCACGACCGCTATTTTCTCGACAACGTCGCCGAGTGGATTCTGGAGCTGGACCGCGGGCACGGAATCCCCTGGGAGGGCAATTACTCCTCCTGGCTCGACCAGAAGGGACAGCGCCTGGCGCAGGAGGAACGCCAGCAGGACGCCCTCGCCAAGACGCTCAAGCGGGAGTTGGAGTGGGTTCGCACCAACCCCAAGGCGCGCCAGGCCAAATCCAAGGCGCGTCTGCAGCGTTACGAGGAACTGGCCTCGCAGGAATTCCAGAAGCGCAACGAGACCAACGAGATCTACATAC
>JBBIKV010000122.1:0-9153 GCA_037445285.1 Nevskiaceae bacterium | reverse complement strand
ACCCGCTCGCCCTCCTGGCGCGGGACCTTCCTGGTGGGATTCACCGGCATTCGCGGGGTCGTCTCGTTGGTGGCCGCCCTGTCCATCCCGGAAGCCGTGGGGGCCGCCGAGTTTCCCCAGAGGGATTTGATCCTGTTCGTGACCTTTGCCGTCATCCTCGCATCGTTGGTGGGGCAGGGTGCCGCGCTGCCGAGGCTCATCAAGCTCCTGAAGATCGATCAGGCGGGTCTGCGCGAAAGCCGCTCGAGCAAGCGCGACGAGGTCGCCGCGCGCATCGCCGGCATTCGGGCGGTGCTCGACCGGCTCGGCGACTTGGAGGCGCAGGGGGCGTCCGAGCGCCTGGTCACCAATCTGCGCCGGTTCCAGGAGGACCGGCTGATGGATTATGTCCAGACCGGGGATGAGTCCATCGACGGCGCGCCCGTGGCGGATGCGGCGGGCATCCAACTGTTGCTGGTGGCGGCGGAGCGCTCCAGCATCAACCGGCAATTCTCCGAGGGATCGCTCAGCGACGAGGCGCGCCGCCGCATCGAGCGGGAACTCGACCTCGAGGATGCCCGCATCCGGCACGCCCTGGCCGCCGTGACATATTCAGGTTGATTGCGCGCAGCGTGCGCCGCGTCGCAGGTGCACCGCGCCCGTATGGGTACGCTTGCGCCCGGTTGCCACATTCACGGAGTTCCCATGGTCGACGATTCAATGACGGGGTCGTTTCAGCTCAATCTGCCGACGGAGTTGTTGTCCGAGTCGAAGCGCCAGGTCAAACCGCAGGGCGAACAACTGCGGGTGGAGGGATGGCGCACGTCGTGGCTGTCGCGGTTGTCGGAGGTTCTGGTCGGAAAGGACTGAAATCGGCACGGCATAAGTCAAATACGGTGGTTTCTCGCGTGAAAGCGGGATTACCATGGCGCTCGGAGGTCACAGCCCATGCGCCTTTCCCGTCCCGTGTACGAGAGCGTGCCGCTGATTTATGCCGGCATCGGCGGCGTCGCGATACTGCTTGCCTGCCTCGATCCGCAGGGTCCGCAGTCGAGCGTCGCCATCGGCATTGCGGTGGTCGCGGAAGTGGCGGCGCTCACCATATTTCTGCGCCGCCAGGATTACCGGGCCCTCAGCCGGGAATACACCGGTGAGACCATCGACCTACCGTCGCGGCTGAACGGCTGACACGCTCTTGTCGTGAACGCCGGTGTCGGCGTGTACTCCGGTGTCGGCGTGCACCCCGGTGTCCGCATGCACTCCGGTGTCGCCGGCGGTGTCGGCCCCGTGACGCGAACGCGGAAATCGCTCGTCGATGTACATGATCTCGTGCTGGCCCACCTGGACCACGTCGCCGTCGTTCATATTGTGGCGCCGTACGCGCTTGGATTGAACGAAGATGCCGTTCGTGCTGTTCAAGTCCTCGATCACGCAGGAGTCGGCCTGCGTGACGATCTGACAGTGATGCCGGCTGATGAATTTGCTGTCGATCTGCAGATCGTTGTCGGGCGTCCGGCCGATCACCAGCCGGCCGGGTTTCAGTTCCCGCTCGACCACCGTGGCGCCTTCGCTCGCCAATAGAATCCGGCCGACGGCGTGCTGTCCCTGATGGAACTGGGAATGGCGCGCATGCTCCATGGTCGGCGTCTGCATGCGATTCGTGCCGGCGCCGAACTCGACCCATTGCAATTCCCGGATGGCGGCGTCGACGTCTTCCTGGGTCACGGCGTCGTGGTCCCGTCCGAACGCAGACATCATGCTGGTATCGCACAGGGTGTTGATGAGGCGCGGTGTGCCGCCGGTGTATTTGAAGATCGTGGGATAGGTGTCCTCGGCGAAAATGCGCCTGCCCTGAGAACCCGCGACTTCGAGCCGGTGTTCGATGTAGGACGCGGTTTCCTCGCGCGTCAGCGCGGCGAGGTGGAAGCGCAGCCGGACCCGCTGGGTGAGCTGCAGCAGTTCCTGGGAATTCAGTTTTTCATTGAGCTCCGGCTGGCCCGCCAGAATGATGCGGAGCACCTTCTCCTTGGTCGTTTCGACGCCCGACAGCATGCGCACTTCCTCGAGCACCCGGGCGCTGAGGTTTTGCGCCTCGTCGATGATCAGCAGCACCTTGCGGCCGACGGCATGTTGTTCGGTCAGGAACTGGTTCAACGTCGCCAGCACCTCCGGCTTCTTCATGTTGAAGGGCGAGAATCCGAACTGCACCAGGACCGTTTGCAGGAAGGCGGTCGGCGACAACTGGGTCTGATTGATCTGCGCGACCACCACGTCGGTTTGCAATTCTCGCAGGAAGGTTTCGATGAGCGTGGTTTTGCCGGCGCCGATTTCGCCGGTGATAACCACGAAACCGTCGGTGAACCAGATGGTGGATTCCATGTACGCCTTGGCGCGCGCATGCTGCTTGCTCAAGTACAGGAACTGGGGGTCCGGGCTCAGCCGGAACGGCAGTTCGTGAAGTTTGAATAGTTCTAAGTACATGTAATTTAAAAGTTTATCGGATTCCGGGCCTCTGCGGCAGGTGGTTGTCGGATTCGGTCCGTCACACGAGCTTCAAAGTATGCCCGAGAACCCGGTCACGGTCCTTCGAGTTTGGTCTGACTATTGTACAATGGCCGAGCTTGCGCCCGGGGCGGGGTTCCTTCCCGTAGTCGTGGTAGGCCAGTCCTTCGATCCCCAGGAGGCGCTCCCGGCCGGGCATTTGGCCCAGGAAGTTGATCATGGCGCTGTGGCCGAGGGAGCGGGTGCTGCCGAGCGGCAGGCCGACGATGGCCCGCAGATGGTTCTCGAACTGGCTGGTGATGCAGCCTTCGATGGTCCAATGTCCCGAATTGTGGACCCTTGGGGCCATCTCGTTGGCGACCAACCGGCCTTTGACCACGAAGAATTCGAGGGTCAGCACGCCGACGTAGGACAGGGATTCGAGCACCCGCTTCAGGTGGCGCCGGGCTATCCGCTCGAGCGCCTGATCGACGAATGGCGCGATGCAGTAGCGCAGCACGCCGTCGACGTGCGTATTGGCGGTCAGCGGGTAGTACACGATCTTGCCCGCCGCCGACCGGGCGCCGATGATCGACACTTCCCGCGAGAATTTTTGGAAGGCTTCGTAGATCAGGCCCGCTGCGCCCATGGCGGCCCAGGCGGCATCGAGATCCGCCGGACGGCGCAGGACGAACTGACCCTTGCCGTCGTAGCCCAGGCGCCGCGTCTTGAGCATGCCGGGGAGGCCCAAGTCGCGGGTTGCGCGCCATAGGTCCTGCGGCGTGTCGACGGCCGCGTGCGCCGCGACGGGGATCCGCAGGCGGGTGAACAACGCCTTCTCCAACAGCCGATCCTGCGAGGTTTCGAGGGCGGCGCGCGGCGGGCGGATCGAGGTGATTTTCTCGAGCGGCGCGAGCGCACCGCCTGAAATGTTCTCCCAGTCGAAGGTGACGACATCGCTGCGCGACGCCAGCTCCCGCAGCAGCGCGGGGTCCTCCAACTCCCCGACCAGCGTGGGTGCCACCTGGCCCCCGGGCGATGCGGTGCTGCGGTCCAGGAACAGAAATCGAAGTCCCAGCGGGTAGCCGGCGAGGGCCAACATGCGGCCCAACTGCCCGGCGCCGACGACGCCCACGGCTTTGGAGGTCAAGGTTGCCGCGGATCCGGCTTGGCGAGCACCGCCGCGGTTTGCGCGGAGCGGTAGGCATCCAACGCCATACGCACTTCGGCGTGTTCGTTGGCGATCATCGCCGCCGCGAACAGTGCCGCGTTTTTCGCGCCCGCCGCGCCGATGGCAAAGGTCGCCACGGGGATGCCGCCCGGCATTTGAGCGATGGACAGCAGCGAGTCGATGCCGTTCAGGCTCTTGGATTGAACCGGCACGCCGAGCACGGGAACGGAGGTCTTGGCCGCCGTCATGCCCGGCAGATGGGCGGCACCCCCGGCACCGGCGATGATGGCCTTGAGACCGCGCTCGCGGGCGGACTCGGCGTACTCGAACAGCAAATCGGGCGTGCGATGGGCGGAAACCACCCGCACTTCGTGCGCGATGCCGAGGGCCGTGAGCGTCTCGGCCGCGCCCTGCATGGTCGGCCAATCGGAGGACGACCCCATGATGATTCCGACGACGGCCTTCATGATGCTGCAGTCTACCAATTAGCCGAGCAGCTGGCGCAGGAAGGCGAAGAGCTCGCGCGCACCGACCGGCGAACGCTGCTCGAGGCGTTCACGCTCCGCCTTGTCCAGCAGTTTCAGCAGCGCGTCGCGGTCGATCTGGGGGTATTCCTTCTCGAGCTCGTCCACGCCGGCGGCCGGTTCCGACAGCAGGCGATCGCGCCAGCGCTCTATTTGCTGAAAATGACGAATCTCCTTGTCGTGCCGCTGTTTGCGCTCGGCGAGCTTCGCGAGCACGGGCTCCGGGTCGATGCTGCGCATGAGCTTGCCGATGTATTGGCGCTGTCTCACCTGGGCGCCATGCGACGGCAGGCGCCGCAGATCTCGCAGCGCGACGAAAAGCGTATCGGGAAGCCCCAAGGCCTTGATTTCCTGGTCAGGCAGGGCGGAGAGCTGCACGCCGAGCTCCTGCAGGGAGGCGGCCTCGCGCTTGCGCGCGCTCTTGCTCAGGCGCTGCTCCTCGGTTTCCCCGGAATCGTCCACTTCGCTCTCTTTCGTCATATTGCGCATGCTATCACTCAGGTCGGTAGAATCACGGGCTGGAGTCCTCGAAGACAGCGTTTGGAGAAGTCGATGGCCGTCGTGCCCAGCAACCCGTTGCGTCTCGCCCCAGAAGACTTGGAATCGATCATCGAGCGCGCCCTGGACGAGGCGCGCGCCCGCGGCGCTTCCCAGGCTGAGGCGGCTGTCAGCCAGGATACTGGTCTTTCAGTCGGCGTGCGACTCGGCGAGGTGGAAACGCTGGAGC
Organism: Nevskiaceae bacterium; assembly: GCA_037445285.1. Taxonomy (GTDB): domain Bacteria; phylum Pseudomonadota; class Gammaproteobacteria; order Steroidobacterales; family Steroidobacteraceae; genus Bog-1198. The sequence continues at coordinate 4,271 of JBBIKV010000122.1, read as the reverse complement.
ACCAGCGCGACCGCAGCATGGGAATCACGGTCTATTTCGGCCGGCGCAAGGGCTCCGCGAGCACCGCCGACTTCTCGCCTGACGCCGTGAGCGCGTCGGTCGCCAAAGCCTGCAGTATCGCCCGCTTTACCGCCGAGGACGCCTGCTCCGGCCTGGCCGACGCCACGCTGATGGCCCGATCCCCGCCGGATCTGGATCTGTCACACCCGTGGCAGTTGACCGCCGACCGCGCCATCGACATCGCCAAAAGCTGCGAGGCGGCCGCCCTGGCTTTCGATTCCCGCATCAACAATTCCGAGGGAGCGTCCGTCAGCACCCACCAGGGTCTGCACGTTTATGGCAATACCCATGGCTTCGTGGGGGGGTACCCGACGACCTCGCACTCGGTGAGCTGTGTGGTGCTCGCCGGCTCGGGCGAGGACATGCAGCGCGACTACTGGTACAGCAGTTCGCGGGATTGGCATGAATTGGAATCCGCGGAGTCGATCGGCCGCGAAAGCGCGCGGCGCACCATCGCGCGGCTGGACCCGCGCAAGCTCACCACGCGCCGCGCACCGGTGCTGTTCGTCCCGGAGATCGCCCGCGGACTTATCGGGCATTTCACCGCCGCCATCCGCGGCAGCAGCCAGTACCGCCAGTCCTCGTTCCTCCTCAACAGCGCCGGACAAAGGATCTTTCCCGCCGGCTTTTCGATCGCGGAGCGCCCGCACCTCCTGAAGGCGGCGGGGAGCGCGCCGTTCGACGAGGAAGGCGTCGCCACCCGCAATCGCGAACTCGTCGCGGACGGCGTGCTTGCGGGATACATCCTGTCGAGCTACTCGGCGCGGAAATTGGGATTGCAGACGACCGGCAATGCCGGCGGAGCGCACAATCTCATCGTCGGCTCGAGCGCGGTCGGCGGGCTGCCCGCGATGTTGTCGCGCCTCGGCACCGGTCTGATGGTCACCGAGTTGATGGGACAGGGCATCAACATGGTCACCGGGGACTATTCCCGCGGCGCGGCGGGCTTCTGGGTTGAGGACGGCGTGCCACAGTATCCCGTGGCGGAAATCACGATCGCCGGGAATTTGCGCGACATGTTTTCGGCCATCGTCGCGGTGGGCGACGACGTCGACACCCGCGGCGGCATCCGTGTGGGATCGATACTCCTGAAGGAAATGACCATCGCCGGTGAATGACTCAGGCGGTCAGCAACCGCAGCGCCTCCCGGTAGTTCTCGCTGGTGCGCATCAGCACATCGGGGGGCAGATGGGGCGCGGGCGGCTTCTTGTCCCAGTGCAGGGACTCGAGGTAGTCGCGGACGAACTGCTTGTCGAAGCTCGGCGGACTGATGCCGGGCCGATAGGAGGCGACCGGCCAGAAGCGGGACGAGTCTGGCGTCAACGCCTCGTCGATCAACACCAGGCGTCCCGCCCGGTCGGTGCCGAACTCGAATTTGGTGTCGGCGATGATGATCCGGCGCGCGCGGGCGTGTTCGGCGGCGAAGCGATACAGTTCGAGCGCGATGCGCCGGATGTGCTTCGCGTGCTCGCCGCCGACCAGCTTGACGATGGCCTCGAAATCGATGTTTTCGTCGTGCTGTCCGGCGGGCGCCTTGTAGGCGGGCGTGAACAGCGGCTCCGGCAGGCGCTCGGCCATCTGCAATCCGGGCGGCAGGGCGATGCCGCAGATCGATCCGCACCGCTGGTAGTCCTTGAAGCCCGACCCGATCAGATAGCCGCGGACCACGGCCTCCACCGGCAGCGCGTCGAGCTTCTTCACGATCATGGCGCGGCCGACGAGCGGCGCCCGCTCCTGCGCATCGACGACCACCTCCTCGAGCGCGAGATCGGACACGTGGTTGGCGACGATATGCCGGGTCCTGTCGAACCAGAACGAGGAGATCCGCGTCAGCACCTCGCCCTTGAAGGGGATCGGATCCGGCAGCACCACATCGAACGCCGACAGCCGGTCGGTCGTGACGATCAGCAGATGATCGGCGTCGACATCGTAGATGTCGCGCACCTTGCCCTGGTGAAGTTTGTTCAGGCTGGGGATGCGGGACTCGAACAACGGGATCGATTGGGAAAACGGTTCCATGCGTGCCGGCGCTTCGGACTGCTACCATTGTTGGACAGGAGGCCGGCGATTGTGGCGGGCCGGATCGGATAGGTCAACGCGAATGGCTTGGAAGGGAAAGTTTTTCGGCGCCTTGATCGGCCTTCTCGTGACCCGGAACGTCTGGGGGGCCGTAGTCGGCGCCATGATCGGACAGATGTTCGACCAGGGCGCGGTGGTCACCGGCTCCGGCCACGCCGCCGGCGGCGCGCAGGCGTCGATCTCGGATGTGTTCTTCCGCACCACGTTCGAGCTCATGGGGCATGTCGCCAAGTCGGATGGGCGCGTGTCGGAGGCGGAGATCGGGGCGGCACGCGGACTCATGCAGGAGCTGCGCCTCGGGGCCCGTGAGGTCGAGGCGGCCATTGCGTGCTTTCGCTTCGGCAAATCCCCGGCCTACGACGCGGATGCCGGCGTCGAGCGGCTGCATGCGGCCTGCGCCATGCGCCAGGATCTGTTGCGCGCGTTCATCGAACTGCAACTGCGGGCTGCACTGGCCGGCAACGGCATTTCGGCGCCGGCGCGCACGATATTGACGCGGACCGCCGCCCGCCTGGGGATGTCGGGACTGGAGTTCGTGCACATCGAGGCGACGCTGCGGGCGCGGCAACGCGGGAGCGGCGGGGCCGGCGGCCGCACCGCGGCGGAGAAGCCCTTGTCGGAGTCGTACGCGGAACTCGAAATCTCCGAGGGGCTGAGCGATCAGGAGGTCACCAAGGCCTACAGACGACAGATGAGCCGTCACCACCCTGATAAACTGGTCGCCAACGGCCTGCCGGAATCCATGACGCAGGTGGCGAAGGAAAAGACGCAGCGCATCCAGGAGGCCTACGAAACGATTCGTACGGCGCGGGGGATGCGCTGAGATCTTGGGGTGTGGGCGGCCAAGCCGCGAGGCGACACGGGGTGCAGCATGGCGATCATCATTTCTCCATCGATTCTGTCGGCTGATTTCGCCCGTCTGGGCGACGAGGTCAACGCGGTGCTGGCCGCCGGCGCCGACTGGATCCACTTCGACGTGATGGACAATCACTACGTGCCGAATCTCACCATCGGCCCCCTGGTGTGCGAGGCGCTGCGCAAGGCCGGGGTCAGGGCGCCGATCGACGTGCACTTGATGGTCTCGCCGGTCGATGCGATGGTGACGGACTTCGCGAAGGCAGGTGCGACGCACATCAGTTTTCATCCCGAGGCAACGCAGCACGTCGACCGCACCATCCAGCACATCCGCGCGTCGGGCTGCAATCCGGGGCTGGTGTTCAATCCGGCAACGCCGCTGAACTGGCTGGATTACGTGATCGACAAGATCGACATCATTCTTCTGATGTCGGTCAATCCGGGGTTCGGCGGACAGAAATTCATCCCCGAAGCCCTGTCCAAGCTGTCGGAGGCGCGCGCCCGGATCGATGCCAGCGGCCGCGACATCAAACTGGAAATCGACGGCGGCGTGAAGATCGAGAACGCCGCGCAGATCGCCGAAGCGGGCGCCGACACCTTCGTGGCGGGGTCCGCGATCTTCGGCAGTCCCGATTACGCAGCGACCATCAAGGCAATGCGGGCGCAGATCGAGACCGGCAGGCAAGCCGCCCGCAAGTGACGCGCGCCCGGGTGACGCGCGGATCTACTCGTCGTCGTCCTCGTCGTCGTCATCCTCGTCTTCTTCGTCGGCACGCTCGACCCGGGCCACCTTGCCGGTCGCGGCGTTGGATCCGGCCGCGGTGCCGGCCTTCACGGGAACGATCAACGGCCGCGTCTTGACCTTGGGTCGCGCATTGAACACGACGATGGTCTTGCCGGTGGCGCGCAGCAGCCCCTGCTCCTCGAGGACCTTGAGGACCCGGCCCGCCATTTCGCGTGAGCATCCCACCAGCCGCGACAATTCCTGGCGGCTCACCTTGATCTGCATGCCCTCCGGATGGGTCATTGCGTCCGGTTCGCCGCACAGGTCCATGATGGCGTGGGCCACCCGGCCGGTCACGTCGACAAAGGCCAGGTCGCCGAGCTTGCGGTTGGTGCGGTCGAGCCGGGTTGCGAGCTGCGTGGCCAGCTCGAATATCAGGCCGGGGCTCTCCGCGGCAATCTGCCGAAAGCGCGGATAGGTCATCTCGGCGAGTTCGGATTGCTGACGGGTGCGGACCCAGGCGCTGCGCGTGGGTTGTTCGTAGAAAAGGCCC
>JBBIKV010000121.1:0-9158 GCA_037445285.1 Nevskiaceae bacterium | reverse complement strand
CTATGCGCAGGGCTACGGCATTTCGCAGCCGCAGCGCGTGCTCAAGGCCGCGAACATCGCCTGACGCGCCGCTTGCCCGGGCCCCCGGCGGGCCGTGCCTGACCGGCCGTGCCTAACCGGCCGTGCCTGACCCCCACTCGAAGCGCATGGACAGGTCCACCGCCCGCACGTGCTTGGTGATGCCGCCCACGGAAACGTAGTCGACCCCGGTCAGCGCGATCTCGCGGAGCGTCTCCTGGTTGACGCCGCCGGACGCCTCCAGCTTCAACGGCTTGACGGCGCCCGAGTTGATCGCCACCGCCTCGCGCATCGCGTTCAGGGAGAACTCGTCGAGCATGGCGATGTCCGCGCCCGCGGCGATCGCCTGGCGCAGTTCGTCGAGGTTTTCCACCTCGACCTCGACCGGTACGCGGGCGCCCGACGCCCGCGCTCCGGCCACGGCGCGGGCGATCGATCCGGCCGCCATGATGTGGTTCTCCTTGACGAGAATCCCGTCGAACAGCCCCATGCGGTGGTTCTGGCCGCCTCCGACACGGACCGCGTACTTCTGCGCCGTGCGCAGTCCCGGGAGCGTCTTGCGGGTGTCGAGCACCCGGCAACGCGTGCCCTTGACCAGAGCGGCAACCGCATGGGTCGCGGTCGCGGTCGCGGACAGCAGCTGTAAGAAGTTGAGGGCCGTGCGTTCGCCCGTCAACAGGGCCCGCGCGGGACCCTCCACCATGAACAACCGCTGATTTGGCACCACGGCGGCGCCCTCGGCGACCCGCCATTCGACCCGCACCGCGGGATCGACACGGCGGAAGGTCTCATTCACATAGGGCATCCCGCAGACGATGGCAGCCTCGCGAGTGATGACCGTGGCGCGGCCGGACCGGTCGGCCGGGATGAGGGCGGCGGTCAGGTCGCCGCTGCCAACGTCTTCGGCGAGCGCCCGGGCGACCTGTTGCGGCAGGTCGTCGGGCGGAGAAACCGGTGATTTCATCTGCATCGACTCGAATATAGGGGGGCCGCCCCGATAATTCAACGCGACCCCGGGGCGTGCCGCCGATGCGGCCGCGTGCAGTCCGGGCGGTTGTCGTACAATCCCCGGGCCGGGGCTACGGCCCCCGACCTAATTTGGAGATCCTCGCCCATGAATGCTATCGAACGAATCAAGAGTCAATTGGCGGCCGCACCGGTGGTCCTTTATATGAAAGGGACGCCCGACTTCCCGCAATGCGGATTTTCGGCGCAGACGGTGGGCGCCCTGCGCGCGACTAAGGCGAAATTCGACGCCGTGAACATTTTCGAGGATCCGGAGGTCCGCGAAGCGCTCAAGACGTATTCCAACTGGCCGACGTTCCCTCAGCTCTACGTGAACGGCGAACTCGTCGGCGGCTGCGACATCGTCGTCGGCATGTACAAGAGCGGCGAGTTGCAACAACTGCTCGCCGAGGCCGGAGCGGTCCCCGCCTAGGAGTCGCCCTCCCTGCGCGAGAATCCGTGCGCCCTCAAGTATCCGCGGGCGCGCCGGGTTCGACCTCCAGAGGTCCCATCGACGCCAGCCGCCGTCGGCTGGCGTCGAACACGTTCTGGAACTGGTTGCACACGATGCAGAAGAGATCCGCCGTGCGCTCTGCGTCGTAGGCGGCGGAGTGCGCCGAGGCGGTGTCCCATTCGCCGCCCGCGGCGAGGGTGGCGCGCATCAGCACCGTCTGACCGAACGCGACGCCGCCCAGCGTGGCGGTGTCGAAGCTCGTGAAGGGATGGAACGGATTGCGTTTGATCTGCGTTCGCGCCACCGCCGCATTCAGAAAATTCAGATCGAAAAAGGCGTTGTGACCCACCAGCACGGCGCGGGTGCAGTCGGCGTTGCGGATCGCATTGCGCACCTCCTTGAATATCCGCTGCAGGGCGTCCTCTTCCTGGATCGCGGGGCGCAGCGGATGATGCGGGTCGATGCCGTTGACGGCCAGCGACGCGGGTTCCATGTTCGCCCCCGGGAACGGCGCGACGTGATAGCGGAAGGTGTCGCCGCGCGCGAGCGTGCCGTCGCTGCGCATCTCGAGCATGACCGCGGCGATTTCCAGCAGCGCATCGGTCTGCGGGTTGAATCCGCCGGTCTCGACGTCGATCACGACGGGCAGAAATCCGCGGAAGCGCGTGGCGAAGGTGATGGGGGCGATCTGCATCAGGCGCCCGCCGCGGACCGAAGCCGCCATGCGACGGTTTCACCGCCGCGGAACGGGACCAGGGCGCCGCCGCCGAAATCGTAACTGGCTGGGGGCACCCAAGGCTCCTTGTGCAACGTGACGCGGGCATCGTGTCGTGGCAGTCCGTAGAAATCGGCCCCGTGATGGCTGGCGAAACCCTCCAGCCGGTCGAGGCGGCCGGCCGCTTCGAAGGCCTCCGCATACAACTCGAGGGCGGCATGCGCGGTGAACATGCCGGCACAGCCGCAACCCGTCTCCTTGGTCGCGCGCTCGTGCGGCGCGCTGTCCGTGCCGAGAAAGAAGCGCGGATTGCCGCTGGTGGCGGCGTCGACCAGCGCCCGGCGGTCCTCCTCGCGCTTCAGGATCGGCAGACAGTAGAGGTGCGGCCGGATGCCGCCGGCGAAAATCGCGTTGCGGTTGAGCAGCAGGTGCTGCGGGGTGATCGTGGCCGCCACGCCCGAGCGGGCGGCGCGGACGAAGTCCACCGCACGGGCGGTGGTGATGTGTTCGAAAACCACCCGCAGTCGCGGCAGGCGCCCGAGCAACGGCGTGAGCACCTCGTCGATGAAGCGTGCTTCGCGGTCGAACACGTCCACCGCCGCGCCGGTCGCCTCGCCATGCACCTGCAGCGGCATGCCGAGCTCCTGCATGCGGGCGAGCGTCTCGTGAACGTTGCGGATGTCGGTGACGCCGGCGTCCGAATGCGTCGTGGCACCGGCCGGATACAGCTTCACCCCGTGCACGATGCCCGATGCCTTGGCGCGGTCGATCTCGGCCGGCGAGGTGGCGTCCGTCAGGTACAGCGTCATGAGCGGCTGGAAGTCGGTGCCGGCCGGGAGCGCCGCGAGGATTCGCCGCCGATACTCGATCGCGAGTGCCGTGGTGATGATCGCCGGCTTCAGGTTGGGCATCACGATGGCGCGGCCGAATTGCGCGGCGGTGAATCCGGCCACCGACGCGAGCGCCGCGCCGTCGCGCAGATGCACGTGCCAATCGTCCGGCCGCTGCAGCGTGAGGGCGGTCATGTCGCGCGCGCCCCGACCGGCCAGCCGCGGCGCAACAATTCGAGCGTGTAGCGCACGCCGAATCCCGTGATGTCCGTGGCAATGTGTCCGAGGCCGCCATGCCGTGAACCCGCGGCCAGATCCAGGTGCAGCCAGGCGATGTCCGGCGTGACGAAGCGGCTGAGGAAGCGCGCGGCCAGGATGTGATCTCCCTTGCCGTCGACGGTGCACTGCAGGACATCCGCGACCGTGCTCTCCAAATCCGCATCGAAGTCGGCATCCATCGGAAAGCACCACACGCGTTCACCGCTGCGGCTGCCGGCGGCCTCGATCACGTCGCGCGACTCGGGTCGGTTGGTGAACGCGCCGCTGTAGCGCTCCGTCAGCGCGTAAACGCAGGCGCCGGTCAGCGTCGCGTAGTCGATGATGACGCGCGGCTTGTCGCGCGCCGCCAGGCCGAGCGTGTCGGCCAGCACCATGCGGCCTTCGGCATCGGTGTGGATCACCTGGATGGTCGTGCCGTTGCAGGCGCGCACCACATCCTGCGGTTTGTAGGCCGTGGGCCCGATCCGGTTCTCGGTGATGGCGAGCCAGCAGTCCACCGCCAGCGGCGAGTGCAGCGCATGCAGCGCATGCAGGCTGCCGAGGGCGACCGCGCTGCCTTCCATGTCGGTGTGCATGTCGAGCATGCTCTTGTGGGTCTTGAGATTCACGCCCCCCGTGTCGAAGCAGATTCCCTTGCCGACGAGACTGACGTCGGGGACCTTCGCGATGCCGGGCCGGTAGCGCAGGCGCACGATCCCCGCATCCCTCGAGGGGTTCCCCTGGGAAACGGCGAGAAAGGCGCCGGCACCGAGGCGCTTCAACCGCGCCTCGCCGTAGAATTGGAATTCGAGGCCGAGGTGCCGGGCGAAACCGGACAGCAGGCGTCGGTAACCGGCCGCATCCAGCATGTTCGGCGGCAGCGCCGTCAGCCAGCGTGCGAGGTTGTTGCCGGCGGCGCTCGCCAGGGTGAACGCCAGCTCCGGCAGCCTGCCGCCGGCCGCCACGTCGATGCGCGCCAGCGGTTGGTGGCGCACCGGCTTGTTCTTGAACGTGGCGAAGCGAAAGGCCGCGGCTTCGAGCGCCGCGAGCGTCGCAAGCAGCGTCGCCTCCATGGCGTCCCTGCCGTCCTTCGATCGGTCCAGTGCCACCACGAGCAGCGATTGCGGTTCGCCTTCGAGGGCGGCGCGCGCGAGCTTGCCCGCGGTCTGCAGACGCTCGAACGGGGAGGCGGTCTGCGCCACACAGACGGCGATGACGAGGGTTTCGGCACGCGCGCCCATCCGCAGGGTCACGCTGTCCCCGCCCTTCAGCGGCTTGCGCTCGAACAGCGCACGCAACGGCGCCGCGCCGGGCAGCGCTTCCCAGTCGCCGCGCGCGGGGGCGCAGGGCAGCAACACGACGGCGCATGCGTACCCCGACAGCCGGGCAGCCGTCAATGTCGCGCCGACTTGGCGCACGGGAACCAGAAGCGATCCGAAGGGCAAGCGAGTCGGCATATCAGTTAATACGCAAGCGCATCGCGAGCATGCCGCCGGCAGATCCTTGCTTGACCGTGAAAATCCAAACCCCGAAGATAGCGCTGCTGAAATCCCAAGTGGCAGTTCGCGCATCGGCGCTGTAACGTGCCCGGCATCTTAACAGGACACGTGGGCGTGTGCATGCGCGCGCGTGCCCTCCGAGCAAGGTTTCCATATATGACGCAACAATCGCCGTTCGAAGACATCGATCCGACCGAAACCCAGGAATGGCTGGAGTCGATCGACTCGGTCCTGCGGGCGCAGGGCCCCGAACGGGCGCATTTCCTGCTGGAAAAGCTGGTGGATTTCACCCGCCGCTCGGGCACCTATCTTCCCTTCAAGCCGAACACGGCGTATCTCAACACCATTTCCCGGGCGCAGGAGCCGGATTATCCCGGCGACCGCTCCCTGGAGCGGCGCAACGAGGCGTACATCCGCTGGAACGCGCTCGCCATGGTGGTGCAGGCGAATCGCGTGAGTTCGGAGTACGGCGGGCATATCGCGAGCTATGCCTCGGCGGCGACTTTGTACGAGGTCGGATTCAACCATTTCTGGCGCGCGAAGAGCGCGGCGCACCCCGGCGACATGATCTTCATGCAGGGCCACTCGAGCCCGGGGATCTACGCGCGAGCCTACATGGAGGGCCGTTTGGACGAGGCGCAATTGTTGCGCTTCCGGCAGGAGGTCCGCGGCGGCGGTCTGTCCTCGTACCCGCATCCCTGGTTGATGCCGGAATTCTGGCAATTTCCGACGGTCTCCATGGGATTGGGGCCGATGACCGCGATCTTTCAGGCGCGATTCGTGCGCTACCTCGAACATCGGGGCATCGTGCCGCCCTCCGACCGCAAGGTGTGGGCCTTCCTCGGCGACGGTGAAATGGACGAGCCGGAGTCGATGGGCGCGCTCACGATGCCGGTGCGCGAGAAGCTCGACAACCTGATCTTCGTCATCAATTGCAACCTGCAGCGGCTCGACGGGCCGGTGCGCGGCAATGGCAAGATCATTCAGGAACTGGAAGCGGCCTTTCTCGGCGCCGGCTGGAACGTCATCAAGGTCCTGTGGGGGTCGCGCTGGGATCCGCTGCTCGAGCGGGATCAGAAGGGGCTGCTGAAGCGTCTGATGGAGGAGTGCGTCGACGGCGAGTACCAGAATTTCAAGTCCAAGGGCGGCGCCTACACGCGCGAACATTTCTTCGGCAAGTATCCTGAGCTCAAGGAAATGGTCGCCAACATGTCCGACGAGGAGATCTGGCGCCTGAACCGCGGCGGCCACGATCCGCAGAAGGTGTATGCCGCATACGCATCGGCGGTCGCGCACAAGGGTGCGCCCACCGTGATCCTGGCGAAGACCGTCAAGGGATTCGGGCTCGGCAAGGCGGCGGAAGGACTGAACGTCGCACACCAACAGAAGAAGCTCGGCGACGAGGATCTGAAGGAGGTCCGCGACCGCTTCAACATCCAGATTTCCGATGAGGAGATCGAGGGGCTGACGTTCCGCAAACCGGCGCCCGACAGCGAGGAGATGAAATACCTGCAGGAACGCCGCTCGACGCTCGGCGGTTACGTTCCGGCACGCAGCACTGCTGCGCCGCCGTTGACGGTTCCGCCGCTCGAGGCGTTCAGCGGATTGCTCGAGGGCACCGGCGACCGGGAAATTTCCACCACCATGGCGCTGGTGCGGATCCTGACTACCCTCATCAAGGACAAGAACGTCGGCAAGCACGTCGTGCCGATCGTGCCCGACGAGGCGCGGACCTTCGGCATGGAGGGGATGTTTCGCCAGGTCGGCATTTACTCATCGGTGGGTCAGCTGTACACCCCCCAGGACGCCGATCAGCTGATGTTCTACCGCGAGGACAAGCAGGGTCAAATCCTGGAGGAGGGCATCAACGAGGCCGGCAGCCTCTGCTCCTGGCTCGCCGCGGCGACGGCTTACTCGAATCACGGGGTCAGCATGATCCCGTTCTACATCTATTATTCGATGTTCGGTTTCCAACGCGTCGGGGACTTCATCTGGGCGGCTGCCGACAGCCAGGCCCGCGGTTTTCTCGTGGGGGGGACGGCAGGGCGCACCACGCTCGCAGGAGAGGGACTGCAGCACCAGGACGGACACAGCCACTTGCTGGCCAGCACGGTGCCGAACTGCGTCGCCTACGATCCGACCTACGCCTATGAGCTCGCCGTGATCGTGCAGGACGGCCTGCGCCGCATGTACCAGCACCAGGAGAGCGTTTTCTACTACATCACGTGCATGAACGAGAATTACGCGCATCCGGCGATGCCGGCGGGCGCCGCCGAGGGCATATTGAGCGGCATGTACCTGCTGAAGACCGGCGGCCGCGGCAAGGTGCGCGCGACCCTGTTCGGGTCCGGCACGATCTTGCGCGAAGTGCTCGCCGCCGCCGATCTGCTCGAGAAGGACTTTGACGTGCCGACCGACGTGTATTCGGTCACCAGCTTCAGCGAACTGCGCCGCAACGCGCTCGCCGTCGAACGCTGGAACCTGCTGCATGCGAACGAGCCGCAGAAACCGACCTACATCGGGCAGGCGCTGGGCGATCGCGAAGGCCCCTTCATCGCCGCTACCGACTACATGAAATCCGTGGCCGACCAGATCCGCCAATGGGTGCCCGGCCGCTATGCGGTGCTCGGGACGGACGGCTTCGGCCGCAGCGACTCGCGGGCGGAGCTGCGCCGGTTCTTCGAGGTGGACCGCCACTACGTCGTCGTCGCGGCCTTGAAGGCACTCGCAGACGACGGCAAGATCGACATGCAGACGGTGACCCACGCCATGCGGTCATTCGGCATCGATCCCGAAAAACCCAATCCCTTGACGGTTTAGGCGGGCACCGTGACAACTCCAATCCAAGTCTTGGTCCCGGACATCGGCGGCTTCAAGGATGTCAGCGTCATCGAAGTGCTGGTCAAGGAGGGCCAGCGGATCGACAAGGAAACGCCGCTCATCACCATCGAAACCGAAAAAGCCGCGATGGACGTGCCGGCCCCTGCGGCCGGGCGTGTTGCCGCGATCAAGCTGAAACAGGGCGACAAGGTCTCCGAAGGATCGGTGATCCTGCTGCTCGAGCCGGCTGCCGCCGAGGCCGCGACGCCCACCGTGGTCCGGACTCCCGCGGTGCCCGCGCCGCCAGCGCCCGCGCCGCCCGCGGCGACCCCGGTCCCAGCATCTACCGCGGCCCCCGTCCCCGACGCCGCCCGCAGCGCTCCCGTGGTGCCGCCGCCGCGAGCGGCTGCGGCGATCGACGAACACGCGTTTTCGCGGGCCTACGCCAGTCCGTCGGTGCGCAAGTTTGCCCGCGAACTCGGCGCGGATCTCGGGCAGATCGCGGGCACGGGACCGAAGGGCCGCATCACCCAGGACGACGTGAAGGCGCACGTGAAGCGGCTTCTCACGACGCAGGGGGCGGCGCCTGCCGTGTCGCCGCTGCCGAAGGTGCCGGAGGTCGATTTTGCGAAGTTCGGCACCGTGGACATCAAACCGCTGTCGCGCATCCAGCGGATTTCCGGTGCCCGCCTGCAGGCGAGTTGGATCAATCTGCCGCACGTCACGCAGCACGACGACGCCGACATCACGGACCTCGAGGCCCAGCGCGTCGCGCTGAAGGGGCAGGCCACGGCGCAGGGTGTGAAGCTCACACCGCTCGCGTTCATCGTCAAGGCCTGCATCGTGGCATTGAAGGAGTTCCCGCGCTTCAACGCCTCGCTCGACCCGAGCGGCGAGAATCTGGTGTTCAAGAAGTACTTCCACATCGGCTTTGCCGCCGACACGCCGAACGGGCTCGTGGTGCCTGTGATCCGGGACGCAGACAAGTACGATGTGTACGAGATCGCGCGAGCGCTCGCGGCGCTGTCGGAGAAGGCCCGGGCGGGCAAGCTGAAGGCCGCCGAAATGCAGGGCGGCAGCTTCACGATCTCGAGTCTCGGCGGCATCGGCGGCACCGCGTTCACGCCCATCATCAATGCGCCCGAGGTGGCCATTCTGGGCGTCTCCAAGTCGAGCCTGAAACCGGTGTACGACCAGGGAACGCTCGTGCCGCGTCTGATGCTGCCGCTGTCGCTGTCGTACGATCATCGGGTGATCGACGGTGCGGAGGCGGCCCGCTTCGTCGTCTTCCTGGGCAAGACTCTGGGCGACGCGAAGGCGCTGCTATGAATATCATCGAAGTACGGGTCCCCGACATGGGCGATTCGAAGGGTGTGACCGTCGTCGAGGTGCTGGTGGCCACGGGCGCGCGAATCCAGGTCGACGAACCCCTCATCACCCTCGAAACGGAAAAGGCATCGATGGACGTGCCTTCGCCGGTCGCGGGTGTCGTTGAATCGATCGAGACCGGGAAGGGCGCCGAGGTGGTGGCCGGCACGCTCATCGCGACCGTGCGGGTG
>JBBIKV010000120.1:0-9232 GCA_037445285.1 Nevskiaceae bacterium | reverse complement strand
TGAGCTTCTTGCCCTTGAGGGGGTTGACCACGAGGTCGTCATCACGGTTGTTCATGCCGATGATCATGCCCTCGTAGCACTCCTCGCCGGGACCGATGCACAGGCGGCCCCGCTCCTGCAGGCTGAACAGCGAATAGGCCAGGGCGACGCCCTGTCCGTTGCTGATGAGCACGCCATTCGGCCGCTGACCCAGTTCGCGCTGCACCACGGGACCGTAATGGTCGAACACGTGATGCAGCAGACCCGTGCCGCGGGTCATGGTGCGAAATTCGGTCTGAAAGCCGATGAGTCCGCGCGACGGCACCATGTAGTCGAGGCGCACCCGCCCGCGGCCGTCCGCCTGCATGTCCTTCAGGTCCGCACCGCGGCTTCCCAGCGCCTGCATGATGGCCCCCTGGGCCTCGCTGTCCGCATCCACGGTGACCTGCTCATAGGGCTCGTGCGCCACGCCGTCGATCTGCTTGATGACGACGCGCGGCCGCGAGACGGCCATTTCGAAGCCTTCGCGCCGCATGTTCTCCAGCAGCACGCCCAAATGCAGCTCGCCGCGGCCGAACACCACGAACTTGTCGGGATCGGCCGTCGGCTCGACCCGCAACGCCACATTGTGGATGGACTCGCGGTCCAGGCGCTCGCGGATCTGCCGGCTGGTGACGAATTTGCCGTCACGGCCGAGGAACGGCGAGGTGTTGACCTCGAACGTCATGCTGATGGTCGGCTCGTCGACCGTCAGCGAGGGCAGCGCCTCCACGTTCAGCGGATCGCACACCGTGTCGGAGACCTTCGGTTCGGCGATGCCCGCAAAAGCGACGATGTCACCGGCGTAGGCCGAATCGACCTCGATCCGGGTCAGGCCGTGAAAACCGAGGACCTGGGTGATCCGCTCCGGGCGCGTCTGCCCCTCCCGGTTGATGACGGTCACGGCCATGCCCTTCTTGAGCGTGCCGCGCTTGATGCGGCCGACACCGATGGCGCCGACGTAACTGGAATAATCGAGCAGCGTCACCTGCAGCTGCAGGGGACCGTCGACATCGACGTCCGGCGGCGGACAGTGATCGACGATGGTCTTGAACAGCGGCTGCATGTCGCCGTCGCGCACCGTCGAGTCGAGACCCGCAAAGCCGCGCAGCGCCGAGGCGTACACCACCGGGAAATCCAGCTGCTCGTCGGTCGCGCCCAATTGGTCGAACAAATCGAAGGTCTGGTCGAGGACCCAGCCCGGCCGCGCCTCGTCCCGGTCGATCTTGTTGATGACCACGATGGGCCGCAGGCCGTGCTTGAACGCCTTCTGGGTGACGAAGCGGGTCTGTGGCATCGGGCCGTCCACCGCATCCACGAGCAGCAGCACGCAGTCGACCATGGCGAGCACGCGCTCGACCTCGCCGCCGAAATCGGCGTGTCCCGGCGTATCGACGATGTTGATCCGGAAGTCGCCCCAGGTGATCGCGGTGTTCTTCGCGAGGATGGTGATGCCGCGCTCGCGCTCGAGGGCGTTCGAGTCCATGACGCGCTCCTGCAGATCCTTGCGCGCATCGAGCGTGCCGGACTGACGGAGGAGCTGATCGACGAGCGTGGTCTTGCCATGATCGACGTGCGCGATGATGGCGATGTTGCGAAGTTTCTGCGTCACAGTGAGGTCCCGGGGAAACCGACCATTGTAGAGCGTTATGGGGGACCGCGCCGGTATTTCAACCGGCAACGGTGCACCGCCATGGTGCGCCCCCTGATCCCGGGCCGGGCAGCCCCGGTCAGTGCCGGGCGGTGCCCGCGGAGGCCGCCGCGGGAGCCACGATCAGGGGCACGGAAAACGCCCGCGATTCGCTGGTCTCATCGTTCTTCAGCGCCACGGTCAGCGTGAGGAGCTGGACCCCCTCGGCGGTCGGCGTGACCTTGATGGACTCCTTGTACACCTGACCGGCCTCGATGGTGGGGATCTCGCGCAGGGCGGTGCCCGCGCGCAACTGCAGGCCGTCGGACCCGGCAACCTGCAGAGTGGCCGAATCGGCCTCGGACTCCGGCAACACGGCCACCACCACCTCGAGCGGCTCACCCAGCACCGGCCGCTCGGTCATCTGAAATTTCAGGCCCACGGCGACGTTGGATTTCGCCAGGCTGACCGCCTCCACCATGCCGGCGGTCATCTCCTCCCGGCTCGGCCCGCGCTTCACGGGGACCGGCGCAACCTTCGGCTTGGGTTTCGGCATGAGTTGCGCAACCGCCGTCGACGGCGTCGGGTCGCCGTTGCAGCCTGCCAGCAGCGCGGCCGCGATGAATACCACGACTCTCCCTCTTGTCATCGACCTATGATCGCCCAAACGGACCGCACATCACAACTCGAGCCGCGGTCCCGTCACCGCGGCCAGCTGGTCCTGGAGCGAGCGGTAATGCTCCTCCCAATAACGCGGTTCGGCGAACCAGGGGAAGGCTCGCGGAAAGGCCGGATCGTGCCAGCGGCGCGCCAGCCAGGCGGAGTAATGGATCATGCGCAGCGCCCGCAGCGGCTCGATGAGCGCCAGTTCACCGCGGTCGAAGGGCAGGAACTGCTCGTAGCCCCGCAACAGGTCGGTGAGTTCCGAGCGCATTTCCTGCTGACTGCCGGAGAGCAGCATCCAGACGTCCTGGATGGCGGGGCCGGTGAGGCAGTCGTCCAAATCGACGAAGTGCGGCCCCTGGTCCGTCCAAAGGATGTTGCCGCGGTGGCAGTCGCCCAGGATCCGGCCGAGCCGGGCGCCGCCCCAGCCGTCCGCCTGCGCCTCGACCTCCGCGAGCAGTTCGTCCGTCAAGTCCGCGTATTTGTCGGCCAGATAGTCCGGCATCCAGTCGCCGTCCAGGATGAAGTCCCGGGACTTGCGCCCGAGATCATGGACGCTCAACGTCGCTCGTTCGTGGAACCGCGCGGCGCGCCCGACCCCGTGGATCCGTCCCAGGAAGCGGCCCACCCACTCCCGGTCGACCGCCGTGCCGAGTTCCGGCCAGCGCCCGCCGCGCCGCGGAAAGACGGCGTAACGGAAGCCCCGGTAGGTGAACAGCGACTCCGCCCCGGCCGCGGTCTCCCGGCGCAGCGGCGCCACCACCGGAATTTCCTGCGCGGCGAGCTCCGCCGAGAAGGCATGCTCCTCGCGAATCGCCGCATCGCTCCACCGTCCCGGCCGGTAGAACTTGGCGACCACCGGCTCGCCCTCCTCGATGCCGATCTGATACACGCGGTTTTCATAGCTGTTGAGCGCCAGCACCCGGCCGTCGCAGCGATGCCCGACGGCCTCGAGCGCATCCAGCACGACTTCAGGGGAAAGCTCCGAATAGGGTGCGTCTGCGTTCATGGCGGGATTCTAGCGGATGCCTGCTGCTAGAATGCCGGGGATGCGACTTCCAAGACCCAAGTCATTGAGCGGACTCATGCTGATCGGCTTCACGATCGTAGCCGCGCCGCTACTGTTCGCGATCGTGAACGCGGCCGTGCAGATGAACCGGCTGTCGAACCGCAGTGAGCAGCTGGTGATCCACGGCATCCAGGGCAGCCGCAACAACCAGAACATGTTCGAGGAAATCGGCGCGCTCGAGCGCACCGCCCGCCTCTACCAGATCATCGGCAATACCGAACTGCTCGAGGTCTACACCCGCAATCAGGACCGGCTGAACACCACGGTGCACGAGCTGCTCACCCTGCCGCTCGATGCGCAGTCCCGGGCCGACGCCGACGCCCTGCTCGCGGAAGCCCACCGGCTGTCCGCGGCGCTGCGCGCCGCGCCTCCGAACTCGCCGCGCATGGCGGAGGTCATCAACGGCTTCCCCCACCTCTCGGATATGGCGTCCCGCGTGTCGAACCGCATCAGCGCGCAGATCGACCACGAACTGGCCGGCCTGCAGGTCGCCGGCGAGCGCGCGCAGCAACGGCTCTTCTGGCAGACGCTGCTCCTGGTGCCGATGACGCTTGCGGTGGTGGGCCTGGTCACCTACCTGTTCGGCCGGCCGATCCGCGCCATCGACCGGGCGATCAGTGAACTCGGCCGCGGCACGTTCTCGCGGCCAATCGCGATCCAGGGACCGGCGGACCTCGAGCGGCTGGCGGCGCAGTTGGAGTGGCTCCGCGGCCGGTTGTTGGAACTCGCGCAGGAAAAAAATCGATTCCTGAGACACATGTCGCATGAATTGAAGACGCCGCTCGCGAATATCCGCGAAGGAACGGAACTCTTGATGGACGGCGCGGTGGGCGAGCTGCAGAGTGCGCAGCGCGAGGTCGCCGCGATCCTGCGCGAGAACGGCATGAAATTGCAGCGGCTCATTGAAAACCTGTTGTCCTTCAGCGCCTGGGCCGCGAAGAGCGTGGGCCTCGAGGTCACCGAGTTCAAGCTGCGGCCACTGGTCAAATCGGTACTGGAGAACCAGCAGCTGACCCTGATCGCCCAGCGCGTGCGGCTCGACGTTCAGGTGGAGGACCTGACGCCCTGGGCCGATCGAGGCAAGGTGCGCCTGATCCTCGACAACCTGCTGTCGAACGCCATCAAATTCACCCCCCGCGGCGGCACCATCGCCATCAATGCCCGCGGCGAGCGGGACCAGCTGATCATCGACGTCGTCGACAGCGGTCCCGGCATCCCCGCCGACGAGCGCAAGCGCATCTTCGAAGCGTTCTACCAGGGGAAGACGCCCCAGGGGGGGCACGTCAAGGGCACCGGCATCGGGCTCTCGGTGGTGACCGAATTCGTGAATGCCCACGGCGGCAGTATCGAAATCTTCGAGGCCAAGGCGGGAGGCGCGCATTTTCGCGTCCGCCTGCCCCTGCGCCAGGCCGTCCCGGCGGCCCGGGAAGAAGCCCATGCGGCATAGGGGCCTGCGCAACGCCGCCGGCGCCCTGCTGCTGGCAGTGCTCACCGGGTGCGCGCTCGGCAGCCTCGAATCGAAGCAGCGGGCGGCCCCGGCCCTCCCCGAGAACCCCAAGCCCGATGCGAGCGTCCTGGCGCCGATCCTGGACATGATGCACACGCTGCCGGCGGGCGATCCCGCCCGCCAGGCGGAGCTGTTCCAATCGGTCAAAACCGAGGCGCAGCTCTCGCCCACCACCAGCAACCGGCTCAAACTGGCGCTGGCGCTCGCCACCCCCGGCCACGGAGGGTCGGATCCCGTCGCCGCGCGGCGACAGTTGGCGGAACTGCTGGCCACCCCTGAGACTCTGTTGCCCGTGGAGCGTTTGTTGGCCTCGGTGGAACTCGAACAGGTCGACGAGCGCCTGGTGCTGCTGACCGAGAACGGCAAGCTGCGGGATGACGCGTCACGCGACGCGCGCGACAAGCTGACGACCCTCAACCGTCGCCTGACGGCGGAAGTGGACGAGAATGCGCGATTGCGCAAGGCTTTGGACGAGGCGCAGGCGAAGCTCGATGCGATCACTCACATCGAACGATCCATCAACGATCGCGGGGCGAACGGGTCGCATGCGCCTTGAGAGCCGGGAGAGACTGAAGTGAACGCCTATTCGATCGCCGCCACCACCCCCCTGGGGTTTGGATTGCACCCGACCGCCCGCGACACCTCGACACCCCAGAAGCGCAAGGCGCGCATCCTGGTCGTCGACGACGACCCCGGCCTGCTGCGGCTGCTGACGATCCGGCTGCGCGCCGAGAACTACGAGGTCGAGGCGGTGGAGAGCGCCGCCGCGGCGCTCGCGGCCTGCACCCGATTCCGACCGGATCTCGTGATTACCGACCTGCGCATGGACCAGATGGACGGCATCGGGCTGCTGAAGGAACTGCAGAGCCGCTGGCCCGGCCTGCGCGTCATCATTCTCACCGCGCACGGCACCAT
Source organism: Nevskiaceae bacterium (assembly GCA_037445285.1). Taxonomy (GTDB): domain Bacteria; phylum Pseudomonadota; class Gammaproteobacteria; order Steroidobacterales; family Steroidobacteraceae; genus Bog-1198. The sequence goes on along the minus strand of JBBIKV010000120.1, from coordinate 3,430 downwards.
CCCCGACGCGGTGCATGCGACCCAGAGCGGCGCATTCGGCTTCCTGACCAAACCGGTGGAGAAGCAGGAGCTGCTCGATCACGTGCAGAAAGCCCTCAAGGTCTCGGGCTTCGCCCACGTCGACGAGGATTGGCGCGCCAGCATCATCACGCGCAATCAGTTGATGGAGGACAAGCTGGCGCAGGCCAACATGGTGGCCGGCACCGATGCGCGCGTCCTCCTGACCGGTGAGAGCGGCACCGGCAAGGAACTGCTGGCCCAGGCGATCCACAACGCGAGTCCGCGCCGCAACAAGCCCTTCGTGGCGGTGAATTGCAGCGCGATGGCGGAGAATCTGCTCGAGTCCGAACTGTTCGGCCACGAGAAGGGGGCGTTCGCCGGCGCCACCCGCTCGCAGAAGGGTCTGTTCGAAACGGCCGAGGGCGGCACGCTGCTGCTCGACGAAGTCGCCGACCTGCCCATGCGCCTGCAGGTGAAACTGCTGCGCGTGCTGCAGGAAAGCCAGATCCGCCACGTGGGCAGCGATGAAGCCGTGCCCACCAACGTGCGCATCATTTCCGCAACCCATCGCGACTTGAACCAGCTCATGGTGAGCGGACAATTTCGCGAGGATCTGTATTACCGGCTGAACGTCGTGCAGATCGACATGCCCCCGCTCGGACGGCGGCGCGAGGACATCCCCCTGCTGGTGGCGCATTTCCTGGAACAGATCGCCAAGGAGACCGGCCAGCGCAAGATCTACGCGCCGGAGGCGGTGGAACTGCTGGCGACGGCCGAGTGGCCCGGCAACGTGCGCCAGCTGTACAACGTGGTCCGGCAGAACGTCGCCCTGTCCCACGGCGCCATCATCACCGCCGAACTGGTTCAACAGTCGCTGGGCGGCAGTCCCGCGCGCCTGACGTCCTTCGACGAGGCGCGCGACGAGTTCACGCGCAACTACCTGTCACAGATCCTGCAGATCACCGGCGGCAACGTCAGCCAGGCGGCGCGGCTGGCAAAGCGCAACCGCACGGATTTCTACAAGCTGCTGTCGCGCCACCAACTGCTGCCCGAGGACTTCAAGAAGGGTTGAGGGCATGGAATGCCGCCACGCTCGCCACCACGTGCGACAGCTGCTCTTCGGTGAGTTCCGGATAGATCGGCAACGCCAGGGTTTCCGCGGCCGCCCGCTCAGACTCCGGGAAGGCGCCGGGCGCATATCCCAGGTAGGCGAAGCATTCCTGCCGGTCGAGCGGCACGGGATAATAGATCTCCGTGCCGATGCCGCGTTCGGTGAGAAACAGTTTCAAGTCGTCGCGTCGACGGGAACGCACGACGTATTGATTGAAGATGTGGCGCTGGCCCGCGACAGCCTTCGGCGTCACCAACCGGTCGCTCAGGCCCGCGGCGGCGAAGGCGCGATCGTAAAACGCCGCATTGCGCCGACGCGCGGCCGTCCAGCCATCCAGGTACTTCAATTTGACGCGCAGCACCGCGGCCTGCAGTTCGTCGATGCGGAAATTGCCGCCGATCAGCGCGTGGTAGTACTTGGGTTTGCCGCCGTGCACACGCAGCACGCGCATGCGTTCGGCGACCTCGGCATCGCGCGTCGTACAAAGTCCCGCATCGCCGAAGGCGCCGAGATTCTTGGAGGGAAAGAACGAGAAACAGCCGATGTCCCCGATCGAACCGACCCGCACCCCGCCATGGTATTCGGTGCCGATCGCCTGGGCGGCGTCCTCGATCACCTTGAGGCCGTGGCACCGCGCGATGGTCATGAGCGGGTCCATGTCCGCAGACTGGCCGTACAAATGGACCGGCATCAGCGCCTTGATGCGCCCGCCCGTGCTGCGGCGGATCAGATCCGACCCGCGGACGTCGCACTCCTCCTCGATGAAGCGCTGCACGGCGGACGGCGACAGGTTGAAGGTGACGGGATCGATGTCGCAAAACACCGGTCGGGCGCCTGCGCGCGCAATGGTTCCCGCGGTCGCGAAAAAAGTGAACGGTGTGGTGATAACTTCATCGCCGGCGCCGATTCCGAGCGTCATGAGCGCCAGCAACAGTGCATCGGTGCCGGAGGAAACGCCCACCCCGTACGGAGTGCCGCTATAACTCGCAAGCTCGTCTTCCAGACCGCGTACGTGCTCGCCGAGGATGAACTGCTGGCTTTCGCACACCCGGGCGATCAGCGGTAAAACCTCGGCGCGGATCTGTGCGAACTGGGCCTTAAGATCCAGTAATGGAACATTGGTCATGATGTACTAGAATAGCACCGGGGCGGGCGATTTAACCTTTGTCGCCCGAATATTGGAGTTGGGTCACACTCAATTCGCCGGCAATGGACGACAATCTGTCGTCTTGCTGTAGTATCGGAGCCGCGTCGCGATCGCGAGGCTCGGCAGATCATGCCGATTTAACGGATTAGAGATGCCCCAGCCGGTCCTCGCCAAACAAAGCCTCCTCATTGCACTACTCGCTGCAGCGCAGGCCGTCATGCCGGCATTCGTCGCGATCGCCTTGCTCTATGCCACGACCATCCTGCTTGGCAACTCGTTCGACCCCTCCTCCTCGGCCATCGTCATCGTGGTGGTGCTCTGCCTCGTGCTGGTCCAACCGCCCCGCGAGGTCAGCTCCCAGCTGACTTCGCCGCGGGTGTCCGCCGTCGTGGACGTGATCTTCCGCTGGTTCGTGCTGTTGGCGGTGCTGCTGGCCATCGGCTATGTCACCAAGTCGCCGCTGCAAGCCTATCCGCGGAAAGTTTTCCTCACCTGGGCGGCGATCACCCCGGTGGCGCTCGTCATGGCCGCCCTCGGAATGCAGGAGCTCATGCGGCGCTTTCTACTCAACGCATTCGACAGCCGCAGGGCGGTCGTCGCCGGGTACAACTCCAGCAGCCTCGAACTCGCACGCCGCCTGAAGCGGAACCCCAGCATGCGCCTGGAGGTGGCCGGCTTCTTCGACGACAGAAGCAGCGACCGGCTCGGCATGGAATCGGATGCCAAGCTGATCGGGCGGCTGAGCGAACTCGGCAACTATGTCAAAGCAAATCACACGGACGTCATCTTCATCGCCCTGCCGATCCGCCACGTCAAGCGGGTCATGAATCTGCTCGACGATCTGCGCGACACGACGACGTCGATCTACTACGTGCCGGACGTGTTCGTATTCGACCTCATCCAGGCCCGTTCCGGCGAGATTCACGGCATCCCGGTGGTCGCCATGTGCGAAACGCCGTTCTACGGCTATCGCGGCGTGGCGAAGCGAATCACGGACATCGTGCTGTCGCTGACCATCCTGATGATGCTGCTGCCGCTGCTCGCGTTGGTCGCGGTCATGGTCAAGGTCTCCTCGCCGGGGCCGATCATCTTCAAACAGCGCCGCTATGGACTGGATGGCCGCGAAATTGCGATTTATAAATTCCGCTCCATGAGGGTCACCGAGGATGGCG
>JBBIKV010000119.1:0-9432 GCA_037445285.1 Nevskiaceae bacterium | reverse complement strand
CAGGACCGCTGCGCGCGCCGGAGTCTCAGTGCGCCCGGGCCTGGGCCTTGCCGCGCGCCGGCTTGCGGCGGCGCTTTTCGCCGGCGATGGCCTCGGGCTTGACCGGATCGACGGCCGGCACCGGCACCGGCATGTGGGTCAACGCCACCTGCAGCACCTCGTCGATCCATTTGACCGAGCGGATATCGAGCTTTTCCTTGATATTGTCGGGAATCTCCGCGAGATCCTTGGTGTTGTCGTCGGGAATCAACACGGTGGTGATGCCGCCACGGTGTGCCGCCAGCAGCTTCTCCTTCAGCCCGCCGATCGGCAGCACTTCGCCCCGCAGCGTGATCTCTCCCGTCATGGCGACGTCCGAACGCACCGGGATCTTGGTGAGCGCCGAGATCAGCGCCGTGCACATGCCGATGCCCGCGCTCGGACCGTCCTTCGGCGTGGCGCCTTCCGGCACGTGAATGTGCACGTCGGCCTTCTGGTAGAAATCCACGTCGAGCCCGAGCATGGCGGAGCGGCTGCGCACCACGGTCATCGCGGCCTGGATCGACTCCTGCATCACCTCGCCCAACTGGCCGGTGTGCGTGAGCTTGCCCTTGCCGGCCACCACGGCCGCCTCGATGGTGAGCAATTCGCCGCCCACCTCTGTCCACGCCAGCCCGGTCACCTGGCCCACGCGGTTGCTCTCCTCCGCCTTGCCGTAGCGGAAGCGGCGCACCCCGAGATAATTGTCCAGATTCTTCGAATCGATGCTCACGGTCTTTTCGCTTGGGCGCAGGAGCAGCTGTTTGACCGCTTTGCGGCTGATCTTGGAGAGTTCGCGCTCCAGGTTGCGCACGCCCGCTTCGCGCGTGTAATAGCGGATCGTGTCCTGGATGGCGACGTCGGCCACCTCCAGTTCGCCCGGCTTCAAGCCGTTCTGCTTGATCTGCTTCGGCAGCAGATAACGCCGCGCGATGTTCGCCTTCTCGTCCTCGGTGTAGCCCGGAATGCGGATCACCTCCATGCGGTCGAGCAGCGGCGCCGGAATGTTCAGGCTGTTCGCCGTGCACACGAACATCACTTCGGACAAATCGAAGTCCACCTCGAGATAATGGTCGTTGAACGTGCTGTTCTGTTCGGGATCCAGCACCTCGAGCAGCGCCGAGGACGGATCGCCGCGAAAATCCATCGACATCTTGTCGACTTCGTCGAGCAGGAACAGCGGATTGCGCACGCCGCACTTGGCGAGATTCTGGATGATCTTGCCGGGCATGGACCCGATGTAGGTGCGCCGGTGCCCGCGGATCTCCGCCTCGTCGCGCACGCCGCCGAGCGACATGCGCACGAACTTGCGGTTCGTCGACCGCGCCACGCTCTGGCCGAGCGAGGTCTTGCCCACGCCCGGGGGACCCACGAGGCACAGGATCGGCCCGCGCAGGTTCTTCACGCGCTGCTGCACGGCGAGATATTCGACGATGCGCTCCTTGACCTTCTCCAGGCCGTAGTGATCGGCCTCGAGGACTTTTTCCGCGGCGGTGATGTCGAGGTGCACCTTGCTGCGCTTCTTCCAGGGCGACTTCACCAGCCAGTCGACGTAGTTGCGCACCACGGTGGCTTCCGCCGACATCGGCGACATGAGCTTCAGCTTGGCGAGTTCGGAATTGGCCTTGTCGCGCGCCTCCTTCGGCATGCCCGCCGCCTTGATGCGCTTTTCGAGCTCGCCGATCTCGTTCGGCGCATCGTCGAGTTCGCCGAGTTCCTTCTGGATGGCCTTCATCTGCTCGTTGAGGTAGTACTCGCGCTGGCTCTTCTCCATCTGCTGTTTGACGCGGCCGCGGATGCGCTTTTCGATCTGCAGCACGTCCATCTCGCCCTCGATCACGGCGAGCATGTGCTCCAGGCGCTTGCGCACGTCGGGTATCTCGAGCACCTTCTGCTTCTCGGACAGTTTCAGCGACATGTGCGCCGCAACCGTGTCCGCCAACCGGCCGGCCTGCTCGATGCCGGCGAGCGAGGTAAGGATCTCCGGCGGCACCTTCTTGTTCAGCTTCACGTATTGTTCGAACTGGGTGATGACCGAGCGCGTGAGCACGTCCATCTCCCGCTCCTCGTAGCGCTCGAGATCCGGCAGCGCCGTGACCTGGGCCGAGAAGAACTCGCCCTCGATCAGCTTCTCGATGCTGGCGCGGTCGACACCCTCGACCAGCACCTTGACGGTGCCGTCGGGCAGCTTGAGCAGCTGCAGGATGGTCGCGACGGTGCCGACGCGGTAGAGATCCTCGCCCTTGGGGTCGTCGACGTCGGCCTGTTTCTGGGCGACGAGGAGAATGCGCTTGTCGGCCTTCATGGCCAGATCGAGCGCGACGATGGATTTCTCCCGCCCGACGAAGAGCGGAATGACCATGTGCGGGTACACCACCACGTCCCTCAGGGGCAGCACGGGCATGCCGGCCTGGGTGGGGACTGCGGTCGGAAGATCGATAATCGGTTCGTCGCTCACTAGGCTTGGCCTTATGGTTGTGGCATGTACAGCAGTTCAGCTGAGGACATGCGGCCGCCCACGGTGAGTTTCAAGCCTACGTTCAGTGCAGACTCAAAGGTGGTCCGAGCCCGTCGGGCGCCGCTGTTCTTCAACCGGAGCCACCAGCCGAGTCTCCTCGGCCCGATGGACGATGTAGGGTTTGCTCTGCCCCTCGATCACCTGTTCGTCGACCACCACCTTCTGGACGTTGCGCAGCGACGGCAGGTCGTACATGGTGTCGAGCAGCACGTTCTCGAGAATGGTGCGCAGTCCGCGGGCGCCGGTCTTGCGCTGCATGGCCTTGCGCGCCACCGAGCGCAGCGCGTCCTCGCGGAAATCGAGTTCGACCCCTTCCATGTCGAAGAGCTTCCGGTACTGCTTGGTCAGGGCGTTCTTCGGCTGGAGCAGAATCGAGATCAGGGCGTCTTCGTCGAGCTCCTCGAGCGTGGCGACGACCGGCAGGCGGCCGACAAACTCGGGGATCAGGCCGTATTTGATGAGATCCTCGGGCTCCGTGTCGTGGAACACGTCGTTGCCGTGCGGCCGGGCGTTCTGTTCCCGGACCTCGGCCATGAAGCCGATGCCGCTCTTGTGGGTGCGGTTCATGATGATCTTTTCGAGACCGGCGAATGCGCCGCCGCAGATGAAGAGGATGTTGGTCGTGTCGACCTGCAGGAATTCCTGCTGCGGGTGCTTGCGGCCGCCCTGCGGCGGCACGGAGGCGATGGTTCCCTCGATCAGCTTCAAGAGCGCCTGTTGGACGCCCTCGCCCGACACGTCGCGAGTGATCGACGGATTGTCGGATTTGCGCGAGATCTTGTCGATCTCATCGATGTACACGATCCCGGTCTGCGCCTTCTCGACGTCGTAGTCGCATTTCTGCAGGAGCTTCTGAATGATGTTCTCGACGTCCTCGCCGACATAGCCGGCTTCGGTGAGGGTCGTCGCGTCGGCGATGGTGAACGGCACGTTGAGCAGTCGCGCCAGGGTTTCGGCGAGCAGCGTCTTGCCGGAGCCCGTGGGTCCGATGAGGAGGATGTTGCTCTTCGCGAGTTCGACCTCGTCGCGCGAGCGCACACCCTCGGTGCCGCGGGTCTGCAGCCGCTTGTAATGGTTGTAGACGGCGACCGACAGCACGCGCTTGGCGCGCTCCTGCCCGATCACGTATTCGTCCAGAACCTTCTTGATCTCCTGGGGCTTCGGCAGCTTGTCGCGGGTGCGCTCGGCGCGCTCCTCGAGCTCCTCCCGGATGATGTCGTTGCACAGCTCGACGCATTCGTCGCAGACGAATACGGACGGGCCGGCGATCAACTTCCTTACTTCGTGTTGGCTCTTCCCACAGAAGGAGCAATACAACAGTTTGCCGTCATCATGCTTGCCGCGGGAATCTTCGCTCATTGTGTCCTCAGGTTGACCGGGTCTCGGCCTTGGGCTGAAACGCGGCTTCGACACTCACTATATAGCACCCAATTGACCTTCCGCAAAGAAGGGGCCTTCAGGGCTGTGACCGGGATCCCCCCGACCCCGCCGGGACCGGCCGACCGGGGCGGACTCAGGACCCATCAGGCCTCGACCAGCAATTCGCCGCGCTTCTCCAGCATCGAATCGACGATTCCGTAGGCTTTTGCGGTCTCGGCGGTCATGAAGTTGTCGCGGTCGCTGTCCTGCTTGATGCGATCGATGGTCTGCCCGGTGTGCTTCGCCAGAATGCCGTTCAGCCGCTGCTTGGTCTCCATGACGTCGCGGGCGTGGATGTCGATGTCCGAGGCCTGGCCCTGGAAGCCGGCCGACGGCTGGTGGATCATGATCTTGGAGTTCGGCAGCGAATAGCGCTTGCCGGCGGCCCCGCCCGCCAACAGCACGGCGCCCATGGAGGCCGCGAGGCCCACGCAAATGGTGCTCACGTCCGGCTTGATGAACTGCATGGTGTCGTAGATGGCCAGGCCCGCGCTCACCGAGCCGCCGGGCGAATTGATGTAGAGGGCGATGTCCTTCTCGGGATTCTCGGATTCCAGGAACAGCAGCTGCGCCACCACCAGGTTCGCCATGTAGTCCTCGACCGGCCCGACGATGAAGATCACCCGTTCCTTGAGCAGCCGCGAATAAATGTCATAAGCCAGCTCGCCACGGGCGGTCTGTTCCACCACCATCGGGACCAGATTGAGTGCACGAGTCGTCATGGAATGTCGCCCTATTAAAAATGTACGGAGAAAGTGACCAGTCAACTTAAGGCCAGTGAAGCCCCATTTCAAGGCAGGTAATGCGAATCAACCCTCAAAGTTCATCAACTCTTTGAACGACGACGGCTTGTCGCGCACCCTGGCATGCGACAGGATCCAGTCCACCACCTGATCCTCCAGCGCCAGGCTCTCGATCTGGCGCATCGCATCCGCGTTTTGCTGGTAGGCACGCTTCAGCGCCGCCCCGTCCCCGTAGGCGCCGACCATCTCCTCGAGGCGCGCATTCGAGCGCACCGGATCGAGCGTGATCTTCTCGCGGCGGATGATGTCATTGAACAATAACCCGAGCGCCACGCGCCGGCGCGCCGGCTCCACGAACGGCTCGGGCGGCGGAGCCTGCGAGGCGTCCTTGGTGCCGCTGCGGCGCATCGCTTCGATCTGCATGTCGCGCACCTGGGATTCGATCAACGCGTTGGGGACCTCGAGCGGATTCGCCTGATGGATCTTCTCCATGACGGCCGCCTTGTTGCGGGTGCGCAGCGTCTGATCGAGTTCACGGCGCATGTTCGCGGCCACGTCCTCACGCAGCTTCTCGACGCCCCCTTCGGTCACACCGAAGGCGACGCAGAATTCCTCGTCGAGGGCCGGCAGCGACGGCTCTTCGACGGTCTTGACGTCGACCTTGAAGCTCGCCCGCTTGCCGGCGAGGTCGGTGGCGCGGTAGTCGGCGGGAAAATCGACCTCGATGAGCTTCTGTTCGCCCGGCGCCGCGTTCAGCAGGCCCTGTTCGAGCTGCGGCAGCATGCGGTTCTCGCCGATCACGATCGGCACGTTCTCGCCCTTGCCGCCCGCGAACGGCACGCCGTCGATGGAACCCTCGAAATCCACCGTGACCTTGTCGCCGCCCGCCGCGGCCCGGTTGACCGCGGAGAATTTCATCTGCTGCTTGCGCAGCCGCTCGATCATCGCGTCGACGTCGGCGTCCGTCACCTCGGCGGTGGTGCGCTCGATCTCCAGCGAATCGACGGGCTGCAGCGAGACCTCCGGAAAGACCTCGAAGATCGCCACGTACCTGAGGTCCTGGCCTTCGCCGACGCTCTGCGGTTCGATCCGGGGATTGCCCGCCGGCGCCAGCTGGTTCTGCGTCACGGCCTCGGAGAAGCTCGACTGCATGAGTTCGCCGATCACTTCGCGATGCACCTGGGGCCCGAATTGCTGGCGGATCACCGTGAGCGGCGCCTTGCCGGGCCGGAAGCCGTTCAAACGGGCGGTTCGGCTCAGCTGTTTCAATCGCGAGGCGATTTCCTTGCTGACACGTTCGGCCGGCACCTGCACTTGCATGCGGCGCTCCAATTTACCGGTACTCTCGACGGAAACCTGCATGTCAATCCTTCTTAAGGTTGGAATCGATGTTGCTCGCGATGGTGCGAAAGGCGAGACTCGAACTCGCACGGGTTACCCCACCAGATCCTAAGTCTGGCGCGTCTACCAATTCCGCCACATTCGCATCGGAATAGCTCTCCAGTATAACCCAGACGCACGATGAGCGGCAGGGGCGCCGCGCCGGCGCCCGGGGCCTGAGCGGGCCATGGGTCCCCCTACCGGGGCTCGCTTTCGCGCACCAGCAGGCGCGCCACTTCCCGCAGCGCGGGCAGCCCCTTCTCCAGCATGAAGTAGAGCGGGCTGTCGCCCTCGAACGGCGGCCCGTCATGCGGCGCATGCACCCAGGCCCAGGCCCGGTCCTTGGCATCCGAGCCCGCCGTCAGGGACTGCTGGATGCTGCCGATCAGCGCGGCGCGCTCCTGCTGGCTCGCGGACAGGCGGGGCGCCTGACCCAGCCGGTAGCGGGCGAGCACCTGGGGCGACGGAATCCGCAGCAGCCGGCATTGCTGCAGGGGCGACAACTCCCAACTGTCGGCAATCGCGAAAAACCGCTTCAGGGCGTTCGTCCCCGCATGCCGGGCGGCCCGGCGACTGGCCGGTTGCAGCACTAATCGCGGACCGGTGCGAAGCTTGGGGGTCACGGCGGCTCTCATGTCGAGGACGAAGCATACTCCCAACGGGGCGGCGGCCCGTTATCATGGGCCATGTCCCCGATGTTTGCCGAACGTCTCTGCCGGGCTCGAACCACGAGCGGCGGCCTGCTCTGTGTCGGGCTCGACCCGGATCCGGCCAAACTGCCGCCGGACCTCGCGGGCGAGCGGCAGCCGCTGCTGGCCTTCAACCGCCGCATCATCGATGCGACCGCCGACCTGGCCGCCGCCTACAAGCCGCAAATCGCCTTCTACAGCGCCCTGGGAAAGGAGGCGGAACTCGAGGCCAGCATTCGCTACGCCCGCGAACGCGCACCGCATGCGCTCGTCATCCTGGACGCGAAACGCAACGACATCGGCAACACCGCCGCCGCCTACGCCAGCGAGGCCTTCGACCGCTATGGGGCGGATGCCGTGACCATCAACCCCTACATGGGCGACGACTCGGTTCGACCATTCATCGCGCGGCCGGACCGGGGTGCGATCCTGCTGTGTCGCACCTCGAACCCCGGCGCGCGCGACTTTCAGGACCTCCTCGTCGACGGTCTGCCGTTGTATCGCAGGGTGGCCGAACGGGCCGACCGGGACTGGAACGGACTCGGAAATCTGCTGCTGGTGGTGGGCGCAACCTACCCGCGGGAGATGGCCGAACTGCGCCGCGCCCATCCCACCCTGTGGTTCCTCGTCCCGGGAATCGGCGCCCAGGGGGGGGATCTCGAGGCCACCCTGGCCGCCGGATTGATGCCCGACGGGACGGGGCTGCTGGTCAATTCCTCCCGCGGCATCATCTATGCCGGAGACGCCACCCCGGCGGCCATTCGCGCCGCCGCGACCGAACTGCACGCCGCCATCGTGCGCGGCGCTGCATCGCATCGTGCCGGCGCTGCTTCGCACAACCCCGCCGTCCGCATGCCCCGATGAGAATCGCCGCCCTGTCCGACATTCACGGTAATTTGGGCGCTCTCGAGGCGGTCCTCACGGACATCCGCCGCCGCGGCGTCGACCTGACCGTCAACCTGGGAGACCTGCTCTCGGGCCCCCTGCTCCCCCGCGAGACGGCGGAGCGCCTGATGGCGCTCGAGTTGCCGACCATCAAGGGAAATCACGAGCGTCAACTGCTCGCCGCCGATCTCGCCGCCATGGGCGCCTCGGACCGCTACGCGGCAGAGGCGATCACGCCGGCACAGCGCGCGTGGCTGACGGCGCTGCCGGCGACGCGGTGGGCCACGGACGATGTGTTCATGTGCCATGCGACGCCGCAAAACGACGTCGACTGCTTTTTGGAGAACATCCGCGGCGGTGAATTGATTCCCGCCACCCTCGCGCAGATCGAGGAGCGCACCGGCGCGTGCGACGCGCCGCTCATCCTCTGCGGCCACACGCACATCCCGCGCGTCGCCCGGCTGCGCGACGGACGGACGATCGTCAATCCCGGCAGTGTCGGAATTCAAGCCTATGAGGGGCACCATCCCATCCCGCACATGCTCGAAATCGGCTCACCGCATGCACGCTATGCCATCGTCGAGCGATCCCCGTCCGGTTGGAGCGCCGAACTCATCGCCATTCCCTACGACTGGGAGGCGGCGGCGGACCTCGCGATCCGGCACGGCAGGCCGCAGTGGAGCCAGCCGCTTCGTGCGGGGTTCCTGTAGGTCCGGGACCCGTGACATGCGTGAACTGCGTCGAAGTCTTGGACATCTCCCCTATCCAACGCCAGATTCTGTCGCATAGCATTTGCCTGAGGTAAATCAGTGGTGTGCGATGCACCGCATGCTGGTCGCGGACCGTCCGTGCCCCGCCCGATTCGATCCTGGACAAATGGAATTTGACGAGCACTCTGGAGCAGACGATGTCACGCGGACCCTATCCGATCATGTTGATGCTGGCCATGTCCCTGCCGAGCGCGGCGCGCGCCCTCGGCCTCGGCGAAATCCGCATCGACTCCGCGCTCAACGAGCCGCTGTCGGCGCAGATCGACATCGTCGGCGCCACCCGCGACGAACTGGCCGCGCTCACGGCAAAGGTCGCGAGCCGCGACGTGTTCCAGCGCTACGGAGCGGACCGCCCGTCGTTCCTGTCGTCGGCGACGTTCAAAGTCGGACTCGATGCGCAGGGACGGCCCGTGCTCAACATTCGATCGAACGAGGCCTTCACCGACCCCTTGGTCAGCTTCCTGGTCGATCTGCGCTGGGGAAACGGCGAATTGGTGCGCGAGTATTCCCTGCTGCTCGATCCAGCCGGCTATTCCCCCAGCACCCAAGTCCCCGGCGTGGCCGTGGCGGCCACGCCGACTCCTGCGCCAGCGCCCACGGCCGCACCAGCGCCCGCGCCCGCGACCAAGGCGGAGTCGACCCCGACACCACCCGCCGTCGATCCCAATCCCTCCGGCGAGCCCGCCCGGCACCTTATCGGCCCGCGGGACACGCTGCGTGCCATCGCACGCCGCGCCGGTGCACGCACCGAACTCCTCGTCCAGCGGACGATGATCGCCATCTTCCGGGCAAACCCGAAGGCCTTCGACGGCAACATCAACCGCATGCACGCGGGCGTCGTGCTCACGCTGCCGACGGCAGCCGAGGTGCAGGCGATTTCAGCGGCCGAGGCGAAGCGCGAAGTGCGCGAACACATGACGGCGTGGCGGCTGGACGGCCGGCCGGCCGCCGCACGCCGCGTTGCCGCCACGACAGCGCCGGCCGCGACGCCGACCCCGGTCCCGACGCCG
>JBBIKV010000118.1:0-9709 GCA_037445285.1 Nevskiaceae bacterium | reverse complement strand
CCAGGCGCTCGCGGGCCCGGCCGCCCAGGCGGCGCCAGGCGCGGGACAGGCGCTCGCCGGTCGCGAGCAGGCTGCGACGCCACTCGGCGCGGTCGGGGACGACGATCTCCGCGGCGCCCGAGGGCGTCGGCGCGCGCGCGTCGGCGGCGAAGTCGGCGATCGTGAAGTCCACCTCGTGGCCGACGCCGCTGACGACCGGGATCGCCGAGGCGCGGATCGCGCGCGCGACCGGCTCCTCGTTGAAGGCCCACAGGTCCTCGAGCGAGCCGCCGCCGCGGGCGAGGATCAGGACGTCGGCGTCGCGACGCTCCGACGCGAGCCGGATCGCCGCGGCGATCTCGGCGGCCGCGCCTGCGCCCTGCACCGGCACCGGGTAGATGAGTACCGGCACCGCCGGGAAGCGGCGCGCGAGCACGTGCAGGATGTCGCGGATCGCGGCGCCGGTCGGCGAGGTCACGACGCCGATGCGCCGCGGCAGGCGCGGCAGCTCGCGCTTCAGCGCCTGGTCGAATAGGCCCTCGGCCGCGAGCCGGGCCCTGAGCTCCTCGAAACGGCGGCGCAGCGCCCCTTCGCCGGCCTCCTCGAGATGCTCGGCGATCAGCTGGTACTCGCCGCGAGCCTCGTAGAGGCTCACGCGCGCCCGCAGCACTACGTGCATGCCGTCCTTCGGTGCGACGCGCACGCGCAGGTTCGCGTTGCGGAACATCGCGCAGCGCACCTGCGCGTCGGCGTCCTTGAGCGTGAAGTACCAGTGGCCGGAGGAGGGACGGGCGAAGTTCGACAGCTCGCCCTCGATCCAGCACGGCGGCAGCCCGGCCTCGAGCAGCACGCGCGCCTCGCGGTTGAGGCGCGAGACGGTGTAGACCTCGCGGCGCGGCGCGGGCTCGACGGGACGTTGCATCGCGCGGATCTTACCGCCCGCGGCCCGCCGCCGATGGCGCCGGCGGCTGTTTACGGACGGGAGGAGTGCGGGTAAACTGCCCGGCTTTACTCAGGCTCCCCGGCGGAGCCAGTGCGCGCCGCATCGGCCCCGCCGCAACCAGTCGCGGCAGAGGAACGCCCATGCGTATCGACGAAGAAGCGCTCACCTTCGACGACGTGCTCCTCGTCCCGGCGTACTCCGACGTACTGCCGCGCGACGTCGACCTGTCGACGCGCCTGACGCGCCACATCCGCCTCAACCTGCCGACGGTCTCGGCGGCGATGGACACCGTCACCGAGGCGCGCCTCGCGATCACGCTCGCGCAGGAGGGCGGCATCGGCATCATCCACAAGAACATGACGCCGGCCGCGCAGGCGCGCGAGGTGCTGCGCGTCAAGAAGTACGAGAGCGGCGTGATCTCGGACCCGATCACCGTCACGCCCGACAAGACGATCCGCGAGGTCATCGACCTGACCCGCTCGAAGGGCATCTCGGGCGTGCCGGTCGTGACGACGGACCTCGAGGTCGTCGGCATCGTGACGCACCGCGACCTGCGCTTCGAGCAGCGCTACGACGCGCCGGTCACGACCGTGATGACGCCGAAAGAACGGCTGATCACGGTGCGCGAGAACGCCCCGAAGGACGAGGTGCTCACGCTGCTGCACAAGCACCGCATCGAGAAGGTGCTGGTGGTGGACGCCGCGGGCCGCCTCAAGGGCATGATCACCGTCAAGGACTTCCAGAAGGCGACAGAGTTCCCGCGCGCCTGCAAGGACGCGAGCGGGCGCCTCCGGGCCGGTGCCGCCGTCGGCACGAGCCCCGACACGCTCGACCGCGTCGCGCAGCTCCGGGAGGCCGGCGTCGACGTGGTCGTCGTCGACACCTCGCACGGCCACTCGAAGGGCGTGCTCGAGATGGTCTCGCGGATCAAGAAGGCCTACCCCGAGCTCGACGTGATCGGCGGCAACATCGTCACCGCCGAAGCCGCGCTCGCGCTCGTCGACGCGGGCGCCGACGGCGTCAAGGTCGGCATCGGCCCGGGCTCGATCTGCACCACCCGCATCGTCGCCGGCGTCGGCGTGCCGCAGATCAGCGCGGTCGCCAACGTCTCGGCCGCGCTCGCCAAGAGCGGCGTGCCGCTGATCGCCGACGGCGGCATCCGCTTCTCCGGCGACATCGCCAAGGCGCTCGCCGCCGGCGCGCACTGCGTGATGATCGGCGGCCTGTTCGCCGGCACCGAGGAGTCGCCGGGCGAGGTTGAGCTCTACCAGGGCGCGTCCTACAAGTCCTACCGCGGCATGGGCTCTCTGGGCGCGATGGCGCAGCGCAACGGCTCCGCCGACCGCTACTTCCAGGACACGACCACCGAGCTCGAGAAGCTCGTCCCCGAGGGCATCGAGGGGCGCGTGCCGTACAAGGGCAGCGTCGTCGCGATCCTGCACCAGCTGACCGGCGGCCTGCGCGCGGCGATGGGCTACACCGGCAGCAACAGCATCGAGGAACTACGGCAGAAGCCGCGCTTCGTGCGCATCACCAACGCCGGCGTGCGCGAGAGCCACGTGCACGACGTGACGATTACCAAGGAAGCTCCGAACTATCGGGTCAGCTGAACCGTGAATCCAACCCCCGCGCCCGTCGATCCGCGTGACATCCACGCTCACCGCATCCTGATCCTCGACTTCGGCGCGCAGTACACACAGCTGATCGCGCGGCGCGTGCGCGAGCTCGGCGTCTATTGCGAGATCCATCCCTGGGACGTCGGCGACGCCGCGGTCGAGGCCTTCGGCGCGCGCGGCATCATCCTTTCCGGCGGCCCGGAGTCGGTCACCGAGACCGCCGCGCCGCGCGCCCCCGACGCGGTGTTCCGGCTGGGCGTGCCGGTGCTCGGCATCTGCTACGGCATGCAGACCATGGCGGCGCAGCTCGGCGGGCGCGTGCTGCCGTCGAGCCACCGCGAGTTCGGCTACGCCGAGGTCGAGGCGGGCGCGGACTCGGTGCTGTTCCGCGGCATCGCCGACCGGCCGGGGCCGGCGGGCGGCGGCCTGCTCGACGTTTGGATGAGCCACGGCGACCGCGTCGAGGCGCTGCCGCCGGGCTTCCGGGCGAGCGCGCGCTCGCACAACGCGCCGCTCGCGGCGATGGAGGACCCGGCGCGGCGCTACTACGCCGTGCAGTTCCATCCCGAGGTCACGCACACGCGCCAGGGCACGAAGCTGCTCGAGCGCTTCGTGCGCGAGATCTGCGCGTGCGATGCGCTCTGGGACGCCGGCCACATCGCGCGCGACCTCACCGACCGGGTCCGCGACCAGGTCGGCGCCGACCGCGTGCTGCTCGGGCTCTCCGGCGGCGTCGACTCGTCGGTCGTCGCGGCGCTCCTGCACCGCGCGATCGGCGCGCAGCTGACGTGCGTGTTCGTCGACCACGGCCTTCTGCGCCTCGGCGAGGGCGATCAGGTCATGGCGACCTTCGCCCAGCACATGGGCGTCAAGGTGATCCGCGTCGACGCGAGCGAGCGCTTCCTCGGCGCGCTGGCCGGCGTCGAGGACCCGGAGCAGAAGCGCAAGATCATCGGCCGGCTGTTCATCGAGGTGTTCGACGAGGAGGCGGGCAAGCTCGCGGGCATCCGCTGGCTCGCGCAGGGTACGATCTACCCGGACGTCATCGAGTCGGCGGGCGCGAAGTCCGGCAAGGCGCACGTCATCAAGTCGCACCACAACGTCGGCGGCCTGCCCGAGAAGATGAACCTGAAGCTTCTCGAGCCGCTGCGGGAGCTCTTCAAGGACGAAGTGCGGCGCCTCGGCCTCGAGCTCGGGCTGCCGCGCGAGATGGTGTTCCGCCACCCGTTCCCGGGCCCCGGGCTCGGCGTCCGGATCCTCGGGCCCGTGACGCGCGCGGCCGCGGACCTCTTGCGCAAGGCCGACGCGATCTTCATCGAGGAGCTCCGAAAGCACGACCTCTACGACCACGTCAGCCAGGCGTTCGCCGTGTTCCTGCCGGTGCGCTCGGTCGCCGTCATGGGCGACGGCCGCAAGTACGACTGGGTCATCGCGCTGCGGGCGGTCGAGACGGTCGACTTCATGACCGCGCACTGGTCGCGACTGCCGTACGACTTCCTCGGCCACGTGTCGCTGCGCATCGTCAACGAAGTAGCGGGCGTGTCGCGCGTCGTCTACGACGTCTCCGGCAAGCCGCCGGCGACGATCGAGTGGGAGTGAAGAGCATACGGTAACCTCGAAATATCAGTTTCAAAAACCGGGATTTCAAGGTAGTTTACAAGGGTGATCGATCGCCCCTTCCATCTCCGCACCGTCTCGCGGCTCCTCGGCCGGTTTCCGGTCGTTGGCCTGTTGGGTGCTCGGCAAGTCGGCAAGACGACGCTCGCTGCCGCCATCGCGCGCAACTCAAAGGCCGATGTCACGCGATTCGACCTCGAGGATCCGGCGGCAGTCGCCCGCCTGGCCGACCCCATGCTGGCGTTGGGCGGCCTACGGGGGTTGGTGATACTTGATGAGGTGCGCGATTTCAGTGATTGAGCCCAGCTGATTTCGCCGATTGTGCCCACCTGAGGATGGGATGTCGGCGGAGCCGCAGGCGACGTTGATTAACTGTCTTTGCGACTGCCTGCAAGTTTTCTGGCTTTGACGCCTCGGTAGCTCTCGCCGGTGATGGTGATCGTGAGGGCGGCATGCTGCAGGCGGTCACGGATGGCGTCGGCGATGACGCCGAAAATCTACGTTCGCGATACCGGCCTGCTCCATGCGCTGCTCGACATTCGCACCGCGCGCCAGCTGGAAATGCATTCCAAAGTGGGTGCGTCCTGGGAGGGATTTGTCATCGATCAGGTTATCCAGGCGTTGGATGCCGCGCCGCACGAGTGCTTTTTCTGGCGCACCCATGCCGGTGCGGAGCTGGACCTGCTGGTTGTACGTGGGGCGCGCCGGATAGGCGTCGACGTGAAACGGACGACGGCACCCGTGTTCACGCCATCGATGAGATCGGCGATTACGGACCTGAAACTCGGTCAGCTATATGTGGTGCACGCCGGAGCGGTAACCTTCCCGTTGGCGAAAGAGGTACACGCGGTCGCGTTCGGGGACCTCTTGAAAGAGATCGGGAAACTGAAATTGATCCTCAGTCCGCGTGGCTTATCGGCAGGACTGAATGCAGGAGACGCGGCCGCCTGACAGCGCGTCATTGCCAGTGACGCTGTCACCGCGATAAAAATCGCACAATCGGTCAAAACCAAGCGACGCCATCTCGCTAGAGTTACGGTCAGGAGGAAGCCATGACAAACTATAGAGAGATTTGGGAGACCTACGCGAGTGCTTGGGGAGCCACGGAGCGGGCCGACAAACTGGCGGCGCTGGATCGCAGCGTGGGGCAGCGGGCCGTCTATTGCGATCCGGCAGCGGAATGCCGTGGCCACGATGAGTTGGTCAATTACATGCTGGAATTCCACAAGCAGGTACCGGGCGGACATTTCGAGACCACCTATTTCCTAGCCCATCATGGGCGCAGTATCGCCAAATGGAACATGATGGGCGGCGCGGGGGAGAAGGTCGGTGAAGGTGTGAGCTACGGTGAGTACGACAATGACGGCGCGCTGGTGGCGATGACGGGGTTCTTCGAGGTTGCGCCGGTGTCGTGAACTACCTTAGGCAAATTCGGCGCGGCATTGATTTCATTGAATCACAGCTTGACCAGGACTTTCACACTGCGGCTGTGTCGCATCATGCGGGTGTGAGTCATTGGCATTTCCAGCGACTGTTCAAAGCGTTGACGAACGAGACGCTGAAGGGGTATATCCGCGCTCGGCGCTTGGCCAATGCGCTGGTCGCCTTGCACGAGCGGCAATCGCCAATCCTGCAAATCGCCATCGCCTCCGGATTCGAGAGCCAGGCCGCGTTCACGCGGGCCTTCAAGCAGATGCTTGGCATGACGCCGGCGAAGTACCGGGCGCTCGGCAAGCGCACCCAGTTTGTCCGTAAGCGGAAAATTGACGAGCGCTACTTGCGTCATCTGCATGGCAGCGTGTCGCTCAAACCAACCATGGTGCACAGAGCGCGCATGAGATTGGTGGGGCTTCGTACGAGTTTCTACGGGGTCGACTCAGATAAAAGCAATATAGGTGAGAAACTTCCGCCACTCTGGAATGCATTTCTCGCTCGTTTTCACCAGGTGGCGGACGCAGCGCCCGACTACCTGTACGGCGTGGTGATACCAACTCCCGGCAAGGAGCAGTTGGATTACCTCGCCGGGGCGCTAGTTCCTGAGGGAACCGATGTTCCCACTGGCATGGTGCCCATAATCATCCCTCCTGCAACCTACGCCCAATGCATGCATCGTGGGCTGCCGAGGGATCTGAACCAGACGGTGAACTACATCTATGCGAGCTGGCTATGCAAGTCGAAGCTGCGCCCCACCTACGGGCCGGACCTTGAGCTCTATGGCGCCGACTACGTCCCTGAGTCATCGGAGTCGGTGATTCGGTACGCCATCCCTGTGAGTGGAGCCGCCGCCCGCCAGGGATAGGGTAGAGCTAGGCGATCGATCCGATTGACGAGGTGCGCTGCCATCGAATCATATAGCCACGCAGGGCTGCGCAGTCGGCGATCGCGTCGGCATCATCACTGTGTTCGTCACATCATGCGCCGTCCCCTAAGACCTCGTGGTCCGAAGAATGCCGGCAGGTCACATGCTCGCGAGCTCGCCAGGTGCCCAGTTGGCTTCAAGCGCAGCGAGATCCCTGCGATTGAATGCCCGATAGAATCCGGTGAGCGCCGCTTCTGCTCCCACCAAGCGACGCGATCCCGGTGTGCCAGACACAGTGTCTGCCTCAATGAGCGTTGCCGGTCCAATCCGTGGCATGGCCACTCACCTCCGCTTTGAGGGATACATTTTTGTTGCCTGTCGGCCAGTTGCAGCAGCGCCACGGTCGAATCGAGGGTTTGTCGGCTGCTTTTGGGATTGGAATTGCAGCGACAAGGGCGACGCTAGACGAATGCGAACAGACGCAGCATCAGGATCACCTGTGCCGCGAACCCCAGGACGAATGCGACGGTTCGAAGCAGCGGCACGCCGAAAGTGTAGATCGTGGCGTGCGCCAGCCTGCTCCAGAAGAACAATGCTGCGGCCGTCGCAGTCAGTGCCGAGCCGAGCGCAAGCGAGTGCACTGCCAGCGCCAGCGGCGCGAACACCACCAGGTTCTCGATCGCATTGCGGTGGGCATGGGTGAGGCGGTAGGCCCAGTCCGCATGGGGCCTGACATCGGGCTCTGGGTTGTTCAGCGCCTTCCAGATACCCATTTCCCGCAGGCGGTTGACGATGATAGGTACCCACAAGATGCCGGTCAGCCCGGCGGCCAGGGCGGTATAGGTGATCTCAGGCGAAAGCTTCGTCATGCGCGCTCCAGGGCGGATCGTGTTCATTCCAGGAACATGCGCGAAATGCTATGCAACAGCGATTGCTGTCTCTATGATTTAAAGCACTAAGGATTTATCTCAAACTACTGCAATGCGTTGCCAAGCAGATCCGCTGGATGTCGCCCTGGAGGACCTGCGGGTATCGGGCTCCGTGCTCCTGAATGAAAGCTACAGGCCACCTTGGGCGGTCGCTATCCCGGAAGAGAAGCGACTGCGCGTCCTGTTGGGGCTCGATGCCAGCGTCCGCGTGCTCGTATTTCATCTGGCGCAGCGGGGCGGCTTCGACGTGGCGATGCCGGGCTGCGACGCCCTGCGGGTCAATGAAGCCGAGGTCGTGATCTGCGCTGGTGGCCGGGCACACAGGATGGGGCGGGGCACGCGTGCGAGAGTCCTACCCCTCGAGGACATCCTGCGGCGAAAGAGCCCGGCACTTGTTCCCGAAGCGACCGAAGGCGCCTCGGAATGCATTTGCGGCGTATTCCTGGTTCGGGCTGCACCACTCAATCCGATGCTGGGCGCACTGCCCCCCATCATGAAGGTATCGGTCGGTCGCGGTGCCACGACTCCGATGTTGGGCCACGCATCGCAAATGCTCGCCAGCGAACTTGCCAGCGGCTCACCACGGCGTTTTTTGCTAGCTCGCCTGCTGGAGATCTTTTGTGCAGAGTCGATTCGCGCCTATCAGCAGACTTGCGGCGCTCGAGTACGCGGATGGTTCAGGGGCCTGGCAGATCCAAAGATCGCGCACGCGATGGGCGAGATTCACGCGGCTCCAGGAACTGATTGGTCGGTTAGCGCCCTGGCGGCCGGTTCAGCTCTATCACCTTCCAGGTTCGCCGCCCGCTTTAGAGAGGCCACCGGTCAAACTGTCATGACCTACGTGGCCCGCTGGCGACTCAATGTCGCTTGCCGGTTGCTGGCCGACACGCGACAGTCGATTTCGCAAGTTGGTGCGCAAGTGGGATACGAGAGCCTGCCGTCTTTCAGCCGCGCCTTCAAATCGCAGCTGGGGCAGGCGCCGGCGCAATGGCGTCGGGAGCACTGCAAGCCGACTCGGACCTGAGGATGCTCGGCGCGCGCCCAAGCCAGTGCCCGGTTCTCATGTCGCCGTACTAAGCGTGGCCAAAGCTTGCCGATGGCAGACTTCGCCATCGCCGTCAGGCTCCGACGGCACGGGAGGCCGCTCATGACCCTGTCACGCCGAGACTTCATTGCGAGCAGCGCGGCGCTGATTGCCACCGCCGGTTTCCCCGGCGGCCGAGCGCTCGCCGACGATGTGCAGGACGGACTGGCGCGCTTCCTGGACCAGGTTCGCGTGAAGTACCAGCTACCAGGACTCGCCGTGCGCGTGCAGGCCAGGGGCCGGGTCGAACACGACATCGCTATCGGTATCCGCGCCCGCGGCGCCAACGCGGAAGTGGGCGCGCAGGATCTGTGGCATCTCGGGTCCTGCGCCAAGGCCATGACCGCAACGCTCCTCGCGCGGCAGGTGGAGCGCGGGCTGCTGTCCTGGGACAGCACCGTGGCAACCGTGTTGCCCGACATCGCCGCATCGATGCACCCCGCCTGCGCGCGCATCACGCTCGACCAGCTGCTGACGATGAGCGCAGGCCTGGCGGAAAATCCGTCCAATCACCTGGGGCTCGATCAAACCGTCGCGGCGCTCAGGACACTCGATGCCTCGAGCCTGCCGCTGTCGCATCGGCGCCTGCAGGTGGCGGCGCAGATGCTGGCCGAGCCGCCCCACGACCGGCCCGGAACGCGCGCCGCCTACAGCAACACCGGATACATCATTGCGGGCGTCATCGCGGAAACCGTCGGCGGGAAACCGTATGAGCAGCTGATCGCCGAACAGGTCTTCGCGCCACTGGGAATGAACCACTTCGGGTTTGGCGCGCCGGGCTCGAGCACGGAAGTTGACCAGCCGCGCGGGCACAAGGACGGCCGCAACAGCCCGGCGCTGGTCCCCTCGGATCCGGAAGCGGACCTGCCGAGCGTGTTCCGCCCGGCCGGCGGCCTGCACATGGGCCTCGCTGACTGGGGCCTGTTCGTGTCCGACGTACTCGACGGAATCAAGGGACGCGGTCGGCTGCTGGAGCCCGCGACCTATCGCCTCCTGCTCGCTTCGACGCACCTCAAGCCCCTGGCCGTGTATGCGCATGGCTGGGCCGTGCTGGAAAAGGATGGCGTGCCGATGGCCCTGGCCCACACCGGCAGCAACGCCCGCTGGTTCACCAGCGTCAACGCCTATCCCCAGCAGGAGACCTTCTTCCTGCTGGCCACCAACGACGGGCGCCAATCGGCCGTGGACAAGGCTTTTGCGGAGATCCGCAGTCGCCTCAAGTCGGATTACGGCGTGGCCTAG
>JBBIKV010000117.1:0-9752 GCA_037445285.1 Nevskiaceae bacterium | reverse complement strand
CATGGTTCTCAACGAACAGGTCGTGCTCCTGACCGTCGTCACGCTCGACGTGCCGTGGGTTGCGGCTGCGGACCGGCTCGAGGTGACGTGCATCGCGCGCGGCATCCACCGAGTGATCGCACGCTATGGTTTCATGCAGGATCCCAACGTGCCCGTCGCCCTCAAGCTCTGCCATTTTCACGGCCTCGACATCGATCCGCAGCGGGTCACGTACTACGTCGGCCGGGAGACCCTGATACCGTCCAGGGCCGTCAGCGGGATGTGGTTGTGGCGCGAACATCTGTTCGCATTCCTGTCGCGCAATGCGATGCGCGCGACCGCGTTCTACCGCCTGCCGCCGGACGACGTCGTCGAACTCGGCTTCCAGGTGGAGATCTGAGCGCGAGAATCCGCGCGGCTAGTTGGAATCGCCGCCGCAGGCGTCCTTCGAGTCCTTGGGTTTGGGCGCGTGCCGCCGGTACACGATGACTTTCGTGTCGCCTTCGCAGTGCCCGATCACCTTCCAGTCGCCCGGGTCCGACGGGTCGTGCACGTCGAGCGTATTATTCGCGACGTGTTTCGCCTGCCGTTTCGCGTCGATCGACGCCTTCAGCGTTTCGCAATTCGCGCCCGCAACCATCGGCAGAACGACGGACGCGCCGACCCTGCGGCAGATACCTAGGCGAAATAGCGGCAACCCGCATGGACAGGGGCGCGCAGGCACCGTAAATGTATTTTCATCGGGGTCGGTGGCGGCCCGCGCGGAACTAGCGAGAACACTCTCATGTCGAACAGGCGTAAGTCGAGGGCACGACCGGATATGGATCTCGAGCGGCTGCGCGAAATGGCGGAACTATTTCGCACCGCGGATCGCAATCGGGATTCCCTGATCGATTTCGATGAGTTCCTCGATTGGTTGGCGGAACGATGAGGCGAAACCCGAGGACGTCATGCAAATTCAGATCAACACCGACCATCACATCAAGGGCCATGAGGCGCTCGAGACACGTGTGCGCCACGTCGTAAACGACGTGCTGAGCCGTTTCAGCGGCTCCATCACCCGCCTGGAAGTCCATGTGAGCGACGAGAACGCCGGCAAGGGCGGAGAGAACGACAAGCGCTGCATGATGGAGGCCCGTCTCGAAGGCCTTCGGCCGCTAGCAGTGCATTTCCAGGCGGCGACCGTCGGACAGGCCGTCGACGGAGCGGTCGACAAGCTGAGTCGCCTGCTCGACAGCACCCTCAGCCGGTTGCGGGATCCCCGTGGCCGCACGGCCGCCCCCATGGTGCGCGAGGCCACGCCCCCGGACGACGAGTAGGAAGCGGGTCCGCGTGTGGTTAGGCGGACGCGTCGAATGGCGCCGCGTTCGCCGGCGTCCCGTCGACTGCGGCGATGATGTCGCCCTTCTTCGACCCCGCCCCAACCGTCGACGGTCCGGATGCCTTTCGGATGCGTGGCCATCAATTGGTAGCGCTCGGCGAAGGGCCGGGTCGGTGTCAGCGATCCGCGACTGCCGGTGGCGAAGATGAACCGGAAGGGTCCTTTGCCGTTCACGACCACTCCGCCGTAGATGTGGTTGTTGATCAATTCGAATGGGATGATCGTTTCGGCTTTGCCGCCCTCGATCCGATAATCGGCGACCTCGGCCTTCGGTATGACGTAGGCACGGGCCGGCGGCACCGCCAGGAATTGGACGCGGGTCGGAACCTGGGTTTGCCGGTTCTTCCCGTCGGCCGCGACACTGACCGTCTTCGCCTCAAGCTTGGCGCCGTCGAAGTCGCGATAATCGGACAGCGTCGTAGTGATCGGCAGCGCGCGGCGGCGTGACGGTCAGCACGTCGCACGCCGACCCGCCGAGATTCTTGACGCCGTTATTTTCGATCGCGTCGCCGCCGGCCACCACGTCGACGGTGCCCGAGGGATCCTTCTCCCAGGCTTGATTGCCGTCGAAACCGTTGGCACCGTTGATCGGGCCAATCTGTTAACGGTCAGACCCTGTCCGGAAAAGGCGTAGGCCGCCTTCAGGGTCGCGTTGCCGGTCCAGCGCGCGCCGCCGGTGGCGGCGTAATTTCCGGCGAGTATTACGGCGGTCGTCGGCGCGGCCACGGCCGGGCCCGCCTTCCCGCGTCCCGGCACTGAATCCACGCCCCTCCCCCGCAGCGATCGCACTGCTCGACGTCGATCGAGAACACCCGCTGCCCGCCCCGCCATCGTTCCGTTCACTGCGCCGCGCGGTGACCCTCGCGCGCAACCGATCTCGCGCGCTATTCAACTGCCATTCATCGAAGCGCTCGCTGTGCGGTTAGGATGCCTCCCGCGCCGCCGGTCGTGAGTCGCGGCAAACCGACGCGGGTTCGCACGCTCTCGAATCGCGGTGCGTTGAGCAATGGGGCCCAGCGAGGCTCGATCGCGAGGAATGTGAGGCGAACGTCGCGCTCCTCAACCGCCTGTTCCAGCGCATCGAATGCGCCCTCGTGTTCGCCGAGCCCGACGTGCACGAGGGCGCGATGGACGGGAGGGACGTAACGGCGCCGCGCCCGTGTTTGCAGGTCGCGCAGTACGCGCCGTGCATCCGTGTTGCTCCCCGACGCGCCGAGCGTGAATCCCTTCAAACCGACCGCCTCGGTATTCCCGTTGGAAAGGTAATGTGCCTTCGAGAATTCTTCGATCGCCTCGCCGGGTCGGCCGCGCATACCCAGGATCTTGCCCGCGACGATGTGCGCCACCCAGAAGCGCGGCGCCAGCTCGAGCGTGCGCCGCAGAGGCACTTCGGCTTCCTCATAGCGCCGCGCATTGTAGAGGAAATGTGCTTCGTGCGTGTTCATGATCGGCGCGACCGGATCCAAACGCCGCCCCTCGCGAATCCCGGAAATGGCGGAATCATGGCGGGCAAGGTTCGATTGCAGGTGGGCGAGAAACATCCGGGCCGCGGGGTTGCTCGGATTGTGCTCCGCAGCCGCACAAAAATCCCTCTCCGCGGCATCCCATTTCCAGTCGAACCAAAAGCTCGTTATTCCGCGAGCGACGAGCGCTTCAGGGAGGCGGGGATCGATTGCGAGCGCCCGTTCGCTGGCCTCGCTGGCGAGCGGGAACGATTCCCGCGGCCGTACATCGCTGGTGATTGCCTGCATTGCGTAGCACGAGGCGAGTCCGGCCCAAGCAGGCGCGTATTTCGGATCGCGGCGTAGCGCGGATTCGAACCGCCGGATAGCCTGGCGTTGAGCGGGCGCGGTACGCTGTTCGCACAAATACCGTGCTCGCAAATACAGGTCGTACACGGCAGGATCGGTATCCATGAGAAAGCGGGGACCCACGGCCAATTTCAGCCGAATTCGGTCGGCCACCGCTCTGGCGACCTCAGCCTGAATATGCAGTACATCGGTGACGGGCCGCTCGTACCGATCGGCCCACACGAGTGTCTGGTCGCGCGTGAGCACCAGCTGCAGTGCGATACATACACGACCGCGCTCATGTCGTGCGCTTCCTTCGATGAGGTACTCCACGCCGAGGTCGGCGCCGATTCTAGCCGCGTTTGCGCGGTTTCCCTTATAGCGCATGACGGACGTGCGCGCGATCACGCCGAGCTCCTGCGGAGAAATACGCCCCAGTTCGCCGATGAGGTCCTCTGTCAAGCCGTCGCTGAAATAGTCGTGCCTCGGATCGCCGCTCAGGTTTTGGAGCGGCAGCACGGCCAGCATCTTGCGCCGCGGTTCGCCGTCATCTTGTAGTGAGGAGGCGCGGCCAGCGCGTTCGGGTGCGACGGCGATGAACCGGTATCCCTTGCGCGCCACGGTTTCGACAATGCTAGGGCGCGACGAGTTGTCTCCGAGCGCCCGGCGAATCTTGCGAATGGCCGTATAAAGCGCCGAATCGAATTCAATGACCGTCCGTTCCCCCCAGACGGAGTGCACTGCTTCCTCGTGCGCAATAAGCACACCAGGCCGGCTCGCCAGCAGTATCAACAGCTCCAGCGGTTTGCGATCGAGCTTGATGCGCTGACCGTCGCGGCGCAGTTCGAAATTGGCCGGGTCGAGCTCGAATCGACCGAATTGGATAACACGCGAATTCACGGGCGTGAGGACATCCCTCGAATGTCCCTTCAGTTTACTCGCTGCCCGGCGGCATTTTACAGGCCAATTCCAGAAATAATTCAGGGATTCGTCAGGACTTCTAAGCTCGCCTCACTCTAGCGTAGTGCTCGCGGGTTTGGTCACATTACAAAGGAGCCTCACATGAACGGACGTGCATCGGCGATCTATCTATCGCTCGGGATGGTACTGATAATGTCGGCAGCAGCACGTGCGAACGACAACGTGCGTTGCTCGAACGCCACGCTTCGTGGCGACTATGCGTTCGTTGTCAGCGGGCAGATATTTCCACCTGGAAAGCCGAGCATCAGTCGGGACGGAGTCGCGATGACCCACTTCGATGGTGAGGGCGTGCTGTCTCAAATCGACTTCGTCATGCAATACCCAGACATGTTGGGCCTGTCCTCTCCGGTGCCGAACGGCGATCCGGCCGATCCGGTGTCCGGATTCAATGTAGGGGAGACGGGGACGTACGAAGTGAATGCGGATTGCACGGGTTGGATGGAAATCGATTTCCCCCCGGTCGGTGCCGGCGGAGCCGTCATCAAGGGGCGGCTGGTGCTGAGCGATCGGGGCCGGGCCATACACCTCACGGTATATTCCGCACAACCGCCGCACGCGCCGGGGCCGGTGCCGGCATTGATTCGCAGTGAAGGGCACAAGCTCTAAGGCCCCGGAACGCAACGGCATCTCGCCCGCAACCCGACGCACAAGCGTGCATGCTGGCGAGATATCGTTCTTATGTCGTCGAGCTGGCGTAAGGGCACCGCGCGCGAGAGGCCCGGATCGGATATCGCGTCGTGGTCGCGCACCAGAATGCCGCGCCGCTCGAACGCCGCGAGCGTGCGGTAGACCACGGCGAGCGCGGCGCCCATCGCCTCGGGATCGATGGGCGGGGTGCCGAGCGCAGGCGCAGACACGGGCTGCGCAAGAAAACTTGGGTGCCATGATCACGGCGGTATTATGGCGCAACGTCAATGGGCGCCGAATCGCCACTCGAGTGTGCCGCCGTAAAGCGTCGCGACGTTGCGCGGAGTGCCGCGGAAATAGTCGGCGCCCAAGCCGATTTCGAGGTCGCGCCACACGCGATAGGAAACGCCGACTCCGGCGGTCGCTCCACCGCCGCGGTGCGTGCTGCGGATGCGGCTGCCGCCGGCCGTGGCGGTCACTGTGGTGTCCCAGGCAAACGCACCGAGTCGTGAGTCGAGCGCGAATCGCGCCCCTAGCCGTTGGTGCCAGCGGAGCGAGATGGCGTAAATGCTTCCGTAGCCGCGCAGGACGTCGGTGGTGGCGCGCAGCAACGGCGCCACGGCGTCCGCGGATGCGACCGTCCCAGAGACGCGCGCGACGGTTTCCTGGCGGTGGGTGAAGCCCAATTCAAGGTCCAGGCGCCGAGTCAGATCGAACCCGACGTAATACGTCGCGCCAATGCCCGACGCATGGGCACTCGCCTGCGCATTCGGATAACCGCGAGCCGCGAGGCCGCGGTCGATATCGGCGGCGTTCAAATCGAGGGGCATGGCGCCAATGCGTGCGCCCACGTAGAGGCGATTCAATAGTCCGTCAGGTGCGCCGGGATTCCCGACGGATTGGGCCTGGGCTCCGGGCGAACCCAGACAGCCGATCATGCACAGGACGAACAGCCATCCGCTCAACCGCGCGGAGCGCCACTGCGATCGCAGTCGCCATAGCACGAGGGCGCTGAGCAGCAACAGCCAGCGCGTGCCCAAAGCGCCCCCGCCGGATCGCGCCGTGACCACGACCGGCACCAGGTTGGCCGAGAGCACGGCGGACGCGGCGGCGGTACCGCCCGCACCGCTGCAGGTCAGGGTGTAGGTATAGTAGCCGGGCGCCGCCGGCGTTACGACCTGCGCGCCGCTCAGCGCCTCCGTACCGCTCCAGGCGCCGCTCGCCGTGCAGCTGCTGGAATCGGTGCTTGCCCATGTCACCGTCGCGGCAGCCCCGGCGGCGATGGTCGCGGGGCTCACGCTGATGGTCACCGTCGGCGGCGGTGCGGCGGCGGCCAACACGCTGAAGCCGGCGGCCGCAGCCGTGGCCTGCAGGCTCGTGGTCCCGGCGAACGTCGCGTGCAACGTCGCGGCGCCGCTTTGAGCGGGTATCAGGGAACAGCTGGCCGACCCATTGGCGCTGGTCGTCGCAGTGCAGGTCGAACTACCGATCGCAAAGTTCACCAATTGTCCATCTGCCGCGGCGATGGGATTGAGCGAAAGATCGAACAGCGATCCGACGACGGTGACCGCTTTCCCCGGGGTGCCGCCGCGCGGACTCAAATTGAGCGACAGGAATGTTGCGTGCGGCCCCGCTGTCCAGGTGATCCGCGCGGTGCCCGATGCGAGCGACGTTGCGGTGGGCGGTGCTCCGAGCGGAACGCTGGCACTCGCCACGACGACATCAACGCCGGGGGCCGTCGCGCTGTAAGTGAATGTCGCAGCGCCGTTGGCGTCGCTGCGTACCTGCTTGATCTGCGGATTGGCGCCCGTCACCAAGAAGTAGACGGGAGTACCCGACGCGACAGTCAAATTCTTGAAGGTCGCCGTGAGAGTCTGTGACGTGCCGAGCGCGGGATTCGGCGCCGCGATTGCGGGGCTCATGACGAGCGCCGGTGCCGAGAGAAGCGCGGCGCTGGAGGTCGCCAATGAACAGGAGCCGTCGGCATTCGTGAGACGGAGCACTTGATCGGATTGCGTCACATAGGCGCAACCGTTCGCGTCGACCGCGACGAAATCGCCGCGCGAGCCGCCGGTGAACACCGTGTTCAACGCCGCCGGTGTCTGGGTCAGATCGACCTTCGTCATGTTACCCGCGTTATCGTTGACGAACAGCGCGGTCGCCTGCGAATTCGCCGGACCGGCCTCGACCGCGATGCCGTCGGCCTCGGGAATGGTCGCGATCTTGACCGGTGCGCCGGGAGTTGCCACGTTGGTGCCGGCGATCCGGTAAATCGCTCCGCCGGCCGCGGCGTATAACGTGCCGTCGGGAGCGAACGTGATGCCGTCCGCATAATAGAAGTTCGTGACATAGTCGGTGACCACCGGGGTCGCCGCTTGTGGATTGGCGACGCGTTCGATGACGGCGTCGAACCCGACGTTGCCCGCTTCCGAGACGAACACGTCGCCGCTGATGGGGTCCACGGCGACCCCGGTGGGGTTGGTGAGGTAAGCGACCAGCCGCAACACCGCGCCGGTGCCGGGGTCCAGTTCGACCAGTTCACTGGAAGCCTGAAGGGCCGCGTACAAATGCTGACCGTCCTTGCTGAACGCGAGGCCCGAAAGGCGGTCGCCGGCGAGCGGCGAGGGTGTCGGCGTGACGCTGGTCGCGGGTTGCGCCGTCCCGCCGCCGCCGTGAAAGTGATACAGGGCCCCGGTGGCAAAGCTCCCGACATAGAGTTCGCCCGCGGCGCTCAGCGCGAGTCCGACCGGCCCTTCGCAGGCGCCGTTTTGGACGAATCCGGTGGCGTAACTGGTCACTGCGTAGCCCGGCGCAACCTGCAACGAGGGCATGCTCGCGCAGGGGGGCGTGCCGCCCGCACCGGCACCGAAGCTGACCTGTGCCGAGCCCGGTACCGCGAGCGCGGCGTCGGTGACGTCGAGCGCCGAATAGGTCACGGTCTCGCTGGTGCTGTCGGTCACCGTGAATTGAATCTTGCCGCCGGCGTCGGTCAGGCTGGGCGATGGACCTTGAATGATCGAGTGTGCCGTGCCTTGCGCCAGGCTGATCTGCTTTCCCGGTACGCCGCGGCCAAGCGAGTCCTGCAGGGTCACGGTGATCGTCGCCGCGCTTGCCCCGTCGGCCGCGACGCTGGTCGGGTTCGCGTTGACGCCACCCGCGGTCGGTGGCGGTCCGGTGAAGTTGAGCGCCGCCGTCGTCGCCAGAGTAACCGAGTCGCTGGTGTCGGTGGCCGTGAACGTGACCACTTCCGGCGACAGGTCTTTGACGGTAAAGACGACCGAGCCGTCGTTGGCGCTGGTGACGCCGCTCGCCGGCGTGATCGTTGCCTGGGTGCCGGCGTTGCCGGCGAGCGAAACGCTGCGGCCGCCGGCGGTGTTGCCGTTGCTATCGAACAGCTGTACGCGCACGATCGCGGTGGTGCCGTCATCGGGAACCACCGGGGGCGTCGCGTTCGACAGCAGCGATGCGGCCGGAACCAGCGCCGTGACCTGCGATGCGCCGGCATCGGCAGCGCCGCCGTTCTGGCCGCCGGCCAGCAAGTGGAGTACGTCGAGATTCGGCGAGCCTAAGCCTACGTGACTGAAGTCACTGCCCATCGACGCGGCGTTGTGGAACGCGGCCGTGGCGGCCAACGGATAATAGGCCGTGTTGACGAAACCCATGTTGGTGCCGGCAGCCTGATTTAGCAGTGCTTGGAAGGCAGCCCACAGCGGCGTCGCGCTGCTGGTGCCACCCAGCGCCGAGCCGGAGGGACAGCCGCCCGCACTCGCCTGACAGATCAAGATTCCCTGATTGGGGTCGGCATTGACCGAGACATCCGGTACCGAGCGGTTGGCCTGGGAGTTGAGTCCTGATTGATACGCGGGGCGGGCGAAGAAGCGACTGACACCGAATCCGCCTTGTCCGCTCGGAATGGGTGAATTGCTGCCGTCCCACCAGGTTTCACTGCCGTAGCCGCCGCTCGGATCCAAGTGCAGCGTGGTCCCCCCGACCGCCGTGGCGTGCGGTGAGTCCGCGGGCACCGACACCGTCGCGGCGCTGCCGTCACTGCAGGTGCTGCCACTGTCGCCCGTGGCATTGAATACGCTGATCCCGGCCGCGGCCGCCGTCGCCAGGATCGCATCGATGCTGGCGGCGTCCGCCTGCGTCGTCTGATCCTCACAGTAATGCCAGCTATTGCTGATGATGGATACGCCATCGGTGATCATGCGATTGAATACGGCCTGAAAACTACCGGCCGCCGCGGGGCCGGGCGCGTCGTAAACCACGACCTTGGCGCCCGGCGCCGCCATCAGGCTGACATCGACGTCGAGCAGTGCTTCATCTTGTTCGGCGCCGGGCGTGGCGCCGCCGTTGACGTGCACCTGGGTCACCTGATTGATCTGCGTCGCCGGGCGTCCGACCAATGCGAGATAGTCGGCGACGTCGCTCATCTGCAAGGTGTCGAATTCGACCAACCCGATCGTCTGCCCGGTACCGTCCACGGCGCTCCAGGGCGGCGGTACGGCCGAGGGGTAACTGACCGACAGCGCTCGCGCGTCGGTTCCCGCACCCGGACCCGCACTCGACGAATTATGCGTGAGGGGATTGCAGGACGGCGTGAAATACAGGACCACGCTCGCGGCATTTGCCAGACGCGCATACAGCGGGCCCAGCGCGATTCCAGCGCCCGATAGAAATGGGCTCAACGGGCAGATGAACGGAGTCGTATGCAGCTTGTAGGCCGGTGGGTTCATCGCCCGTTCGACGGTCGAGGCACTCGCGAATTCGGCGATGGAATTCAGCAGGTTCGCGGTATCCAGTATTTTGTCGAGATCACCATCCGGGCCCAAAAAAGTGTTGAAGATGTCCTCGAGCG
Organism: Nevskiaceae bacterium; assembly: GCA_037445285.1. GTDB lineage: Bacteria > Pseudomonadota > Gammaproteobacteria > Steroidobacterales > Steroidobacteraceae > Bog-1198. The sequence continues at coordinate 136 of JBBIKV010000117.1, read as the reverse complement.
TAAAGGCGTTCGACAGGCCATCGAGTTCCGACAGCGCGGCCTCGGTTTCCAGCTCTTGCGCGGCGCGGGGATGCGCGAAGTTCGACAGTCCTGCGATCGCCTGCACATGGCGCGCGAGCGCGGCCGGCAGCACCGG
>JBBIKV010000116.1:0-9917 GCA_037445285.1 Nevskiaceae bacterium | reverse complement strand
AGCGCGACCAGGCACAGGCCGACGAACCCCAGAAGGACGATCACCTGCAACGCCACCGAGACGAAATTGGCGCGGGAGGTGACCGTGATGCCGAACCAGTTGACGCCGGTCGTGGCCGCGACCAGCACGAAGATCCACACGCCCCGATCGACCCCCGGCAGCAGGGTCTCCAGCGCCACGGCGATCAGCACGTAGACGAACGCAGGAATCAAGAGATAGTCGAGCAGGATCATCCATCCGGCGATGAACCCGGGAAACGCGCCGAGGGAGTGCCGCGCGAAACCGTACACGGAACCCGAGGTGGGCATCGCCTCCGTCATGACGGCGTAGCTCTTCGCGGTGAAGTACATGCACACGCCCCCCAGAAGGTAGGCGAGCACGATCAAGCCGTTCGATTCGCTCCAGACGAATCCCAGCGTGCCCAAAGGGGCGAACGGTGCGATGTATGCGAGGCCATAGAGTATCAGGTCCCAATGGGTGAGCGAGCGCTCGAGGCGGACTTCGGCCGTTCCGGTGCTCACGAGGCGCGCGCCATGGGCGGTGCGGCCTCGACGGTCACCTCGACGCTGTGCACCGCGGAGCTCTCACCCATGTCGCTCTTGGCGCCGGGATTCAGCGCATTGACATTGGCGGCCCCGGCACCGAGCCAACGGCCCTTGTGGGCGAGCGCGACGCCCGCCGGCACGATGTCGGACACCGCCACCTGCAGGCGCAGCGAGCCGCACTCGTTGCGCACCACGGCCGTGTCCCCGTCGGCGAGCCGGCGGGCCGCGGCATCCAACGGATGCAGGTGGATATGCGCCGGACCGAGCCGTTCGAGAATTTGTTCGACGTTGCCGAAACTGGAGTTGAGCAGCCAGGCGTGCGCGGGCGTGAGCAATCGCAGCCGGCCGGCGCCCGGCGGCGCATCGCTCCGGCACACCGGTATGCGCGGCAGACCGGCCGCGGCCGCCGCCTGCGACGCCACCTCGATGCGGCCGCTGGGAGTGGCGAAGCGGCGGTCGGCGAATTGCACCCGCGGTTCGGCCGGCACCCAGATGCTGCCCTTGGCCGACAACGATTCGAAGGTCTCCCCCAGCCCGCTGCGCAGGAGCAGCGTCGAGAGCATCTCGCGGTCCGTCTCCTGGAATTCACGCTCCGCGAATCCCATGGCGCGCGCCAGACGCCGGAAAATCTCCTGGTTCGGCAAGGACTGTCCCATCGGGTCCATGACCTTGACCTGCGCGGAGAGCGTCAGGTGGAAATAGGAGGCGATCAGGTCGTCGAATTCCAGAAAGCTGGCGGCCGGCAGGACGTAGTCGGCCATGGCGGTGCTGTCGGTGGGAAACAGATCCAGGGCCACGGTCAGCAGGTCCTCGCGCGCGAGTGCGCGCCGCAGCCGCGATTGCTGGGGACAGGACGCCAGAGGATTCATGTTCCAGACGAAGAACGCCCGGGACCGGGCCGGTTCCTCCAGCACGTCGGCGAGATACATGTGGCTTACCGAGGGCACCGCCGCTTCGGCCGGGGACGAGCCGAGCAGATAGGACTCGTCCATTCCCCGCCCGGCCAGGTTGCCGTTCAAGTAGAGGAAGCCTGCCCCGGGTTTGCACAGGTTGCCCGTCAGCGCCGGCAACGAAGCGCACGCCCGGATCGCGTTGCCGCCCCCCGCCTGCCGCTGCAATCCCTGACCCAGCCACAGCAACGAGGGGCCCCGGGCATACAGCCGCGCCGCCGCCTCGATCAGGGCCGCCGGTACGCCGGTGACTTCGCTCGCCCATGGGAGACTGCACTCGGCGATCCGCGGGGCGATCTCCTCCCATCCGAGGACGTGGGCCGCGATGAACGCCGCATCGATCAGGCCGTCACGTTGAATCACGTGCAGCAGCGCAAATGCCAGGGCCGCATCGCTCCCGGGACGCAGCTGCAGGTGCAGATCGGCGCGGGCGGCCGTCGGGGTGCGGATGGGATCGACGACGACGATCTTGCCGGGCGCCTCGGGCAGCCAGTGCTCGTGGGCATGCGGCGCGGACGCATGCGGGTTCGCGCCCCACACCAAGATGCATGCCGAATTCTCCGCGGTGCGCGGATCGAAGCCGTCCAGCGACGTGCCGTACAGGTAACGCAGGGCCACGTGTCCCGCCATGTTGCAGATCGTATCGGGGGCGACTTCCGTGGCACCGAGGCGGTTGAAGAACCGCATGGGCGCCATGCCGGCCAGCAATGACATGGTGCCGGTGTAGTGCGCATGCAATACGGAGGCTGCGCCGTGATCGGCCACGATGACCTGCAGACGCGCCGCGATTTCGCCGATCGCGGTGTTCCAGGATACCGGTTCGAAGCCTCCGTCCCCTTTCCGGCCGGTGCAGCGCAGCGGTTGCGTCAGCCGACGCAGCGGATCGCGCCATTCACGGTTGTATGCGGTCGAACACTTGCCGCAGAGCGCGCCCCTGCTGATCGGATGCGCGGGATTGCCGCGCACGGCCGTCACGACCCCGGCCCGCTTGATGACGCTCATCCCGCAGGTGTCGTAGCAGTCTCGCGGGCAGGTGGTGAGTATGACTTCGTCAGGAATGTCGCCCCCGCTCACGGCGCGGCGGACTCGTCGGCCTTCTTCAGGAGGTCGGCACGCATCTGCGAGGCCTCGAGACGCAGCGGCCGGGTCCGCAAGCGCCCGATCTCCCCCGCCGTGAACGGCGAGAAATTCGCCGGCAGGTGTCCGCTGTCGAACCGCCAGAAAATCCAGTTCATGAGATCCGCGAGATCGGCGTCCGGCAGCGGCGAGGTCGCCACTCCCGGCACCCGTCCAAGGTACTCGCGCCCGCCGGGCACCGTCAGAAATCTCGAGACCGTGCCGGCCAGGCTCGGTGCGGTGCCCGCGGACCCGGTCCCATCGGGGCGATGACAGCCCTGACAGTTGAGGGTCCAGTTCTGCCAGGCCCGCTGCGGGTCCGCGACCCCGGCCGGGGTCCCGGGGGGCGCAGCGCCGGTGCCGGAAACTTCGTGCGGCACCGACTCGGCGGCCGCCGCCGTCAGGGTCATCAGACCCGCGGCCACGACGGCGAGCGACGCTCTCCAGACGGTCATTTTTCGCCGGTCGCCGGGCGCAAGGCGTAGGTGGCTTGTGCGGACCTGTCGGGATGCCGGGCGCGCACCGCCGCCACGTCGGCGGCGGACAGGACGGCCGCGGAGGCATCCTTGCCGCGATCGCTCGCCAGATAACTGAGAACCGCGGCGACCTCTTCTTCGCTCAACGCGGACTGCGCCGGCATCACCCCACGATACGTGACGCCGGCCAACTTCAGCTCACCCATGAGCCCGGTGGTCACCACCATCACGAGGTAATCCCGGCCCTCCGGCGTTTTGGCGAACGCCACCACCTGTTCATGCAGGGACGGAAAGCTCCCGGGAATGCCCGCCGCCTCCGGACCATGGCACACGGCGCAGCGCCCGGCGAACACGCCGGCGCCGGACATGGGTTCGTCCGCCGCGGCAAGGCCGGCGAACGCGGTCACGCCCAGCGCCAACGCCAGGAGCGTCGCCCGCCCGGCGGCGCCGCACGCCCTACTTCTGATCAATCGCGACACCCAGGATGATCGCGGTGGAACACGTATAGGACTGGCTCTGCGTGCCGAAGCACCAGGTCACCTCGTTGTTGTTCTGGGGCCGCACGACCGGCCGGTCGCCCTGATTGTTCTGGCACGCGCACCGTCCCCACGGCACGCCCCCGCAACAGTCGTTGTAGGAAATGATGTAATTGCGCTTGTCCGCCGGATTGCGGCAGGTGCCGATCCACGTGATCGGCGACATTTCCGTCCCCGGTGGACAGGAGTTCACACTGCCGCCGTAGCAGGAACAAAGCGAGCCGTCGATGGCGCAGTAACGCCAGTAATCGCACTTGGTCGGATCGCCGGGATCCTGCGGATTGCCCGAACTCTGCGGGGCCGTCTGCCCCGAGCTCGGATCGGCGGGATTGGCCGGACTGTCCGTTTCGGCGCCCCTCGCCACCGGCAGCAGTGGCAGCGTCGCGGCCCCGGCGAGCAGGCCTCCGAGGATGCTGAACACGCTGCGTCGCGACGTCCGGCTCGCAAAGCCGCGCAGCACCTTTTCAGTTATACGATCGATTTGAGCCACCATTATTCTCCCGAAGAGGCACGCCTCGGTCCACGTTGACCGAGGTATTGCTGAATGTTGCTGATGCCGGTTTCCTTGGCGACGAACAGGCTTTCCAAATGCTCGCGGGTGTTGACCAACCCGGTGGACGAGAGCCTGCCGGCCTCGTCGATCAACACCGCATACGGCAGCTTCGCGACGCCGTAGCTGCGCCCGAGTTGCTCCGAGACCACGTAGGGGAATTTGCCCAGGGACTTCTCCCGGACGAACTCGGCGTGGGCGTCCGTTTCGCCGTCGCTCGCCAGAACGATGTCGAGCCAGCCGCGCTCGGCACCCTGCGCCGAACGCACGGCCGGCAGGAGGGTCTCGCAGATGGCGCAGCCGGGCGACAGGAACAGCAGCAACTGGCTGCGCCCGCCGCGCACCCCGCCGATCTGCACACTCGAGCCGTCCAACGCGGTCAGTACCATCTCGGGCGTGGGGTCACCCAGCTTCAGCGGCTGTTTCAATGTCAGCGCGCCGGCCGGCGCGATGCGCTGATGCAGCACGCCGATTTGCCTGGCCATGGCCACGCACACCACGCCCAGCACGAGCAGGCCGAACCACAACGCCACCTGTGAGGCGATCAGGAAACTCATGCCACTTCCCCGCCGCGCAGCGGCTGCAAGCCCATCACCTGGTCCAATGCGCCGTACAACGCCAGCAATGCCAGGGCGCCGAGCAGTTGCGACGCTGCGATGGCGGGAACCGCATCCGTCATCGACACCGCCGCGATGCACGCGCACAAAGTCGCGAGCGCCGCGTTCCTGGCCACCTGGAAGGATCCCAGCGGCCGATGTGCCGCTCCGAAGCTGCAGCCGCAGTCAAAGTCCCTGCGGTTCTGCAGGATCGCGCGCAGCATCAAGGCGAGATAGGCCGCCCAAATGGCGGTCGCGAGCGCCGCCCCGGGCAGACGCGTGGAGGGTGCTATAAGCAACGCCGCCGCCGCCAGTTCGGCACCGATGGCCGCCGCCAGGGCGACTGAGGCGAAGGAATCGGCGACGCCGCCGAACTGTCGCACGACGCTGCGTGAGCGGCGCCAACCCGACGCCTTGTGAAGCGCCGATGCCGTCAACAGCAGCGCCACGAAGGCGGCGAACTGCGCGCCGAGTGCCTGCAGGGCCGCGAACGTCGATCCGCCGCCCGTCATGGACGAATCGGCTCGATGTTCATGCGGGTATGGAACCCGGGCAGGTCCAAACTGCGCACCAGGCTGCCCTCGTGCGGGTCGTACACGTCCAGCCGTTCGCCCGCCTGGACGAGCAACAGCGGCTCGGCGCCGCGGGTCAACGAGATCGAGGACCCCGGACGGACCAACCGCATCCGCTTCACGCGGGTTTTCGTGGCCGGATTGAACACCCAGATCTCATTGGCCGGATCCTTGTGGGTTCCCTCGTGCGCATCCGCCTGCATGAGCACGTAGAGCAGTTTTTGCTCGTCGCTCGCGATCAGCTGCCAGCCGCTCGGCCGCCACGAACCGCCCGCATCCGCGGCCGTCACCAGCGGCCAGTCCGGCAGCACCTTGATGTCGTCACCCTTCATGTCGATCGGCTGGATGCGCCCGTGCAGACTCGGAAAGTAGCGCACGCCGGCCAGTGTGGCGGAACTCGTGAACAACGGATCCGTATCCAGCGGATTGAACGCCTTCGACTCGCTGCGTCCCGCGACGGCGCCGTTGGCATCGAGACGGATGGTCAGCAGCGTGCCGCTCGCGCACAGCGTCGAGAAACCGCGTGCACCCGAGGGATACACCAGGGAGCATCCTGGGATGTTGATCTCGCCGAGCGGCTTGCGATTCACGAGATCGACGACGGTGACCGACGAGGCGGGGGTAAAATTGAATACCAACGCCATGCGCTGCTCGTCGGTGAAGGCGATCAAGCCTTCCATCGCGGTGATGAGCGCCCGCTTGGTGCCCGGCAGGACGATTTCGCCGATCGGATTCAGGGTCTTGGTGTCGTAGATGGTGATGAAGTCGGTGCGCGTCCCGCGCACGCCGCGCGACCATACCGTGTCGGCGACGTAGAGTTCCGGCCGCTTGTCGGGCACCAACAGGGTCGCCGAATCATGCGCCTGGAGCTGGCCCTTGACCTCGCGGGAGTCGCTGCCGACGTTGCGCAATTCGATCCGGTCGCCGGCGTAATTGAGGAAGGCCCAGGTCGTCGGATAGCGCGCGGGCAGTACTTCGACCTTGGGCATCGTCTCCGCCGGCAGCGGCGTCGGAAAGTTGGCCGCACCGGCCTCGGCGCCGGCGCCGCAGATCATCAATCCCAAGGTCGTCGCCCGTAAGATGCTCATCGTCATGTTGTTAGGCCTCATTCGTCGCATGCGGTTTGCAGCCAAAGTGTACGTGAACGTCCGCTGGCTGAATACTCCGACCCGCCAACGGGTATATTCGACCCATGAACCACGCACAGCTTGCCTTTTACCTCGCAATCGCGCTAGCCGGCGCCGCCTTCCTCGTCGGCGGCGTCCGGGCCGCACGGCGCACCCCGGACGTGCGCGGACCCACGCCCGTCGAACTGCTCATCGGAATCGTCGTCGGCTTCTTCGACACACTGGGCATCGGCTCCTTCGCCCCCACGACGGCGATCTTCAAACTGCGGCGCATGGTCCCCGATCAACTCATACCCGGGACGCTGAACGTCGGTCTGACGCCCGCCGCGCTCGCCGAGGCGTTCATCTTCGTCACGGCCATCGTCGTGGATCCGGTGTTGCTCGTCACGGTCGTGGTGGGCGCGGCGGCGGGCGCATGGCTCGGCGCCGGCGTCGTTGCGAGGCTGCCGCGCCGGGCCATCCAGGTCACCATGGGCATCGCCCTGCTGATCGCAGGAAGCGTCTTCGCGGCCGTCAATCTGGGAGCGCTGCCGGGCGGCGGCACGGCCATGAGCCTCGCCGGATGGAAGTTCGGGCTGGCCGTCGCGATCAACTTCGTGCTCGGCGCCCTGATGAGCGCCGGAATCGGCCTGTACGCACCCTGCATGATCACGCTGGCCCTGCTCGGAATGCACCCCCTGGCGGCCTTCCCCATCATGATGGGCGCGTGCGCGCTGCTGCAGCCGGTCGCCAGCCTGCGTTTCTTTCAAACCCACGCATTCGCCTGGGGACCGTCCCTCGGACTCGCATTCGGCGGAGTCCTCGGCGTGTTGATCGCCGCCTACATCGTCAAGTCGCTGCCGCTGATCGCCCTGCGTTGGCTGGTGATCGTGGTCATCGCGTACGCGGCCTTCGCCATGCTGCGCTCGGCCGCGCGCGCGAAGACCGCCTGAAATTTTCGCGCTACACTGCTCGCTCCACGACCGGATCCGGAACCCATGAAAGCCCCCCCCCTGCACTCCTCGCGCCGGTGCTCGGCAGCCTGCTGGCGCCCGGCCGCCGCGACGGTGCAGCCAGAATAGCCGGGATGGAGATGGAGTCGGCATACCTATTGCGCAGGGCGAGCCCGGCGGACGTTCCGGCACTCGAGGCCCTGATCGCGAGGTCGGCCCGGGGTTTGAGCACCGAGGACTACCGGGCTGCGCAGGTCGAGGGCGCTCTGCGGGGCGCCTTCGGCGTGGATTCCCGGCTGATCGAGGATCAAACTTATTTCGTCGTGGAAAAGCACGGAGCCCTCGTCGGCTGCGGCGGTTGGAGCTTCCGCGCGACCCTGTTCGGCGGCGATGCGCGGGCGGGCCGCAATGATTCGCGGCTCGATCCGCAGACTCAGTCGGCCAAGATTCGCGCCTTCTTCGTCGACCCCGCCCACGCGCGGCAGGGCATCGGCTCGCTGCTCCTCGAGCGCTGCGAACGGGAGGCGAGGGCTCGCGGCTTCTCGGACGTGGAACTGATGGCGACGCTGCCGGGCGTGAAGCTCTACGCCGCGCGCGGCTACACCGGCCGCGAAATGGTGCGTTACGACGTCGGACTCGGGGAAAGCATCGAATTCATCCCGATGCGCAAGCGCCTGGTCGGCGACCCGCCCCCCTGAACCTCAGTCGGCCCCGCGGCGCCCGGGCCACAGTGCATCCCACCCTGCCCGCCCCAGCGCGCGAAGCGTGGAGATGTTCTTCCGATAAATCGAGTCCGTATCCGCGAACCCCTCGAGTGCGGCTTCGATGCTCGCTTCGCGCAGCAGGTGCAGCGTCGGGTACGGCGAGCGGTTGGTGTGATTTTCGATGTCCTCCGGCTGGGTCCCCGCAAACTGATATTGCGGGTGAAAACTCGCCACCTGCAATTCGCCCTCGAGATCGAGTTCCGCGACCGTCTGCTCGCAAATCTCCAGGAAGTCGTTGAACTCGACGAAATCGTTGAGCACTCCGGGGTGGATCAACAGGGTCGTCTCGCAGGAGGACGGCGCCGCGGCGTTTAGGTGCAACAACTCGGCGCGCAGATCCTCGAGCAATCCGGCCGCGGAGCGTTGCCCGCTCACCCGGAAGCGGACCCGGTCGGCGGCGTAGACGCCCTGGGCGAAGGGGCAGAGCCCGAGTCCGATGACCGCCGTCTCGACCCAGCGCCGCGTCGCCTGAATGATCTCGTCGTTGTCCATGGCGTCAATCCGGGATGTTCTCGCGGTCTCATGGGCCGGAGTTCTTGTATCCTACCGCTCCGCTTCGTTCACCGTGAGACTCAACGCAATGCCACATTCGATTCCCGCCACCCTGATTCCAGGAGACGGCATCGGTCCCGAGATCGTCGACGCCACGGTCGCCGTCCTCGACGCCCTGGGCGCGCCCTTCAAGTGGGACCGGCAGATCGCCGGACTCGAGGGCGTCACCACCGCCGGCGATCCGCTGCCCGCGAAAACCCTCGCGAGCATCCGGCGGACGCGGCTCGCGCTGAAGGGCCCCTTGGAAACCCCTTCCGCCGGCGGCTACCGCTCCTCGAACGTCAGGCTGCGCGAGGAATTCGAACTCTATGCGAATCTTCGCCCGGCCCGCACCCTGGTGTCGGGCGGCCGCTTCGACAAGGTGGATCTGGTGGTGGTGCGCGAGAACCTCGAGGGTTTGTACATCGGCCACGAACACTACATCAAGATCGACGACGACCCCCATGCGGTGGCGATGGCCACCGGCATCAACACCCGGCAGGGCAGCCGCCGCCTGCTGGAGTTCGCCTTCGCACACGCGGTGGCGACCGGCCGGAAAAAGGTGACCATCGTCCACAAGGCCAATATCATGAAGGCGCTCACCGGCATTTTTCTCGAAACCGGCCTCGAACTCTACGAGCGCCGATACAAGGGCAAGTTCATCCTCGACACCGTCATCATCGACGCCTGCGCCATGAAGCTGGTGTTGAATCCCTGGCAGTTCGACGTGCTGGTGACGACCAACCTGTTCGGCGACATTCTCTCCGATCTGGTCGCCGGCCTGGTCGGCGGCCTGGGGATGACCCCGGGCGCCAACATCGGCGCCGACGCCGCCATCTTCGAGGCGGTGCATGGATCGGCGCCCGACATCGCCGGCAAGGGCGTCGCCAATCCCACCGCGCTCATGCTGGCCGCCGCCATGATGCTCGACCATTGCCGGCTGCCGGACTTGGCGCAGCGCCTGCGCGGCGCGATTCACGACACGTTGAACGTCGATCTGGTGCGGACGGGTGACCTCGGGGGACGCGCGAGCACGGCCGAGTACACGAAGGCGCTCATCGGGCGGCTTGCGTCCGCCTGACCGGGGCACCGCGACGACGGCCGATCCTCACGAAGGATCGGCCGTCGGTCAAGTTCCCGCGACCTTCAGAACTTGTACACCGCCTTCACGTAATAGAACCCGCCGTTGATGCCGAAGGGGGAGAACAGCGGCTACTGGGTC
>JBBIKV010000115.1:0-10280 GCA_037445285.1 Nevskiaceae bacterium | reverse complement strand
CGCCACCGCGGCGTCCACCGACGACGCCGTGTTTGCGCTCATCGACAAGGCGCAGCAGGCCATGGCACTGCGGCATTTCATCGATCCGTTGGAAGGCAGCGCGCTGTCGCTGTACCGGGAGGCGCTGGTCCTGGAGCCGGGCAACGGCGAAGCCCGCCAGGGCACCCAGCGCATCGCGGAAATCCTCATTTCGCGCGTGCAGGCGGCGCTCGACGAACGCAAATTCGACGCGGCCCTGCAGTCGCTCGAAACCGCCCGCAGCATCGATCCCGACGACCCCCGCCTGAAGGCGCTTGACGCCCGGCTCGCCGGCATGCGCGCGGAACTCGGTCCGTCCCAGATCCAGGCCGCGATCACCGCGCAAAATTTCGACCGTGCGACCCAGCTGATCGACGAGGCCGCGCGCGCCAGATTCCTGCCGGCGCCGAAGTTGAACCAGTTGCGCGACGACGTGCGGCGGCGGCGCGGCGAGATCGAAACCGCGCGTCTGACGACGCTGATCGACACCCGCCTGCAGCAGGACCGGTTGCTCGATCCGGCCCGCGACAATGCGGCCTTCTACCTGAACCAGGCGCGCGCCGCCGGCGCCGGCGCGCTGCAGCCGCAATGGCAGGAGTTCTTCCGGCGCGGCACCCTGGCGGCGCGTGCGGCCATCGACCAGCATCGCTTCGCCGAGGCCGACCGCTGGCTCGGCGAGTTGCGCACGGACGGGCTGCCCTCGGCGTCGCTCGCGAGCCTGCAGCAGGCCCTGACCGCGGCCCGCGCCCAGCCGGCGCACGAAAAGTCCGACCAGCCGTCGTTTCTCGACCTCGCCCGCACCCGGCTGGCCTCCGGCAATGTCGTCGAGCCGGAAACCGACAGCGCGCTCTACTACGTCAACCGGCTGCGCGCGACGGATCCGCAGAACGCCGCGCTGGCGCCGCTCCTGAGCGCCACGCAGGGGCAGATCCTCGCGCGGGCGCGCGAGGCGCTCGATGAGGGGCAGTTCCCGAAGGCCGAATCGCTGCTTCAGCTGGCCGCCGGTCTCGGCACCACGGCCGATGTCGCGGCGCTCGGCACGCGGCTGCAGCAGGCGAAGTCCGCCGCGGCCGGGGCGGCCGGGCCGCCTGCGGTGGCGGAAGGGTCCCTGACCCGCACCGCGGCGTTGACTCTAGAGTATCCGCGGTCCGCGCAGGTGAAGGGGCAGGAGGGCTGGGTCGAAGTCAGCTACCTGGTGCTCGCGGACGGCAAAGTGAGCCAGGTGAAGGTGGTCAAGTCGAGTCCGCCGGGGGTGTTCGACGCCGAGGCGATGAAGGCCATTGCGCGTCTGCATTATCAGCCGCCGCGGGTGAATGGCAGCGCCGCCGCGGTCAGCACCGGGGTCCGGCTCGTGTTCCGCCTGGGCAATTAGCGGCCGGCGTCGATCATGCCCACCCGCACCCGGCAATTCGACGCGAATTTCGTCGCGGCCCGCGACCGCGACGGCCCGCTGTGCCTCATCGTGCACGACGACCTGGACCTGCGGCTGCGCCTCGCGGGTCTGGTGCGCCGGGCGGCGCCTGGCGTCGACTCGGACACCGTCACCCGTGCCGGGTTCGAGGCGCTGCCGCAGGAGCGCCTCGGGGCCTATGCGGCGATTCTCCTCATCGTCGAATTCAGCTTGCCGCTGGGCGAGGATCCGCTGGTGCAGCTCGAGCGGCTGCGCCGTTACCACACGCGGCTCCCGGTGTTCGTCTTCGCCCGCGGCGGGGATGAGCGCGCGGCCGCCAGGAGCATGAAGGCGGGGGCCACGGACTATTGGCCCATCCACGCGGTCCACATCCCCGAACTCAGCAGTGCCTTGGCCCCCCTGTCTTACCCGGTGCGCGACCCGCCGCGGCTGAACCTGGTCGACGGGCGCAAGCCTGAGATCGCCGGCTATCGCCTGGTGAAGCTCATCGCACACTCGAAGGCGGCCAGCGTCTATCTGGCGCGGAACGATGAATTCGACGGGCCGGTGGCGCTCAAGGTGCAGCCGATCCGTCGCCTGCACGAGCTGCCGGAGGGCCAACGGCGGCGCTTCGTCACCGAATGCGAACTCCTGGCGACGCTCAATCATCGGGCCGTCGCCAACATCCTCGATTATGGCGTCACCGAGGAGCACTTGTACCTCGCGCTCGAGTACTTCCCCTGCGGCAGCCTGCGCGAGCGGTTGAGGAATCCGGTGAGCGAGGCCGACGCGGTCAACTACGCGCGGCAGATCGGCGAGGCGCTGCACGTCGTGCACGCGGCGCACATCGTGCATCGCGACCTGAAGCCGTCGAACGTGATGCTGACGGACGACAACCGCATCGTGCTGATCGATTTCGGGTCGGCGTGCGGCCGGATCGCCGCCGGCGGCAACGCCGCGGCCGACATGAGCACGGGCACTCCCTACTACGTCTGTCCCGAACAGGTCGACGGCCGCGAGCCGGACACGCGCGGCGATCTGTACAGTCTCGGCGTGGTGCTGTTCGAAATGCTGGCCGGCGCGCTGCCGTTCGGCGGCGCGAACCTGGGTCAGGTGTTCGAGGCGCACCGGTCGGCCCCCGTGCCCAGGCTGCCGCCGGCCGTGGCGCACCATCAGCCGGTCGTCGAGCGGCTGCTGGCGAAGGATCCAAATGACCGGTTTGCCTCCGTGAGCCTCTTCATCGAGGGGCTGGATGCGGCGGCGGCCATGAACCCCCGGAGAACCGTCGACCCATGAAAGCCGCGATCCTGCCGACCCGATTGCCACGCTGGCTGCCCCAGGGCCTCATCCTTCTCGTGGCGCTGCTCGGGGCGGGCTTCCTCGGGGGCGTCCTGATTCCCGGACTCCGGCTGGCCGGCGACCTCGTCGAGAATTCCGTGGCGCTCGAAACGATCGGCGAGCAGCAGCGCTATCCGGCGCTCATCCGCGCCTCGTTGGACGCGGTGCGCGACCGCCTCAACAATCGCGCCTACGTGCAGGAATCGATCGATCAGCTGCGCGCTGCCGCGGGCAGGTTGGATGCGGTGCTCGGCGCGCCGTCGCAGGGCATGACCGGCAGGCACGCGGAGGCGTTGCGCGATCTGTGGTCGCAGGAGCGCGCGGTTCTCGATGCCGTGGTCGCGTTCAAGGGAGTGCCCTATCGGGACGATGAATCCACGGGCACCGCATTGAATGCGGGCGGCCGCGAGCTGGACCGCGACCTCATCGCCGCGATCCGCACGAGCCGGCACCTGCTGCCGTTGATCGACAGGCATCTGGCGGCCATCGGCGACGAACTGCAGTCGAACAACGCGCGCGCGGCGCTGGAACTGCGGGTGGTCATGCTCGCGGGTCTCGTGATCGCGGTCATTCTGGTGCTGCTTGCCGTCCTGCTGCTCGGTGCACGCAAGCGCCAGGAGGCGAGCCTGCGCGAGGCCCGCCAGCAGACGGCCGACATCCTGCGCACCGTCAAGGACGGCCTGTTCCTGGTCGACGAGAACCTCACCATCGGCGCCGCCTACTCGAACGCGCTGGAGTCCATGTTCCACCGCACCGACATCGCCGGCCTGCCGTTCGAGAGCCTGCTCAAGGATCTGGTGTCGGAAAAGACGCTCGTCACGGCGACGAAGTTCATCAAGATCCTCTGGAGCGAGAGAACCAAGGAGAATCTGGTCAAATCGATCAACCCGCTGGGTGAGGTCGAGGTGCATCTCGAGGCGGCGGGCGGCCGGTTCGAGACCCGCTATCTGCAGTTCGACTTCCACCGCGTGCGCGTCGACGGCAGGATCACCCACGTCCTGGTGGCGGTCTCGGACGTGACCGCGCGCGTCGATCTCGCGCGGGAATTGCAGGCGGCGCAGGGCCAGGCGCAGGCGCAGGTCGATACGCTGCTCGGCATCCTGCACGTCGACCCGGCACAGCTCGCCTCCTTCCTGTCCGATTCGAACGCGGCCATGACCACGATCAACTCGATCCTGCGCGAGCCGGCGCGGGAAGAGGGCGCGTTTCGCAAGAAGCTCGACACGTTGTTCCGCCAGGCGCACGCGGTCAAGGGCGAGGCCGCGGCGCTGGGGCTCTCCTCGATCGAAAGCCGTGCGCATTCCTTCGAGGAGGATCTGAAGGCGCTGCGCGAGAAGACCGAGTTGTCCGGCAACGATTTTCTGCCCCTGGTCATCAAACTCGACGATCTCCTGACCCACCTGCAGTCCATCGGCGAGCTGGTGTCGCGGCTGTCGCAGCTGCAGCCATCGCCGCCGCCCGCGGCGGAGCCGGACCTGCACTCGGTGACCGACGTGATCCCGGCCCCCGGTGCCGAGCCGGCCGCCGCCGACGCGAATCTCGGTGACCTGCTCCAAGATCTCACGGTCCGCCTGGCCCGGAACCACGACAGGGAAGTGGGCCTGTACTGCCAGGGCTTCGAGGCGATTCCGGCGCAGTACCGTCGCACCGTCAAGGACATCGCGATCCAGGCGGTCCGCAACGCCATCGTGCACGGCATCGAACCGGCCGCGGCGCGCGAGGCGGCGGGCAAGCCGCGCCGGGGGTCCGTGCGGCTCGCCTTTCAGACGGCGGACGAGGCCGGCTACAAGCTCAGCATCGAGGACGATGGTCAGGGCCTGTTCGCGGAGCAAATCCGGGAGGTGGCGCTGCGCAAGGGGCTCATCAGCGCCGAGCAGGCGGCCGGCATGCTGCCGAAGCAGATCTATGCGCTCATCTTCCGGCCCGGATTCTCCACGGCCGAGGAGACCACCGCCGATGCGGGCCGGGGGGTGGGCATGAACGTGATCGCGGAACTGGTGCAGGCGGCCGGCGGGCGCGTCGGCATGGCCACGGTCGAGGGGCAGTACACGCGCTTCACCCTGACGCTGCCGCGCGTCGCGGCCGCCGCCGGCGAGACGGTGGCGGCATGAGCCTGCGGACGGACGCCGCGAGCGCCCCCTTGAAGCTCATGATCGTCGATGATTCGAACATCATCCGGCGCCGCATCGAACGCTCCCAGCAGATCGCGCGGTTGGAGGTCGTCGGCGCGGCGAGCAACGGCCGTGAGGCGGTGGACCTGTTCCGCCGTGTGCGGCCCGACGTCGTGACCATGGATTTGACGATGCCGGAAATGGACGGCATCGAGTGTGTGCAGAAGCTGGTCGCGATCAACTCCGACGTGCTGATTCTCGTGGTCTCGGCGCTGGCGGACAAGGCCACCGCGGTGGAGGCCATCGAGAAGGGCGCGAACGGATTCCTCTGCAAGCCGTTCACCGACCGTCAGCTGAACGACGCGTTGGCGGAACTGCTCTCGGAGGCGTGAGATGCTGACGGAGGGTGAGATCCGCACGTTCATCGACGGCACGACGCATTATTTCGAGATCTCCGCCCGGCAGGCCGCCAGCGTCGGTTCACCCTATCTGGTCACCGACGGCAGACCCGGGGCGTACGAGTTCACCGGCGTCATCGGCATTTCGGGCGCCCGCAACGGGGTGGTGTATTTCAGCGCCCCCCGCGGGATGCTGGCGGTGCTGCTCATGCGCCTGCAGGAGACCGACTCCAGCGAGGAGACCATCAAGGATCTGGTGGGCGAGGTCGCGAACACGATTTCCGGCAACGCACGCCGCGACTTCGGCAAGAATTTCTTGATCTCGGTGCCCACCGTCATCGCGCGCGAGCCCGAGAAGGTGACGGTGCCGCATGCGCGCTCCTTCGTCATCCCGATCAACTGGCGCACGCACTCGGCGAAGCTGGTGGTGTGCCTGGAGTAGGCGCCGCTACCAATTCGGATTCGGCAGCTCCGCAAACACCTCCTGCAGGGCGAACCCCCAGCGGGTGCGGATCATCTTGAAGTACTCGTTGTCGGTGTCGATGCTGATGTGGGTCGCCAGCCTGAATTCGTCGCGGCGGATGATGGCGAGGTCCAGGGGCGGGCCCACGGAGAGGTTCGAGCGGATGGTGGAGTCCATCGAGACCAGCGCGCATTTGGCGGCCTGGGCGAGACTTGAACTGCGCGAGATCACCCGGTCGATGATGGGTTTGCCGTACTTGGACTCGCCGATCTGGAAGTAGGGGGTGTCCACCGACGATTCGATGAAGTTGCCGGCGGAATAGATGTGGAACAGACGCGGCTCTTCGCCCGCGATCTGGCCGCCCAGGATGAAGGTGGCGTTGAATTCGTGCCCCTGTTCCTTCAGCATCTCCGCGTCGCGCTCGTGGATCTCGCGCAGGGCGTCGCCCACCACACGCGCCGCATTGAACAGGTTCTTGGCGCGATACAGGCGCGGGGGCTGATCGGAGTTCTCGGGCGCCTCGTGCAGCAGGTTGACCACGGCCTGCGTGATCGCGAGGTTGCCGGCGGAGAGCAGCACCAGCACCCGGTCATCGGCCCGCTGGAATGTCGCCATCTTGCGGAATGTGTTGATCTGATCGACGCCGGCGTTGGTCCGCGAGTCGGAGAGCAACACGAGTCCGGTGTCGACCAGCAGGCCGACGCAGTAAGTCATGGCGCGAAATTCTACCTTACTGTTGCTGCTGTTGGGCCGACTCCGCCACCAGCACGTTCGCCTCCATTTTCTCGCCGCCGCCGCCCTGCCGGACTCCGCGCACGGGTGCTGCGTCCAGGTAATCCCGGCCCACGGCCAGACGGCAATAGGTGCGCACCGCCGGCCGCTTGTGGGTCACATCGATGCTCTGCCAGCCGATCTCGGCACCCAGCCAGACGTCCACCCACGCATGGCTGGCGGCCTCGCTGGCATCGCCGGTATAGAGGTAGCCGCTCACGTAGCGCGCCGGTATGCCGAGGGAGCGCGCGGACGCGATGTACACGTGCGCGTGATCCTGGCAGACGCCTTCGCCGCTCTTGAAGGCGACCGCCGCGCTGTCCTGGACGTCGCTGGTGCCTGACTTGTACCTCACGGCATCGCACACGGCGTCGGCCAGGGCCTGGGCACGCGCCCGCGGGTCGCTGGTCTGGTCGAGCGCGCGATGCGCGAAGGCCTTGAGTTCCTCGTTGGGCGCGGTCAGGGCGGTGGGCGAGAGGTAGGCCAGGGGCGATAGCGGGCCGTCGTCCTGCCGGCCCTCGGTGTCGGCGGTTTCGACCACGCCTTGCACCACGATCTGGATTTCGCGGTGCGGTTCTTCGATGGTGAGCAGATGGGAAATGTTGCCGTACGCATCGACCTGTTCCAGGCGCCGGCCCGGGGAGGTGATGGTCCAGTTGAGCGCGCGCTGGGAGAGGTCGCGGCGCGGGGTCAGGTGCAGGCTCTGGACGCTGAATTTGACCGGCCGCTCGTAGCGGTAACGCGTTTCGTGTCGAATGTGCATCTGCATGGCAATTACGCCTCCGCCGGTGGTACCAAGAAGTCCGATCCGATGCGATCCCCGAGGTCGCGCACGCGGCCCAGAAAGCGCTCCAGGAACTCGGGCAGCCCCTGCGCCAGGATGTCCTCCATGCGTGTGAAATGCAGCATCGCATGCATCTCGCCGGCGCGCCGCTCGGTCTCGGCGGAATGCTCGTTGCCGACGGATTTGAGGTTCGAATAGACCTCCTTGCAGCAGCGCAACAGCGAGCGCGGCATGTCGTCGCGCAGGATGAGGAGCTGCGCCACCTTCACGGGCGTGATGACGTCGCGATAGACGCGGCGGTAGACCTCGAAGGCGGACAGCGCCCGCAGCAGCACGCTCCATTCGAAGGGGTCGGGGACTTCGCCGGCGCCGGCGCCGGGCTGCAGGTCGGTCTGATGGGCGGTGAGGATGCGGGCCGTGCTGTCGGCGCGCTCGAGAAAGGTGCCGATGCGCGTGAAGTGGAAGGCCTCGTCGCGCAGCATGGTGCCGATGGTCACACCGCGCGTCAGATGCGAGCGCTCCTTGACCCATTCGACGAACTGGCCGATGTCGGCATGCGGGGCGCTGCGCGCGGCCAGGGTGCGCGCGTCCAGCCAGGTGGAGTTGAGGGTTTCCCAGAGTTCGGAGGTCAGCGAACCGCGCACCGCCCGAGCGTTTTCACGGGCGGATCGCAGGCAGCTGAAGATGCTGCCGCCGTACTCGCGGTCGAGGCTCACGAACTCGAACACGGCGCGGGGCTCGACGGTGTCGTGACGCTCCTTGTAGGCCTCTTCCATGTGCAACGCCCGCATGGTGGCGCTCAGGGAAAGGGCCAGGGTGTCGTCGGAGTGCGGCAGCAGCGACATCCGGTAATGGGCGTCGACCAGGCGCGCGAGACTTTCGGCCCGCTCGATGTAGCGGGACATCCAATACAGGTGGTCGGCGGTGCGGCTGAGCATCTAGGCTTCCAGGACCCAGGTGTCTTTTGTGCCGCCGCCCTGGGAGGAATTGACCACCAAGGAGCCCTCCCGCAGGGCGACCCGGGTGAGCCCTCCCGGCACGATGGTCACGTCCCGTCCCGAGAGGACGAAGGGGCGCAGGTCGATGTGGCGGGGCGAGAGGCCGTGGCCCGCAAACGTGGGGCAGGTGGACAGGGCCAGGGTGGGCTGGGCGATATAGCGCTCCGGGGTGGCGATGATCTGGCGGCGGAACTGCTCGATCTCGGCCTTGGTGGCCGCGGGCCCGATGAGCATGCCGTAGCCGCCGGCACCGTGGACTTCCTTGACCACCAGGTCGGGCAGGTGGGCGAGCACGTACGCCAGGTCGTCGGGCTTGCGCAGCATCCACGTGTGCACGTTGCCGATGATGGGCGCCTGTCCCAGATAGAAGCGGATCATGTCGGGGACGTACGGGTAGATCGACTTGTCGTCCGCTACGCCGGTGCCGATGGCATTGGCGATGGTGATGCGGCCGGCGCGGTAGGCGGTGAGCAGCCCCGGCACGCCCAGCATGGAGTCCGGACGAAACACCAGGGGGTCCAGGAAGTCGTCGTCGATGCGGCGGTAGATGACGTCGACGTGCTGCGGGCCCTGGGTCGTGCGCATGAAGACGGCCTCGTCGCGCACGAAGAGATCCTGGCCCTCGACCAGTTCGATGCCCATTTGTTGGGCGAGAAAGGCGTGCTCGAAGTAGGCGCTGTTGTGCGCCCCGGCGGTCATCAGGACCACGGTCGGGTCGGCGACCCCGGTGGGGGCGACGCTGCGCAAGTTGTCGAGCAGCACGTCCGGGTAGTGGTCGACGGGCGCGACCCGGTGGGCGGAGAAGAGCTCGGGGAACAACCGCATCATCATCTTGCGGTTCTCGAGCATGTAGGAGACTCCGGAGGGGACCCGTAGATTGTCCTCGAGAACCCGGAACTCGCCGGCGTCGTCCCGCACGATGTCGATGCCGGCGATGTGGGCGTAGATCCCGCCGGGAACATCGACCCCCTGCATCTCCGGGCGGTACTGGGAATTGCAGAGCACCTGTTCGGCGGGAATGATGCCGGCCTTCAAGATCTGCTGTTCGTGATAAATGTCGTGAATGAAGGCATTCAGAGCCCTCACCCGCTGTTTGAGGCCGCCCTCGAGCCGGATCCACTCCTCCAACGGCAACACGCGGGGCACGATGTCGAAGGGGATCAGGCGCTCTGCGCCCTCTTCCTGGCCGTAGACCGCGAAGGTGATGCCGACGCGGTGGAAGAGGGCGTCGGCCTCGGCGCGCTTCTGGCTCAGCCGGTCGGCGGGCTGTTCCTTGAGCCAACGGTCATAGCTTTGATAGTGCGGCCGGGTCGCGCCGTCACTCAGATACATTTCGTTATACGGTTGATTGCCCAAAAGGTCCCCTCGAGCGAGATTCAAGCGAAATCCGTGCCAGGCGCCCCGCTTCCGGTCTAATCATGTACTTACGATTAGTGCGCCGCAACGATGCACCAACAAGAAGCGCAAACCGAAGATCGACGCTCCAATTCCAACCGATCGGCCCCGGGAGCCGACGTCCCGGCCGCAACCAGCAGACACCAAAACCTTAACAGCAGGGGTGGTGTTTGACGAGATGGGGGAAACGTATTCCTCCGCCGAATAGCCGCCGACGACAATAGCTACGGACGCCGATCCAGCGGTAACGCTCATCGCGACGTGATCGGCGATGAACGAGCATGGCGTCTCGCTCGACAGCTATAAAAAGCGGTTAGCGAAGAGCACTTTTGCCGATTATCGCGGGTGTCGATAATTTCTCGCCATTTGCAGCGTACCCAAAATTGGAGGCGTATGCGCTTACGAGGCAGAGTCTGTGAATGGAGGTGCGCCTAAGGTATAGCACTTATTTCGTAAGTGCTTGTACACCTGTGGCCATTGCTAAAAGCGGCGCTGAAGGTGAAACCGTTTAGGAGCTGATGCGATACATGGGGCTTTGACAAATTTGTCTGGCAAATCGGATTTCCGTCGAACCATTTCGCCTGGTAACCCAAATGCGGACCCAAACTTGTCTA
>JBBIKV010000114.1:0-10332 GCA_037445285.1 Nevskiaceae bacterium | reverse complement strand
ATCGCCGACTTCATGAAGCCCGACCGCGTGGTCGTCGGCACCGACAGCGAACGCGCCGCCGAACTGATGCGCACCCTGTACGAACCGTTCACCCGCAACCACGACCGCATGATCGTCATGGACGTGCGGTCCGCGGAGCTCACCAAGTATGCGGCGAATGCGATGCTCGCCACCAAGATCAGCTTCATGAACGAACTGGCCAATCTGGCGGAGCACTTCGGTGCCGACATCGAGGCGGTGCGCATGGGCATGGGTTCCGATCCGCGCATCGGGTACTCGTTCATCTATCCTGGCGTGGGTTACGGCGGTTCCTGCTTTCCGAAGGACGTCCAGGCGCTCAAGCGTTCCGCCGACGAGGTCGGCTATGAGGCCAGCATTCTGTCGGCGGTGGAGAGCGTCAACAACCGCCAGAAGCAATTCCTGTTCAAGAAGATCGAGGCGCACTTCGGCAACCTCACGGGCAGGACGGTGGCGGTCTGGGGTCTGGCGTTCAAGCCCAACACCGACGACATGCGCGAAGCCCCGAGCCGGGTCCTCATGGAAGCGTTATGGGCGGCGGGTGCGAAGGTACGGGCCTATGACCCGGTGGCCATGCCCGAGTGCCGAAGGATTTACGGCGAGCGCGCCGACCTCGTGCTGTGCAAGACCAGCCCGGAGGCGCTGCAGGGCGCGGACGCCCTGGCCATCGTCACCGAGTGGCAGGAATTTCGCAGCCCTGATTTCGACTTCATCAAGGGGACGCTGCGTGGGCCGGTGATATTCGACGGGCGGAATTTGTACGATCCCGAGCAGATGCAGCGCTCCGGCTTCAGCTACTACGCGGTCGGTCGCGGCATGCCGGCCAAGGGCACCGCGACGTGAGTGCCTTGTACCCGGTGATCCTGTCCGGCGGGGCCGGCACCCGATTGTGGCCCCTGTCGCGCGAGATGTATCCGAAACAGCTGTTGGCGCTCACCAGCCAGCTGACCATGCTTCAGGATACCGCGAAGCGGCTGGCCGGGGTCGCGGGCGCCGGGGCGCCAATCGTCGTCTGCAACGAGGCGCATCGGTTCACGGTGGCCGAACAATTGCACGCCCTGGGTGTCGAGCCCGCGGGCATCCTGTTGGAGCCGATCGGCCGCAATACGGCGCCCGCGGTGGCGCTGGCGGCCCTCAAGGCCCAGGAACTCGGTGCCGACGCCGTCATGGTGGTGGCCCCGGCGGATCACGTGATCCGCGATGCGCGGGCATTCCAGCAGGCCGCCGAGGTCGCCACCGCGCTTGCCCGCAACGGCAAGCTCGTGACCTTCGGCATCGTTGCCCACGCCCCGGAGACGGGCTATGGCTACATTCGCCGCGGCGAGGGCCCGGGTCCCTCCTACCCGGTGGCGCAGTTCATCGAGAAGCCGCCGCTCGACGTGGCGTTGCAGTTCGTCGCATCGGGCGACTACTTCTGGAACAGCGGGATGTTCGTGTTCAAGGCGGGCCGCTACCTGGCCGAGCTGGCGGCGTTCGCCCCGGACATCCTGGAGGCGTCCACCGCCGCCTACCGTGCAGCGAAGAGCGACCTGGATTTCGTGCGCATCGACAAGACCGCCTTCGAGGCGTGCCGCAGCGATTCGATCGACTACGCCGTGATGGAAAAGACCCGGGACGCGGTGGTTCTGCCGCTCGATGCCGGATGGAGCGACGTCGGCTCCTGGTCCTCCCTGTTCGACGCGCTGCCCTCCGACGAGGACGGCAACGTGCTGCAGGGGGATGTGCTCGTGCACGACACGCACGATTGCTTCGTGCATTCGACCAGCCGCCTGGTGACCGCCGTGGGCATGGACGATCACATCATCGTCGAGACCAAGGATGCGGTCCTGGTCGCTCCGAAGGAGCGCGTGCAGGACGTGAAGGAACTGGTGACGATGCTGAAGAAGGCGGGGCGCAGCGAGTCGGCCTCGCACCGCGAAGTGTTCCGTCCCTGGGGCAGCTACGACAGCATCGACGCCGGGGACCGCTTTCAGGTCAAGCGCCTGTCGGTGAAGCCGGGCGGGATACTGTCCCTGCAGATGCATCATCATCGTGCCGAACATTGGATCGTGGTGCAGGGCACGGCGCGGGTCACCTGCGCAGACAAGACGTTCCTGTTGTCCGAGAACGAGTCGACCTACGTTCCCATCGGCGCGGTCCATCGCATCGAGAATCCGGGGAAGGTGCCGCTGCACATCGTCGAGGTGCAGTCGGGCAGCTATCTCGGGGAGGACGACATCGTGCGTTTCGAGGACAGCTATGGTCGGGAAGGGACCAGCACGTGAGCGCGATCACCTGTTTCAAGGCGTATGACCTGCGTGGTCGGATCCCGTCGGAGTTGA
This sequence comes from Nevskiaceae bacterium, assembly GCA_037445285.1. GTDB lineage: Bacteria > Pseudomonadota > Gammaproteobacteria > Steroidobacterales > Steroidobacteraceae > Bog-1198. The sequence goes on along the minus strand of JBBIKV010000114.1, from coordinate 7,993 downwards.
ACGAGGACGTCGCCTACCGCGTCGGGCGCGGTTACGCGCAGTTCTTGAAGCCCGAACGCGTCGCCGTCGGCCGCGACATCCGGCTCTCGAGCGCCGGTCTCACCGACGCGCTGTGCCGGGGTCTGACCGACAGCGGCGTCGATGTGTACGACATCGGCATCTGCGGCACGGAAGGCGTGTATTTCGCTACCTTCGACGGGGGCTACGACGGCGGCATCATGGTCACCGCCAGCCACAACCCGCCGGACTACAACGGCATGAAATTCGTGCGCGAGGACTCCAAACCCATCAGCGGCGACAACGGCCTCGCGGACATCCGCGGCTTTGCCGAGCGTGCGGACTTCCCCGCGCCGGCGCGTCGCGGGGTGCGTCGCGCCATCGATACGACGCCGGCGTACGTCGCCCATCTCCTGTCCTACGTCGACGTGAGGGCGCTGAAGCCCCTGAAGGTCGTCGTCAACGCGGGCAACGGCGGCGCCGGCCTCATCGTCGACCGGTTGGAGGGGCATCTGCCGTTCGAGTTCATCAAGGTGCATCATGAACCGGACGGACATTTTCCGAACGGCATCCCGAATCCGATGCTCGAGGAGAACCGGGCGTCCACCATCGCGGCGATCCGCGCCGCACGGGCGGATCTCGGCATCGCCTGGGACGGCGATTTCGACCGCTGCTTCCTGTTCGACGAGCGTGGCGGCTTCATCGAGGGCTATTACATCGTGGGGCTGCTGGCCGCGGCGCTGTTGAGGGGCCAGCCCGGCGGCCGGGTGGTGCATGATCCGCGCCTGACGTGGAACACCATCGAAATCGTCGAGGCCCACGGCGGCAAGGCCGTGCTGTCGAAATCCGGACATGCATTCATCAAACAGCGGATGCGCGAGGTCGACGGGGTGTACGGCGGCGAGATGAGCGCGCATCATTATTTCCGCCGCTTCGCCTACTGCGACAGCGGCATGATCCCGTGGCTGTTGGTGGCGCAGATTCTGAGCGAATCCGGCCAGCCGCTGTCGCGGTTGGTGGACGAGCGCATCGGCCGGTTTCCGGTCAGCGGCGAGCTCAATTACCGGGTGCCGGACGCGAAGGCGACGATCGCGGCCTTCGAAGGCCGCTATGCCCCGTTCGCTCTGCAGGTGGACCGCACGGACGGCGTCTCCTTCGAATTCAGCGACTGGCGCTTCAATCTGCGCACCTCGAACACCGAGCCCCTGATCCGCCTCAACGTCGAGGCCCGCGGTTCGGAGAAACTGATGCGGTCCAAGACCGACGAGCTCTGGGCGCTGCTCGAGGCGCACGGCGCCGTGGCGGCGGATCACTAGCCGGCCATGTCCCGTCCCGTTCCGAAACTCAGCGTCGTCATACCGGTCTACAACGAAGAACAGGTGCTGCCGACCCTGTTCACGCGTCTGTATCCGGCGCTCGATGCGCTGGGGATCAGCTATGAATGCGTGTTCGTCAACGACGGCAGCCGCGACAAGTCGGTGGCGCTTCTGCGCCAGCAATTCCAGCGCCGCCCGAAGCACACGCGCGTGGTGCTGTTCCATGCCAATTTCGGCCAGCACTCCGCGGTGATGGCGGGCCTCTCCTACGCGCGCGGGGCCTACGTGGTCACCCTCGACGCCGATCTGCAGAACCCCCCGGAGGAGATCGGCAAGCTGGTCGGGATGCTCGACCAGGGCTACGACTACGTCGGAACGATCCGCCAGCAGCGCCAGGACTCTCTCTGGAGGCGCCTGCTGTCGCGGGGGATGAATCACATCCGCGAACGAATCACGCCGGTGCGCATAACCGATCAGGGCTGCATGATGCGTGGCTACGCCCGTTCGGTGGTGACGGCCCTCAATCAGACCCGCGAGATCAAAACCTTCATCCCGGCGCTCGCCTCGCTGTACGCAATGAATCCCATCGAGGTGCCGATCGCGCACGAGGAGCGCCATGCCGGCCAGTCGAAGTACTCGCTGTACAGCCTGATCCGCCTGAATTTCGACCTCATCACCGGCTTCTCGGTGGTGCCGCTGCAACTGTTCTCCATGGTCGGCATGGCGGTGTCGTCGCTGTCCGCGCTGTTGGTGATCTATCTGTTCGTGCGCCGCATCATCCTGGGGCCCGAAGCCGAAGGGGTCTTCACCCTGTTCGGCCTGGTGTTCTTCTTCATCGGGCTGGCCTTGTTCGGGATCGGGCTGCTCGGGGAGTACGTGGGACGCATTTACGCCCAGGTGCGGGAACGGCCGCGTTTTCTGGTCGAGGCCGTTCTGGAAGAGGACGCCGCCGCGCCCGCCGACATCCGGGCGACGACCCAGTGACCCGCGCGGTGGTGTTCGCGTACAGCGAGGTCGGCGTGCGCTGTGTGCGGGAGCTGCAGGCGCAGGGGGTCGAGATCCCGCTGTTGTTCACGCATGTGGATGATCCGGGCGAGACCCGCTGGTTCGGCAGCGTCCTCGAACTCGCGCGCCGGCACGGCATCCGGGTCGAAACGCCGGACGATCCCAACACCCCCGCGTGGCTCGCGGAGGGACGGCGTGCGGCGCCCGATTTCCTGTTCTCGTTCTATTACCGGTACCTGCTCGAGGCGCCCTGGCTCGCCATGGCGCGGGGCGGGGCGCTGAACATGCACGGCTCATTACTGCCGAAATACCGGGGGCGGGCACCGGTGCACTGGGCCATCATTCACGGCGAAACGACCACCGGCGCCAGCCTGCACTACATGCTCGAGAAGCCCGATGCCGGCGCCCTGGTGGACAGCCAGGCGGTGTCCATCGGCGAGAACGACACCGCGCTCGACGTGTCGCTCGCGGTGGCGGAGGCGGCCCGGCAGGTATTGCATCGCAGCCTGCCGCGGCTGATTGCGGGTACCGCGGAGGCGCGCCCCCTGGATCTTTCCCAGGGCTCCTATTTCGGCCGGCGCCGCGCGGAGGACGGGCGCATCGATTGGCGCCAGGGGGCCCGCGCCGTGCACAATCTCGTGCGGGCGGTCGCCCCGCCGTTTCCCGGGGCCTTTACCGAGGTCAACGGGTGTAGGCTCGAGGTGCTGAAGACGCGCGTGGAGGACCGGGTGGTGGGTCCCGTGGGCCGCGCTGCGCGCCTGTATGCGGCGGGCGACACCTGGTACGCCGACTGTGTGGACGGACGTCGCCTCGAGATCGTGGAGCTCGCAATGGACCACCGGCCCGTGATGCCGCGTGCCGTTCCGCCGGCTCTGTCGAACCAGCCGCTGGCGTTGACCTGAACATCGAATCCAAGGGGTTTAACTTGAAAAACGTTCTCATTCTCGGCGTCAACGGCTTCATCGGCCATCACCTGAGCAAGTACATTCTCGCGAACACCGACTGGCATATCTACGGGATGGATCTGCAATCGGAACGCGTCGAGACGATGCTCGGCAATCCGCGCTTCCATTTTCTCGAGGGCGACATCACCATCAATCTGGAGTGGGTGGAATATCACGTTCGCAAATGCGACGTGATCCTGCCGCTGGTGGCGATCGCGACGCCCGCGACCTACGTGCGCGAGCCGCTGCGCGTGTTCGAGCTCGATTTCGAGGCGAATCTGCCGATCATCCGCCACTGCGTGAAGTACAAGAAGCGGGTCGTGTTCCCGTCGACCTCCGAGGTCTATGGTGCGTGCCGCGACAAGGAGTTCGATCCGGACACCTCCGAACTGGTGCTGGGGCCGATCCACAAGCAACGCTGGATCTATTCCTGCGTGAAGCAACTGCTCGACCGGATCATCTATGCCTACGGCCAGCAGGGATTGCAGTTCACCCTGTTCCGTCCCTTCAACTGGATCGGCTCCGGTCTCGACAGCATCGACGCCGCCAAGGAGGGCAGCTCGCGCGTGTTGACCCAGTTCCTGGGCCACATCGTGCGGGGCGAACCGATCAAACTGGTGGACGGCGGCAGCCAGACGCGCGCCTTCACCTTCATCGACGATGCCGTCGAATGTCTCACCACCATCATCGACAACCCGCGCGGCATCGCCGACGGCAAGATCTACAACATCGGCAACCCCCACAATTCCTACTCCATCCGGGAACTCGCGAACATGATGCTGGAAGTGGCGCTGTCGCGGCCGGAGTACGCGCCGACGGCGCGCAACACCCGGCTGATCGACATCTCGGCCAACGACTACTACGGCAAGGGATACGCCGACATCACTGCGCGCCTGCCGTCCATCAAGAATACGACGGCGGAACTGGGGTGGACGCCGAAAACCGACATGCGTTCCGCGCTCAAGGCGATCTTCGATTCGTACGCCCACGCCCTGCCGTCGGCCTCGGCGCTGCTGTCGAACGATGCTTGAAGGCGCACGCATCGGCCTGAAGGTCGATGTCGATACGCTGCGCGGCACGCGTGAGGGCGTTCCGCGCCTCGCCGCGCTCCTCGGGCGCCACGGCATGGACGCCACGTTCTACTTCTCGGTGGGCCCGGATCACACCGGCCGTGCCCTGCGGCGGGTGTTTCGCAAGGGTTTTGCGCAGAAGGTGGCGCGCACCTCGGTGCTCAAACATTACGGACTGAAGACCCTGATGTATGGTGTGCTGCTGCCCGGACCGGACATCGGCGAGAAGGGCGCGGCCGAGATGCGCGGCGTGCGCGACGCCGGTTTCGAGGTGGGGCTGCATACCTACGATCACGTGCGCTGGCAGGACGGCGTGGCGCGGGCCACGCCCGGCTGGACGCGCACCGAATTCGACCGGGGCATCCGGGCGTTCGAGCGTGTGTTCGGCGGGCCGCCGCAATCGCATGCCGCCGCCGGCTGGCAGGTCAATCAAACGGCGTTGGAGCTCGAGCAGGAGTACGGCTTGGTCTATGCCAGCGACACCCGCGGCGGCCCTGCGTTCCGGCCGGCTCTCGCGGGCGGTCCGAGCCGCTGCCCGCAGTTGCCCACCACGCTGCCGACCTTCGATGAGCTCCTCGGCCGCGACGGCATCGACGAGGCGAGCATTGCGACGGCGCTGTTCGACCGGTCGGCCGCGGCGGCGGACCCGGGCCTGCAGGTGTTCACCCTGCATGCCGAGTTGGAGGGCATGCGGCTGCTCGAGGCGTTCGAGTCGTTGCTGCTGAAATGGCGCGGCGCCGGCGCCACGGTCACCCGCATGGCGGCGATCCATGCGCTGGCCACCGAGCGGCCATTGCCGGTCCGCGCGGTCGTCGAGGGGGAGATTCCCGGCCGATCCGGCCTGCTGGCGGTGCAGGCCACCGGCACGGCCGCCGGCGCGTGAGCGGGCGGCGGACCTACCTCGGGTTGACTGCCCTGGTCGTCTTGGCCTGGTTGGCGATCCTGCCGCTGCGGCCGTTGTTCAATCCCGATGAAGGCCGCTACGCGGAAATCCCGCGCGAGATGCTGAGCGGCGGCGACTGGATCATTCCGCACTTGAACGGCCTGGCCTACATCGAAAAGCCGCCGCTGCAGTACTGGGCCACCGCCGCGGCCTTGGCGGTGTTCGGTCAGAACGAGTTCGGCGCGCGCATCTACACGGCGCTTGCGGCTCTAGCGACCCTCGTCGTGGTGTGGACGACGGCCGCGGCGCTCTGGGGCGAGGCGGCGGCGTGGCGGTCGGCCGCCGTGCTCGCCGGCATGCTGCTATTCCTCGTGATGGGACAGCTCCTGACCCTCGACATGAGCCTGACGTTCTACCTGACGCTGGCGTTGGCGGGATTCTTACGCGCCCAGAGCGCGGCGCCGGCAGGCGCGACCGGCCCGGCCGGCGCGACCGAAGCCGCGGCGCGGCGGTGGATGTGGGTGGCCTGGGGCGCCGCGGGCCTGGGTGTGCTCACCAAGGGGTTGGTCGCGGCGGCGATTCCGGCGGGGGTGCTCATTCTGTACACACTGTACACGCACGACCGGGCGGTGTGGCGCCGGCTCGAGGCGGCGCGGGGTCTGCCGCTGTTTCTGCTCATCACCGTGCCATGGCACTGGCTGGCCGCCCGCCGCCTGCCGGGCTTCCTGGAATTCTTTTTCGTGCATGAGCATCTCTCCCGCTATTTGACGCCGAGCGCCGACCGTGAGGAGGCGTGGTGGTTTTTCATCGCCGTCTTCGTGCTGGGCAGCATCCCGTGGACGCTGTCGGCGCTGCGGGTGCTGTGCCTGGATTGGCGACGGCAGGCCGTCCCGGGGCGGTTCGATGCCGGGGTGTTTCTCTGGATCTGGATCGTGTTCGTGGGGTTGTTCTTTTCCCTGTCCGACTCCAAGCTCGCCCCCTACTTGCTGCCGGCCATGCCGGCGCTCGCGTTGCTGATCGGACGGTCGGCCACGGCGCTCTGGCGGCGCGACCTCGTCCTGATCGGGCTCTTCACCCTGGCCGCCGCGATTGCCGCGGCCGCGGTGAGTGTCTATGGGCCGCACTTCATGCCCGCGACGGAGCGCGGCCGGTACTTCGCGCTGCTCGCCGGACCCCTGGGAGGGATCGCCGCGCTGCTCGCGGTGTGCGGCCTCTTCGTTCTGTTGCAGCGCCGCCGCGATCCGACGCGCAATGCCGTGATCTTGGGCGTGGGCTGGTGCCTGTCCGGCCTGCTGCTGATGCGGGCCGCGGCCGTGGTGGCGCCCCTCTATTCGGGCGTCGGTATCGCCCGGGCGGTGGGCGGCATGCCCCGCGACCTGCCGCTGTTCAGCATCGGCACGTACGATCAAACGCTGCCGTTCTATTGGGGCCGCACGATGGAGCTGGTGTCCTATCGCGGCGAACTGGATTTTGGCCTGCAGCGCAAACCGGATGCGGAGATCGGCACCGTGGCCGAGTTCGCCGAGCGGTGGCGCGCATTGCCCGTCGCGTACGCGTTGATGGAGAGCAGCATGTTCGACGATCTGACGAGTCAGGGTCTGCCGATGCGCGAGGTCGCGCGGGACGTCCGCCGGGTGCTGGTGACACGGCGATGAGTTGGGTGACCTGGGTTCTCATTCTTACGGGCGTGGGCCTGAATGCCGCGGCGCAATTGCTGTTGAAGGTCGCCACCCGGCCGCTGGCGCATTTCTCCGGCTTCGGCTGGCAGACGCTGCGCGACAGCGTTCTCGTGTTGGGCGGCAGCGTGCCGTTTTGGGTGGGCATGGTGTGCTATGGCACCAGTCTGTGTGTCTGGCTGGCGGCCCTGTCGAAGGCACCCGTGAGCGTCGCGTACCCGATGTTGTCCATCGGCTACGTGGTCGTCGCCGCGATCTCCGTGCTCTGGCTGGGCGAGACGCTGTCGCCGGCCAAAGTGCTGGGGATTGCGCTGATTTGCGCCGGTGTGGTGCTCGTATCCCGCAGTACCGTGTGAGGCCCTGGGCGTCCGCCGGGCGGGCGGTCTTGCGGGGCGGTTGTCGTTGGAGCAGACTCCTGGAGGGTCATCGTCCTCAAGGAACCATCGCATCATGAAGCGCATCGTCGGTCTTGCCCTGGGAACCTGCATTTTGGCCGCCTCTTCTTACGCCGCGTTGAAACCGGGTGCGCAGGCGCCGGACTTCACGACTCAGGCGACCCTCGCCGGCAAGCCCTTCAGCTTTTCGCTGGCCGATGCCCTGAAAAAGGGCCCGGTGGTGCTGTATTTCTATCCCGCGGCCTTCACGCCGGGATGCACGGTGGAGGCCCATGAGTTCGCGGAAGCCACCGACAAGTTCAAGGCCCTGGGCGCGACGGTCATCGGTGTCTCCCATGATCCCATCGACACGCTGAACAAATTCTCCGTGACCGAATGTCGCAACAAATTCGCCGTGGCGTCGGACGCGGACCAGAAAATCACCAAGTCCTATGACGCTGTGCTCGGTGCGAAACCCGAGTATGCCGACCGTACGTCCTACGTGATCGCCCCCACGGGCAAGATCGTCTACGAGTACACGGCCATGAATCCCGACAAGCACGTCGGCAACACGATGGCGGCGGTCGAGAAATGGCAGGCGGAACACAAGAAGGGCGGATAGCGCCCTTGGTCCCCGTCCCTACGAGATGACTCGCAGGGACTTGATCCGCTATTCTCTCTGCCGCGGCATCAACAGCTTGGCGATGAGACCGGTCCAGCCCGTCTGG
>JBBIKV010000113.1:0-10734 GCA_037445285.1 Nevskiaceae bacterium | reverse complement strand
ATCGGCGCCTCGCTGCAGCTCACCGACGACTACGTCACGGTGATCGACGTGATCGCCGGCGGACCCGCCGCCGTCAGCGGCAAGCTGGCCGCCAACGACCGCATCACCGCGGTCGGCGAAGGGAAGGCGGGGGAACTCACCGATGTGATCGGCTGGCGTTTGGACGATGTCGTGCAGAAGATCCGGGGACCCGGAGGCACCATCGTGCGGCTGCAGCTGCTGCCGGCGGGCGCCGCGCCGGGATCGGCGCAGAAGGTGGTCGAATTCACCCGCAACCGGGTGTCCCTGGAGGCGCAGGCCTCGCACAAGGCGATGCGCACCGTCCAGCGCAACGGACGCGACGTGAAGGTGGGCATCATCACCGTGCCGAGCTTCTACCAGGATTACGATGCGAGCCGGGCGGGCGCGAAGGACTTCCGCAGCACCACCCGCGACGTGCAGCGCCTGATCGGCGAGCTGCGCAAGGACGGAGCCGACGTGCTCATCATGGACTTGCGGGCCAACGGCGGCGGGTACCTGCCCGAGGCCGAATCCCTGACGGGACTTTTCATCGACCGCGGCCCCGTGGTGCAGCTGCGCGATACCACCGGGCACATCGAGGTCGACGACGACCCGGATCCGGCGATCTTCTACGGCGGCCCGATGATCGTGCTGGTGGACCGGTTCAGCGCCTCCGCGTCGGAGATCTTCGCGGGCGCGATTCAGGACTACGGCCGCGCGTTGATCGTGGGCCAGCAGACCTACGGCAAGGGGACGGTGCAGAACGCCCATCCGCTCAACTACACCATCTTCGGCCGCAAGCCCGAGCTGGGTCAGCTCAACGTGACCATCGGCAAGTATTACCGGATCACAGGTGAGAGCACGCAGGATCGCGGCGTCACCCCCGACATCACCCTGCCCTCGCTGATCGACGCCAACGAGGTCGGGGAGAGCACGCGCGATCGTGCTCTGCCCTGGGATCACATCGACGCCGCGGCCTTCAAGATCGAGGGCGACCTGAAACCGGCGGCGGCCGCCCTGCAGAAGCTGCACGACGAGCGCACCGTCAACAGCGCCGACTTCCGCTATCTCCGCGAGGACATCGCGGCGCTCGACGCCATGCGCAGCCAAAAGACCCTGTCGCTGAATCTCAAGACGCGCGAGGCCGAGCGCAAACGGCAGGAACGCGAGCGGCTGGAACGCGAGAACGCTCTGCGGGCCGCCCACGACGAGAAGCCCCTGAAGTCGCTGGAGGAGATCAAGGACGATCCGGCGGCGGGCATCCTGCTCGACGAAGCGTCGCAGATTGCGGCCGATTATGCCGTCATGTCCACGCGGGCGCCGAAACCCACCCAGGCGCGCCGCACCGACGCCCGCTGAGGCACGGGACCAGCGCATCGACCATCGGCCTAGCGCATCAACAAGGTGTAGAGGTCCCAGTAGTCGTCCGCGAGGACGTTCCACGCCGCGGTGGGCGGCTGCGTCCGCGCGGCCTTCGGATCCCTCTCCTGCGGCATGGGGGGTGGCGCGAGCGAATCCGCGGTGGGAACGGTGTCGACGGAGTTGCGGTAATCGCAGGTCGCGCGCAGCCGGTCCATCTTGGACTTCACCGCGGCGGTGATCTGCCGCTGGGCGGCTACCGCCGCCTGCGCCTGGCTCACCCGCTGCATGTAGCCTTCGCACTCCGCCCGGTCGCCGAAACTCATCTCGTGAACGCGGCGTGCCACCGCCTCCTTGGCGCGTGCCGCCAGGCCGTGAGAATCGACGGTCTCGCAGAGCAATTCTGCATAGCCGATGATGGCGAGGTTGATGTTGCGGCGCGCGGCGAGCGAGATCCCTGGAAAACCTTCCTGCGATTCCCGGTCGATGGCGCTGCGCTCGGCGTGGAGTTCGCCGACCTCCGAGTCGGCGAGCACCACCGCCTGACGCAGGGTCTCGAGCGATTTGGTGCGGCGACGCCGTTCGAAATAATGCCAGATGGCCGTCAGCCGGCTCAATTCGCCTTGCGCGCCGGCCAGATGCTGGCGCTGCAGATCCGCCTTGCCGGCAGCCAGCGCGAGCCGTTGGTCGACGTCGGCGATGCGGGCGACGCGCGTCGCGTCACATTCGGCCTTGTGCCGAGCCATCTCCCGGGCCTCCTGCGTCCGCGTCAACTCGGCGGCGAATTCGGACAGCTGCTGGTGGCAGACCTTCCATAAGCCCCGCAGTTGGTAGAACACGAGCGCGCTGTAGCCGGTCTGCGGGCCCGCGAGCAGTTCGCCCAGTCCGTCCAGCTGTTCCTGAACCCGGATGGTCGCCCCTTCCTGCTGCTTGAGGCGGTCGCGCAGCAGGTGGAATTCGTCCTTGAGGTCGGCATAGGCCTTTTTGAGGCCGGCACGGTTCTGGAAGAGCTGCATGAGCCGCTCCTCCTCGGCGCTAACGCCGCCCCCCTCCGCACTCACCTTGAGAAAACTCAGCTTGTCGATCAAAGTCCCGCCCCGGCCTCGATGGTTTCGCGGGACCCCCGGCGGAATCTCAACCGCTAGAAGTGATGCCCGCGCTCGGCACAATATTCCAGCCACTTATTTAACATCATGTTGCGGGTCCAACGCTGATCCAGTTCACGCTTGAGTCCCGACTGCAGCCGAGCGAGCTGCTGGTGGCGCTGAAAGCCGCGAAAACTGCGCACTTCGGCAAGCCGGGCGTCGTGGTACACGCACACTTCCAGGTCGGGGTCCCGGACGCAGACCGACTCGTGGTCGAATTCGTAGGTCAACCGGAACACGCTCGTATACCGCGACAGTTCGAGCGGCGTGAGATGCAGATCACAGTCGGCCTCCGCCCTCGAGACTACTCCGGTCGTTATCGAGCGCAGATCGCGGACGAGCCAGCGCAGCCTCACGAAATTGCTCTCGTACAAGGTCATGAGACTCACGAAGCTGCCGGGCCGGGCCCGCCATGATGTTTCGCACCATTGATCCGCGATCATGGGTCGACTATACCATGCACGCGGAAGTTGTCAGGGCGCGCGGCGGATGTCAGGGTCTGAGGCGCCGCTCGATGCCGGTGCGGTCGAGGATCCGGCTCGAGATTTCCTCGATCGAGCACTCGGTCGCATCGATGCAGGGGATGCCGTGCCGTTCGAACAGCGACTCCGCCGCCCGCACCTCGAACGCCACCTGCCGCGGCGACGAATAGCGGCTGTCGGGACGCCGTTCGTTGCGGATCTGTTGCAGCCGGTCGGGCTTGATCGTCAATCCGAAGAGCTTGCGCGCATGGTGCTCCAATGCGGCCGGCAGACTCCTGGATTCGAGATCGTCGTCCGTCAGCGGATAGTTTGCGGCGAAGATCCCGTACTGCATGGCGAGATACAGGCAGGTCGGAGTCTTGCCCGAGCGCGACACTCCCACCAGGATGATGTCGGCGCGCTCGTAGTCCCGCACCACCGAACCGTCATCGTTCGCCAGCGCAAAATTGGTGGCGTCGATGCGCATCGCATAAGCGTGGGTGTCGGCCATGCGATGCGTCCGGCCGGTCAAATGCGAGGACTGCGCCTTGAGCTCGTTCTCCAGCGGCGCCAGAAAGGGATCGAAAAAGTCAAGGAAGAACCCCGTGCTTCCGCGCACCACGTTGCGTACGTCCTCCTGGACGAGGGTGCTGAACACGATCGGGCGGATGCCCTCCTGCCTGCCGACCAGATCGATCTTGCGCACCGCCTCGATCGCCTTGTCAACCGTGGATATAAATGGCACAGTCACCTGGCGAAATTCGAAGCCGTCGAACTGCGTCATGAGGCTGTGACCCATCGTTTCCGCAGTGATGCCTGTTTGATCCGATACGAAGAACACGGTTCGCTTTATCACGTCAACCCCATGTGTCGGCGGCCATTCGCCGCGGAAGTGTTTCACTTAAACAATCGCCGGACAAGCAATCACTCATGAAACCCTACATCATTCCGTTCGAGCAGTTGACGAACAAGGACGTGGAGCTCGTCGGGGGCAAGAACGCATCGATCGGCGAAATGATTTCCGGACTTGCCGGCCTCGGCGTGTCCGTTCCCGGCGGGTTCGCGACGACCTCGCACGCCTACCGCGACTTCCTCGCGCAGGACGGCCTCGATGAGCGCATTCGCGCGGCCCTTGCGCCGCTCGACGTGGACGACGTGGAACGGCTCGCCGTCGTCGGCCGGCAGATCCGCGGCTGGATGCTGGCGACGCCCTTTCCAGCGCGCCTCAACGAGGAGGTCCTCGGCGCCTGGCGGAAAATGGGCCGGGGAGGTGAGTTCGCGGTCGCGGTGCGGTCGTCCGCAACCGCGGAGGATCTTCCGGAGGCGTCGTTTGCCGGCCAGCAGGAAACGTTCCTGAATGTGCGCGGAGAGGAACATCTCCTCTCGTGCATGCACGAAGTGTACGCCTCGCTCTTCAACGACCGCGCCATCGCCTACCGGGTGCACAGCAGGTTCGATCACAACGCCGTCGCGCTGTCGGTCGGGGTGCAGCACATGGTGCGCAGCGACTTGGGTTCGGCCGGCGTGATGTTCACGCTCGACACGGACTCCGGGTTTCGCGACGTGGTGTTCATCACCGCGGCCTACGGTCTCGGTGAGACCGTCGTGCAGGGCGCCGTCAATCCGGACGAGTTCTACGTATACAAGCCGGCATTGCGGGCCGGAAAACGCTCCGTGCTGCGCAAGAACCTCGGCGGCAAGGCCGTCAAGATGGTGTACGCGCCCGGCGGCTCGTCGGAACGGGTGCGCACCGTCGAAGTGGCCCCCGCCGACCGGAATCGCTTCTCGCTCGACGAGGCCGACATCGTCCGTCTGGCGAAACAGGCGTTGATCATCGAGCAGCACTACGGCACGCCGATGGACATCGAGTGGGGCAAGGACGGCGACACGGGAAGGATCTACATACTTCAGGCCCGGCCCGAGACCGTGCAAAGCCGCGCCGGACGCACCATTCAGCGGTTCACGCTGAAGTCCCGGTCGACTTTGGTCGTCAGCGGCCGCAGCATAGGCCAGCGCATCGGCGCGGGTCCCGCCAGGATCATCAAGGACGTGAAGGAGATGTCGCGCGTGCGCGCCGGCGACGTCCTGGTCGCCGACATGACGGACCCCGATTGGGAGCCGGTCATGAAGCGCGCCTCCGCCATCGTGACCAACCGGGGCGGCCGCACCTGCCATGCCGCCATCATCGCGCGGGAGCTGGGAATACCGGCCGTCGTCGGCTGCGGGCATGCGACCAGCGCCATCAAGGAAGGCCAGCCCGTGACGGTCTCCTGCGCCGAGGGCGATACCGGCCATGTGTACGACGGCATGCTGGAATACGATGAGCGGAACATCGAGTTGGATTCCCTTCCGCCGATCCCCGTGAAGATCATGATGAATGTCGGCAATCCCGACCGGGCCTTCGACTTCGCGGGAATTCCGCACCGCGGCGTGGGGCTTGCGCGTCTCGAGTTCATCATCAACCGGATGATCGGCGTGCATCCGCGCGCGCTGCTGGAGTTCGACGAGCAGAGCGCCGAACTGAAGGATGCGATCTCGAGGCAGATCGCCGGCTACTCCGATCCGGTGAGCTTCTACGTGGACAAACTGACCGAGGGCATCGCGCAGATCGCCGCGGCGTTCGCCCCCGAACCGGTGATCGTGCGCCTGTCGGACTTCAAGTCGAACGAATACGCCAATCTCATCGGCGGCAAGAATTACGAGCCGCACGAGGAGAATCCGATGCTCGGATTCCGCGGCGCCTCGCGCTACATCGACAAGGTGTTCAGGCCGTGCTTCGAACTCGAATGCCGGGCGTTGAAGCGGGTGCGCGATGAGATGGGACTGACGAACGTACAGATCATGGTTCCCTTCGTGCGCACGCTGCTGGAGGCGAAAACCGTCACCGGCCTGTTGGCGGATAATGGACTGAAGCGCGGCGAGAACGGCCTGAAGCACATCATGATGTGCGAATTGCCCACCAATGCGCTGCTGGCCGGGCGCTATCTGGAATTCTTCGACGGCATGTCCATCGGCTCGAACGACATGACTCAATTGACCCTGGGGCTCGATCGCGACTCGGGCGTCGTCGCCAAGCTGTTCGACGAGCGCGACGATGCGGTCAAGGCACTGATGTCGATGGCCATCACGGCCTGCAAGGCGCAGGGCAAGTACGTCGGAATCTGCGGACAGGGCCCGTCCGACCATCCTGAACTGGCAAGGTGGCTGGTCGAGCAGGGAATCGACAGCGTGTCGTTGAACCCCGATACCGTCGTCGAGACCTGGATGTTCCTGGCCGGCAACGTTCCGGCCTAGCGCCGGACGTTCGCCTAGAACTGCCGCAGCAGCTTCTCGCGATAGTGCCGCAGTTCGCGGATCGATTCGCGCACGTCGTCCAGCGCCAGGTGGGACGAGGACTTCTGGAAGGCCTGCGCGACCTGCGGAGCCCAGCGCTGGGCGAGTTCCTTGAGCGTGCTCACGTCCAGGTTGCGATAATGGAAAAAGCCCTCGAGCTGCGGCATGAGGCGGGCGAGAAAGCGCCGGTCCTGGCAGATGCTGTTGCCGCACATGGGCGAGCGCCCGGGCTCCGCCCAGAGTTCGAGAAACCTCAGGGTCTCGCGCTCGGCGGCGGCGGTATCGACATCGCTGGCGAGAACCCGGTCCGCGAGGCCGGAACTTCCGTGCTGACGGCGGTTCCAGTCATCCATTGCCGCGAGGGTCGCGGCGCTTTGCCGGATCGCGAGCACCGGACCTTCGGCGAGGACGTCGAGGTGTTTGTCGGTTACGATCGTGGCAATTTCGATGATGAGGTCGGACTCGGGTTTGAGCCCCGTCATCTCGAGGTCGATCCAAACGAGGTTTTCTGGAGATTTCATCGTGGCTCTTGACGCGTAAAGCCCCATGGTAGCAGAGCGAACCCACGCCGAGGACCCGGCCGAATCCGGGGTCGTGCTCGCCAGCTACGGCCGCGGGGTGCTGGTCCAGTCCGGCGAGGCGGGCCCGCACCAGACCACGCTGCGGTGCTCGCTCAGGGGCCGCAAGCAGCGCATCGTGTGCGGCGATCGCGTGACCTGGACCTACCGGGCGGCGAATGACGGCGCGTCGGTCGAATCGATCGAACCGCGCCGCAATCTCATCGAGCGCATCGACCTGCGCGGACGCGCCGAACCGGTGGCGGCGAACATCGACCGGCTGGCCGTCGTGGTGGCGCCGGAACCGGCCCCCGACTGGTTCCTGGTCGATCGCTACTGGGCGGGCGCGCAGCTGAAGAACCTCGCCACCCTGCTGATCGTGAACAAATTGGACCTCGGAAACGGGGCGCTGCAGCCGGAACTCGAAACCTATCGCAGGCTCGGCCTCCCCTGCCTGGAGATCGCATCGCAATCGCCCGTCGGCCTCGACGACCTGCGGTCGGCGCTCGCCGGCACGATCACCCTGCTCGTGGGTCAGTCGGGCGTCGGCAAGTCCTCCATCGTCAACGCCCTCGCCCCGGAAGCGGCGGCGCAGACGGCGGAGTTGACGCGGGACGCGGAAGGCCGTCACACCACGACCACGGCGCGTTGGTATCGGCTGGGATCCGCCGCGGCGATCATCGATGCTCCCGGGGTCCGCGATTTCGCACCGCCCGCGAGCCTCGTGCGCGCCGCGGAGCGGGGCTTCGTGGAGGTTCACGCGGCAGGCATCGGCTGCCGCTTCAACGATTGCCGGCACATGGAGGAGCCCGGCTGCGCCGTCCGCGGCGCCGTACTCTCAGGAGACATCGCACAGCGGCGCTACGAGAGCTACCGCCGGCTGTTCCGCCTGTACGACAAGCTGGCCGGTACCGCTTAGGAAACGGCGGTGCGGCCCGCCAGCGCATGCGCCAGGGTGCCGCCGTCGACGTATTCGAGCTCTCCGCCGACGGGCACACCATGGGCGATGCGCGACACCCGAAGGCCGCGCCGCAAAGCAAGCTCCCCGAGATAATGCGCGGTCGCCTCCCCCTCCACGGTGGGATTGGTGGCCAGGATCACCTCGCGCACGTCGCCCTCGCCCAGCAGTTCCTCGAATCGATCCACGCCCAGTTCGGCGGGCCCGATCCCGTCGAGCGGCGACAAGTGGCCCATGAGCACGAAATAGCGGCCCCGGAAGCCGCCGGACTGCTCGATCGCCACGACATCGGCCGGCGACTCGACGACGCACAGCTGCGCGTTGTCGCGCTGCGTGGATGCACAGATCGCGCACAGATCGCTCTCGGTCAGCATGCGGCAGCGCTTGCAGCGTCCGATGCGGTCGACGGCCTCGGCCAGCGCCTGGCTCAACATCCGTCCCCCCTCCCGATTGCGCTCCAGGAGATGAAAGGCCATGCGCTGCGCCGATTTGGGGCCGACGCCCGGCAGGCACCTGAGGGAGTCGATCAACCGGGCCAATGTGGGCGTGTACTTCATCGCGCTCCAAGAGCCGCTCAGAACGGCAGTTTCAGGCCCGGCGGCAGATTCAGCCCCGACATCAGGCCCGCATATTTGTCGCGGGTCAGGGCCGCGAGCTTGTGCACGGCGTCGTTCACGGCGGCCACGACCAGGTCCTCCAGCATCTCCTTGTCCTCGCCGAGCAGCCTCGGTTCGATCTGGACGGAAGCGGCCTCGTGCCGGCCGTTGAGCACGATTTTGACCATGCCCGCACCGGACTCACCGGTCACCCGCACGTCGGCGAGCTCGGTCTGGGCCTTCTGCATCGTCTCCTGCATCTGCTGCGCCTGTCGCATCAAGTTACCGAGTCCGCCCTTCATCATGACCGCTATCTCCTCAATGGCTAATTCGCAGGTTTCACCGATCCCGCATCCACCTCGGCGCCGAAGCGCTCCCGCAGGCCCTTGACGGCCCCATCCTCGTCGAACGCAGCCGCCGCGCGCAGGGTCTTGTCCTTGTCGGCCAGGGCCCGTTGCCGCGCAGGCGTGACGAGCGGCGACTCCGCGAGCTCGAGCACCACTCGAATCTCGCGGCCGAGATGGGCGGACAGGGACTGCACGAGCTTGTCCTCGATCTGGCGCGAGCGCCTCTCCGCCACGGAAGGATCGAGCTGTAGACGCAGAGTCTGGCCGTCGAAGGCGGCCGGCACGCAGTTGAGGGCGAATTGGCGCACCATGCCGCTCAGGTTCGCCGCCTCCACCACCGCCTGCCAATTCCCGGCATCGATGCCCGTCGGGACCGTTCGTGGAGGGATCGGGGCGGCGGGTGCGGGTACGGGGGCCGCAGCCTCGCCGTATGTGGCCGCCTCGGGCCGAAACGCGAGCATGCGCAACAAGGTCATTTCGAAGCCGACGCGCGGTTCCGGAGCCATGGCCAGATCGCGCCGCCCGTTCAATGCGATCTGGTAGTAGAGCTGGACGTCCTCGGGCGCCAGCGAGCGCGCCAGGCGGCTCAGCGCCTCGGCGTCGAACTCCTCGTCCTGCGTCGCGGCATCAGGCACGACCTGCACGATCGCGATACGCTGCAAAAAGGCGGTCAATTCGATGAATGCGCGGTCGTAGTCCGGCGCATCGCGGTCGAGATCCCGGACGTGGGCGAGCAGCGCGGGTCCGGCGCCGGCCGCGAGGGCATCGAGGATCCGAGCGACGTGTCCGCGGTCGATCGTGCCGAGCATGGCGCGTGTATTGGCCTCGGTCAGCGCA
Organism: Nevskiaceae bacterium; assembly: GCA_037445285.1. GTDB lineage: Bacteria > Pseudomonadota > Gammaproteobacteria > Steroidobacterales > Steroidobacteraceae > Bog-1198. The sequence goes on along the minus strand of JBBIKV010000113.1, from coordinate 1,141 downwards.
CCGCCGCCGAATGCGATCAATTGATCCATCAGGCTCAGCGCATCGCGCATGCTGCCGTCGGCCGCGCGGGCGAGCAGCGCCGCGGCGGCGGGTTCGAGCGCCAGAGTCTCGGCGGCGGCGATGAATTTCAGGCGCTCGCCGATCAATCCGCCCGACAACCGCTTGAGGCTGAATTGCAGGCACCGCGACAACACCGTGACCGGCAGCTTCTGCGGATCCGTGGTCGCCAGCAGGAATTTCACGTGCGGCGGCGGCTCCTCGAGGGTCTTCAACAGGGCGTTGAACGAATTGTTCGACAGCATGTGCACTTCATCGATGAGGTACACCTTGTACCGGCCGCGCGAGGGCGCGTACTGCACGTTGTCGAGCATTTCGCGGGTGTCATCCACCTTGGTGCGCGAGGCCGCATCGACCTCGATGAGGTCGACGAACCGGCCCTCGTCGATCTCCCGGCACGCGGAGCAGACTCCGCAGGGATTGGCGCTGACGCCCGTTTCACAATTGAGCGACTTGGCGAGAATGCGCGCGACCGTCGTCTTCCCGACACCGCGTGTCCCGGTGAACAGAAAGGCATGATGCACCCTCCCGCTGTCGAGGGCGTTGCCGAGGGCGCGCAGCACATGCTCCTGGCCGACCATCTCGCCGAAGCGCTTCGGGCGCCACTTGCGCGCTAATACGATATAGCTCATAGAGTGAGTCCAGCGGTCCCGACGATCCTCATGCATGAAGGAGGCGGCCCGCGCCAGCAGGACTTCGGCGCCCGACTTAAAGCCTCTACCGCTGCTCCCTTCCGGGCCTGACGGGGTTCGTGGCCAGTCGTCGCGAAGATGCAAACGCGAGCCGCCATAGACTCATGGTGGTGGTTGGCGGACAGGGTGGGATTCGAACCCACGAACACCTTTTAGGGTGTTACTCACTTTCCAGGCGAGCGCCTTCGACCACTCGGCCACCTGTCCACTCGATGCCCAAGACATCCACGCACCTATGCGGGCCCGCAAGGTTACCGGAGGCGGCTCCAGCTTTCAAATCGGCCGTGTGGGCCCGGGCTACCCGCTCGCGGCCTTGTTGGCCGGTGCCGGCTTGTACTTGGGGGGCAAATCCTGGCAGGCATCCTTGGGTCCCGGGGGCGGCGGGGCCAATT
>JBBIKV010000112.1:0-11504 GCA_037445285.1 Nevskiaceae bacterium | reverse complement strand
ATCCCTCCTCGCAGCTTCGCGCACACGTTGCAGGTCCGATGACGCGGCAACCCGGCTCTGAGTCCGGACCGCGGCAGCCCGCACCGTGTTCCTCTTGGTCGACGGCCTTCCCTCCACAACCTCCGCCGCTTGCGCGGCGTTCGGTTGCTTCTTCGGTAATACGCCGCCGTCCGACTTCCCAGCCCTGTTCCCATTAGGCTCATTGCCAGTAGCCTTCCCTGATAGGTCCAGCCGTTCAGCGCTGGACTGAAGTGGGATCTCCCAGGTCCCGTGCATCAAGCTTCGATGCGTGCTCGGGGTCTCAGATCGCGCGGGACTGAGCGATGACTCGCGTTTAACGCCAGCACCCATGTTGCCTTCCGTACCCATTAAGACGTCGGCATCCCGAAACTGTCCGTTACGCGACTCAATACCCGGCCCACATCTTCCCCTGTCGACGCTTCACGTCGGCACTTGCGTGACGCCGCGCATGACTCGGGGCCAGACCGGTTCGCTACACCTTATCTGCAAGAGACTTTCACTCCTAGCTTCGATGCCAGTTAGCCTGGCGCACAATGGCATGGACGCTCCCGCTTTTATGCGCGCGCTCGTCTATCAGGCGCTGCGCTGAGCCGCCGCCCGCGGCGTCGCACCGGGGCGCCTGCGGACGGGTCCTATGCCGCGCTCACCAGCTTGGCGACGAAATCGCTCACCGGCATCGCGGCCAAGGCCGCCTGATCGGCAAACATCCGCTTGATCGCCTCGGTTTGCCTGGCCCCGAAGTGCGCCGCGACGCTCGCCTCGAATTTCTCGACGAGCACCGGCGTTCCCTCGGCGCGGCGCCGGCGATGTCCGATCGGGTAGTCGACGGACACCTGCGGGCTCTGCGTTCCGTCCTTGAAAAACACCTGCACCGCATTGCCGATGAAGCGCTTGTCGGCGGCGTAATACTCCTCGGTGAATTTGGCGTTTTCCCTGACCTGCATTTTGGAGCGCAACGCATCGACGCGCGGGTCGCCGGCGATCTCATCCTCGTAATCGGACGCCGCCAACCGGCCGAACAGCAGCGGGATGGCCACCATGTACTGGATGCAATGGTCGCGGTCCGCCGGATTGCCGAGAGGACCCGTCTTGTCGATGATGCGCACGCCCGGTTCCTGGGTCTCGATCATCACCCGGTCGATCTGATCGAGCTTCGAGCGGATCTGCGGGTGCAGCGTCATGGCCGCCTCGACCGCGGTTTGGGCGTGGAACTCGGCCGGAAAGGAAATCTTGAACAGCACATTCTCCATCACGTAGCTGCCGAACGGCTGCGGCAGGGACAGCGCCCTGCCCTTGAAGAGCACGTCCTGGAACCCCCAGGTCTTCGCCGACAGGGCCGACGGATAGCCCATCTCGCCCTTGAGCGCGAACAGCGCATGACGCACCGCCCGGCTGGTCGCGTCTCCGGCGGCCCAACTCTTGCGCGATCCGGTGTTCGGCGCGTGCCGGTAGGTGCGCAGCGCCCCCCCGTCCACCCAGGCGTTCGAGACGGCGTTGATGATCTGCTCACGGGTGCCGCCGAGCATGGCCGTGACCACCGCCGTCGACGCCACACGCACCAACAGCACGTGGTCGAGACCCACCCGGTTGAAGCTGTTCTCGAGCGCGAGCACGCCCTGGATCTCGTGCGCCTTGATCATCGCGGTGAGCACGTCGCGCACCGTGACCGGCCCGCCGCCGCGTGACAGGTAGTCCGCCACGGCGAGAATGCCGCCCAGATTGTCGGAAGGGTGGCCCCATTCCGCGGCCAGCCAGGTGTCGTTGAAGTCGAGCCACCGGATCATCGCACCGATGTTGAATGCGGCATTGATGGGATCCAACTCGTAGGAGGTGCCGGGTACGCGTGCGCCGCCGGTCAGGGTCGCGCCCGGCACGACGGGCCCGAGCAGCTTGGTGCATGCGGGATACTTCAGCGCCTGGAAACCGCAGGCCAAGGTGTCCATCAAGCAATGGGCCGCCGTCTCGTAGGCCAGAGCGCTCGTGATCTCTTGATTGAGCGCGTAATCGGCGATGGCGGTGAGGATCTGGTCCGGAGCGGGCCGTTCGGCCGATTTTAGATCGTGTGACATGGGACTTCGATGGCTACCTCGAAAAAAAAGAACCGGAGTCGCCGCGCCGGCATCAGGCTCACGCGCGCTCGGCCAGCGGCACGAAGGTGAGATTCTCGGGCCCCGTATAATTTGCGCTCGGACGGATGATCTTGCCGTCGACCCGCTGCTCGATGACATGCGCCGCCCACCCGGCGGTGCGGCTCATCACGAACAGCGGCGTGAACATGGCGGTCGGCACCCCCATCAGATGATAGGACACCGCCGAAAACCAATCCAGGTTCGGAAACATGTTCTTGACCTCCTTCATCACCGATTCGATCCGCTCGGCCACCGCAAAGCCGCGCATCTCCCCGGCTTCCCGCGCCAGCGACCGGGCGACTTCCTTGATGACTTCGTTGCGCGGATCGGAGATCGTGTAGACCGGGTGACCGAAGCCGATGATGACCTCCTTGGCCTCAACGCGCCTGCGGATGTCCGCCTCGGCCGCGTCGGCATCCGCATAGCGGCTCTGGATCTCGAAGGCCACCTCGTTGGCGCCGCCGTGCTTCGGCCCGCGCAGCGCGCCGATCGCCCCGGCGATGCAGGAGTAGATGTCCGAACCCGTTCCGGCGATCACCCGGGCGGTGAAGGTCGAGGCGTTGAATTCGTGCTCCGCATAGAGATTGAGCGAGGTGTGCATGGCACGCACCCACGATGCGGCCGGCGGGCGGCCATGCAGCAGGTGCAGGAAATGCGCGCCGATGGAATCATCGCCGGTCTGCATCTCGATGCGCCGCCCGCCACCCGCGTAGTGATGCCAATAGCAGAGCATGGAGCCGAGCGAGGCCAGGAGCCGGTCGGCGATCTCCCGCGCGCCGTCGATCGAGTGATCGTTCGCCTCGGGCGCCAGACAGCCGAGCGCCGAGACGCCGGTGCGCAGCACGTCCATCGGATGGCTGTTCGCCGGAAGTTGTTCCAGCACCGTCAGCACCCCCGCCGGGGGGACGCGCAGCGACCGCAACTTGGCCTTGTAGGCGGACAATTCCCTCCGGTTCGGCAGCTTTTCATGCACCAGCAAGTGGGCGATTTCCTCGAAATCGCAGCGGGTGGCGATGTCCAGGATGTCGTACCCGCGGTAATGCAGGTCGTTGCCCGTCTTGCCGACGGTGCACAGCGCCGTGTTGCCGGCCGCGACTCCGGACAGGGCAACCGACTTCTTCGGCTTGAAAGCCGCGGCTCGAGACTCCGTCATTTCCCCTTCCCCCCGGCGAACAGCTCGTCCAGTTTGGCCTCGTACGCATGATAGTCGAGGTACTCGTACAGTTCGGTGCGGGTCTGCATCCGATCCACCACGTTCTTCTGCGTGCCGTCGCGGCGGATCGCCTGATAGGTCGCTAGGGCGGCCGCGTTCATCGCACGATAGGCCGAGCAGCAATGCAGGACGATGTCGACGCCCACCGTGGCGAGTTCATCCCGCGTGTAAAGAGGCGTGTGCCCAAACTCGGTCATGTTCGCGAGAATGGGAACGCCCACGGCGTCCTTGAAGCGGCGGTACATGGACAGCTCCGTCATGGCTTCCGGGAATATCATGTCGGCGCCCGCCTCGACGCAGGCGAGGGCCCGGTCGATCGCACGGTCGATCCCCTCGACGGCCAGCGCATCGGTGCGCGCCATGATCACGAACTGCGGGTCGGTACGTGCATCCACCGCCGCCTTGATCCGGTCCACCATTTCCGGGAGGGAAACCACTTCCTTGCCCGGCCTGTGGCCGCAGCGCTTCGCCTGGACCTGATCCTCGATGTGCAACCCGGCCGCGCCGAACTTCGAGAAGGACTTCACCGTCCGTGCAATGTTGAAAGCCCCGCCCCAGCCGGTGTCCGCGTCGACCAGCACCGGCAGGGCGCAGGCGTCGGTGATGCGCCGCAGGTCGATCAGCACGTCGTCCATGGTGCTGATGCCGAGGTCGGGTATCCCGAGCGAGTTGGCCGCGACACCGCCCCCGGACAGGTAGAGGGCTTTGAAGCCGCAGGCCGCCGCCATTCGCGCCGCGTAGGCGTTGATGGCGCCCACCACCTGGAGGGGCCGCTCGTCGGCCACCGCCGCACGCAGCCGTCCGCCCGCCGATACCGGCGCCACGGCGTTCATACGCCCCCCCGACGAGAAAAATGCATCATGATCGGTTCCTTATGGCCAAAACTATAGTGGCAAGCGCACGAGGTCCGCGTGACCAAAGCGATCAATTTCGCTGAGCGAAAATGCCACACGCGCCACCGGTCGGCTACGGTCGCAACCCGCGGCGAAATTCACCGGGCGACGCTCCGGTCCATTTGCGGAAGGCCCGATGAAATGCGCTGCGCTCCGAGAATCCCAGTTCGAGGGCGATGTCCATGACGCTGCGATCCGAATCGCTCAGGTAGCTGATCGCCAGGTCCCGCCGCAGTTGATCCTTGATGCCCTGGTAGGAGGCGCCCTCCTCGCTCAAGCGGCGGCGCAGGGTTGCCGGGGTGACGTTCAGTTCCCCGGCCAACCCCTCGAAATGCGGCGCATCGCAGGGCAGAGTCTGCCGCAGGCGCCGCCGCACCTTGGCACTCAGGCTGCTGCCGTTCTTGTATTTCAACAGGATGCTCTCCGGCGCGGTGCGCAGGAATTCCTTGATCGACCTGTCGTTCTGGACGACGGGCAGGTCCAGATGACCCGCTTCGAACGCGACGGCCGTATGCGGCCTGTCGAAGCGCAGGTCGGCACAATACATCAACCGGTATTCCGCGCTGTGGACGGGTTCCGGATAGCTGAACTCGGCACGCAGGATGGGAATCCGCCGACCGACCAGCCAGCACGAAACCCCGTACAGCAGCATGAGCAGGAGTTCATGGGCGAACACGCGGTGGCCCGCACCCGGGACCCGCTCGTGCAGCACGATTCTCGCCTCACGGCCGTCTCGCTCCGAGGAGCCTGACAGATCGTCCAGGAGCAGCGCATAGAAGCGCAGGCTCCGCTCGAGCGCCTGCCCGAGCGTCTTGCAGCTCACCACCGCATGGCAGAGCATCGCGAAGCTTCCCGCTTTCATGCGGCGCGAGTCCTGGCCGAAGAACTCATCGTCGAGGGCGAGCGCGATGGTCCTCCACAAGGCACCGTAATGCTTGGCCGAGACCCGGGCCTGCGGCATCTGCAACAGGCTCGGGCTGAGGCCCACCGTGGCCAGGAACTCGTCCGGATCGAGGTTTCGGTCACGGACGCTCTGCAGGGCGGCGGCGACGAAACAGATCGCGATGGTGCCGGGCTCCGAAGGCCGCGGCACTCCCGCCGCCCAGCGCGCCATGGGGCCGATCGCCTCCTTGTTGGATCCTTTACGCATGCGATTGGCCGAGGTAGCGACGCACTGACTGAAAGACTATGTAGTTTACGCGATCCGGTCAGCTAAACTACCCGCTTCACCCACCCTTCAAGGGGATTTTCATGACGATCAAACCTGCGTTGCGGACGGACTCGCCGCCCACCGTGAAGCTGCTTCTCGACGGCCGATTCGTCGAGTCTCGAACGACCGAATGGCGCGACGTGGTAAATCCGGCCACCCAGGAGGTGCTGGCGCAGGTACCCTTCGCGACCGACGCGGAGATCGACTCCGCGGTGGCCTGCGCCAAGGCGGCCTTCAAGACCTGGAAGGCCACGCCGCTCGCGGCCCGGGCCCGCATCATGCTGAAGCTTCAAGCCCTCGTCCGGGAACACATGAGCCGCATCGCGCAAACCCTGAGCGCCGAACAGGGCAAGACTCTCGCCGATGCGGAAGGCGACGTGTTCCGCGGTCTCGAAGTGGTCGAACATGCCTGCTCGGTGGGCACGCTGCAATTGGGCGAATTCGCCGAGAACGTCGCCGGTGGCGTGGACACGTACACCCTGCGTCAGCCGGTCGGCGTGTGCGCGGGCATCTCGCCTTTCAATTTTCCGGCCATGATCCCGCTGTGGATGTTCCCCATGGCCATCGTCTGCGGCAATACCTTCGTGCTGAAGCCCTCCGAACAGGACCCGTTGACGCCGATGCTGCTGGCCGAACTCGCGCTCCAGGCCGGCGTCCCGCCGGGCGTGCTCAACATCATCCACGGCGGCAAGCGGGCGGTCGATGCGATCTGCACCCATCCCGACATCGTCGCCGTGTCGTTCGTCGGCTCGACCGCCGTGGGCACCCATGTCTACAACCTGGCGTCGCAGCACGGCAAGCGCGTGCAGTGCATGATGGGCGCCAAGAATCATGCCGTCGTCCTGCCCGACGCGATCAAGGAACCGACGCTGAACGCCCTGGTCGGAGCGACCTTCGGCGCCGCCGGGCAGCGATGCATGGCGACCTCGGTCACCGTGCTGGTCGGCGAGGCCCGGAAGTGGATCCCAGACATCGTGGCGAAGGCCAGAACGCTCAAGGTGAGCGCCGGAGTGGACAAGGGCGCCGATTTGGGACCCGTGATCTCCACCGCCGCGAAGCAGCGCATCCTCGGACTCGTGGAGGACGGTGTCCGGGAAGGTGCCAAGCTCGAGTTGGACGGCCGCAACCTCAAGGTTCCGGGTTACGAGAAAGGCAATTTCATCGGCCCCACCATTTTCTCCGGCGTCACGCCGGACATGAAAATCTACACCACGGAGATCTTCGGACCCGTCATGGTGATCATCGGGGTGGGCACGCTCAATGAGGCCATCGAACTCGTCAACAACAATCCGTTCGGCAACGGCACGGGCCTTTTCACGCAAAGCGGCGCTGCCGCCCGCAAATTCCAACATGAGATCGATGTCGGCCAGGTGGGGATCAACGTGCCGATTCCGGTCCCGGTGCCGTTCTTCAGCTTTACCGGATCGCGGGGCTCGAAACTCGGGGATTTGGGTCCCTACGGCAAGCAGGCGGTGCAGTTTTACACCCAGACCAAGACGGTGACGGCACGGTGGTTCGACGACGGCACCACCACGGGTGGCGTGAACACCACCATCAGCTTGAAATGACCCCCGGGCTGGGAATTTACCGCCGTCCCGGGGGGAAGACCGGACGGCGCGTCAGTTCGCGCAGGATTTCCCGCTGACGCGCCGCACCGGCATGCGGCCACTCGGCGATTTCGCGGCCGGACCGGCGACACCCGACGCAAAGCGCCAAGGCGTCGAGTCGGCAGATGCCGATGCAGGGCGACGGCACGGGAGCGTCATTCATCAGGACCGTGGAGTGGCTCATCGGGAGGTTTGAGGCCGGACCGCCCAGTGTCTCACGACGTCATACAGGGCATCCAGTCCCTCGGTCAACGCGGCGGGCCCCGGCTGCAGGATGAGCGGCGACTTGATCTCGAACACCTGCGCATCGCGCACGGCCGGCACATCGGACCATCCTGGGCGGGCCGCGACCCGATCCGGGCGAAAGCGTTTGCCGCACCACGATCCGAAGATGATGTCCGGCGCGCGGCGCACCACCTCGCCGGGATCCGCCAGGATGCGATCCTTGCCGAGTCCACAGACGGCTCGTTCCGGGAAAATATCGTCGCCCCCGGCAATCCCAACCAGTTCACTCACCCAACGGATCGCCGATATCGGCGGGTCGTCCCATTCCTCGAAGTAGACGCGCGGCCGCCGCGGCAGGTCCGACGCCGCAAGGCGAACCGCATCGATGCGGGCCTCGAGTGCTGCCGCATAGCGTTCGGCGCGGTCGGCAGCGCCCACCAGCGCGCCCAACCGCCGGACATAGCCGAGAATGCCCTCTACCGACCGATGATTGCTGATCCAGACTTCGACGCCGCGCTTGATGAGCGCCTGCGCGATATCCGCCTGAATGTCGGAAAAGCCGACCGCAAAATCCGGTTCGAGGGCGAGAATGCGATCCACCTTGGCACTGGTGAACGCCGACACCTTGGGCTTGTCGCGCCGCGCCTGGGGTGGGCGCACCGTGAACCCCGAAATGCCGACGATCCGGTCCTGCTCACCCAGGGCATAGAGCACCTCGGTGGGTTCCTCGGTCAGGCAGACGATGCGACTCGGATACCGGCCGTTCAAAAGACTCCCTCGGCAAGCGCATCCGCGCCGCCATGGACGATGCTGTGCGCCAAACCGGCGGCCTGCGACAGGATGTGATCCGCATAGAACCGGGTCGTCACGAGTTTCGCCGCGAGGAACCCCCCGGAGTCGCTCCCCGCCGACTCCGTCAGACGCTGCCGCGCGATCAACGCCGAGCGCCCCAACTGCCACCCGCCGGCGACGATCCCGAACAGCCTGAGGAGCGGCACCGCGCCCACCGACACGCGGCGAACGTCCCGGGCGTAATTCTCCACCACGAAGCGGATGCCGGCCTCCAAGGAAGCGACGCCGGCGGCGAGCGAGGATCCAACGCCCCCCAGGGAAGGGGCCGCGCCGAGCGCGGCGGCCACGGCCCGCATCTCCTCGATCACGCCCTGCGCCACCCGTCCGCCGTCCCGCGCGATCTTGCGGCCGATCAGATCGTTGGCTTGGATGCCCGTCGTGCCCTCGTAAATCGGTGTGATGCGCGCGTCGCGCAGATATTGCGACACGCCGGTGGACTCGATGAAACCGAGGCCGCCGTGTACCTGGATGCCCAGCGAGGCGATGTCGACCGCGTTTTCGGTGCACCAGCCCTTCACCACGGGAATCATCAGGTCGGCGATGCCCTGGTGCCGCTCACGCTGGTCCTCTCGCGGGTGAAGGCGGGCGGCATCCAGCGAGACGGCCACCCAGGCCGTGAGCGCGCGCATCGCCTCGGTCTGGGACTTCATGAGCAGCAGCATGCGGCGCACGTCCGGATGCCGGATGATCGCGACCCGCCCGCCGCCTCGCACGCCCGCCTCCGTGCTCTGGATCCGCTCCCGCGCATACGCGAGGGCGGCCTGATATGCCCGCTCCGCAAGGCCCACTCCCTCGATGCCCACGGAGTAGCGGGCGGCATTCATGGTGAGGAACATGGTTTCCAGCCCGCGGTTCTCCTCGCCGACGAGTTCGCCGATGGCGCCGCCGTTCTGGCCGTACGCGAGAACGCACGTGGGACTGCCGTGAATCCCCAGCTTATGTTCGATCGACAGGCAATGCACGTCATTGCGCGCCCCCACGGAGCCGTCCTCGTTCACCCGATGTTTCGGCACCACGAACAGCGAAATTCCCTTCACGCCCTCAGGGGCACCGGCAACGCGCGCAAGAACCAGATGCACGATGTTCTGCGTCAGATCGTGCTCACCGTAGGTGATGAAGATCTTCTGGCCCTCGATCCGGTAGCGGCCGTCGCCCATCGGGACGGCCCGGGTGCGCACCGCCGACAGGTCTGAGCCCGCCTGCGGCTCGGTGAGATTCATGGTGCCGGTCCATTCGCCGCTCACCATCCTCGGGATGTATTTCCGCTGGAGCGCCTGCGACCCCCGCAACTCGATCGCTTCGATCGCGCCGCGGGTCAACATCGGGCACAGTGCGAAGGACACGTTGGCGCCGTTCCACATCTCCTCGACCAGCGCCGAGAGCGCCCGGGGAAGATTCTGCCCGCCGAAATCCGCGGGACACGACAGCGAGTTCCAACCATCCGCGACGAACCTGGCATAGGCCTGCTTCCACCCCGCGGAGGTCAGCACCCGGCCGTCGGACCAACAGGCGCCCTCCAGGTCGCCGCCGGGGTTGAGCGGCGACAGCACGCCGCCAGCGAACTTGGCGGCCTCATCCAGCACCGCCTCGGCCACCTCCAGACCGGCCTCCTCGAAACCCGGCAACTGTGCGATCAGCGCCCGGTCGACCAACTCGCGGAGCACGAACTTCATGTCGGCCGTCGGCGCCAGATAATCGTACATCGTCGGTGACCTCGATCCGCTCAGCCGTAGAAGAAGATGCCGTGGCCGCTCTTGCGGCCCAGGCGGCCGGCCGCGACCAATTCGCGCAACAGCGGGGCCGGTCGATATTTCGGATCGCCGTAGTCGCGCTGGAAGACTTCCATGACCGACAACAGCGTGTCGAGGCCGATGAGATCGGCGAGCGCCAGGGGCCCGATGGGGTGACTGCAACCGAGCTTCATGCCGGCGTCGATGTCGGCGGCGCTCGCCACCCCTTCCTGGAGCGCGAAAATGGCCTCGTTGATCATGGGACAGAGGATGCGGTTGACGGCAAAGCCCGGCGTGTTCTTGACGTTGATCGCCGTCTTGCCAATCACCCCCATGAATTCGGCAGAGCGCGCGCGCGTCGACTCGCTGGTCAGCAGGCCGCAGATCAACTCCACCAACTGCATCACCGGCACCGGATTGAAGAAATGCATGCCGATGAAACGCTCCGGATGCGGTATGGCCGCCGCCAGTTCGGTGATCGAGATCGACGAGGTGTTGGTGGCCAGCAACGCGTCCGGCCGGAGGAGCGCCGCCGCCTGTCCGAGAATCCTGCGCTTGATCCCGAGATTCTCTGTCGCCGCCTCGATTACCAGATCCGCATCGGCGAGTCCCGCATAATCCGTGGTGGCGCTCACCCGCGCGAGCACCGCCTCGCGCTGTGCCGCAGTGAGCTTCTCCTTCTTGACCAGGCGGTCGAGACTGCCCGCAATGGCGTCCCGCCCGCGTCCGAGCGCCGCGTCCGACACGTCCACCATGACCACCGGAAGGCCGGCGGCCGCGCAAATCTGGGCGATGCCGTTCCCCATGGTGCCGGCTCCGATGACGCCGATTCTCGAAGAGTTCATGAAATCTCCCGGTGCTGTGCTACATGTTGCGACGGTAGCGGCCGCCGACTTCAAACAGGGTGTGCGTGATCTGGCCGAGCGAACAGACGCGCACGGCGTCCATCAGGACCTCGAACGTGTTGCCGTTGTCGATGACGGTGCGGCGCAGGCGCTCGAGCAGCGCGGGCGCGACGCCGGCATGCGCCTCGCGGAACCCGGCGAGACGCCGCAATTGAGACTGCTTTTCGGCGTCGGTGGAGCGCGCCAGCTCGATGGTCTCGGGCGCGGCGGCACCGTGCGGGCTCAGAAAGGTGTTGACGCCGATGATCGGGTAGGTGCCGTCGTGCTTCTGGCGCTCGTAGAACAGGGACTCCTCCTGAATCTTGCCGCGCTGGTAGCCGGTTTCCATGGCGCCCAGAACGCCGCCGCGGCCGGCGATCGCGTCGAATTCCTTGAGCACCGCCTCCTCCACCAGGTCGGTCAGTTCGTCGATTATGAAGCTGCCCTGGTTCGGGTTCTCGTTGCGCGCCAGCCCCCATTCCCGATTGATGATGAGCTGGATGGCCATCGCGCGCCGCACGCTCTCCTCCGTGGGCGTCGTGATCGCCTCGTCGTACGCGTTGGTATGCAGGCTGTTGCAGTTGTCGTAGATCGCGCACAACGCCTGCAGGGTCGTGCGGATGTCGTTGAACGCCATCTCCTGCGCGTGCAGGGAACGCCCGGATGTCTGCACGTGGTACTTGAGCTTCTGGCTGCGTTCGTTCGCACCGTACTTGTTCCTCATCGCCACGGCCCAGATG
>JBBIKV010000111.1:0-11723 GCA_037445285.1 Nevskiaceae bacterium | reverse complement strand
TGCTCGCGCATCTGCTCGATCAACACCTTCATGTCGACGGCGGCGCGCGTGGTCTCGATGTCCTGCGACTTCGAGGACAGCGTGTTCGCCTCCCGGTTGAGCTCCTGCATCAGGAAATCGAGGCGGCGTCCCGCCGGCTCGTCGCCGCCGAAGGTCTTGCGCACCTCCTCGACGTGGCCGCGCAGCCGGTCGATTTCCTCGTCCACGTCCTGGCGCTGCGCGAGCATGGCGAGTTCCTGTTCCAGGCGATCGTGGTCGACCTCGCTCACGAGCTGCGCGATGCGGTCCAGGAGCTTCGTGCGCATGCGGGCGCGCACCTCGGGCAGCCGCTCCGCGACCCGCGCGGCGAAGTCGACCAGGCCGGCGCAACGCAGTTCCAGCGCCTCCTGGAGGCGTCCTCCTTCGCTGTCCCTGAACCGGGTGAGTTCCTTGAGCGCCTCGGCCAGCAGCGCGTGTGCGGCCGCGATCATCGGCGCCGCATCGCGGGTCCCGTCGCGCACCACGCCCGGCCAGCGCAGCAGTTCGAGCACGTCGATCCGGGCCGCGGGACCGGCCTGCACCGCGACTTGTTGCGCCCGCTGCATCAGGCCCTGCAGCAGTTCCGCATCGACCTCGAGGGCGCCGCCGGCCGCGGCCGGACGGAAGAACAGCGAACTGTCGACCTTGCCGCGCCTGAGCACCGCGGCGATCGTCTGCCTGAAATCAGCCTCCGCGCCGCGGAACTCTTCCGGCAGGCGGCAGCCGACCTCCAGATAGCGGTGGTTGACCGTCTTCAACTCCCACGCGAGCAGCCCCCACGGGAACTGCCGCTCGCGCCGCGCAAATCCGGTCATACTGCGAATCATAGTCGGCTGCGCCTCGCTCGAGGGGAAATATGCGGCGGCCGCGGCCACGAAAAATACTCGGACAGGATTCTTGAATCGGCCATAATCGGCAGCGAGTTTATCGGAAAGGCCAAGGAGCTGTCATTGCAGATCGAGACCGCCGACGTCAGCCTGATCGGCCACCGCGAGGAGAATCAGGACCGGGTTGCCATCGCCGCCGCCGAACAATCCGTGCTGTTGGTCGTCATCGATGGAATGGGCGGCCACGCCGAGGGCGCGCGCGCGGCCGAGACCGCGCTCTCGACGCTGCTGGAGGCGTTCTGGCAGACGCCGCATCCGATCTTCGACCCGCTCGGATTTCTGCATCTGTCCCTCGGCCGCGCGCACGAGGAGGTGGTGAAGCTTGGCGTCGGGCTGGGCGTCGAATCCCGGCCGCGGGCGACCTGCGCGGTGTGCCTGGTGCAGGACTCGGCGGCGTACTGGGCGCACGTCGGCGACAGCCGCGTCTACCAGATGCGGGCCTCGCAGGTGCTCGAGCGGACGCGGGACCACAGCCACGTCGAGGTGCTGCTGCGCGAGGGGCTCATCACCGAGTCGGAAGTCCAGGGCCACCCGATGCGCAATTACGTCGAGTGCTGCCTCGGCGGCGATGCGGCGCTGCCCGAAATGAGCATTTCGACGCGTCGGCGCCTCAAGTCGGGCGATGTCCTGCTATTGTGCACGGACGGCCTGTGGGCCAACCTCAAAGACCAGGACTTCGTGCGCTTCGCGCAAACGGCGGGTAAACCATTGCGTGAAGTATTGCATGATCTCGGCACCCAGGCCGTCGCGGCCGCCGCGCCCTACAGCGACAACACCAGCGCCGCGGTGCTGCGATGGCGCGCGGCTTGAGCGCGCGGCCGAGCGGCCGGGCGGCCGATGCGTTGCGCGACGTTTCGTTCACCCGGGGCTATACGCAGCATGCCGAAGGCTCGGTATTGGTGGCGTTCGGCGGCACCCGCGTGTTGTGCACCGCCAGCATCGAGGAGGGCGTGCCGTCGTTTCTGCGCGGCCAGGGCCAGGGTTGGGTCACGGCCGAGTACGGCATGCTGCCGCGGGCCACGCATACCCGCTCCGCGCGTGAGGCGGCGCGCGGCAAGCAAACCGGGCGCACCCAGGAGATCCAGCGTCTGATCGGCCGCGCCCTGCGCGCCGTCGTGGATCTGAAGGGCTTGGGCGAGCGCACCGTCACCATCGACTGCGACGTGCTCCAGGCCGACGGCGGCACGCGCACCGCCGCCATCACCGGCGGTTTCGTCGCGCTGGCGGATGCGATCGACACGCTGCTGAAGCGGCGCGCGCTCGGCGCCAGCCCGCTGCATGGCCAGGTGGCGGCGGTCTCGGTGGGCATCTATCGGGGAGTGCCGGTGCTCGATCTGGACTACGCGGAGGACTCGAACGCGGAGACGGACATGAACGTGGTGATGAACAGCGGCGGCGCCTTCGTCGAAGTTCAGGGCACCGCCGAGGGCCACGCCTTTCGGCGCCACGAACTCGACCAGTTGCTGGATCTCGCGGCCCAAGGCATCGCGCGGCTGCATGCCGCGCAGCTCAGTGCGCGCGCCGCGTGAGACGCTGGTAATCGCCTCCGGCAATCCGGGCAAGCTGCGCGAGTTCTCCGCGCTGCTGTCCGGCCTGCCGTTCGACTTGGTGGCGCAGGGCGACCTCGGCGTGGAGGCGCCGGAGGAGACCGGGACGAGCTTCCTCGAGAACGCGCTGTTGAAGGCGCGCCACGCCGCCGCGGCGACCGGCAGGGCGGCGCTCGCCGACGACTCCGGCCTCGAGGTCGACGCGCTCGGCGGAGCGCCGGGCATCCGCTCCGCGCGCTACGGCGGCGCCGATGCGGGCGCCGGGTCGCCGGATGCCGGGAACACCGCCAAACTGCTCACGGCTCTCGAGGGCGTGCCGTTCGCGGCGCGCACCGCACGCTACCGCTGCTGCCTGGTGTTCGTGGAGGGTCCTGGGGATCCGCGGCCGTTGATCGCCGCGGGCGTCTGGGACGGCGTGATCCTGGACGCCCCGCGGGGAACGGCCGGGTTCGGCTATGACCCGGTGTTCTGGCTCCCCGACGCGGGACGCTCCGCGGCCGAGCTGGATGCCGCGCAGAAGAACCGCCGCAGCCATCGCGGGCAGGCGCTGGCCGCCATGCGTGCGCAGCTGGCGGCACGGGACCTGCGGCGCGGGCTCGCATGAGCGAACGCTCGCTGGCTCTCTACGTCCACATGCCGTGGTGCGTGCGCAAATGCCCGTACTGCGACTTCAATTCACACCAGCTGAAATCCGCGCAGCCCGACGGCGCCTACCTGGACGCGTTGATCCGCGATTTCGACGCGGAATTGCCGCAGGTCGCCGGGCGGCGCATCGACACAATATTCTTCGGCGGCGGCACGCCCAGCCTGTTTTCTCCCGAGCAGTTCGCCCGTTTCCTCGCGGCCGTCCGGCAGCGCATCGCGGTCGCGGCCGACGCCGAGGTCACGCTGGAGGCCAATCCCGGAACCCTCGAACGCGACCGCTTCGCCGCCTACCGGGAGGCGGGCATCAACCGCGTGTCGTTGGGGGCTCAGTCGTTCGCCCCGCGGGCGCTCGAGCGGCTGGGACGCATTCATACGCCCGAGGATACGCATCGTGCGGTCGAGGAATTGCGGTCGGCGGGCATCCCGAATTTCAATCTGGATCTTATGTACGCCCTGCCGCAGCAGACGCTCGACGAGGCCGTCGTCGACGTCGACACCGCGTGCGCGCTCGGACCCACCCACATCTCTTACTATCAACTCACGCTCGAGCCGGGAACCGTGTTTCACGCGCGGCCGCCGCCCCTGCCGGACGACGAGGCGGCCTGGCGCATCCAGGGCGAATGCCAGGCGCGGCTGGCGAACGCGGGATATGCGCAGTACGAGGTGTCGGCCTACGCCCGGGAAGGCTTTCGCTGCCGCCACAACCTCAATTACTGGCTGTTCGGCGACTACCTGGGGGTGGGGGCTGGAGCGCACGGCAAGCTCAGTCTGGAAATGCCCGCGAAGATCCTGCGCACCGCCAAGCCCAAACAGCCGCGGGAATATCAGGAACGGGTGCGCCACGCCGCCTCCGCCGTCGGCGAGCGGCACTTCATCGCCCCCGCGGAGCTGCCCTTCGAGTTCATGTTGAACGCGCTGCGGCTCAACGAGGGCTTTGCCAACCAGGTATTCGAGGCCCGAACCGGGTTGCCGGTCGGCGCTTTCGAACCGGCGATGCGTCAATCCGGTGCGCGGGGCCTCATCGAGCCGACCACCGAGGGATGGAGGCCGACCGATCTGGGCAGACGATTCCTAAATGATCTGCAGTCGGCTTTCCTGGCCTGAGCTTATGCACACTCGGGCGGAGGCCTCGCACAAAGGGGCACCTACAGTATATTGCGCCTGCGTTAGGTCAGATGGCCGATGTAACAATATGAAAAATATGATAAAAGTTATGTGTCTATTTTTTGACCAAGTTAACATTTATGGGAATTTCTGCTGCGTGAGGCAGGCGCGCCGCGCGCCGTCCACAGAGTTATCCACAGATATTGTGGACAAGACTGCAACCGTTTGAGCGCCAAGGGCTTATGCCGCGCGCATTGCTTTTCGGGACGGCATCTTGTATGATTCACGGCCCTGTTTCCGGGCTCGCACAGTCCGGAACGGTCCATCCGGCGTGGCGCTGAAGGCCTTCCGACGAGTTCGGGGCTTCACCGATTCTGTCGTTCAAGATCAAACGAGGTTCCCCATGAAAGCCGGCATTCATCCCGAATACAACGCCATCACCGTCACCTGCACCTGCGGCAACACGTTCCCGACCCGTTCGACGATCGGTCAGGATCTGCAGGTCGAGGTGTGCTCGAGTTGTCATCCCTTCTACACCGGCAAGCAGAAGGTCGTCGACACCGGCGGCCGCGTCGATAAATTCCGCAAGAAGTACGGCACGGCCGCGGCCAAGGCCTGAGCCTCGACCGATTCGACACCGCCCGCGCGGAGCCGCACGCTCCGTGCGGGCGCCGACGCCGCTCCGTCCTCCGAGACATCGCTCCCCGGAACTTTTCCGGCCGAGACGCGTCCTGCATCGCCTGTCGGGCACGACCGGCTCCACGCCCTTGATTCCATGGTAAGGCCGTGCAAGGCTGCGGGGCTGAAAATCAATCGAAACATACCTCGTCGGAAAGGCGCATGAGCACGAAATACGAACTGAAGAACCTGACCTCCGGTAAGTCCACCCTACTCGACTCGATCTCGGGCACCATCGGCCCCGACGTCATCAACATCTCGAATTTGAGCAAGGACCTGAACGTCTTCACGTTCGATCCCGGGTTCATGGCGACCGCCAGCACGGAAAGCAAGATCACCTACATCGACGGCGACGCGGGCGTGTTGTTGTACCGCGGGTATCCCGTCGAGCAGCTTGCGGAACAGTCCAGTTTTCTGGAGGTGGCCAACCTGCTCATCGGCGGCAGCCTGCCGACCAGGGCGGAGCTCGACGCGTTCCACGACTCGATCATGCGCCACACCATGGTCAACGAACAGTTGCTGAGGTTCTTCCAAGGGTTCCACCACAACGCCCACCCGATGGCGATGGTGTCGGCGGTGGTGGCCTCGATGGCCGCGTTCTATCACGACACCACGGACATCAATAATCCCCGCCACCGGGAGATCTTCGCGCACCGGATCATCGCCAAGCTGCCGACCATCGCGGCCGCGGCCTACAAGCACACCCTCGGTCAGCCGTTCATCTATCCGCGCAACGATCTGCGCTATTGCTCGAACATGCTCAACATGTACTTCGCGGTCCCCTGCGAACCGTACGCCATCGATCCGGTCGCCGCCGAGGCCCTGGATCTCTTGTTCATCCTGCATGCCGACCACGAACAGAACGCCAGCACGTCGACCGTGCGCCTCGCGGGAAGCACGGGTGCGAATCCTTACGCGGCGATTTCCGCCGGCGTCTCGGCGCTTTGGGGTCCCGCCCACGGCGGCGCGAACGAGGCCGTGCTCGACATGCTGGACGGCATCGGCTCCGTCGCGAACATCGACAAGTTCCTCGAGCGGGTCAAGGACAAATCCGACAGCGTGCGGCTGATGGGCTTCGGTCACCGCGTCTACAAGAACTTCGATCCGCGCGCGCGGATCATCCGCGGCATGTGCTACCGGGTGCTCGAGAAGCTCGGCCGGACGGACAATCCGCTGTTCGAACTGGCGTTGAAGCTCGAGGAGATCGCGCTCAAGGACGAGTACTTCGTCTCCCGCAAGCTGTATCCGAACGTCGACTTCTATTCTGGGATCATCTACAGCGCGCTGGGCATTCCCCGCTCGATGTTCACCGTGATGTTCGCGATCGCGCGGACCGCCGGCTGGGTGGCGCATTGGCAGGAAATGGTCTCCGATCCGCACATGAAGATCGGCCGGCCCCGCCAGCTCTACACCGGCCCCATCAAGCGGGACTACCAGCCCATCGAAAAGCGCTGAGACGTGCGCGCGCCGACCATTGCCGGAGCGGCCGCGCTGGCCGCGGTGCTCATGGCCGGAGCCGAGGATGCCGCGCCGAGTCCGGCGCTGCCGGAAGCGAATCTTTGCGCCGAGCCTTCCGCCCCGCTGGCGCTGGGATCGGCGCAGTGGAACGGCTGGGGCCGCGACGTCGAGAACACGCGTTATCAGCCGGAACCGGCGATCCGGGCCACCGACGTTCCCAAGCTCGCCCTGAAGTGGGCCTTCGGCTTTCAGGGCAGCGTGGTGGCGGGACAGCCGGCGGTGGTCGACGGCCGGTTGTTCCTGGTGAGTTCGGCGGGCCGGGTGTATTCGCTCGATGCCGGGACGGGCTGCACCTATTGGACGTTCGACGCGCCGACGGGTGCACGCACGGCGGTGTCCATCGGTGAGTTCGCCCCGCCTCGGAATGCCGCCGCACCGCGCAGCGCGGCGTCGTCCCGCCGGAAGAAGGGGCGCGCCGGAAAGAAATCCAAGCACTCCATCCGTCAGATGACGGACGCGCATCTCGAGATCTACAAGGCGCCGAGCGCGGCCTTCTTCGGCGACGACAGCGGCGCGGTCTACGCCCTCGATGCGCAGAAGGGCACGCTGCTGTGGAAAACCCAGGCCGATTCGCATCCGACGGCGCGCATCCTCGGGGCGCCGACCCTCTACCACGACCGGTTGTACGTCGTGGTCGACTCGACCGAACAAAGTGCGGCCTCCGACTCGGGCTACGCGTGCTGCACGTTCCGCGGCAGCGTCGTGGCGCTCGAGATGGCCACGGGGCGCGTGTTGTGGCAGACCTATGCCATCCCTGAGGAGCCCCGGCTTCTGCACCATGGCTCTGCGGGTGCGCAGACCCTGGGGCCCGCCGGCGCCGCGATCGCCGCCGCGCCCACGATCGATGCCAAACGCAATCTGTTGTATCTCGGCACCGGAGGTTCGCTGACGGGGCTCGATCAGCCGCTCGCCGATGCGGTGGTTGCGCTCGATCTGACCACCGGACAGGTACGGTGGTCGAAGCAGTTCGTGCGCCACGATCGGGCCGGGGCCGCGGCCTTCGCCAGTTCGCCGATCTTGCGCACGCTGGCGGACGGCCGGCAGGTCATCCTGGCGGGACAGAAGTCCGGCATCGTCTATGGTCTCGATCCCGACCGCGGCGGGGACGTGTTGTGGCAGACCCGCAGCGCCGAGGGCGAGATGCCCGGCGGCATCGAATGGGGTCCTGCGGCGGACCATCGGCGGTTGTACGTCGCGCTCTCCGGGCTCGCGGCGGAGCCCGACAATACTTCGGGCGGATTGGCCGCGATCGATCTCAAGACCGGCATCCGCCGCTGGTACACGGCGTCGCCTTCTCCGGCATGCAGTTGGGGACCCCAGGCCTGTTCCCATGCCGAGGCGCAGGCGGTCACCGTCATTCCCGGCGTCGCCTTCTCCGGCTCGATGGACGGCCACCTGCGCGCCTATTCGACGATCGACGGCAAAATCCTGTGGGACTCGGATACGGCCAAGGACTTCCCGACGGTCAACGGAATCAAGGCGAGCGGCGGATCCCTGGACCAGGGCGGCGCGACGATCGTGAACGGCGTCGTATACATCAATTCAGGATACGGCCAACGTAGCGGCCAGCCCGGCAACGTGCTCCTGGCCTTTTCAGTGGACGGCAAATAGGACCGCGAATCTCCCCATGACACGCTCCAATCGGTCTTCTTGGATAGGACTCTTGCTGGCCGGCGGCGCCCTGGCGGCCAACGCCGTGTCGGCCGCGGCCCGCACGCCCCCCGCGGATCCCGCGGATCCCGCGGAGAGCATCGAGAGTTCCGTGGTCAAGGTGTTCTCCACCCTGCGCTACCCGGATCCGTTCCGGCCGTGGACCAAGCAGGCGCCCTCGGAGGTCAGTGGTTCCGGGGTCGTGATCGAAGGCCGGCGGATCCTGACCAACGCCCACGTGGTGATGTATGCCAGCCAGGTGCAGGTCCAGGCGAGCGCCGCCGGAGACAAGGTGTCGGCGACGGTGGTGGCGGTGGCGCCCGGCATCGACCTGGCCGTGCTCCAGCTCGACGATCCCACCTTTTTCGACGCTCACCCGCCGGTGGCGCGGGCCAGCAGGCTGCCGCACATCAAGGACGCGGTGCTGGCCTACGGCTTCCCCACGGGCGGCAACTCCCTGTCGATCACCAAGGGCATCGTGTCCCGCATCGAGTTCGTGTCCTACAACTATCCGGTGTCCGGCCTGCGCATCCAGGTGGACGCGGCGATCAACCCCGGCAACAGCGGCGGGCCGGCGATCGCCGACAACAAGATGATCGGCCTGGCCTTCAGCAAGCTCTCCGGCGACGCGCAGAACATCGGCTACATCATTCCGAACGAGGAGGTGGAGCTGTTTCTGCGGGACATCGCCGACGGCCACTACGACGGCAAGCCCGCGATGTACGACGACCTGCAGACCCTCGAGAACCCCGCCCTGCGCGACTATTTGAAGCTCGACAAGAGCGTGGAAGGGATGGTGGTCCATCACCCCGCGCACGGCGATGCCGCCTATCCTTTGAAGGAGTGGGACATCGTCACGCGCATCGGCGCCGCGCCGATCGACAACCAGGGCATGGTGAAGATCGACACGGATTTGCGGGTGAGCTTCCAATATCTCATCCAGCAGGTCGCCGTGAACGGCAGGGTGCCGTTGACGGTGGTGCGCGCCGGCAAGACGCTGGCCGTGCAGCTGCCGGTCTCGGCGGAGCATCCGACCCTGATCACCGACCTGCGCGGCACCTACCCGTCGTATTTCATCTTTGGGCCGCTGGTGTTTTCACCGGCGACCTGGCAGTTCGTGTCGAGCTTCGAGAACAATGCGAATCTGATGAGGATGCTCGGCCTCGTGAAGAGCCCCCTCATCACCCACGCCCTCGACGAGCCCACCCCGGACCTCGAAGAACTCGTCGTGGTCTCCTCGCCCTTCTTTCCGCACAAACTGGGCATCGGCTACTCCAATCCGGCGGGATCCGTGGTGTATTCGGTGAACGGCACGCGCATCAAGAGTCTGCGCCATCTCGTGGCGGTCCTGCGCGACCTGAAGGATCCCTTCGTCACCATCGAGTTCGATCAGAAGGGCGGGGAGGCGCTGGTGTTCGCCCGTCAGGCCATCATGGCCGCCACGGACGACATTCTGAGCGACAACGGCGTGCGGGCCCAAGGGTCGGCCGACACCCTTGCGGTGTGGCAGGAGAAGGGCGCCAAGGCTCCCTGACGTGCCCCAGCCAGTCTCGGCGAGGCGGTGACGCCGATCGTGCGCGGTCGCACGCCGCGGCCGAAATACAGCAGGTCGGTGGCGGAACTCGCGATGTCCCTCGATTCGAACATCAGCGGCGCGGAGTTCGTCAGGTTGTTGGCGTACACCGACAGATCCAGCCCATCGAAACGCAGCCCCGCCCGGCCCGAGAGGTTGTTGACGACGGGCAGTCCCGGGATGGTCTGGTCGTACAGGGCATTGTTGGAATCCTGACCCTGGAGCAGCGCCCGTTGCGCGGTCGAGTGCTGAAAATCGAGCCTGACGTACGGGGTGCGCCCCGACCAGGCGGGCAGGTGGTATTCAGCGGAGGAGGTGAACGTCCACGGCGCGCCGAGCAGCGCATCGCCGTTGCTGGCGATCGGCGCCGCCGTCGTGCCGCCGCCGCTGCAGCTCACGCCGTTGTAGGCCAGCGTTCCCGCGCAGGACGTCTTGGTCAGGCGCGCGTCGGTGTAGGCCGCGGCAAAATCGAGCGTCAGCATCTCGAGCGGTTTGTAGAGGATCTCGATGTCGCCGCCCTCGCTCCTGGCCTTGCCGAGATTGGCGGTGAACTGCTCGCCGCAGGCGGGCAGGTAAACGTTCTGCTGGATGTTGCTCCAGTCGATGTAGAAGAGGCTGGTGTTCACCTGCAGGGTATGGTTCAGGAAGGTGTTCTTGCTGCCGATCTCGTAGCTCCACAGGCTGTCCGAGGAGAATTTGCCCGGCACCTGCGAAAGCCCCAGCGCCTGGAGGTTGGGTGCGCAGATGTCGCCGACGCCGACGTTCGGGCCGCCGGGCCGGAACCCTTTGGAGGCGCTCAGGTACACCATGTCATCCCGGTCGGGTTGCCACGTCAACACCGCCTTCGGGGTGACGGGCTTTTCCGTCTGACTCGACTGGGTGACGATGGTGGTGCCGAGGAAGGGTCCCGTTTCCCACACCGAGCCGGTGTAGTCGAGCTTCGACACGCGCAGGCCCACGGTGGCCTTCAACGTGTCGGCGATCTTGTACGTCGCCTCGCCGAACAGCGCGATCTGCTTGTCGACGACGCGGTCGACCGGGCCGTTGAAGATCAGGCCGCCGGGACACGGCAGCGTACTGGAGCAGACCGAGTCACCGCCTCCCGTATAGGCGATGACCTGGGAGTTCAGGTGATTGTCGTAGATCGATTCCGGGACGTTTTCCGAGAGGTGGGAAAAGAAGGCTCCGGCACTCCAGACCAGGCGCGCGTTCGTGTCTGTCGAGGCGAGGCGGATTTCCTGATAGAAGTTGCGCTGCGAATCCTGGAACGCCGCAAATCCCTGATCCCCCGGCGCGGGAAAGGTGTTGGCCAGCTGCGTCGGCGGGACCGGCGGCGGGAGGAACGACGGGATCGACGCCCAGGTGGCTCGCAGGTACTGGGTGTAATCCGATTGGGCCTTCTGATTGCGGTCGTAGAACGCCGTGTTGGAGAACAGCGAGGCGAACCCCAGGTCCCATTTGACCTTGATGGAACTCAAGGTGAACGGGTCGTCGCTGGGATTGCGCAGCGCATTGCCGTTGCGGTAGGTGCCGGCGCTTGGATTCGACAGGGACACCCAGTAGGCGGCCGTGTCGTTGATGTACAGGCGCTGGTAGTAGATCGAGGGCGTCACTTCGAGGGTATCGCTCACCTTCCACTTCACCGCCAGACGGGCCGTGGTGGTTTCCTGCCAGTTGGAATTGGGTTGGGTGGTGTCGGCATAGATCGGCGTGGGCGTCGCCGCCGCGCCGGGCGTCGCCGCGGTGCCGGCGGGGGACAGAGAATACCCGACTTGGTCGACCCAGCCCCCGTCCTTTCGATAGGAGACGCTGGCGCGGAAGGCCAGCACGTCGTCGATGATGGGCGCGCCGAAGGCGGCGCCGCCCTCGTAGCTCGGCGACCCGCCGTCCGTCACGGCACTGTCCGCGCGGAAATAGGCGCTTTGGTGCTTGAGGTCGGGTTCCGGCGCGATGAACCGCACCACGCCGCCCTCGGCGCCGGCGCCGAACAGCGTGCCCTGGGGTCCGCGCAGCACTTCGACCCGGTCCAGGTCGAACAGCGCCGGGAAGGCATTGATCGAGCCGAAGCCAATGTGGCGCGTCTGGATCGGCGTATCGTCGATG
>JBBIKV010000110.1:0-12265 GCA_037445285.1 Nevskiaceae bacterium | reverse complement strand
GCCGCCGGATGAAGCGCAGGCGATCTGCACGTTGGTGACGTTGGCTGAACCGATCTGGCCGGTGCCATTGGTCACGGCGCAGTTTTGTGCGGTGCTCGACGAACTCGCCTGCACTGAGTATCCGGCGCCGGAACCCAAGGCCGCCGACAGCGTGAACGCGCCATTGGCGGCCACGACGACATTGTCACCGTTGACCGTATCGCTGATCGTTACCGTGGTGCCGCTTGCCAGGCCGGTGACGGTGCCGCCCACCGTGTAGGTGGCGGGAGGCAGCGCCGTGCAGACGACCGTGACGGTCCCCGCCGCCGTATTGTGGAATCCGCCGTCACTCGACGAAAAGCTGACGCTCGCCGGCGTGATGCTGCAGGTGACCGCCTGCACCAAATGTGCGGGCAGTTGGAACGTGGCCGTATTGGTATTACAGGAGTCTTGATAATTGTAATTGGTGGACCCGGCGTAACTGCCGGGCGGTCCAGCCGTCGCGTCGAGCGCCAGAGTCTGTCCGGACAGCGTCCCGCTCCCGGCAATCGAATTCGTGATTTGAAATCCAGCCGACGCCGGATAGAGATTGTTGCTGCATCCGAGTCTGACCGACATCTGCAGGTAGACGCCGGCGGGCCCGGTGTAATCGATGTTGCCGGCGTAGCAGTAATAGGCGTTCGTGCATCGCTGCGTCGCGCTGGCGTTTTGGGCCGTCAGCGCGGCGCTGAAGCCGCTCGACGGACTTGCCTTGCAGGCGTTCGCGGTCGAGGCAACGTAGGTCTGGATGGCGTTGTACAGGGACGTACCGAAACTTGTGCCTTCGATGGTCGACAGCGGAATCGACGCGCCGCCGACGGTGATGGACGTGCCGCCGGCAAACAAACCGTCCAATACACCGCCGTTGGAACTGGCATCGGTGATCAGTGCGGCGGTCAGATCCGCCGAGGACACGCCATACTGGGCGGCGAGCTGAGCGATGCCCGCCAACACCAGCGATGCGTCGAAATTTGCTTGATTGACCCCCGCAGCGCTGCCGCAATTGGCGACGGACAGATTCAACAGGCCGGTCGTGGACAGATTCTGCAGGCCGAATGTACTGTCCAGCAGCGCCGTCGATGCAGCGAGCGCCGCGGTGGCGGACTGGCTTTGCGGAGGCGCCATCGAGGCCAACGCGAGGTTGGCGGCGACGGTGGTGAGTCCGGTGAGTTGGTCGGTATAGGTCGAGCCGGCGGTGACGGCCGGCTCGAGAACAGACAGAGTCAGACCGCTCGGAATCTGTACCGTCTGTCCGGTCACCGTATCGGTATAGGTGCCGCCGGTCGCCTCCAGGAGCACCGCTCCCGTGTAGGAGCCGATCGATATGGTGTAATCGCCGTTGGCGTCCGTTGTGGCGGTGGCACACGCGCCGCTCGGTGCCGGAACGCATCCTCCCGCTCCCACGACCCCCGGCACGCCGACGGCGCCCGCGGCGGTCACTTCATACGCGGTGACGGTGGCGTTGACGACGAAAGCGTCGTCGACAGCCCCCTTGATCGTCGCCGACGCAGTCTTGGGCGGCGGGATCGTCGCTGCGCCGCCTCCGGACGATGAGCAGCCGGCAGTCAGTGCCGCAACCAGCAATGAAACGATGCCGCCCCGCAAATAATCCATCATGGGGAATCCCTCAGTGGTGCGTGATGACCAGATCCATCGGCAGCCCCATTCGACCGCAACGCGCGCTCCCTGTCAGTCGGGCGTATGGATGACAAGCAGGCTGGACGGAAACATCACACCTATATCGGGTTGTGCCGTTTCTCACCGCGCCGCCGAAAATTGCGCGCACGACGGTGCCGGTCGTACTATCCATAAAATCGAGTCGGGGAATCGGCGCGGCATCTGGCCGCCAGGATCGCGCATGGTCGTCCACAGTTTCATTTCCCCGCGCGCCGCAAGCTGGCGGTTGGCGCTCGCGATGTTGGTGGCGGCCCTGGCCATGACTGGTCGCGTCACCGCGAAGCCTTACGATTTGGCGGCCCTGCCGAACAGCCCGGCCGATGCCCAGTTACACGGTGTCATCCGCATCCACGCAAACGAGCTGACCCAGCACCTCGTACACCTGTGGGAAGACGGCTTCCTCAAGAGCCACCCCCTGGTCCGTTTCAGCGATTATTTCGTTCCGAACGGCGTCAATGGGTTGTGCGCCGGAACGGCGGACGTGGCGTTGATGGGGCATGCTGCGTGGCGGTCCGACATCAAGGCCTTCGAAGGCGTTTATGGTTATGACATGCTCGAGATCATGTTTGCCACCGGCGGCTTCGATCACGGCACGGGCAATACGCCCGCGCCTGTATTTTTCGTCAACAAGGCCAATCCCTTGTCGCGGCTGTCCTTGAGGCAGTTGGATGGGATATTTGGAGCGCAGCGCACCGGGAGCTGGAGCGGCGTCCGATGGTCCACGGCCGGCGCGCGCGGTCCCGAGGAGGACATTCGCACCTGGGGCCGGTTGGGGCTGAAAGGACATTGGGCCCGCGAGCCCATTCACCTTGTCGGCTTCGATGCCACGCTGAGCGGTTGGTCGGGATTGATTCAGCAGGTGGTGTTTCACGGCGGCGACAAGTGGAACCCCTCGCTGACTGAAATGGTGCGGGGTGGGAGCGAGATTCCCGCTGACCGGCAGATCATCGATGCCGTGGCGCGCGACCGGTACGCGATCGGCTTCAACTTCATGCGCCTGATCCGTCAAAACCCGGACGTCAAGCCGCTGGCGATTGCGGTGCACGCGGGCGGTCCGTATATCGCCGCCACCGACGAGACGATCTATCGGCGCACCTACCCGCTGGTGAATGCCGTTTTCCTGTACGTCAACCGTGAGCCCGGCAAGCCGCTGCCGCCGCGGGTCAGAGAGTTCCTGACCTACATCCTCGATCGGCAGGGACAGCAGGATGTCGTCGATGACGGCATGTATTATCCGCTGAACCCCGCGGCGGCGTTGGCGCAACGGAAGAAACTGGATTGAACCTCCTCCGCCACCACGTACGCCGGTCCAGGCCCGCCGCGAATCCGATCGTTCCGCGCGCGGCCCGGGTTCTGGGTGCCGCGTTGATCGTCGGCCTCGGGATGGCGACCTGGTTGCACGCCGATGAGAGGGCGGCTTTGCTGAACTACCAGCCGGGAGTACGGATCTCGGGCGTGATCCGCAGTTGGGGCAACCAGGAAATGGGGCCGTTGATGCGGCGGTGGGAGGCCGGATTTCGCCGTTATCAACCGGACGTCTATTTCGACGACACGCTCAAGGGGACCGCATCCGCCCAGTTCGGGCTGGACGCGAACGTGGCAGACCTCGCGCTGATGGGGCGTCAAGTATTCACCTACGAGACCTACGGGATCTATCGCCGCTCGCACATGCTCCCCGTGGGCGTCGCGGTCGCCACCGGCAGCTTCGACGTTCCGCACAAGTCCTATGCGCTCGTGGTTTTCGTCCATCGCGACAATCCGTTGCGGCACCTGACCGTGGCGCAATTGGACCGGATATTCGGCGCGCAGCGTACCGGCGGCTGGCAGGGGCTGCGATGGAATCGCTCCCTCGCGCGCGGCGCCGATCGGAACATCCGCACCTGGGGCCAACTGGGTCTCACCGGCGCCTGGGCCGACAAGCCCATCCACGTTTATGGGCCTCCGGGCATCTATCCCGGAGGCACCTCGTTTTTTCAAAACCGGGTGATGGGTGGTGCCGATACCTGGAACCCGGCTCTGCAGGAGTTCGCCGACCCGCGGAAAATGATCGCTGCGTTGAGCGCGGACCCGGAGGGAATCGCGTACACCGGGATGCGCTATCGAACGTCCGAGGTGCGAGCGCTCGCGATCGCGAACGGAACCGCGGGCCCCTATGTTCTGCCGACGCGCGAATCGGTTGCAGAGCGCAGCTACCCCTTGTCCCGCCTGGTTTACATCTACTTCGCGCCGGACCAGGCGGATGGCGACCCTGCCGATCCGAAGGTTTTCGCCAGGCTCAAGGAGTTTCTCCGCTATGTTCTCAGCCGGCAGGGCCAGAAGGACGTCGCGGCCGTCGGCGACTACCTGCCGTTGACGCCGCGTCTGGCGCAGGCGCAGTTGAGGAAACTGCAGTGACCCGCGCGTAATACGTCTTACTCGTCCGACGGGTCGTCCGTAGCGGCGGAAGCGGGCGCCGTCGCGGCCTTCACCGGTTCGAACCCGGCGATGATCTCCCGGCGCAGACGCATGCCGTTGCGCTTTTCGATGAGCCGGAAATGGGCCTCGGCGTCGGTCGTGACGAAACTCAACGCGGTACCGCTCTGTCCGGCACGTCCCGTGCGTCCGATACGGTGGGTGTAGTCGACGGTCGAGCGCGGCAGGTCGTAGTTCACGACCACCGGCAAATGCGCGATTTCGATACCGCGCGCCGCGACATCGGTGGCGATGAGAACCCGGATCCGGCCGGACTTGAAATCGGCCAGCGCCGTAGTCCGGGCACCCTGGCTCAGTTTGCCGTGAAAAGCAGCCGCCTGGATTTCCGCCTGGCGCAATTTCTGCGCGATGTGTTCGGTCGAATAAGTGGTCGCCACGAACACAAGCACCCGGGTCCAGCCCTGTTCCATGATCAAGTGGCGCAGCAACGGGGTGCGGCGCGCGGTGTCGACGTAAATGGCCCGCTGCATGATCGCCCGTTGCGCGTCGGCGGTCGACGGCACGTCGATACGCACCGGCTCGTGCAGCAGCGCGTCCGCGAGGAGGTGCACGGTCGGTGGAAAGGTCGCGGAGAACAGCAGGTTCTGGCGTCGCCGCGGCAGTCGTTCGACGATGCGCGCGAGTTCGTCGGAGAACCCCAGATCCAGGAGCCGGTCGGCTTCGTCGAGCACCACCGTGGTCACGTCCGCGAGCCGCAGCGCGTTGTGGTCCACCAAGTCGAGCAGACGGCCGGGGGTGGCGATCACGATGTCCGCGCCGCCGCGCAACGCCATCATCTGCGGATTGATGGAGACGCCGCCGAAGGCGATGAGTGTCTTGACCGGCCGCGGCAGATAGCGGGCGTACACTCGAACCGACTCCCCAACCTGTGCGGCAAGCTCCCGCGTGGGGACGAGAATCAGGGCGCGAACACGCAGGGGCGAGTCGCGATCGCGCGCGAGCGTCTGCTGCAAAAGCGGCAAGGCGAAGGCCGCGGTCTTGCCGGATCCGGTTTGAGCGCAAGCCCACACATCCCGGCCGCCGAGGATCGCCGGGATCGCTGCGCGCTGGATCGGCGTCGGCGCCGTGTAATTGCGTTCGCCGATAGCACGCAGCAGATCCGCCGATAGTCCCAATGACAAGAAGGTCATTCCGGGCTTCCTATCCCGCGAATCCGAAAAGTCCGGCCCTTGATCTTGCCCGCGCGCAGGCGCCGCAGCGCGTGGGTGTGCCATTCGCGCGCAATGGCGACATAGGTGCGCGTCGGAAATACGTCGATTTTCCCGACCGCGGTGGCCGGAACGCCCGCATCGCCGGTAAGCGCGCCGAGCAGGTCGCCGGGGCGCAGCTTGTCCTGACGACCGGCATCGACCGCTATGGTGACGAAAGGAGCCGGCATCGGAGTGCGCCCCGCGGGGGAGGGCAGCTTGTCCCACCGCGGCCGCTCGCCGAGCCGATCCTCGATCAGGTTGGCGCGGCTCGCTTCCCGCGGCAGGCAGAGGCTTAAGGCGACGCCGCGCCGGCCGGCGCGGCCCGTGCGGCCGATGCGATGCAGGTGTGTGTCGGCGTCGGCGGCGATATCGAAATTGACGACCATCGGCAGGCCGGTGATATCGAGCCCGCGCGCGGCGACGTCGGAGGCGACCAGTACGGTCGAACTAAGATTGGCGAAGCGCACGAGCATCTCCTCGCGTTCGCGTTGATCGAGTTCTCCGTGCAGGGCGAGCACCGCGAAACCGCGGGACTCGAGCGCCGCGGCCACCGCACGGACGTCGTGCCGCGTATTGCAGAACACCACCGCCGACTCGGGTCGGTGCTGCAGCAGCAGCGCCTCGAGCGCGGCCAGCTTTTGCGGCTCCTCGACCTCGAAGAAGATCTGTTCGATGCGGGTCTTGTCGGGCTCGTCGGGGACCGTGATGTCGACGGGATCACGCTGCAGTTCCCGGCTGATTTCGCGGATGGATCGCGGGATCGTTGCGGAGAACAGCAAGGTGCGGCGTTGGGCGGGCGTGACCTCGATGATGCTGCGCAGATCCTCGGCGAATCCCATGTCCAGCATGCGGTCCGCTTCATCCAGCACCAGCACCTTGACGGCGGCGAGCGGCAGGGCGCCTGTCTGGATCAATTCGAGGATTCGTCCCGGCGTGCCGACGACGATATGGGGCTCGTGGGCCAGTGAGGCGAGGTGCGGTCGCAGCGGCACCCCGCCGCACAGCGTGAGCACCTTGACGTTGGGAATGAAGCGCGCGAGCCGGCGGATCTCGCGGCTGACCTGGTCGGCCAATTCACGCGTTGGGCATAGGACCAGGCCTTGGAGCTTGACCGCCGCGACGTCCAGCGCCGCCAGCAGCCCCAGGGCGAACGCCGCCGTTTTCCCGCTGCCGGTACGCGCCTGGGCGACGACGTCCCGGCCCGCCAGAATGGGCGGCAAGCTGGCCGCCTGTACCGGCGTCATCTCGGCATAGCCGATCTCCTTGAGGCCGCGCTGGAGTGGGTCGATCAGCGCCAAGGTGGAGAATCCGGTCATGCGCGCATGATCGCACCAATTCTCGAACGGCGTTTGGGTTGCTTGCCGTTCGGGATTCACGACCCCGGCCGTCACCCTCGTCCGTGGTTACCTGGCCGGCGTCGCGAGTTCAGTCGAATCATCCCGGACGATCTTCCACCCTTGCCGCGTCTTCTCGAAGACCAGCATGAAGTACCCATCCGCTCGCGCGTCGCATAGTGCCTTCGGTAGGCCGCGAGCATTTGAGCGTATCCCCGGCTGACCGTTCGGCCGATGAACAGGATATCCCAGGAGTTCTTGTAGCTCGCCGCGAACGCGTCGATGTCGCCGCGATTCCAATCGACCACCGACTTCCGCATGACCGCGAGTATCTCCGCCGACTGCGCGCCGGTCGCCGCGGCGGCGCACGGGAGGCCCATGAATAGGGCGATCAGTACCGGGAAAATTGGTCGCATGTGGAATTGATGATGAGGGGCCTGTCGTCCTGCCGCGATGCCATCGTCAATAGGAATGCCGCCGGAACCCGTCGAGGGTCAAAAAAGGTAATATCCGAGCGTCGGCCAATAACGCAATCTTGGACTGGGCCGTCCGCAGGACCCGGGAAAATGCCGCGACCAAGCGCCTCGAGGGGGAAGGCACCTATGATTCGTCATGCGAAGAAATTCGGCCGCACGGGCCTCGCCTTTCAGCGCGCGTTGGTCGTGACGAGGACGACGGCATGAGCGTCAATTCGACGAACACGGGATCCGGCAAGCGCTGGCGCCGGCGATTGACCATTGGCGCCGCCGCGCTGCTTGCGTTGCCGTTGCTCGTGACGGCCGCGGCGTGGGCGCTGCTCGCCGGCAGTCGCGCGCGGCTCGACGGGCGGCAGACGCTCACCGGTCTCGCCGCACCGGTCGAGGTGCAGCGCGACGCGCTCGGCGTCGCGCGCATCAGTGCCGAGAACCGCACCGATCTCGCGTACGCGCTCGGCTTCGTGCACGGTCAGGAACGCTTTTTCGAAATGGACCTGATGCGTCGCGTCGCCGCGGGCGAACTATCCGCCTTGGTCGGCCCGGCGGCACTCAAAGTGGATGAAACCAATCGTGTGTACCGCTTCCGCGCGCTCGCGCAACGCATCGTCGCGCAACTGCCGCCGGATCAGCGCGGTCTGCTCGACGCCTATGCGAGCGGCGTCAATGCGGGACTCGACGCGCTCGGCGTGCGACCTTGGGAGTACCTGTTGCTGCGTCGGAAGCCGCAACCCTGGACGCCGGCGGACAGCGTCCTGGTGGTCGATGCGATGTACCTCGACCTGATCACGCCCCGGTTCAACACGCCGCAGCGCGCGCGATTGTACGCGACGCTGCCGAAGCCTCTCGTGGACTTTCTGCTGGCGCCCGATCCGCGCTGGGAAGCGCCGCTGCAGGGTGCGGTCGGCACGCCCGTTCCGCTGCCCGTCGCCGGCGTGTTTGATCTGCACACAGCGCCGCCGGTGCAGACGCTGAAAGCCGCGGCGCTCGCCACGGCGTTGCATCAACGAGCGGTGGTCGGCAGCAACAACTCCGCGGTGAGCGGCACGCTGACCGCGAGCGGCGCGGCCATTGTTGCCAACGACATGCACCTCGACCTGCGCGTGCCGAACATTTGGTATCGCGCCGAACTGCGCTATCCAGATGCCGCGGATCGCGCGCAAATGATCAGCCTCGACGGCGTCACGCTACCGGGTGTGCCATTGCTGGTGGCCGGCACCAATGGCCACATCGCCTGGGGTTTCACCGACACCTACGGCAAGTGGCGCGACTGGGTGCGCGTGTTGCTGGATCCAGCGGATCCGCGGCGCTATCGGGTGCCCGGCGGTTGGGCCCCGTTGCGCACCTACCCGGAGGTGATCGACGTCGCCAGCGGCAAACCGGTGACGCTCGCCGTGCAGGAGACGATCTGGGGTCCAATCGCCGCCCACGGTCCGCATGGCACGCCGCTCGCCATGGACTGGATCGCCTTGCACCCGCACGGCGTCAATTTGAACCTTATGAATCTGGAAACCGCCACCAGCGTGAAACAGGCGCTCGCGATCGCGCCGACGCTGGGCATTCCTCCGGAGAACTTCATCGTCGGCGATGCGCAGGGACACATCGGCTGGACCATCGCCGGCAGCGCCATCCCGCTGCGCGAGGGCTTTGATCCGAACCTGCCCGCCGATTTTTCTCAGCCCGGCGTGGGTTGGATGGGCTGGCTGGCGCCGGCCGACTATCCAAGCATCGTCGATCCGCCCGCTGGTCGCCTGTGGACCGCCAACAATCGCGTGGTCGGCGGCGCGTGGCTTGCCCTCGAGGGCGACGGCGGCTACGATCTCGGCGCGCGTGCGCAGCAGGTGCGCGATGACTTGACGGCACGCGGGCACTTCACGCCACGGGACCTGCTCGACATCCAGCTCGACGACCGGGCGGTGTACATGCTGCACTGGTACGGCCTGCTGCGCGATACTCTTACACAGAACCACGCGAGCCCGGAACTACAGGCGCTCGCCGCCGCCACGCAGGTTTGGAGCGGACGCGCTGGCATCGACAGCGTGTCCTACCATGCCGCGCATGCATTTCGCGAAAAAGTCACCGCGGCCGTGCTGGCGCCGTACGTCGCGCGCGTCAAGGCGCGTTACCCGCAGTTTGCCTGGCCGAGCGGTGACGACCGCGGTTACGCGGTATGGACTCTGGTGACGCAACGCCCGCCCTACCTGCTCGATCGGCGCTACCCCAATTGGAATGCGCTGCTCGCTGACTGCGCGCGGCAGGTCGCCCTGGATTTCACCAAGGCGCCCGGCGGCATCACCGCGCAAACCTGGGGACTTCGCAACACCACCCGCATCGATCATGCGCTATCCGCGGCGCTGCCCGCGGCGCTGCGCTGGTTGATCGATCAACCGCGCGCGCAGTTGCCGGGCGATGACAACATGCCGCGCGTGCAGGGGCCGGCCGTCGGCGCCTCGGAACGCTTCGGCATCATGCCGGGGCACCTCGCCGACAGTTACCTGCACATGCCCGGCGGACAAAGCGACAACCCGTTGTCGCCCTACTACGATACGGGCTGGCGAGTCTGGGCCAAAGGCGAGCCGACGCCGCTGTTGCCCGGCGCGGCGCAACACACGCTGACGCTGGTGCCGGCCGTGCCGGGACCGTAGCCGCCGGGCCCCGGGGCGGCCGCGGGAGCAACAAGCGGGAGCGCCGCTCGCGGATCAGCCCCTTATTTTCCCACGCGGCTTCTTTCCCGTGGTGGGTTTGGCGGCGCCTCGGCGCTGGATTCTGAGTCGAGTAGACTTTTTGATTTGGTTGCTGGACGGCTTTTTGTCCTGGTTGCTCGTGTTGATTTTGAGGTAATTGCTCTTGTATGGTTTGTTGGCGGGGACCGGAGTTTGGGCGGAGGCGTCGGTCGGCACCGAGGCGGCAATTCCGACTGACATGCCGATCAGAGCCGCGGCCGCGGCCAGGATGTTGCGCCGCTTACCGTCTCGGGCGCGTTGCGGATCGTGTTTCATCTCACTTCTCCTGTTTATGAACCTGCGAGGAAGGACATCACATGCCGAGGCGCCGGTGATATTCCGATGACTGAAGGAAATATCACACGCGCCGAGCGGTTCGGCTATACCTGTAATCGGTGCCTGCGATGTTGCCATCACAAACGCATCCAATTGAACCCTTACGAGGTGGCGCGGCTCGCGCGTCATCAAGGTGTGACGACGACGGAGTTCCGGATGCGCTGGACGATCGAGGCCCAAGGAACGGAACTCGCGCGCACCGCCGACGACGCCTGTGTGTTCCTGGGCGCCGCGGGATGCACCGTGCACGCCGATCGTCCCCTGGTCTGCCGCCTGTATCCGCTCGGGCGGCATGTCGACGCGGATGGAAGCGAGCGCTTCTCGCACCTCGATCCGCATCCCCAATCCGCGGGCGATTATCATCGCGACGGCACGATCGCGGGGTACCTGCGCACGCAGGAGGCGGCCCCGTTCATGCGCGCGGCCGACCGTTACTATGAGTGGTGGTGCCGGTTCATGGGGACCGAGTCCGCGCACGGTGCGACTGCGCCGGTCGTGGAAGGCGACGCGCCGGGGCTTGCCGAGGCGCTCGAGTGGATCGACCTGGACATGGCCGTCGCGCGCGCGTGCCGTGACCGCGGGATTCCTCAACCCGAAGATCTGGAATCGCGCCTCGAAGTGCATTTGAATTTCCTGCACGGCACCCTCGCCGGCCGAGATTAGGCCCCGGCCGACGCGGGCTTGTCAGTCGGGCATTCGGATGACACCCCGGTGCGGGTGGACGCCACCCTGGGGCGGCGGAGACTGATGTCATCCGAATGCCCGACAGACAACCGGGCGCGCGTGCCGCCAAATTCGGCATGGGGGTCAAACTTCAAGGCGGCGAACATGCGCGTGGAAATCTGTGGCAGGCGGGAAACGGCCGATGAACCGAAAAATGGATCCTGGAGCCCGCGGCACGGCCGCGCGACCTTGTTTACCTGCGCTTTTTTGGCGCTCTTGCTGTCCTGTGCGGTCGGTTTCGCCGCTGTAAAAAAGCCGGCTCCCGACCGGCCGGGCAACACGTCGGCGAAGGACTTGGAATCCGGCGAGGTGCCGTTGTCGTCCGCGGACCTGCAATTCTACCTGACCATCATGCGGGCGAGCGTTTCACGCTATGAGCACCCGACCGCCCAAGACCTCGCGGACGTCGCCGAAGACAAGCGCCTGAAGGCCATCGAAATGGCGGACAGTCAGAAAATGGCGCAGGACTTAAGGGCCGGAAACACCCAGAAGGCCATTCGCGTCGATCCATTCCATGCAACGCCCGCGCAGGACGCCATCATGCGGCGTGGTGATGACCTCTTGGAACGGCACATTCCGAGCATTCTTGCCGGCAAGGCAGGCATGAGTCGCTTTCAGTGGGACGAGTTGAGTCGCGCGATCGACGAGACGATCAACGGACCTGCGGGTGCTGGGTCGGGAGATGAGGGTCCGCCACCGAAGTTGTCGGCGGCCGCATCGGCGCGTGCGGCGAGGATTGTCGGCGCGCGCGCCGCCAACCGCAAGCTCGTGCTGCCGAGCGCCGCCGAAATTACGGGGTTGAACAAGCGCATGGGCAAGGCGGAAATTGCCTTGGAGGGGAAATAACCATGATGACTCGTCCGAGTGCCGCGATCACCCTGTCCGATCCTCGGGGAAGCTCCACGGCCCTGGCGCGCTAACGCCGCTTTGCGTGTCCCCGTCGCCGCATCATTTCTTAATATTCGGAGCCGTTCCATGCGCATCGCCGCCACCGCCACCGCCACCGCAATCGCCGTCGTACTGTGTAGCTCGATGCTCCTTACCCACCGGGCGCGCGCCGGCGACAATGAAGACAACCCGGTCGTCGATCAACCGAAGGGCTTGAGCGCGCTGCCGCCACGGCCGCTCAATCAGCGTGTCCCCGTGACCATCTATACATTTCACAGCGACGTGGCCGAGGTGCCGGCGCCGGCGGCCGTCGACATGTTTACGACGGCCCTGCTCGCATCCGGCCAATTCCGGGTCGTACAGAATGGTCAGGGACCCGGCGCCTCGCCGCCCGCGATGATGTACCCAACGCCATCGTATCCGCCGCCGCC
>JBBIKV010000109.1:5675-12341 GCA_037445285.1 Nevskiaceae bacterium | reverse complement strand
ACCTGCAACCGCCGGCTTAGAAGGCCGGTGCTCTATCCGGTTGAGCTACGGGCGCCTTACAAAACAAATACTTAGAGCGCCAAACGTATCTTTCAGGCCGATGCTCGGGTCCGTACAAACCGAATCGGAAGTGCGCGCGGATTATATAGGACTTTTTCGGCCTGAGAAGCCTATTCGTCAATGTCCGGCGTCGGAATGTCCGACGAGGCATCGATCGCCCCATCGCAGGACCGGGACTGCGAACGCCACCGCCGGCTTATACTGCACGGTCGCCGCTCGGTGATCGAGGATCGCATGCCATTCCGCACCCACCCTCCGCTTCGACTGGGCATCCTCGGGACGGCGAATATCGCGCGCGCCTTCGTCACCGGCGTCGCCCCATCCGCCACGGTCGCGGTCACCGCCGTCGCGAGTCGAAGCGCGGCCAAAGCGGTGCAATTTGCCGGAGAGTTCGGCATCCCGGCGGCGTACGGTTCCTACCAGCAGCTGCTGGACGATCCGGCGATCGACGCGATCTATGTGCCGTTGCCCAATGGTCTGCACGCCGAATGGTGTGTGCGGGCCGCGGAGGCGGGCAAGCATGTGCTCTGCGAAAAATCCCTGGCGGTGACGTCCGCCGACGTGGTGCGGATGTTCGCCGCCGCGCGGCGCCAGGGGGTCCTGCTCTTCGAGGCCTTCCCTTACCGATCCCAGCCCCTCACCCGGAAGCTCGGGGAGTTGGTGGCCGGTGGCGCCATCGGCCACCTCGTATCCATCCAGGCCGCCATCGGGTTTACGCTCGCCGATGCCGGAAACATCCGATTCGTCCCCGCGCTCGGCGGCGGAGCGCTCTTGGATGCCGGAACCTATCCGGTGAGCTTGGTCCGTCTGCTCGCGGGCGAGCGTCCGACGCGGGTGTACGCCGCGGCCCGATGGCACGCGACCGGCGTCGATGAGTCGCTCATCGCCTCCTTGGAACATCGCAACGGCTTGATGGCCCAGGTCAGCTGCAGCTTCGCGACGGGCCTGCACCGTCAGGCGCTGATCGCAGGCTCGGCCGGGGTGATTCAAACGACCTACACGAACAGCCCGCCGCCCGATCGGCCCGCCATCCTCGAGCTGAAACGGGGCACCCCGGGGCACGCAGCCCACGAGACCATCGAAGCGCCGGCACTGAACGGCTTTCGGGCCGAAGCGGAATCCTTCGAGCGCGCCATCCGGGCGGGGTCCAGCCAATGGAACGGGGCGACGCCCGAGGAATCGCTCGACATCATGCTGACGATGGAGGCCATACTCGAGAGCGGCCGCACGCGCCGGCCGGTCGATGTCTCCGGGCTCTGAACGGATTTGCGCGCCAAGCTCATTCGGGGAATCCTCCCGGGTTGCACTTTGAAGCACCGCCATCGCGTACTCATGCTGCTCACCACGATGGGGGCGCTCACCTATGTCGACCGGGTCTGCATATCCGTCGCCGGACCGCGTATCCAAACCGGGCTGCATTTGACGGCGCGCGATTGGGGTCTGGTCACCGGCGCGTTCGCGATCGCCTACGCCCTGTTCGAGGTCCCCGCCGGGTACCTGGCCGATCGCTTCGGAGCACGCTCGATGCTCACCCGAATCGTGCTCTGGTGGTCGGTGTTCACCACGTTGACCGGCGTCGCCTCCTCCCTGTGGACCATGGTCCTCATCCGTTTCTGCTTCGGCGCCGGTGAAGCCGGGGCCTACCCTAGCGCCTCGACGAGCATCTACCGTTGGTTCCCGGCGGTCGAGCACGGGCGCGCATGGGGTGCCGTGCTGCTGTCGAGCCAACTGGGCGGCGCGATCGCCCCGTTGTTGATCGTGCCCATCCAGGTCCGCTACGGTTGGCGCGCCTCCTTCTACGTCTTCGGTCTGCTGGGGCTCGCCTGGGCCTGCGGCTGGTGGCGTTGGTATCGAAACCGGCCGGAGGAGCGCACCGGCATCTCCGCCCGGGAACTCGCGCAGATCGGACCCCCGGCGCCGGCGGCACCCCACGGATTTCCCTGGAAGGCGATTGGCGTGAACACGAGCGTGTGGACGCTCATGGGCACTGCGTTCGGGTATCTGTATTCCTACTATTTCTTCTTGTTCTGGCTGCCCACGTACATGATGCGGGAGCGCGGCTTCACCGAGGGCGGCACGGCGCTGTCCGCGCTGCCGTTCGTGTTCGGTGCCTGCGCCAACGTCATCGGCGGGTACGTCCGCGACGCCGCCGTGCGGCACTGGGGGCTGACCTGGGGCGCACGAATCGTCGGTGCCGCCGGACTCCTGACGGCGTCCGCGTCGGTGCTCGCGGCGCTCTCCAGCGTGAACGGCTACGTGGCGCTCGCATGGCTCGCGCTCTGCTATGCCGGCATCACCTTCCAGCAGCCGACCGTGATGGCCACCTGCGTCGAGATCGGGCGGCGCCACACCGGCGCGGTGACCGGGTGCCTGAACACGGCCGGCGCCGTCGGCGGGCTGCTCTCCTCGCTGGTCTTCGGCCATCTGGTTCAACGCCACGGGAACTACGATGCCGTGCTCTGGTCGATGGCCGGTGCGCTGCTCGTGGGAGCCGCCCTCTGGCTGCGGACGGACGCGGCGGAAGCGCTCACGACCGAAAGCGGCCTGCAGGGCGCCGCACCACTTTTGTCCTCCGCCCGAACGGCGTAACCTCTGCGCTCCGGACTCGAGACGCCGGATTCGTGCATCGTCAACAGGAGAGGAAAATGCAACTCAAGGGCAGCAAGACCGAAAAGAATTTGAAGGACGCCTTCGCCGGCGAGTCCCAGGCGAACCGTCGTTATTTGTATTTCGCGGCCAAGGCCGACGTCGAAGGTTACAACGATGTGTCGGCGGTGTTCCGTTCGACCGCCGAAGGCGAAACCGGACACGCGCACGGACATCTCGAGTACCTCGAGGCCGTGGGTGACCCGGCCACCGGACTTCCCATCGGCCCGACCAAGGACAATTTGAAGGCTGCCATCGCCGGGGAGACCCACGAATACACGGACATGTATCCGGGCATGGCGAAAGCGGCCCGCGACGAGGGCTTTTCGGAGATCGCGGACTGGTTCGAGACCCTGGCCAAGGCCGAGCGCTCGCACGCCAACCGCTTCACGAAGGCGCTCGAGACGATCTGATCGCCCGACCCGCTCGGAAGGCGCGTCGCGGGGCGTGCATTCCGGCGACATCCTGACCGTCGGCCGGCCCGCTCAGCACGTGCCGGCCGACGTCCGCTCGTATCGACGGAGCAAGCATGGACGACAAGAATCCTTCTTCGGGCTCGCGCGAGGGAAACCTGGAGGCCCCCACCCGCCACCCGGTAGAGTGGCGGAGCGAGGCGTTTTACGAAGCCGCGGCCCTCGACAAGGAACTCGAGCGGGTCTTCGACATCTGTCACGGCTGCCGGCGCTGTTTCAGCCTGTGCAACTCCTTCCCGACGCTGTTCGACCTGGTCGACAATTCGCCGAGCGGCGAAGTGGACGGCGTGCCGAAGAAGTCCTATTGGGACGTGGTCGACCATTGTTACCTGTGCGACATGTGCTACATGACAAAGTGTCCGTACGTGCCGCCGCATCCCTGGAACGTCGATTTCCCGCACCTGATGCTGCGTGCGAAGGCGGTGAAGTTCGAGCGCGGGGAGACCTCGCTGCGCGACAAGATTCTCTCGGCCACGGACCGGGTCGGCTCGCTCGCGGGAATTCCGGTCGTGAGTGCCGTCGTGAATGCCGCCAACCGTTCCGGCGTCGGCCGCGCCCTTCTCGAGAAGACGCTCGGCGTGCACCGCGATGCGCCGGTGCCTGAATATCACTCGGACACCTTCCGCCGCCGCGAGGGGCGCCGTGACAAGCCCGCATTGACCGCCGTGCCCACCGACGCCACCCGCGGTCAGGTGGCCCTGTTCACGACCTGTTACTGCAATCGCAACGAGCCGGACATCGATGCCGACCTGGTCGCCGTGTTCGAGCACAACGGCATCCCGGTGCAACTGACCCGGCGGGAGAACTGCTGCGGCATGCCGAAGCTCGAACTCGGCGACCTGAAGGCGGTCGAACGGCTGAAGGAGATCAACGTACCGGAGATGGCGCGGCTCATCGATTCGGGGTTCGACCTGGTGGCGGCGGTCCCCTCCTGCGTGTTGATGTTCAAACAGGAGCTGCCGCTGCTGTTCCCGGAGGATGCGCGGGTGCGCCAGGTGAAGGAGCACATGTTCGACCCGTTCGAATATCTGATGCTGCGCCACAAGGCGGGCGCGCTGCGCACCGATTTCACCCGGGAGATCGGCAAGGTGTCCTACCACGTGCCCTGCCACCTGCGCGTGCAGAACATCGGCATGAAGACCCGCGACGTGCTGAAGTTGGTGCCGGGCACCACGCTCGACGTCATCGAGCGCTGCAGCGGCCATGACGGGACCTATGCCGTCAAGAAGGAATTTCACGAGACGTCCATGAAGATCGGCAAGCCCGTGATGCAGCGGGTCGACGCGGCGAAGCCGGACTGGTATTCGAGCGACTGCCCGATGGCGGGTCATCAGATCGAAAACGGCATCGCCGCCGACAAACCGCCGATCCATCCCCTGTCGCTGCTGCGCTTGGCCTACGGCCTTTAGGAACGACCAGTCATGAACCCCGACACCACCCGCCGGCTGACGCCCGACGATCTCTTCACCCTGGAGCTGTATGCGCGGACGCGCCCGGAATTCCGCGCGCGCGTCCTGGAGCACAAAAAGCGGCGCAACGTCCCGGTCGGCGACCATGCGATGTTCTGCTTCGAGGACCGGCTCACGGTTCAATACCAGATTCAGGAGATGCTGCGCATCGAGCGGATCTTCGAGCCCGCCGCGATCCGCGAGGAACTCGACTCCTACAATCCGCTGATCCCCGACGGCACGAATCTGAAGGCCACGCTGCTCATCGAATACACGGACGCGGAGGAGCGGCGCGCGGCGCTCGAAAAGCTCAAGGGTGTCGAATCACGCTGTTGGGTGGGAGTCGGGGCGGAGCGCTTCTTCGCGATCGCCGACGAGGATATGGAGCGCGAGAACGACATCAAGACCTCGGCCGTGCATTTTCTGCGCTTCGAACTGAGCCCCTCGGCCCGCACCGCCCTGAAGGCGGGCGCGCGGATCGAACTCGGCGTCGACCACGACGCATATCGCCACAGCGTCATGACCGACGCGGGCGTCAGCGCGTCCCTGGCGCACGATCTCGCGTAGCCTCCGGGGCCGCGCCGGAAGGGCCCTCCGTGAAGGCCATGGACAGCGCGCGATACAGGCTTTCTCGGCAGATCAAGGCGCTTGCGCCCCGGCCGATCAGCGTCGTCGCCATCAGCGGCAGGGTCAGGTTCCGGTTGCCCGTCATCTCGCTCACGATGACGAGGGCGGTGAGCGGGGCTTGCACGACGCCGGCGAAGTAGGCGGCCATCGTCAGCAGCACGATCGCCCCGCCCGGGGCGTACGGCAGGAACGAACTCAAGGTGCCGCCGAGTCCCGCGCCAACCGCAAGCGAGGGCGCGAAAATCCCCCCCGGAATTCCCGTCACATAGGAGGCGAGCGTCGCCAGCGCCTTCAAGGGTGCGAAGGAATAGCTCGGGACCACGCCTTGCTGCACGATGGCGCGCGCCTCCGCGTAACCGGTGCCGAACGTGGCGCCGGCCGACGCCCACCCGATGACTGCGACGATCAGGCCACAGGCCAATGCAAAGCGCACGGGCGCCCGGGTCTTGAAATCCCGCACCCGCCGCGGCAGGCCGCGGCGCAAAGCCAGCATGCAGCGCGAGAACAATCCGCCGGTGAGCCCGCCCAACAGTCCGCAGACGGGCACCACCACCCACATCCGGGAATCGGTGAGCGAGGCCTGGGTCGAGCCGAAGTAGGTGTAATTGCCGACCAAGGCAACCGAGGTCACGCCGGCGACGATCACGGCGGTGAAGATCGTGCCGGAGGTCCGCTCCTCGAACGACCGGGACAGTTCCTCGATCGCAAAGACGACGCCCGCCAAGGGCGTATTGAACGCGGCGGCGATCCCGGCAGCCCCACCCGCAAGGATGAGGCCGCGGTCGACGTCGGCCGCGGAGAACCGCGTGAAGCGGCGCAGGGAATGCATGATGGACGCCCCGATCTGCACCGTCGGTCCCTCGCGGCCGATCGAGGCGCCGCTCGCCAGGGCGACGAGAGTCAGGAAGAGCTTGCCGCAGGCGATGCGCATCGACAGCAGGCGATTCCGGCCCTCGATGTTCGAGAGCGACAGCGCGGCAATCGTCTGCGGGATGCCGCTTCCCTGCGTCCCGGGAAACACCCGCTGCGTGAGCCACGCGACCAGCGCTAGACCTGCCGGCGGTGCAATCCAGGGCCAGAGCGCCGTGCGGTGGGCCGCCCAATGAAACAGGGACAGCGCCGCGTCGCTGCCGCGGGCAAAGGCCACGGCGGTGGCTCCGGTGGCCACCGCGCCGCCCCAAAACACCAGGCCGCGCAGCCATCGACCCGGGCGCAGCCACCCGCGCAGCCGCGCACGTGCCTTGCCTTCGGTTCCGGCCGGGCGGGCATGTTCAGAATTCATACACACATTGACGGTCATGGACCTGCGATCGTTGGTCGGGGTGACAGGATTCGAACCTGCGACATCTACGTCCCAAACGTAGCGCTCTACCAGTCTGAGCTACACCCCGGTGATCGGACATCGCAGGACA
>JBBIKV010000109.1:0-5575 GCA_037445285.1 Nevskiaceae bacterium | reverse complement strand
AGTGCCGCCGACGGGGTCTCGCGGCGCATCAGCGTGCTCTTGCCGAACAGCGAGGCGACCAG
This sequence comes from Nevskiaceae bacterium, assembly GCA_037445285.1. Taxonomy (GTDB): domain Bacteria; phylum Pseudomonadota; class Gammaproteobacteria; order Steroidobacterales; family Steroidobacteraceae; genus Bog-1198. The sequence goes on along the minus strand of JBBIKV010000109.1, from coordinate 5,513 downwards.
GTCGACGGCCACCTCCGCGGTCCGGTTGCGCAGGTCGAGCGAGGGATTCAGCTCCATGATGTCGAGCGAGGCGAGCTGTCCGGTGTCGGCGATCATCTCCATGCACAACTGCGCTTCGCGGTACGAGGGCCCGCCGGGCACGGTGGTCCCCACGCCGGGAGCGATTTCCGGGTCGAGGAAATCGACATCGAAACTCACGTGCAGGTGCGTGTCCCGCTCCACGGACTCCAGGGCGTTCGCCAGCGTCTGGCGCATGCCGGTCTCGTCGATGAAGCGCATGTCGAACACCTCCAGCCCCACCTCGTGCACGAGGCGCTTCTCGCCCTGATCGACGCTGCGGATGCCGATCTGTCGGATGCTGCCCGCCTGCAGCGCGGGCACGCTGCCCGACAAGTCGATCAACTCCCGGGGACCGAAGCCGCACAGGCAGGCGACCGGCATGCCGTGAATGTTGCCGCTGGGCGTGAGGACATTGGTATTGAAGTCGGCATGCGCGTCGAGCCACAGCACGCGCAGGCGGAGTCCCCGCTCCCGGCAATGGCGCGCGACCGCACTGATCGAACCGATGCTCAAGCTGTGGTCGCCGCCGAGCAGGATGGGCATCCGGCCGTTCGACAACTCGTCGCGCAGGCTGTCGTGCACGGTGCGGTTCCACTGCACCACTTCAGCCAGGTGCCGGTAGCCATTCACCGGACCCGAGGCGGGATTGGGGGGGCCGCGCAGATCGCCGCGGTCGCACACGTCGACCCCCTGCGACTCGAGCATGGCCTGGATCCGCGCCACGCGCAGCGCCTCCGGGCCCATGGAGGCGCCGCGGACGCCGGCACCGATGTCGCTGGGCGCGCCGATCAATGAGACACGGTGATTCATGGCGGCCCGCGTTACGCCGATTTGCGGATGCGGGTCGCCGCGCCCAGCCCAAGAGTCCCCCCGTACAGGTCCTTCGGATTGACGAGTTCCGGCACCAGGTCAATCTGCCGCGCCGTGCCGCGCTCCTCCTTCAACAACAGGTGCAGGAAGCGCAGGGCCGAATAGTCCTCGAGGGCGAACCCCACGGAGTCGAACACCGTGATCTGGTCCGCATGCGTGCGCCCGGGTCGCGTCGCCCGCGCCAGGTCCGCAAATTCGACGACCGGATAATCCGCCCCCACCTGCTGGATCTCGCCCTCGATGCGCGACTGCGGTTCGTATTCCACGAACACATTCAGATCCGGCATGTGGAGCACGTTGCGGTGCAGCTCGGTCTTGCCGGGGCAATCGCCGCCGACGGCGTTCAAATGCATTCCGGGTGCGATCATCGGCGGCGTCAATATCACGGCATTGCGCTTGTCGGCGGTGACCGTCGTGACGATGTCGGCGCCCCTGCACGCTTCGGCGGTCGACGCGGCGCGCACCGGGCGCAAATCGCCGAGATCCGGCATGGCGCGCAGATTCTGTTCGAGCTTGGCGCTCGCCTTCGCATCCGTATCGAACAACCGCAGCTCGCGGATGCCCAGCATCTTGTGGAACCCGATCGCCTGGAACTCGCTCTGCGCGCCGTTGCCGATGAGGGCCATGACCCGGCTGTCCGGGCGTGCGAGATGGCGGGCGGCGAGCGCCGACATCGCCGCGGTGCGCAGCGCCGTCGTCACGGTCAGTTCGGACAGCAACAGCGGATAGCCCGTTTCCACGTCGGCGAGCACACCGAAGGCCGTGACGGTGAGCAGCCCCGCGGCCGTGTTCTTCGGATGGCCGTTCACGTACTTGAACGAATACAGCCGCCCGTCGCTGGTGGGCATCAATTCGATGACCCCGACGGCGGAGTGACTCGCGAGTCGGGCCGATTTCTCGAACTCGCTCCAGCGGCGGTAATCGTGCTCGATTTCTGCCGCGAGGCGCTCGATGAACGTGCCGGGACCCATCCGATTGACGAGCCGAAGAATGTCGCTGACGCCGATGTAATCGACCATGTGGTGCACTCCGTAAACACTGCGCCCGCGGCGCGGCCTCCGGAGCCCATGATGGCGAGGGACGCGGCCAACAAGAAGCCAACAAACTGTACAATAAGCGAGATAAATTGATCGAAATGCCATGCTAAAATGTCATATCGATCAAATCAGGACCAGGACCCCATGGACGACATCGACCGTAAGCTCATCGGCCTGCTGCGCGATAATTCCCGCGCCTCCGTCGCCACCCTCGCGAAGTCGCTCAAAGTGGCCCGCGGCACGGTGCAGAACCGCCTCGCCAAGCTGGAACGCGACGGGACGATTGCCGGCTACACCATCCGGGTGCGGCCGATGGCCGACGAACAGCGCATCGTCGCGCTCATGACCATCGCGGTGGAAGGCAACCGTCTCGACCCGGTATTACGCCTCCTGCGCGGCGATCCCTCGATCGTGGCCCTGCATACCACCAACGGCCGATGGGATCTGGTGGCGGAAATCCGCGCCGACAGCCTGCAGGCCTTCGACCAAGTCCTCAGCCGGATCCGTCTCGTGGACGGCATTGCGGCCACCGAGACCAGTCTCCTGCTGTCGACGCACAAACTGTGACGCCCATGCCGGGGTGGCGCGCCCGGGGGAGTTGGCGACGGGGAAATTATGGGTTATCTTATACGGCATCGACTTAACGTATAGGTGAGGCTTGGTCCGGCACGCATCATCCGGGATCGAATCGGCGGGGCAGTTCTATTCCGTCACCCAGCTGGGCAGGAACTTGGGCGTCACGGCCCGCACCATCCGCTTCTACGAGGACAAGGGACTTATCTCGCCGCGCCGCGCCGGCAACAACCGCGTCTATACGGCACGCGACCGCGGGCGGATGATCCTGATCCTGCGGGGCAAGAAGCTCGGCTTCAGTTTGCGCGAGATCAAGGAGTATCTCGATCTGTACGATGCCGACCCGACCCACGCAAAACAACTGCGCCTGCTGCTGAAGGCGGTGCGCAGCCGCATTCTGCAGATGGAGGATCAGCGCGTCGCCCTGGACCAGGCCCTGGACGAACTGCGTGAAGTGGAGGCGCAGGCGTGCACTGCGCTCGGTGCACTCGAGACTGGTGCCCGGCGTGCCGCCGGCTGAATCACAAATCGGAGTATCAGCATGAAGAATGTCGTGATCGCGGGCTACGCCCGCTCCCCCTTCACCCTGGCCAACAAGGGCGCTCTCACGCGGGTGCGCCCGGACGACCTCGCCGCGCAGGTCGTGGCCGCCCTCGTCGCCCGCACCAAGGTCAGGCCACAGGACATCGAGGACCTGATCGTGGGCTGCGCCTTTCCCGAGGGCGAGCAGGGATTCAACTTGGGCCGGTTGATCGGCCAACTGGCCGGACTGCCGCTGTCGGTGGCGGGGATGACGGTCAACCGGTTTTGCGGCTCCTCCATGCAATCGGTGCACATCGCGGCCGGCCAGATCCAGCTGGGTGCGGGCGAGGTGTTCATCGCCGCCGGCGTCGAGAGCATGTCGCGCGTGCCCATGACGGGCTTCAACCCCATGCCCAACCCGGCGATTCCGGCGGCCTACATCGGCATGGGCGACACGGCGGAAAACGTCGCCAACCAGTGGCACATCTCCCGCGCCGACCAGGAGTCCTTCGCCGTGCGCAGCCAACAACGCGCCGCCGCCGCCGCGAAGGCCGGGCACTTCACCGCTGAAATCGTGCCGATCGAGGCGAAGAGCGGACGCGTCGACAGCGACGGCTGCATCCGTCCGGATACCACCGCGGCCGCCCTGGCCCAGTTGAAGCCGGCATTTTCGCAGGCCGGCAGCGTCACCGCGGGCACCTCCTCCCCCTTGACCGACGGCGCGTCCGCCGTCCTGGTCTGCAGCGAGGAGTATGCCGCGAAGAACGGGCTCACCCCGCTCGCGCGCATCGTCAGCGTTGCGGTCGCCGGCTGCGCGCCGGAGATCATGGGCATCGGTCCGGTCGCCGCCACGCAGAAGGCGCTGCAGCGCGCCAAGCTCGAGATCTCCGCGATCGACGTGGTCGAACTGAACGAGGCCTTCGCCAGCCAGTCGCTCGCGTGCATCCGCGACCTCGGCCTGCGCGAGGAGACCCTCAACATCGACGGCGGCGCCATCGCGCTCGGCCATCCGTTGGGCGCCACCGGTGCGCGCATCGTCGGCAAGGCGGCCAGCCTCCTGCAGCGTGTCGGCGGCCGGTACGCGCTCGCGACCCAATGCATCGGCGGCGGTCAGGGCATCGCCACCATCCTCGAACGGCTTTGAAGGGGAAGCTCGTGACCATGCAACCGATCCGTAAAGCCACCGTCATCGGCGCCGGCGTGATGGGCGCGGGTATCGCCGCGCAGTTCGCCAACGCCGGCGTGCCGGTGTTGCTCCTCGACATCGTCCCCGCGGGCGCGGCGAACCGCAACGCCCTGGCCGAGGGGGCGATCGCGAAGATGCTGAAGACCGAGCCCGCGCCCTTCATGTCCGCGCGCGCGGCGAAGCTGGTGACCCCCGGCAACATCGAGGACCATCTGGCCGAGGCCGCCGAGAGCGACTGGATCGTCGAGGCGGTGCTCGAGCGGCTCGACGTCAAACAGGCGCTGTACCGCAGGCTCGACGCCGTGCGCCGCGCCGGCACCGCGATCTCCTCCAACACCTCCACCATCCCGCTGGCGCATTTGACCCAGGGAATGAGCGACGCGTTCACGCGCGACTTCCTCATCACGCATTTCTTCAATCCGCCCCGCTACATGCGGCTGCTGGAAATCGTCACCGGCCCCAAGACCGATCCCGAGGTGGCGCGGCGCGTCGGCGATTTCGCGGATCGCATGCTCGGCAAGAGCATCGTCCGCTGCAAGGACAGCCCGGGCTTCATCGCCAACCGTCTCGGCGTCTATTGGCTGCAACTCGGCGTGGTCGAGGCGATCGACGCGGGACTCACGGTCGAGGAGGCGGATGCGGTCATCGGCCGGCCGATGGGCATTCCCAAGACCGGCGTGTTCGGCCTGATCGATCTCGTCGGTCTCGACCTCATGCCGCACGTCAATGCCAGTCTCGCGCAATCGCTGCCGGCGACCGATGTCTTCCAGGCCGCGAACCGCGAATTGCCGCTGCTGCGCAAGATGATTGCGGACGGCTACACCGGGCGCAAGGGCAAGGGTGGCTTCTACCGCCTGAACCGCGCCGGCGGCGCCAAGGTCAAGGAGGCGATCGACCTCGGCACCGGCGCCTACCGGCCGGAGCGCCGCGCCGACCTGCCCGAGTTGGCCGGGGCGGCGAAGGACCTGCGTAGCCTTCTCGACTCGCCGGGACGGATCGGCCGCTATGCGTGGCGCGTGCTCGGTCAGACGCTGTCCTACGCGGCGGGCCTGCTGCCCGAGGCCGCGGACACCGTCGATGCGGTCGACGAGGCCATGCGCCTCGGCTACAACTGGCAGTGGGGTCCGTTCGAGCTCATCGACAAGCTGGGCGCGGGCTGGCTCGCCGCCAAGCTCGAGCGCGAAGGACTGCCGGTGCCCGCGCTGCTGCGCACGGCGAAGGACAGGACGTTCTACCGGTTCGAGGCGGGTCGACGCCGGTGCCTC
>JBBIKV010000108.1:10159-12520 GCA_037445285.1 Nevskiaceae bacterium | reverse complement strand
AAGACGGCCGCGCCGGCAGCTGCCGAGGCTCCGGCCGCCGCCGGGGCGGCGCCCGCCGGCGCGACCGCCAAGTGCAAGGACGGGACCTACTCGAAGGCCAAGAGTCACAAAGGCGCCTGTTCGAAGCATGGCGGTGTCGATAGCTTTCTGACCCCGTAGGAGCGGCGAGCGACGGTTCGGACCGGATGGTCCGGACCGTCCCGACGGCCGGTTCGGCCGCCGCCCGCCCGGCCGCGGATCTACTTGGCGAACAGCGGTTCGAGCTGCGGCCAGACGTTGCCGAGCAGCTTCGGCTGGCCGAGTTCGTTGGGATGGACCCCGTCCGCCTGCATGAGGCCGGGATCGAGGGCGATCCCGGCCAGCAGGAACGGCACCAGTCGCACCCGCTTCGTGCGCGCCACTTCGGCGAATACCGAGCGGAATCGTTCGGTGTATTCAGGGCCATAGTTCGGCGGTATGCGCATGCCCAGCAGCAGCACCCGGGCGCCCGCGGCGGTCGACAGATCGATCATGGCGGACAGATTGGCTCGCATCTGGTCGACGCCCAGGGCGCGCAACCCATCGTTGCCGCCCAATTCGAGCACCACGATTCGGGGATGGTGCAGGCTGAGCGCCCGCGGCAGCCGCGCCACGCCCCCGGCCGTCGTCTCGCCGCTGACACTGGCGTTGATGACCCGCTCGCCGTAACCTAGCTGCTTGAGTTTTGCCCGCAGCAACCCCACCCACCCCTGTTCGGCGTCTGCCAGTCCGTAACCGGCACTGATGCTGTCGCCGAACACCAGAATCGCCGGCGGATCGGCCTTCGCTGAAACCGCGGCGACCAGCAGCACGAACAGGACGATAAGCCGATTCACAGGCGCTCCCGATGCAAGATCAAATCGTTCTCGAAGCTGACAATGTCTCCAAGACCGTCGCGAGTCCCGAAGGACCGCTGACCATTCTCGCCGATGTGAGCCTCCGTGTGCGAGCCGGCGAGTCGCTGGCGATCGTCGGGGCGTCCGGTGCCGGAAAGTCGACGCTGCTGGCGTTGCTCGCCGGTCTCGACACGCCGAGCGCCGGCCGTGTGCGGATCGCCGGCGTCGACCTCACGACGCTCGACGAGGACGGCCGGGCGGCTCTGCGCGGCCGGCACGTGGGTTTCGTGTTCCAATCCTTTCACCTCATTCCATCGCTCACCGCGGTGGAGAACGTCATGCTGCCGCTCGAACTCGGCGGCCGTGCCGACGCCCGGGAGACCGCGACCCGGACGCTCGCGCAGGTGGGCCTGACGGCGCGTGCGGCACACTATCCCAAGCAACTTTCTGGCGGCGAACAGCAGCGCGTTGCTATCGCGCGCGCCTTCGTGACCCATCCGGACGTCCTGTTCGCCGACGAGCCCACCGGGAATCTGGATACTGGAACCGGGCAGAAGATCACCGACCTGTTGTTCGACCTGAATCGCAGCAGCGGCAGCACCTTGATCCTCGTCACGCACGACCGCGCGCTCGCGGCGCGCTGCGGGCGCGTGCTCGAGCTCGACGCCGGCCACGCGCGGCGCTGACCCCGGCGGCCATGCAAATCCTGCGCTTCGCCCTGCGAAATCTCGGCCGTGACCTGCGGTCCGGAGAGCTCTCCGTGCTGCTTCTCGCGTTGTCGGTGGCGGTGCTGTCCTTGACGGCCGTCGGCTTCTTCACCAGCCGCATCTCTCAGGGGGTGAGGGCCCAGGCCGCGGAAGTGCTGGCGGCCGATCTGCGCCTGGAATCGCCAGGTCCGATCGCCGAGGGGGCATTCGAGGAGGCCCGGCGGCGCGGTCTCGAGAGCGCACGGATCCTGGCCTTTCCGACCGCGATCTTCAACGGCAGCGAGAGCCAGCTGGCGGCGCTCAACGCCGTGTCGGCGAACTATCCGCTGCGCGGCCGCATGCGCATCGCCGATACGCCCTTCGGCGTCGCGCGCGCCACCGGCCGCATCCCCGGGAGGGGCGAGGTGTGGGTCGATGCGCGGATCCTCGCGCAGCTGAAGGTCGGTCTGGGGGAGACGCTGCGCATCGGGTCCGGCTCGTTCAAGGTGACGGCGGTGCTCGACTACCGGCCGGACCAGGGCACGGGTTTCGTCAATCTGGCGCCCGCCGCCCTGTTGAACGTGGCCGACATCGGCGCGACCGGGCTCATTCAACCGGGCAGCCGAGTCACCTACTCGGCGCTGTTCGCGGGTGCGCCCTCCGCGGTGAGCGGATTCCGCGACTACCTGATCGCGCACAAGGCCGCGGGAGAACGATTGCGCGAAGTCGACGAGTCGAGCCGGCAGTTGAATTCCGCCGTCGATCGCGCCAGCCGCTTCCTCAATCTCGCGAGCCTCGCCTCGGTGCTGTTGTCGGCGGTG
>JBBIKV010000108.1:0-10132 GCA_037445285.1 Nevskiaceae bacterium | reverse complement strand
AGCGCGCCGCTACGCGGCGCGCCACGTAGACACTGTGGCCCTGATGAAGTGCATGGGCGCATCGCAGCGTTTCGTCCTGTGGATTTCACTGATCGAACTGACCCTGCTCGCGACGGCGGCGGTTGCCGCGGGATCGCTGCTCGGTTACCTCGCGCAATCGGGACTGGCGTGGCTGCTCAGGGATTTGATCCGGGCCGAACTGCCGCCCGCGTCGCTGGCGCCGCTGCCGATCGCCCTGGTGACCGTCTCGGCGATGTTGATCGGCTTTGCGCTGCCGCCGCTGCTGCAGTTGAAGAACACGCCTCCGGGCCGGGTGCTGCGCAAGACCGTGGAGTCGCCCCCGCTGCGGTTCGGGCTGTCCTATGTCTTTGCGCTGGCCGCCATGACCGGCATTCTCTGGAGCCTGGTGCGGGACACCGAACTCGTCTTCAGCCTGCTGGCCGGGGTTCTGGGAGTCGGTTGCGTGTTGACCGCCGCCGGATACGGACTGGTGCGCCTGACCGGCCGTCTGCGCGGCGGCGTGGGGGTGGCCTGGCGCTATGGGCTCGCCAACGTCTCGCGCCGCGGCGGCGGCAGCGTCGTGCAGATCGTCGCCTTCGGTCTGGGCCTGATGGTGCTGCTGCTGCTCGCGGTGGTGCGCGGCGACCTGCTCGCCGATTGGCGCCGCAGTCTCCCCCTCGACGTGCCCAACAATTTCCTCATCAACATCCGGCCCGATGAACGCGCGGCGCTGGAGGAGTTCCTGAGTTCGCGCGGTTTGGGCCAGCCGCGGATGTACCCCATGGTGCGCGCGCGCATGACGGCGATCAATGGCGTGCCGGCGCAGTCCATCAAGCTCAAGGCCCAGAATGGCCGCGGATTTCTCGAGCGCGAACAGAATCTGACGTGGGCCGCGACGCTCATGGACGACAACCAGCTGGTCGCGGGAGAGTGGTGGACGCCGCGGGACTACGGCAAGCCCTGGGTGTCCATCTCCTCCGAATATCAGGAGGCGTTGGACTTGAAGCTGGGGGACCGGCTCACCTTCGACGTCGCGGGGGAGACGCTCACCGTCCGCGTCGCCAGCATCCGCAAGGTGCGGTGGGACAGCTTCAGGCCGAATTTCTTCCTTGTGTTTCCGCCCCGGCTGCTCGACGGCGCCGCGGGCACCTACATGACCAGCGTCTATCTGCGGCCGGCCCAGCGTGCCTCCCTCGGGGAACTGGTGCGGCAATTTCCCACCGTGTCGGTGTTCGACGTGGACGCCATTCTCAAGCAGATCCGCGAGATCATGGACCGCGCATCGCTCGCGGTTCAATACGTGTTCCTGTTCACGCTGGCCGCGGGCATCGTGGTGCTGCTCGCGGCCGTGCAGTCGACCCGTGACGAACGCCGTTACGAGAGCGCCATGCTGCGCACGCTGGGGGCGAGCCGCGGCACCGTGCTGCAGGGCGTCGCCGCGGAATTCTCGGCGCTGGGATTCCTCTCCGGGACCCTGGCGGCCTTCGGCGCGACGGGCATCGGCTGGGTGCTGGCGTCCCGGCTGTTTTCCCTGCCGTTCGCCCTCGACCCGTGGGTGTGGCTGTTGGGTCTGGGATGCGGCACCGTGCTTGTGGGCCTGTCAGGCACGCTGGCCACCATGAGCGTGGTCAACACGCCGCCCATCGTGACGCTGCGCGACGAGTGAAGGTCCGTCGGGTCGGAGCACGTCCGCGGGCTCAATGCACGTCGAGCAGCAGCCAGCCCTCCGCGGTGGAGCCTCCCCGAAACTGCAGCGCCTCGAGGCGGACGGTGTAGATCCCGGCGGTGAGCCCCGTGGTGTTGAACGAGACGCGCAATTCGCCGTTCGAGTCCTTGGACAGGTTGCCGAGGATGAGCGCCCGTCCCTGATCCTTCTTGTCGACGATCACGCGGAACTGCGCGGACTTCGAATAATTCATGTCGATGTGCAGGTCGATGAGCTGCGGTGCGCCGCGATTGACCGAGATCCTCGCACGATCCAGATCGGGCGCCCGGTCGGGCGCCACCCGCAGGTCGACGGTGCCGGCGGGGGGTTGCAGCGTCCCTTGAGTGGCGCGGGTGCGCGCGTCCGCAAGTTCGCCGCGCAGCAGCACGAACTTGCCGTACAGGGCGGAGAATGCGAGCAGGCTCATGATGGCGAGCACCGCCAGGCCGATCGGCACGTAGGGAGCCTTCCACCAGGGCGGGACGGGTTCGCGCAGATCGACCGGGCTGCCGCAGGCCTCGAGCAGCCGCAGACTCGCCTGCGTCCGCCCGGACAGGTTGAGGGCATTCAGATAGTCGGGGTTCGCCCGGCACCAGTTCTCCAGGTCGCGGGCGCCCTTGACCGGCAGCTTGCCGTCGAGATACCGATCGAGCAGCCGGTGGTCCTCAATGAATTTGGCATCGAAGCGCGGCGCGGGCGCCTGGCTTCCCGGCGCAATGGGGTTGGCGTTCATTCCGTCGACGTTCCTATGGCCCATATTCCCGGGCTGGCCCATGTTCCTGGACCGGCCCATCCTGCCGGGACGTCCGGTTGCAATATGTGAAACGCTCGGCAGAAGCGCGAGGGTATTCCGGCGGGGATCCCGAAGTCGAGAGCGCCATCACGCTTTGCCCGACATGGCCTCGCACAGCACGTCGCAGACGGCGGCGATGGCCGGGACACGGGTGCTGGATTTGCGCCATACCGCGCCCACGGTGCGGGTCGGCGCCGGCTTGCTGAACTGGCGGATGGTGAGTCCGCGCTGCGAACCGAACGGCGAATCGACGGCCGTTTCCGGAAGCAGCGTGATGCCGAGTCCCGCGATCACCATCTGACGCAGGGTTTCGAGGCTCGTTGCACGGAAGTCCTCGGCCTCGTGCACCTCGATGCGGCTGCACACTTCCAGGGCCTGGTCGCGAAGACAATGGCCGTCCTCCAGCAACAGCAGTGTCTGGCCCTTCAGGTCCGACACCTTGATGGCGGGCTTGGCGGCGAGTGGATGGTGGGTGGGCAGCGCGACCGTGAAGTTCTCGTGGTACAGCACCCGGGTCTCGAGTCCGTCCTGCGCGATCGGCAGGGCCATGATGCCGAGATCGATCTCCCCGTCGCGCAGTCGCTTCAGCAGCGGCTCGGTTTGATGCTCGTAGAGCATCAGCCCCAGGCGCGGCAGCGCCTTGCGGATCTTCTGCATCACGCGCGGCAGGAGGTAGGGTCCGATCGTCGGGATCAGCCCCAGCTTGAGCCTGCCCGCCAGCGGATCGGCGTTGTTGCGGGCCAGGGAAATGATCTCCTCCTCCTCGGCGAGCATGCGGCGGGCGCGCACCACCACCTGCCTGCCGACGTCGGTGAGTTGGAGGTTTTTGGGCTGGCGTTCCACCAGCTTGACCCCAAGGTATTCCTCGAGCTTCTTCAGCTGCGCGGACAGCGTCGGCTGGCTGACGAACGAGCGCTCCGCCGCCCGCCCGAAATGGCCGGTGTCGGCGAGCGCGACCAGGTACTTCAGGTCGCGCAGATTCATGGGGCGGCCCCGCGGGTTGGTCGGGTCATCATAGGCGTAGTCTATCAATTAGATAAGATTAATCAATATAGACGATGAAAATCCGTGTCATCCTGTCCCTGTACTTCGTCATAACCGCTGAGGATCAATCGATGTCGTTAATCAATTCTGAAGTCAAACCCTTCAAAGTCACCGCCTATCACAACGGCAAGTTCGTGACGGTGACCAACGAGGACCTGAAGGGAAAGTGGTCGGTGTTCGTGTTCTATCCGGCCGACTTCACCTTCGTCTGCCCGACCGAGCTCGGCGACCTCGCGGACAATTACGCCGCGTTCCAGAAGCTGGGGGTGGAAATCTACGGCGTGTCGACCGACACGCACTTCACCCACAAGGCCTGGCACGACACGTCCGACACCATCCGCAAGGTCCAATATCCGCTCCTCGCCGATCCCACCCTGGCGCTGTCGCGCAACTTCGAGGTGTTGATCGAGGAGGAGGGGCTGGCCTATCGCGGCACCTTCGTGATCGACCCCGCGGGCCGCATCAAGATCATCGAGGTGCACGACAACGGCATCGGCCGGGACGCCAAGGAGCTCTTGCGCAAGGTGCAGGCGGCGCAATACGTCGCCTCTCATCCGGGCGAAGTGTGCCCGGCGAAGTGGACGCCGGGCGCCGGCACGCTGTCGCCCTCGCTCGATCTGGTCGGCAAGATCTGACCGTCCGGGCCTTGAAGTCGACCGACAACGCCAGCAGGGGAACGCCATGCTCGAAGCCGATATGAAAACGCAGTTGAAAGGCTATCTGGAACGGCTGACCCGGCCGGTCGAGATCGTGGCCAGCGTCGACGACGGCGACAAGTCCCGGGAAATGCTCGAACTGTTGGACGACATCGCGTCCTTGTCACCCCTGGTGACGCTCGATCCCCGGCGCGACGACTCGCCGTGGAAGCCGTCGTTCGCGCTGCGCCGGCCGGGACATGAGCCGCACGTGCGGTTTGCAGGGTTGCCGATGGGCCATGAGTTCACGTCGCTGGTGTTGGCGCTGCTGCAGGCAGGCGGGCATCCGTCCAAGGCCGCCCCGGCGGTGCTGGAGCAGATCCGCGCGTTGGAAGGGGAATTCGATTTCGAGACCTTCGTCTCGTTGAGCTGCCAGAGCTGCCCCGACGTGGTCCAGGCGTTGAACCTGATGGCGGTGATCAATCCCGGGATCCGCCACACCATGATCGATGGTGCACTGTTCCAGGAGGAGGTCGAGCGGCGGCAGGTCATGGCGGTGCCGGCCGTGTTCCTCAACGGCCGGCCGTTCGGACAGGGACGGATGGAACTCGAGGAGATCGTCTCGAAGCTCGATGCCGGCGGGGCCGCACGCGACGCGGCGCGTCTGAGCGCGAAGGCGCCCTTCGATGTGTTGGTGGTCGGCGGCGGACCGGCCGGCGCGGCGGCCGCGATCTATGCGGCGCGCAAGGGCATTCGGACGGGAATCGCGGCCGAGCGGCTGGGCGGGCAGCTCCTCGACACCGTCGGAGTGGAAAACTTCATCTCCGTCAAGGAGACGACGGGCCACCACCTGGCGCTGGGACTCGAGCAGCACGTCGGTCACTACGACGTCGACGTCATGAACCTGCAGCGCGCCGCGGCCCTGATCCCGGGCGAACTCATCGAGGTCAAGCTCGAGAATGGCGCCTCCCTGAGGTCCAAGTCTGTGGTCATCGCCACCGGGGCGCGATGGCGTGAAATCAACGTGCCCGGCGAGCGCGAATACCGCAACCGCGGCGTCGCCTACTGCCCCCACTGCGACGGGCCGCTGTTCAAGGGCCGGCGCGTGGCGGTCATCGGCGGCGGCAACTCCGGCGTCGAGGCGGCGATCGACCTGGCCGGCCTGGTGAGCCACGTGACGGTCATCGAGTACGATCCGCAGCTGCGGGCCGACGCGGTATTGACCCGCAAGCTGCAGAGTTTGCCGAACGTCACCGTCGTCACGAACGCACAGACCACGGAAGTCGTCGGCGACGGACAACGGGTGACGGCGTTGATCTACAAGGATCGCGCCGGCGGCGGGCTGCATACCGTGGAACTCGCGGGCGTGTTCGTGCAGATCGGCCTGGTCCCGAACACCGACTGGTTGAAGGGCACCGTGAAGCTCTCGGCCCGCGGCGAGATCGAAGTGGACGCCCGAGGGCAGACGTCGGTGCCGGGCGTGTTTGCCGCCGGCGATTGCACGATCGTGCCGTACAAGCAGATCGTGATCGCGATCGGCGAGGGTGCGAAGGCGTCGCTGAGCGCCTTCGATCATCTGATCCGGTCTCCGCTGTCGGCGGCGGCCTAGCCGGCCGCCGACGCGGCGCTGCGCGGGGGAATGTACAATCGACGGCCATTCAACCGCAGAGCGCCGCCATGCCGTCAGTTGCTCCTCCCACTCGAATGTCCGCCGGGGTCGTGGTGGTCAGCGTGCATGCGCGGAAATTGAAATTTCTGCTGCTCCGCTGTTACCGGAACTGGGATTTTCCCAAGGGCTTGGTCGAGCCGGGCGAGTCGCCGATCGACGCGGCGTTGCGCGAAGTGCGCGAGGAGACCGCGCTCGACGACATCTCCTTCGACTGGGGCATGGTGTTCATGGACACCGGCCCCTACAACAAGGGGAAGATTGCGCGGTACTACGTGGCGCGCAGCAATGAGACGCGGGTGTCGCTGCCCATCAATCCGGACCTCGGATTTCCCGAGCACCATGAGGCCCTTTGGGCCGACTACGACCGGGCCCTGGCCCTGGTGTCGCCGCGCCTCCAACCCGTTCTTCTCTGGGCTTACGGGGTGGTCAACCACGGCGCCGCGCCGACGGGCGCGACGATACCGGCGATCAGCTGAGGTCCAACACGCCGCTCGCGATGTCGACCACCTCGCCGCCCACCCGGATGACCCGTTCCGGGGTCACCTCCAGGAACAGGGCGGAGTTCCTATGGGTCATTTCTCCCTGCGCGATCTCCAGGCGCACGGGCAGCGGCTTGCTCATGGCGATGCACCATCCGCCGAAGTTGGCGGTGGCGGAGCCCGTCGCAGGATCCTCGAGCATCGCGCCGTCCTGCGGGAAGAAGAATCGCGCCAGCACCCGGCCGGGGCCGGTTTCGGCGAACACGTATGCCATGCCGATGCCGTCCTCGCTGCGGATCCGTCCGAACTCCGCATTTTGCGGCGAGGCCCGCCGTACGGCGTCCTCGGAGGTCAACGGTACGATCAATTGTTCCTTGCCCGCCTTGACCCACAGAGGCCGCTCGCCGATGTCCCCCGCCTCTAGCGCGAGTGCGCGCGCGAGCGTGCCGCGGGCCACTTCGAGGTCCCGCCAGGTCGGCGCCGGTGCCGTCAGGGTCCAGCGGTTGCCCGCGGCCGTGACGGGAATCGATCCGGCCCGCATTTCCAAGCGCAGCGAATCCCCGCCGATCCCCAGGCTGCGGCAGACGTGGGCGGTGCCCAAGGTGGGGTGACCCGCGAAGGGCATCTCGTATCCCGGCGTGAAAATCCGCACCCGCGCATCGGCGCGGACCGACGGCAGGATGAACGTGGTTTCGGAGAGGTTGAACTGCCGGGCCAGCGCCTGCATCGTCGCATCGTCGATGCCGTTGCCATCCTCGAATACGCACAGTGGATTCCCCGAGAGCGCGGTCCGGCCGCGGGTGAACACATTGACGATGCGGAAGCGGTGGCTGGCCACGATCCTGCGAATCATACCGCGCGCGGTCGATCCGTCCACCAGACGGCGCGGCCGTCCGGCCCGGTACCATTGGAAAGCTCACGGAGATCAATGCGTTGGACGGATTATCGAGGGCGTCGGATCCCTCAGGCCAACGTGTGGAACACCTTCTGGACATCGTCGTCCTGTTCCAATTTGTCGATCAGCGCGAGCACTTCGGCCGCCTGCTCTTCGGGCAATTCCACCGGCACGGAACAGATGTATTCGTGTTCCGCCGACAGCGGCGCCAGGCCGCGGCCTTCGAGCGCCTCCTGCAGCCTGCCGAAATCGTTGAAGGCGCAGCGGATCACGAGCTGTGGTTCGCCCTTCTCCCCCGTGCTCTCCCCCATTTCCTCGAGTCCGTGATCGATGAGGTCGAGTTCGAGTTCGTCCTGATCCTTGACGCTGGCAGGATCCAGGCGGAATACGCCCATCTTTTTGAACAGGAAACTCACGCTGCCGGTGGTGCCGAGATTACCCGCGCCCTTCGCGAAGATATTGCGCAGGTTGCCCACCGTGCGGGTCGGGTTGTCCGTGGCCGTCTCCACCAATAGCGCCACGCCGTGGGGTGCGTAGCCCTCGTACAGAATCTCCGAGTAGTTGGCCGCATCCTTGCCCGAGGCGCGGCGGATCGCGGCATCGGTTTTGTCTTTCGGCATATTCACGGCGCGCGCGTTCTGTAGAATACGGCGTAACGTCGGGTTTGCCGCGGGATCGGGTCCGCCGGCATGCACCGCCATGGCAATGTCCTTCGCCACCCGGGTGAATTGCTTCGCCATCCGGTTCCAGCGAGCGAACATCGCATGCTTTCTGACTTCGAATATACGTCCCATGATCTTGCGTCCTACTTGAGCCGTGGCGCGGTGCCGTTCAGGACGCGCATGGTAGCAATACCCGGTCAAACCGCTAGACTTGGCGGCACCTCTCCAAGGCATTTTTTATGAGCCCAGTCCCAGCGGGCGAAAGCCCGACCCCCGCGAGCTTCCGCGACCTCGCATTGTCGGAACCGGTGCTTCGGGCCCTGACCGACGTCGGCTACGAATCCCCCTCGCCGATCCAGGCCGCCACCATCCCCGTCCTGCTGTCCGGGGCCGACATGCTGGGCCAGGCGCAAACCGGCACCGGCAAGACCGCAGCTTTCGCGCTGCCGGCGCTGTCGCGGATCGACCTGTCCAAACACGAGCCCCAGGTCCTGGTGCTGGTGCCGACCCGCGAGCTCGCGCTGCAGGTGTCGGAGGCGTTCCTGCGCTATGCGGCGCACATCAAGGGCTTTCATGTGCTTCCCATCTATGGCGGCCAGAGCTACCAGCCGCAGCTGAACGCGCTGCGCCGGGGCGTGCACGTCGTGGTGGGAACGCCCGGGCGCGTCATCGACCACATGAATCGGGGCACCTTGAAGCTCTCCGGCCTGTCGTTGCTGGTGCTGGACGAGGCCGACGAGATGCTCCAGATGGGATTCGTCGATGCGGTCGAAAGCATCCTCGAGCAGACGCCGCCGCAGCGCCAAGTCGCGCTCTTCTCCGCAACGATGGCGGCCCCGATCCGCCGCATTGCAGCAAAGCATCTGCGGTCGCCCGTCGAAGTGACCATCAAGAGCAAGACCAGCACGGCCACCAACATCCGGCAGCGCTACTGGATGGTGAGCGGCATGCACAAGCTCGACGCCTTGACGCGCATTCTGGAGGCCGAGACCTTCGATGGCATGCTGGTCTTCACGCGCACCAAACAGTCCACCGTCGAACTGGCCGAGAAGCTGGAGGCCCGCGGATTCGCCGCGGCGCCGTTGAACGGCGACATACCCCAGCCGCAGCGTGAACGCACGGTGACGCGCCTCAAAGCCGGGCAGATCGACATCCTGGTGGCCACCGACGTGGCGGCGCGCGGCCTGGATGTCGAGCGTATCGGACACGTGGTCAACTACGACGTCCCCTACGACACCGAATCCTACGTGCACCGCATCGGCCGCACGGGGCGCGCCGGCCGCAAGGGCGAGGCCATCCTGTTCATTGCGCCGCGCGAGCGCAACATGCTGCGCGCGATCGAGCGCGCCACGCGGCAGGCGATCGAACCGATGAATCTGCCGACGGTCGATGCGGTGAACACGCTGCGCATCAGCAAGTTCAAGCAGCGGATCATCGACACCGTCCAGGAACCCGGCGCCAGGGCGCTGCGCCCCGTGTTGGAACAGCTGGAGGCCGAAACCGGCCTGCCGCTCATCGACATCGCGGCGGCCCTCGCCAGCCTGGCGCAGGGCTCTACGCCGCTGCTGCTGGGCGACCAGGGCGCGGATCGCAGGCCCCGGCCCGCAACAGAGCGCCCGCCGTCCGACCTCCCGGCGCCGCTCCCGCGGCACGTGGAGCCCG
The DNA here is from genome assembly GCA_037445285.1 of Nevskiaceae bacterium. Lineage (GTDB taxonomy): Bacteria > Pseudomonadota > Gammaproteobacteria > Steroidobacterales > Steroidobacteraceae > Bog-1198. The sequence continues at coordinate 588 of JBBIKV010000108.1, read as the reverse complement.
AGCGATCACCGGAGCCGGAAGCGCCCCGCAGGGCCCGGGGCGCCGGCGGTCTGATGGAAACTTTTCGCATCGAGGTCGGGTCCACCCATGGCATCAAGCCGAGCAACGTCGTGGGTGCGATCGCGAACGAGGCGGGCATCGAAGGCGTGCACATCGGGCGCGTCGATATCCGCGAGGATCATAGCTTCGTCGACCTGCCGGAGGGCATGCCGAAGCCGGTATTCAAGCTCCTGCAAAAGGTCCTGGTCGCGGGCCGGGAATTGCGCATCACGAAGGTCGGCGAGAAGCCGCCGAAGCCGCCCCGGGAGCCCGCCGGTCCGCGCCATTCGGGGACCCTGAAGGCCGCGCCGCGCTTGTCGGGGGAGCGCAGTTCGCACAAGATTACGAGCCGGCGGCCCGCGGCGGGCCGCGGCAGGAAGGATTGATCGTGTTTTTCAACACCTGAGGAGTCGAGCATGGGCAAGGGCATGGATCGAAAGAAGGAAGACAAGAAGAAGCCGACCAAGACGCTGGAAGAGAAGCGCGCCGCGAAGAAGGAAAAGAAGCAGGCACGAGGTTAGCCGCCCGCCCGAGCCGCGCGCGCGGGCC
>JBBIKV010000107.1:0-12602 GCA_037445285.1 Nevskiaceae bacterium | reverse complement strand
CACGCGGCGACGCGGCGCAGCGCGGGCTTCGGCAGTCTCGCCGCGGCGGCCGGCGCATTGCCGATGCCGGACAAGGTGACGCTCAAGGAGCCGAAGGATTTTGCGTTGATCGGCAAACCGCTGCGGCGGGTCGATTCCGCCGACAAGGTGACCGGGGCGACCCAGTTCGGCATCGACGTGAAAGTGCCGGGGATGAAGATCGCGACGGTCATGGCCTGTCCCACCCTGGGGGGCAGGCTCGTCGGCATCGACGACAGGCGCACGCGGGCGATACCGGGCGTCATCGACGTGCTGCGGTTGGACGGTGCGGTCGCCGTCGTGGGCGAACATTTTTGGGCCGCCAAGCAGGGCCTCGATGCGCTCGAGATCGAATGGGACCGTGGCGACAACGCCGGGCTGTCCACCGCCAAATTGCGCGAGGCGCTCGCCGACAAGTCGCAGAGCGGCAAGTCCATCGTCGCGCGCGACGTCGGCCGGCAGCCGAAAGACGGAAAATTGATCTCGGCGGTCTATGAATTGCCCATGCTCGCGCACGCGACCATGGAGCCGCTCAACACCACGGTATGGGTGACCCCCGAGAAATGTCAGATCTGGGTCGGCACGCAGGTGCCGACGCGTTGCGTGGCGTCGGCCGCCCGGATCACGGGCCTGCCCGAGAGCCGGATCGAACTGCACAACCAGTATCTGGGCGGCGGATTCGGGCGCCGCCTCGAGTCCGACTCGGTCGAGCAGGCCGTGCACCTCGCGAGGCTCGTCAAATACCCCCTCAAGGTGATTTGGACGCGCGAGGAGGACATCCGCCACGACCTCGTGCGGCCGATGTATCACGATCGCATTTCGGCGGTGCTCGACGCCTCGGGCAGGCCGGTCTGGTACGGCGATCGCGTCGCCGGCGGCACCGTGCTCGGCCGCTGGGCGCCGATGGCGATGGGCAAGGACGGCTTGGACGACGATTTGGTCGAGTGTGTGGCGGACGTGCCCTACGACATTCCCGACCGCAAGGTGGAATGGGTGCGCCACGACATGCCCGAGGGCGTGATCGTCGGTTGGTGGAGAGGCGTCGGGCCCACGCACAATCTGTTCGTCGTCGAGAGCTTCATGGACGAACTGGCGCATGCCGCGGGCAAGGATCCCCTCGAGTATCGCCGCACGCTGCTGCAAAAGAATCCGCGCTCGCTGGCGCTCCTCGATCTCGCGGCGAAGAAGATCGGCTGGGGCGAGGGAGCGTTGCCCGGGCGCGTGGGCCGCGGCATCGCCCTCGGCGAGCCTTTCGGCAGCCGCGTGTGCGTAATCGTCGAGGCCGAAGTCACGCCGCAGGGCGAGGTACGCCTGCGCCGCGCGGTTGCGGCGCTCGACTGCGGCGTGGCGATCAATCCCGGTTCCGTGGAGGCCCAGGTGCAGGGCGGCCTCCTGTTCGGTCTGAGCGCCGCGTTGTACAGCGGCATCACCCTGAAGCACGGGGCCGTCGAACAGAGCAACTTTCACGATTACCGGACGCTGCGCATCAACGAAACGCCGAAGGTCGACGTGTACCGGGTCGAGAGCGATCAACCTCCGGGCGGACTCGGCGAGGTGGGCACGGCGATCGCGGCCCCGGCCCTCGCCAATGCGATATTCGCCGCCACCGGCGTGCGCCTGCGGAGTCTGCCGGTCGATCGTGCCCGGCTGGTTCTCGATGCCGCGGCGACCCGGGTTAGGGTGGCGGGCGGTGGCGACCCGGAACGCCTCGCATCGGGAGCCGACGCATGAAGGGTTTCATCGGCATCCTGGCGTTGGGCCTCCTGGTCGCGGCATTCGCGTACTTCGGATTGAACCGCATCGACGCGGCGGCCGGGGCCGCGCCGTCGATCGCGGGTGCGCCGGCGACGGCCGCGGTGCTCGCACGCGGGGAGTATCTGACCAAGGCGGCCGATTGCGTCGCCTGCCACACGGTGCCCGGGTCGGGACGCCCGTTTGCCGGCGGCGTGGCCTTCAGGCTGCCGTTCGGCACGATTTATTCCACGAACATCACGCCCGATCCCGAACGCGGAATCGGCGGATGGAGCGACGATGAGTTCGTGCGGGCGGTGCGCGATGGGGTGGGACGCCACGGGGAGCATCTCTACCCCGCATTTCCCTACACCTCGTACACGCAGATGAGCCGCGGCGACGTCCTGGCGATCAAGGCTTACCTCGCGACCCTGCCGGCGGTGCCGGCGGCGAACCGCGCCAATGAGTTGAGCTTCCCCTTCAACCAGCGCTGGGCCCTGGGATTTTGGAACGCCGCGTTCTTCAAGGATCGGCGCTTCCCCTTCGATTCATCGAAGTCATCCGAATGGAACACCGGTGCGTACCTGGCGACGGCCCTTGGGCATTGCGGGGAATGTCACACGCCGCGCAACGCCGGCTTCGGAATGGATCAGGGGATGGCGCTCGCGGGAGCCGAGCTGCAGGGATGGCGCGCCTACAACATCACGCCCGATCTCCGGCATGGCATCGGTTCCTGGACGGACGACGAAGTTGCGCAGTACCTCGAGACCGGCCGGGCCGCGGGGCACGCAGCGGCCTCCGGCCCGATGGGCGAGGTGGTCGCACACAGCCTGCAGTATCTGGATCCCGCGGACGTCGCGGCGCTGGTCGCGTATTTGCGCGGCGTCCCGGCGCGGGTCGGCGCGCATCCGGTGGACATCGATCCGCTGCCGCCGCCGGTCGCGGCATCGACCGCCGCGGGTCCGGGGCCGGACGACCTCACTGCGCACCCGCAGGGACTGGAATTGTTCGAGGGGGCGTGCGCCAGTTGTCACCAGTGGAACGGACGGGGGCAACAATCCGATTATGCCTCGCTCGTCGGCACGCGCGGCGTGAACGATGCGAGCGCGGTCAACGTCACCCAGGTCATCCTTCAGGGGGTCGACCTGCGGGTGGCCGGCAGCGACGTGTACATGCCGGCGTTCGGCAGGGCGTATTCCGACAGCGAAGTGGCGGCGTTGGCGAACTACGTCGTCGGCCATTTCGGCGGGAAACAGGGCACGGTGACGCCGGCCGACGTCGCCGCACGGCGCGCTCTCTAGCCGACCGGCGCCGCCCGGGGCGCCGCCGTGCCGTAGGGCAACGGCAGCTCCGTGGCCTCGACCGACGCGTCGGCGGGCGACTCCGCCGCCGCGCCCGTCTCGGGGGCGCCGCTCTCCGGGCCGGTCTCGAGGGGGAGCACCGCAAGGGCTTCATGGACGCCGTCCACCGGCGCCAGTTCGGTGAGCCGGCCGGCGCGTCCGTCGGTCAGCCGCACGGCCTGACCGATCGACCATTCACCGGCCGGCAGACGCAGCCGAAACAGCCGCCGTTTGATGCGGCCGAGGTGCTGGGTGCGGGCGATGATCTCCTGACCGGTGAAGCAACCCTTCGTGAAGCTGATGCCGTCGATCAGGTCGAGATTCAGCATCTGCGCGACGAAGGACTCCGTGGTGGCGCCGTAGATCTGCGGCAGGCCGGCGCGAATGTCCGCGAGCCGCCAATCGCGCTCGACGCGCACCGCCCGTCCGGCATTGCCGTCGACGCCGTGTGCGGCGAAATCCGCCTCCCGCCCGATTGCCCAGCAACGCGTCGCATCCCCCGTCAGGCGGGCGATTCCGACCCCGTCGGTTTCGACGTATCCGCGGACCTCGTCCGGCATCTCGAGATCGCCGCACGCCCCGCCGTACAGGCCCATCACCGCGAATCGACCTTGCAGATCCTCGATTTGCACCTTGGCGCGCATCACGTACTTGCGCAGCCGCTCGATGACCGGTGCCACGAGTTCGCCGGGCAGCATGCCGATCACGCCGCTGGAATGGGGCACGAGGCGCAGCACCGCCACGACCCGCCCCTGCGGCGTGGAGCAGGCGGCGAGCAACGGCGCGCCGCCGCTCAGGCGGTGGGTGTCGTTCGACAGCTGACCCTGCAGAAAGGCCACGGCGTCCGGCCCGGCAAACCGGACGAGCCGCAGGTGAGGCAGCAGTCCGGGGGTTTGGGAATCTTGGTCGATATTGGAGTTCACGCCCTATGAGATGGGTACGGCGGCCATGCTGTCAACCCCTTCGGGTCACGGCGCACGTCTCAAATTCAACCCTCCGCCCGTGGGCATGGGCCCTGGTTTTCTGGCAAACTTTGGGGGTGACCCGAATCGTCAAGAGTTGCCGTCGATGACCTCCGCAGGGAATCCCGCCGCCGACCCGGCGCCCACCGCCTCCCACACCGGCGAGGCCGCCGCCCCCGACACGCCGACACCGACGACCGCCGCACGGGCGGGTGAGCCCTCTCCGGGCCGTCCGAAGGAGATCGGCGGGCGCGCGGGGCCGGACCCCACGCGGTACGGCGATTGGGAACGCCAGGGTCGCTGCATCGATTTCTAAGTTGAAGGACTGAACAGAATGGCCGCACGCTCCCGACCCCTGTCCCCGCACCTGCAAGTCTACCGCTGGCAGCTCGGCAACACGCTTTCCATTCTCCACCGGCTCACCGGGGTGGGCCTCGCGCTCGGGTTGGTGGCGCTTTGCTACTGGTTCATGTCCCTCGCCGGGGGCGAGGAGGACTACGAGGCGGCCATGCGCGTGTTCTCGAGTCCGGCGGGCATGCTCTTCCTGCTCGGCTGGGCGTTCGCATTTTTCTATCACTTGATGAACGGCGTGCGCCATTTATTCTGGGATGCCGGCTACGGCTTCGAGCGCGCGCAGCGGTCGGCGAGCGGCTGGTTTGCCGTGCTCGGCGCGGGCGCCCTCACCCTCGTCGTGGGCTGGGTCCTCTGGCGCGGAGCGCATCCATGAGCCTGCGCAGCCCTCTGGGCCGGGTGCTCGGTGCGGGGTCCGCCAAGGAGGGGACGGGCCACTGGTGGACCCAGCGGGTCACCTCCGTCGCACTGATCCCGCTGACCCTGTGGCTGTTCTTTTCACTGCTGACCCTGCCCGCGCTCGACTATGAGTCGGTGCGCGCGTGGCTGGCCCTTCCGCTCAGCGGCTTTCTCGCCGTGCTCTCGATTGCCGTGATGGCCTATCACTCGTATCTCGGCACGTCGGTGGTGGTCGAGGATTACGTGCACACGCCGGGGACGAAGCTGTTCACGCTGTTGCTGCTGCGGTTCCTGTATGTGCTTGTCGGCGGCGCGAGCCTGTTTGCCATCCTGCGCGTCGCATTCGGATCCCGAGGACTATGAGCGACTATAAATTCATCGACCATTCGTACGACGTGGTCGTCGTCGGTGCCGGCGGCGCCGGGCTGCGGGCGACGTTCGGATTGGCTGAGGCCGGATTGTCGACCGCCTGCCTGACCAAAGTGTTCCCGACGCGCAGCCACACCGTCGCGGCGCAGGGCGGCATCTCGGCCGCGCTCGGCAACATGGGCGCGGACGACTGGCGCTGGCATATGTACGACACCGTAAAGGGGTCGGACTGGCTGGGCGACCAGGACGCCATCGAATTCATGTGCAAGGAAGCGCCGGCGGCCGTCATCGAGCTGGAACATTACGGCGTGCCCTTCTCGCGCACCGAGGAGGGCAAGATCTATCAGCGTCCCTTCGGCGGGATGACCACCCATTTCGGCAAGGGCGTCGCGCAGCGGACCTGCGCCGCGGCCGATCGCACCGGGCACGCGATGCTGCATACGCTGTATCAGCAATCGCTGAAGCACGAGGCGAGCTTCTTCATCGAATACTTCGCCCTCGATCTCATCATGGAGAACGGCGAGTGCCGCGGCGTGATCGCCCTCGACATGGCCGACGGCACGCTGCACCGGTTCCGGGCGCATCAGGTCATTCTCGCGACGGGCGGGTACGGACGGGCGTGGTTCTCGTGCACCTCGGCGCATACCTGCACCGGCGACGGCGGCGGCATGGCGCTGCGCGCGGGACTGCCCCTGCAGGACATGGAATTCGTGCAGTTCCACCCCACCGGCATCTACGGCGCCGGGTGCCTCATCACGGAGGGTTCGCGGGGGGAGGGCGGTTATCTCACCAACTCCGCCGGCGAGCGGTTCATGGAGCGTTATGCGCCGAACGCCAAGGACCTGGCGTCGCGCGACGTCGTGTCGCGTTCGATGACCGTCGAGATACGCGAGGGCCGGGGCGTCGGCAGGAACAAGGATCACATCCACCTGCATCTGGAACATCTCGGCGAGGCGGTGATCAAGGAACGGCTGCCCGGCATCGCCGAGACCGCGAGGATCTTTGCGAACGTCGACGTCAACAAGGAGCCGATTCCCGTGCTTCCGACCGTGCACTACAACATGGGCGGCATCCCCTGCAATTTCCACGGCGAGGTCGTCACGAGCGGCGGCGATGGATCCGACACCGTGGTGCCGGGCCTGATGGCCGTCGGCGAGGCCGCCTGCGTCTCGGTGCACGGCGCGAACCGCCTGGGCTCGAATTCGCTGCTCGATCTGGTCGTGTTCGGACGCGAGGCGGCACGGCACTGCGCGCGCGTGGTCGTCCCGGGCACGCCGCATCGGGCCTTCAAGGGGGACGCGTGCGACGCTGCGCTGGCGCGGCTCGACAAGTTCCGCCACGCGAAGGGCTCGCGGCGCACGGCCGACATCCGGCTCGACATGCAGCGCGTGATGCAGAGCGACGCCGCCGTGTTCCGCACCGGCGAGACCTTGAACGACGGCAAGCGCAAGCTGGCCGCGGTGTTCGATTCGTTCGCCGAAGTGCAGGTGACCGACCGTTCGATGGTGTGGAACACGGATCTGATCGAGACCTTGGAACTCGACAATCTGTTGGGTCAGGCCGTCGCCACCATGCACTCGGCCGAGAATCGCAAGGAGAGCCGCGGCGCCCAGGCGCGCGAGGATTTTCCGAACCGCGACGACCAGAACTGGATGAAGCACACGCTGTGCCGGGTCGACGCGAAGGGCGCCTCGACGTTCGATTACCGCAAGGTGCACTTGAACACCTTGACCGACGATGTCGAGTCCGTTCCGCCCAAGGCGCGGACCTATTGATGCGCAACAGGAGCACGATCGATGGCTGAGTTTTCGCTTCCCGCCAACTCCAAGATCCGCAAGGACGGCCGCGTGTTCAAGGCTCCCGCGGGCGCGAAGAACGTGCGCGTCTTCACGATCTACCGCTTCGATCCGGATTCGAGCGAGAATCCCCGGATCGACCGCTACGAAGTCGACATGGACAGCTGCGGGCCGATGGTGCTCGACGCCCTCATCAAGATCAAGAACGAGATCGATTCGACGTTGAGCTTCCGCCGCTCCTGCCGCGAGGGCATCTGCGGGTCGTGCGCCATGAACATCGACGGCAAGAACGGCCTCGCGTGCATCAGCGCCTGCGCGGACGTGAAGGGCGACGTCAGGATCTACCCCCTGCCGCACATGCCGGTCATCAAGGACCTGGTGCCCGACCTGACCAACTTCTACGCCCAGTACGCGTCGATCAAGCCGTGGCTGCAGACCCGCACCCCGGCGCCGCCGGACGGCGAGCGGCTGCAGTCGAAGGAGGACCAGGAGAAGGTGGACCGTCCGTCGGCCTGCATCCTGTGCGCCTGCTGCTCGACCAGTTGCCCGAGTTATTGGTGGAACAGCGACCGGTACCTGGGGCCCGCGGCGCTGTTGGCGGCGTACCGCTGGATCGTCGACAGCCGCGACGACGCCACCGGCGAGCGCCTGGACACGCTGGAGGATCCGTTCCGCCTCTACCGCTGTCACACCATCATGAACTGCACGGAGGCCTGCCCGAAGGACCTGAATCCGGCGAAGGCCATTGCGGACATCAAGCAGATGATGCTCCACCGGCAGCACTGAGTGACCGCCCCCGCCGACCCCATCGGCAAGCTGCGCTGGCGCTGCCGGCGCGGCATGAAGGAGCTCGACGTGCTGCTCACCCGGTACGTCGAGGAGGACTATGCGGCAGCCGCCCCCGCCGACCAGGCGGCATTCCGGGAACTGCTCGAATTCCAGGATCCGCTGATCCATGCCTACTGCCTGGGCCGGGAGCGGCCGCCGACGCCTGCGCTGTCGGCACTCATCGAGAGGATTACCGAAGGGCGCGGCTGATAGAATCCGCCCCGTGCGCAATCTCACGTTTATCGTCAAATCCGGCCGGAGTCGGCGAACTTTTCTCCGCCGGGCCGGTCTACCGCGACAGGCTGGATTCGATCCATGCCTGTTTGGGATCGCGAATGAGTGTTGAAGAGAGTGATCTCAAGCTGGTGGAAAAGGTCCAGCGCGGCGAGCGCGCGGCGTTCGATTTGTTGGTTCTGCGGTACCAGCACAAGGTGCTGAAGCTCATCATGCGCTACGTGCACGACGCGACCGAGGCTGAGGACATTGCACAGGAGGCTTTCGTGAAGGCTTATCGTGCGCTGCAGTCGTTCCGCGGCGACAGCGCGTTCTACACGTGGCTGTACCGGATCGCGATCAACACCGCCAAGAACGCCCTCGTCGCCGCCAAGCGCCGGCCGATGGGGTACGATCTCGACCTGCAGGATCCGGAGCAATACGACATGCAGGCGCGGCTGTCCGAGGGCGAGACTCCCGAAGCGCTGCTGCTCACCGACGAGATTCGCGACACCGTGAACCGCGCCATCGAGAACCTTCCCGAGGATCTGCGAACCGCCATCGTGCTGCGGGAACTGGAAGGCTTGAGCTATGAGGACATCGCCCAGACCATGGACTGCCCCGTGGGCACGGTGCGCTCGCGGATCTTCCGGGCCCGTGAGGCGATCGACAAGAAACTTCGACCCATTTTTGACGGGGGCCTTGGTCGGCCTGAGGACACATGAGCGAACAAATTCGTGAACAGGTCTCGGCGTTTCTCGATGGCGAACTTCCCGGCACGGAGACCGAACTGCTGCTGAAACGTCTGACGAGGGATGCGGAGTTGCGCGCGAGCTTCGGCCGCTATGTGCTCATCGGCGAGTCGATGCGGGGCGGCGCCCACGCGCGTGCCTCGCGCTCCTTCGCGACCCGGGTCAATCGGGCCATCGACGGCGCGCCGGCGGCCGCGGACACCTCCCCGGCGCGCACCCGGTCGCCGCGCTGGTGGCGGCCGTTCGCCGGTGCCGCCGTCGCCGCCGGCGTGGCGACCGTCGCCGTCGTCGCCCTGCAGCAGCGGACGATCACACCGAGGGTGCCTGGGGTGGTGCCCGTCACGGCCCGGAATTTGGCGGCCGCCAGGCCCACCGAGGCGATTTCCTACACCGTGCCCGCGGCCGCGCCCGATCCGGCGGAATCGGGCGTGCCCTCCGTCCTGCCGGCCGCCCGGCTGACGAACTACGTGTTCGCGCACAGCCGGTATTCCTCGGCTCTGGGTCAGCGGGACGTCCTGACCGACCTGCTCGTCGGCGACGATGCCGATCCTGCCCCGGCGGCCGGCGAGTCCCTCCCGGCGGGAGGCGCCGCGGCGGCCCCCGCCGACCTCTTGCAGCGGCAGCGCGTTCAATCCCAGGACCCGCGCGTCTCTCCATGATGCCGACCGCGCGCGGCCGATCGCCCTGGCTCGTTCCCTGTGCCGTGGTCGCCGTGCTCCTGAGTTCATTGCCGCAGCGCGCGCGGGCGGCGGACGGTCCTCACGAATGGCTGGACCGGATGAACAACGCCCTTGCCACGCGAAACTACGATGGCACTTTCTTCCACCTGAGCGACGGTCGCGTGGAAACCATGCGGATCGTCCACCGGGTGCGGGCGGGCCGGGTGACCGAGCGGCTGTTGTCGCTGGACGGGTCGGGGCGGGAGTTCGTGCGCAGGAACGACGAGTTGACCTGTTATTTGCCGGACCAGCACACGGTGCTGGTCGAGCCGCGTCCGGATCGCGGTCCCCTCCTGGGGACGTTGCCGCAGTTCGGCGCCGACGTCGACGAATTCTATCGCATCGAGGAACTGCCGCCTTCGCACGTGCTCGGCCGCGCGGCGCGGGTCATCCTCGTGAATCCCAAGGACCAGTACCGGTTCGGCTATCGTTTGTGGCTCGACGAGACCACGGCCATGCCGCTGAAGACTCAGCTCTGCGACTCGCATGGCCAGGTGATCGAACAGATTCTGTTCGCCCGGCTGGAGATGCCGGACAACATTCCGGACAGCGATCTCGCCCCCGCCGTGCACACCGGGGGGATGCGCTGGGTCAGGCAGGGGCCGTCCCAGGATTCGGCGCCGCCGGCGCTGTCGGCGTACCGGGCGAGCGAGCTGCCGCCGGGATTCCATCTGACCGTGTCGGGCGCCCATACCCTGGGGGGGGGCACGGTTCCGGCGACCCATCTGGTGTATTCGGACGGTCTGGCCACCGTTTCCGTGTTCGTCGAGGCGCCGCACGACGAGGCGCCGCACGACGAGGCGCCGGGACCCGACAACAAGCCGGGCGCCCCCGAGGAGGTCCCCATGCAGGGCCTGGCGCGGGTGGGATCCGGCTATGCGTTTTCGACGGTCGTGCAGGGACATCAAGTGACAGCGGTGGGTGAGGTTCCCGCACGGACCGTCGAATTCATCGCCCATTCGGTCAAATCGGTGGGCGGCGCCGAACTGACCAGCCATTGAAGTTTCTGCTGTATTCGCGGCCCGGCTGCGGGCTTTGCGATGAGATGCTGCAGGCCTTGAGCGCCGTGCCCGAGGCCGGCGGTTACCCGTTGGAGGTCGTCGACGTCGATTCCGACGCGGCCGCGCGCCTGCGCTACGGGCACAAGATTCCGGTGCTGCTGTTCGCCGGTGAATTGGTGTGTCACGGACATTTGGACGTGCAGGAATTGCATAAGGCACTCGCGCAGCGTCGCCGACCGGTATAATGAGGAGTTTGCCGGTCCGGTCCTGAATGAAGAATATCCGCAACTTTTCGATCATTGCCCACGTTGATCACGGTAAATCAACCCTGGCCGATCGATTCATACAGGAATGCGGCGGCCTCGATGCCCGCGAAATGCAGGCTCAGGTCCTCGATTCGATGGACCTGGAGCGGGAACGGGGCATCACGATCAAGGCTCAAAGCGTGACGCTCGCGTTCAAATCGGTCACCGGCGAGGTCTACCAGCTCAATTTCATCGACACGCCGGGCCACGTGGACTTCTCCTACGAAGTCTCCAGGTCCCTCGCGGCGTGCGAGGGCGCCTTGTTGGTGGTGGACGCGGCGCAGGGCGTCGAGGCGCAGAGCGTGGCCAATTGTTACACCGCGCTCGAACAGGGGCTCGAGGTGCTGCCGGTCATCAACAAGATCGACCTGCCGTCGGCGGATGTGCCGAAGGTCATCCACGAGATCGAGGAAATCATCGGAATCCCCGCCGACGACGCGGCGCTGGTCAGCGCCAAGACGGGGCTCGGCGTGCAGGAACTGCTCGAGCAGCTGGTCAAGCGCATTCCGGCTCCCAAGGGCGATCCGGACGGTCCGCTGCAGGCCCTCATCATCGATTCCTGGTTCGACAACTACGTCGGCGTGGTGTCCCTGGTCCGGGTCATGAATGGTGCGCTGCGCTTGGGTGCCAAGATCCGCGTCATGTCGACCGGACGCAGCCACCAGATCGACAAGTTGGGGCGGTTCACGCCGAAGCCGGTTGCCCGCGAATCCCTGGAAACCGGCGAGGTGGGCTTCGTCATCGCCGGCATCAAGGAAATCGACGGCGCGCCGGTGGGCGATACCATCACCCTGGACGCCAATCCGGCGCAGGCGCCCCTGGCGGGCTTCAAACAGGTCCAGCCGAGGGTGTTCGCGGGCCTGTTCCCGGTCAGCTCGGACGATTATGAACAGTTCCGGGAGGCGCTGAAGAAGCTCAAGCTCAACGACTCCGCCCTGCATTTCGAGCCGGAAGTGTCCACCGCGCTGGGATTCGGCTTCCGCTGCGGCTTCCTCGGCCTGCTGCACATGGACATCGTGCAGGAGCGTCTCGAGCGCGAATACAACCTGGCCCTCATCACCAGCGCGCCGACCGTGATCTACGAACTGCTCCTCACGGACGGCTCGGTGATCAACGTCGACAATCCGACGAAGCTGCCTCCCCAGGACAGAATCTCGGAGCTGCGCGAACCCATCATCACCGCCAACATCCTGGTGCCGCCCGAGCACGTCGGCGCCGTGCTCACCCTGTGCAGCGAGAAACGCGGGGTGCAGAAGAAAATGCTGTTCCTCGGCAGCCAGGTGTCCCTGCAGTACCAGCTGCCGCTCGCCGAAGTGGTGCTCGATTTTTTCGACCGCCTGAAGTCGGCGAGCCGCGGCTACGCCTCCTTCGACTACGAGTTCAGCCACTTCCAGGCGGCGCCGCTGGTCAAGCTCGACGTGCTCATCAACGGCGATCCCGTCGATGCGCTGTCGCTCATCGTGCATCGGGACAACTCGTATCAGCGCGGCCGGGAATTGGTCGACAAGATGCAGGAGCTCATCCCGCGCCAGATGTTCGACATCGCCGTGCAGGCCGCGATCGGGGCGCACATCATTGCGCGCGCGAGCGTCAAGGCCATCCGCAAGAACGTGCTCGCCAAGTGTTACGGCGGCGACATCACGCGCAAGAAGAAGCTGCTTGAGAAGCAGAAGGCGGGCAAGAAGCGCATGAAGCAGGTGGGTCAGGTGGAAATTCCGCAGGAGGCGTTTCTGGCCGTTCTGCAAGTCGGCAAGAAACCCGGTTGAGGGGCGGCGCGCCCGCGCTTTGGACGCAAGCAGTGTGTATGGCCACCATGTG
>JBBIKV010000106.1:0-12678 GCA_037445285.1 Nevskiaceae bacterium | reverse complement strand
CGGATCGGCGCCCGGTGCGCGACGTTTGCGCGCCGCGCGCCGCGGCGCGCCGTCCGTCGGCGGGAGGCGCTCGACGATGAGCCTCACCAGTTCGCGCGCCACGTCGATCTTGGGACCTCGCGGCACCTCGACCTTGCCGCCCGGCCAGATCACCGTCAGTGCATTGTCGTCGCAATCGAAGGCGATGCCGTCGCCGACGTGGTTCGCCGCGATCATGTCGAGCTTCTTGCGCTTGAGCTTGCCGCGGGCGTTCTCCTCGACATCGTTGGTTTCGGCGGCGAACCCCACCACGAACGGCTTCTTGGCCATGTCGGCGACCGACTTGACGATGTCCGGCGCGGGCTCCAGATCGAGTTTGACCGACACCCCCTGTTTCTTGATCTTTTGTTTCGCGACGGTGACGGGCTGAAAGTCGGCCACGGCGGCCGCGGCAATGAAGACGTCGGCGTCGGCCACGTGCCGGTGGACGGCGGCATACATGTCGCGCGCGCTCTCGACGTTGATGCGGGTGACGCCGGTGGGGGTCTGCAGCTGCACCGGTCCGCTCACCAACGTCACGTGGGCGCCGGCCTCGCGGGCGGCGGTGGCGACCGCGAAGCCCATCTTGCCGGAACTGCGATTGGTGAGATAGCGCACCGGATCGAGTCGTTCACGGGTCGGGCCGGCGGTGATCAGGACATTGAGGCCGGCCAACAGGCCGGCGTTCGCCGGCGGCTCTAACAGGGTCTGCGCCAGCTCCGCGGGTTCCCACATGCGGCCCGGCCCGGTCTCGCCGCACGCCTGGCTGCCGGCCGCGGGACCGAGAATGCGCAGGCCGCGTGCGATCAAGGTGTCGACGTTCGCCTGCGTCGCCTTGTTGGCCCACATGATGCGGTTCATCGCCGGCGCCAGCGCGATCGGCGCCTCGGTCGCCAGGCAGAGCGTCGACAGCAAATCGTCGGCACGGCCGCCGGCCAGGCGCGCGATGAAGTCGGCGCTCGCGGGCGCGATCAACACGAGCTGCGCCCAGCGCGCGAGTTCTATGTGCCCCATGGCGGCTTCCGCGGCGTCGTCCCACAGGTCGCAGCGGGCGGGCCGTCCGGACAAGGCCTGGAAGGTCATCGGCGTGACGAACTTCTGCGCGGCGGCGGTCATCACCACCTGGACCTCGGCCCCGCGCTCGATCAGGCGGCGCACCAGGTCGGCGCTCTTATAGGCGGCGATCCCGCCCGTGACGCCGAGCAAAACGCGCGTCTTGGGCGTCAATGGATTCCCTTCAGTTCCTTGAACCGCGCAATGTCGCTCTCGAACTGTCTGCGCATGGTGGTCTCTTCACTGCGTTTTTCGCGCAGGTTCTCCTGCTGGGTATGGATGTCGTTGTCGACCCGCACCAGATCCTCGGTGAGCTGATCCGACATCGCGGGAGCGCCCGTGTCGGGGCTGTAGGGCTTGAAGTGCGACGCGGTGGCGCGCAGCTTCTTCAGGCGGATGTTGAGCACCTCGAGGAACGAACCGGTCACCTTGATCTGATCGGTCAGCAGGGCGAGCCGCTGATCCCGCAGGCGCTCGATCTCCGCCACCGTCGAGTAGGTGATCAGCAGGTTCTTGTCGCGGGCCGCGCTCTGTTCCGCGTCGAGCCGCTTCTGTTCTTCGGCGGCCATCTGATCCGGGGATTTTTGCGCATCGATGTGGCCGGTCTCGACGCCCTGCGAATTGATGACGTGCTGTTCCTTGTTCGCGTACTCCGGCGGAATATGATCGCCGAAATGAGTCACGCCCTGGTCATCGACCCATTTGTAGAGCTTGCGGTCGCCGGGCGGCGCGGCGCCCGCCGATGCGGCGAGCACCGTGACCATGCAGAGAATCCAGAAATTGTGCTTCAAAGATGCTTTCCCAGTACGTCCGCGACATTGTGAGGCGGAGGCGCGTGCATTTCCAGGGTTTGTATCCCAAACCCGGCCGGCGCGCCATCGTTACACTCCGTAACGCTCCCGGTAAACCCGCATACCCGCCAGTTCCGCCGTCCTGCCGGCTTCCTGCATATACTGCATGAGTTCGGCCAGACTGACGACCACGATCACCGGAATGCCGAACGTTTGGGTGACCTCTTGAACGGCCGAGAGGCCGCCGTTGCCGCCGCGCTCCTGGCGGTCGAGGGCGAGCAGCACGCCGGCCGGCACCGCTCCGGCCGCCCGGACGATGTCGATGGACTCGCGGATCGCGGTTCCGGCCGTGATGACGTCGTCCACGATCAAGACCCTGCCGTGCAACGGCGCACCGACGATGTGGCCGCCCTCGCCGTGGTCCTTGGCTTCCTTGCGGTTGAAGGCGAACGGCAGATCCCGGCCGAATGTCTGGGCGAGCGCGGCCGCCGCCGCCGTCACCAGCGGTATGCCCTTGTAGGCCGGGCCGAACAACATGTCGAACGAAAGCCCGGAAGACACGACCGCGGCCGCATACGCGTTGCCGACCGTCGAGATCGCGCTGCCGGTGTTGAACAGGCCGGCGTTGAAGAAATACGGGCTTTCGCGCCCCGATTTGAGGCGGAAGCTGCCGAATTTCAGTACGCCGAGCCGCATGCACAGCTCGATGAATTCACGTTGGTAGGGGTGGGTCATGATCGGTGAAGTCTGGCAAGCGGCGGACCCCGCTGCAAGCGCCGGTGGCGGGGGGCTGGTAAGATCACGGGCCATGCGCATGCCCCCCCTGCCGATTCCGAGTCACGAGGTTTGAGCGCGGCCGAGCGACCCACGCTGCTGCAGGCGTTGGGCGACAAGCGCATGGTGGTCATTCTCTTCCTGAGCTTCGCCTCGGGCCTGCCGTTCAATCTGACCAATTTTTCGCTGCAGGCCTGGCTCGCCTCCGAAGGTCTGAGCATCAAGACCATCGGCCTCTTCTCCCTGGTCGCGCTGCCCTACAACGTCAAATTCCTGTGGGCGCCGCTGCTCGATCGCTATCTGCCGCCCCTCCTCGGCCGCCGCCGCGGGTGGATCCTGATCTACCAGGCGTGTCTGGCGCTGTGCATCGGGATCATGGGTTTCGCTTCGCCCACCAAGGCGCCCTACGTGCTGGCGGGCATCGCCCTTGCCGTCGCCTTTCTCTCCGCCTCCCAGGACATCGTCATCGATGCCTATCGCGTGGACGTGATACCGCCGAGCGAACGGGCGCTCGCCGCGGCCGCCGCCGCATTCGGTTACCGCACGGCGGCGATGCTGGCGGGCACGGTGCTGGTGTTGGTCGCCGCGTGGGTGGGCTGGCGCATCGCCTTTCTGTTGGTCGCCTGCCTGATGGCCGCCACGATGGTTGCGACGATCCGGGCGCCTGAACCCGTGGTGCCCGGGCATCCGCCGCACACCCTGGCCGACGCGGTGTGGCACCCGTTGCGGGCGTTGATGAGCCAGAGGGGCATGTGGGGATTTCTCGTCCTCATTCTGTTGTACAAGGTCGGCGACGCGCTGGCGTTGAGCCTCTACAGCACCTTCATGATCCAGGGTGTCGGGTTCTCCCTCGAGCAGCTCAGCATCGCCGGCAAACTCAACATGACCGTGTCGACCATGATCGGCGTGGCGTTCGGCGGCTGGGTTTACCTGCGGTGGGGCACCTTCCGGTCCCTCCTGGTGTTCGGCATCGGACAGGCGCTGACCAATCTGCTGTACGTCTGGCTGGCGGTGGCGGGGAAGAAGGTGTGGCTGCTGGCGCTGGCAACCTGTCTGGACACGATGATCGGCGGCATGGGCCAGGCGGCGTTCGTCGCCTTCCTGGTCTCGCTCTGCACCGCGGATTTCAGCGCCACGCAGTACGCGCTGCTGTCCGCACTCGCCGTGTTGCCGCGTAACGTGACCGGCGCGATCGCCGGCGCGGTCGTCCCGATGATCGGATGGAAGAATTTCTTCGTCGTGACGTGCCTGAGCGCGGTGCCCGGACTCGTCACGCTCGTCGTCCTGCGCGGCCCGTTGGATGAACTCGCCGCCCGCGAATCCCGCAGGGCCGCAGCCTAACGGCGCAGCGAGCGATCTTCCGGATTCGACCACGCCATGCGCGCGTTGTCCTCGAAGTCCCGGTCGAGATCCTCCGCCTCGACGTCGATCGCTCCGGACCAGTCCTCCGGCGCATCCGCCGCGTCGAGCATCCGGTCGAACAGCTGTTCGTTCCAGGCGTCGAAATCCATTTCGGCGACGGTGCCGTCGAAGTACTGGATCTCGATGCTCTCGTCCGCATCGTCGATGGCGACCACCTCGAAGAGCTCGTTCGTGACGCCACGGTACCATTGACCCACGATCGGCTTCATCGCGTTCATAACCGTCTCCGTCTGTTGTGCGCGCCTCCATTCAACTCCCAATGAATGCCGCGCGCAACGCTTAAATTTTGCGCGCAGCAGCAAGCGCACGCTCCAAGCGTCCCGTCCACCACGGGCCGCGTCGACGGCCGCGGCGCCGCCGTCAGGCGCCGCGTTTGACGTAGGCGAGGTCCCACACGCCATGCCCAAGCCGTTCGCCGCGCCTCTCGAAGCGGGTGGCCGGACGGAAGTCGGGACGGCTCACGTAGGTGCCGTCCGGACTGCGGGATTCGAGCCGCGCATTCGCATTGCCGACGGTTCGCATCTGCACCGCATACTCCTCCCAGTCGGTGGCGAGTCTGAGCGTGCCGCCGCCGCGCAGCTTGTCCGCCAGCAGATCGATGAACGCCGCGTCGATCAAGCGGCGCTTGTGGTGGCGTTTCTTGTGCCAGGGGTCCGGAAAGAAAATGAGGATCTCGTCGAAGACGCCGACGCCGATCGCATTCTTCAACACGTCGACCGCGTCATGGCAGATGACCCTGACATTCCCGAGCCCCGACTGTTCGACGTGCAGCAACAGGCGGCCGACTCCGGACCGATGCACCTCGATGCCGAGATAGTCGGTGAGCGGGTTGGCCAGCGCCAGCGCGCCGATGACCTCTCCGGCGCCGAAGCCGATTTCCAGGCAGCGGGGTGCGCCGGACCCCGCGGCGCCGCGTCCGAAGGCCGCGTCCAAGTCGATGGGCGTGCCGTCGAACTCGAGGCCGTAGCGGGGC
The DNA here is from genome assembly GCA_037445285.1 of Nevskiaceae bacterium. GTDB lineage: Bacteria > Pseudomonadota > Gammaproteobacteria > Steroidobacterales > Steroidobacteraceae > Bog-1198. The sequence continues at coordinate 7,647 of JBBIKV010000106.1, read as the reverse complement.
CAGAGTTCGGCGAGCGCGCGCTCCTGGGCCGCCGTCACGCGGCCGGCGCGCAGCACGAAGCTGCGAATGCGGCGATGGGGATGCATGGCTGCAAAGTGTGCCTGATATGATGGCGTCATGCGCAAATCCTGGATTCCTGCCCGCGTGGGCGTCCTCGACGGGTTTCGCGGCGGCATGGCGGGCGCCCTGCTGCTTCTCGGAGGCTGCGTCGGTCTGCCGATGCACGTGCAGAAATACCCGACCCAGGCCCTGGGGGCCCCGGAGACCACGGCGCTCGGCCGCATCGCGGCGCGCAGCCAGACCGGCCCCAATCTGTCCGGCATCCGTCTGCTGTCGTCCGGCGACGAGGCGTTGGCCAGCCTCATCGCGCTGGCGGACCGGGCGCAGCGCACACTGGATGTTCAGTACTACATCATCCACCAGGACGAGTCCGCCGCGCTCCTGTTGCGCCACGTGCGCCAGGCGGCGGACCGCGGGGTCCGCGTGCGCCTGCTGGTCGACGATCTGAACACCGCGGGCGAAGACCGTCGCTTCATGCATCTGGGCGAGCACGTCAACGTCCAGGTCCGGGTCTTCAATCCGTTCCCCGGCGGCCGATTCGCGCTGTGGTCCCGCATCCTCGCATCGGTTCCCGAGATACCACGGATCAATCATCGGATGCACAACAAGCTGTTCGTGGCCGACAACGCCATCGCCATCACCGGCGGCCGCAATGTCGGCGATCAATACTTCACCCGGGACTCGAACAGCAATTTCATCGACCTGGACGTGGTGGCCGCCGGTCCGATCGTGCCGCAGCTGTCAGCGTCCTTCGATGCCTTCTGGAACAGCAAATTCGCCTATCCCATCGCCTCGCTGGCTTCACCGGTGCAGGCCGAGGGGGCGCACGCCGCGCACGCCGACATACCCATGGCTGGTGATGCCGACTGGCTGGCGCACGAACTCGATGCGGACGATCTGCAGCTGACCTGGGTGCCGGCGACGGTGCTGGCCGACCGTCCGGCGAAGATCGCGAGCGACGCGGCCCCCGACGAGGAGGTGACCATCGCCAACAACATCAAGGCGCTGATGCGCTCCGCACAGCGGGAGGTGATCGTGATCTCCCCGTATTTCGTTCCCGGCAACGAGGGGGTGGTGCTCATGCGCGAATTGGAGGGACGCGGCGTGCACATCCGCGTGCTCACGAATTCGCTGGCCTCCACCGATTCACCGGTGGTGGACAACGGCTATGCCCGTTATCGGGTGGCGCTCTTGAAGCTCGGCGTGGAGCTCTCCGAAGTGCGTCCCAAGCTCGGACAGAAGCGGCCGCGCTTCCATCCGTTCCGCAGCTCGAACGCCAGCCTGCACGCCAAAGCGCTGGTGATCGATCAGAAGACCGTGTTCATCGGTTCCCTGAACATGGATGCCCGGTCCGCGCGCTTCAACAGCGAATTGGGGCTCGTGATGCGCAGCTCCGAAATCGCGCACCAGGTGACTAGTCTGCTCGACGACATCAGCGCGGACGGCAGCTACCGGTTGGCGCTCGACCGCGACGGGCGGATTACGTGGTCGAGCGGCGAGCCGGGCGCCGAAAGGATCTGGCATGCCGATCCCGAAACGACGCTCATGCAGCGTCTTTGGCTGAAGATCTTCGCGCCGTTCGCACCCGAAGAACTCCTGTAGGCGCGGCGCCTCACGGGGGCGGGATGCGTAGTGCGCCGAAATACTCCTTCACCTTCGCGCGAAATCCCTCGCTGCTGGTGACGGTCGCGCCGCCGGCGAGCACGAGGATGAAGTCTCCGCGCAGGGTCCGGTTCACCTCCCTGACGTGATCGACGTTCACGAGGCAGGAGCGGCTGATGCGCAGCATGGGCTGCCCGCAGAGCGCCTGTTCCGCCTGGCCGAGGGTGCCGCGGGCGTGGTAGGTGTCGGCGCCGACCCGGATTGCGACGTAATTGCGGTCGGCCTCGAGCGCCTCGACGCGGGCGGCATCGAGGACGTGCAGATGACCGTGCAGCTCGGCGAGCAACCGCGGCCGTTCCGCGGATTTTTCCCGCGTCCCGCGCTCCAGCCGTGCGATCAGTTCGGCGAGCATCGCCTGCCGGGCGTCGCCGGCGCCCGAGGCATGGCGCGGGCGCACCCGGTTCAAGGTGCTGCGAAAGCGCTGCTGGTCGAACGGCTTCAACAGGTAATCTACGGCGCAGACCTCGAAGGCCTCGAGCGCGTAGGCGTCGTAAGCCGTGACGAACACCAGGGACGGCAGATCCTGCGGGTTCAGCGCACGGGCCAGGTCGATCCCGTTCATGGGGTCCATCTGAATGTCGAGGAACAGCAGGTGCGGGCGCAGGGTACGAATGGCCTGGAGCGCCGCGGCGCCGTCGCCGTACTCGCCGATCACCGCGATGTCGGGTTCCTGGCCGCACAACTCGCGCAGGGTGCGCCGGCCCGCCGGCTCGTCGTCGACGATGATGACGTCCATCACTCCACCCGGAGCGGCACGGCCCGCGATGCGCCGCGCCGCAGTTCCGGCGAATCGGCGATCGCCGGCAGGACGATGGCGCTGACCCATTGCGGTCCGTGCGGGCCGGCGCTGAGCGTGGCCGCACCTTGAAATTGCACGGCCAGGCGCTCGCGCACATTCTTGAGGCCGATGCCCTCGGGACCGGAAATTTTGCCGGCCGCCACCGTGTTGCTCACCCGCAGCGTGAGTCGGCCGCCGGCGGCTTCCACACCGACCTTCACCTCGACCGGGCCTTGATGGCCCGCCAGTCCGTGCGCCACGGCGTTCTCGACCAACGGCTGCAGAATGAGGCTCGGCACCCAGACCGCCGGGATATCCGCCGCCTCGGGCAGGATCACCGTGAGCCGGTCGGAAAACCGCCGCTGCTGCAGCTCGAGGTACGAGCGGACGAACTGCAGCTCCTCGGCCAGGCAGGTGAAGTCGCGTTCCCCCGCGTTCAGCACCCGGCGCAGCAGATCGGCCAGCTGTACGACCATGGATTGAGCGCCCTTGGGATCCCATTCGATGTTCCCCCGAATGGTGTGCAGCAGATTGAACAGCGTATGCGGTGACAACTGCATGCGCAGCGCGGCGAGCCGTGCCGCGCTCCATTCGCGCTCGAGCGCCGCGACACGCAGCTCGGAGTTTTGAAAGCGCGTGTACACCGCCAGCCCCGTCACCAGAGCGAGACCGAACCCGTAGGCGGGTATGAAACTCACGAAGCTCGCCAGCCAGAGCGAGAGGAAGGAGTGATCGAGCAACGGATGATGCTGTTCGGTGAGCATGTGTTCCTTCCAGGCATCGTCCGCGTAGATCACCTGGGAGAGGATCATGGCGGGGTAGGCAACCGCGGCGAACACGGCCGCCAGGATCCCTTGCAGGGGAAGCGCGACGAGCAGCGGCCGCCATTGGACGCGCAGCGAGGCCCAATAGGAGACCAGCAGTACCGGCAGCAACAACAGGTGCTGCAGGACCCGCACGTCCCACGGGGCGAACAATGGCACGTCGGTGGTCCGGGCGATTCCCGTGCGCATGCTGTAGGCGTACAGGACGTTCGACAGGGTCACGTAGAGCCAGAACAGGCCGACGATCGCGAGGAACTGGCGCCGGCTCAACCCGCCGGCGTAGCTCGCGACCAAAGAATGTCCGGGTGCCGTCATGGGCGGAAAGACTAGCGCAATCCGGGGTGAATTGCGGGGCTCACGCCCGCCCCCTGGGACGGATCCGTCGATGGCGGGGACGAACTCGATGCCGGGCCGCAGACCTCGCCCCGGCGCCGGGTGTCTCATGGAGCCGTCGTCATACATCACCCGAGGAGAGCCTTCATGAACCAGCAAACTTGCAAGAATGGGCGCGCGGTGCCGCGTCCGCGGACCACGCTGATGATGGTGCTATGCGGCGTCATCGGCGCCGTCTCGATGGGAGCCGCGGCGGCGGCGGCCGTGGACGCGGACGTGCCGAGCGTCGTCGTTCGCTACCGACCGGCGAGCCTGACCACCGACAGCGGCACTCGGACCCTGTATCGCCGCCTGGTCGACGCCGCCGAGGCGACCTGTCCGACCTCCCCGGGCACGCGTTTCGTCAGCCTTGCCGTCCGCGAGTGCCGTGACCAGGCGGTCGCTCGCGCGGTGCGGCAGATCGGCAACCGCGGGTTGGCGGCGTTGCACGCCGGCAGTTCCAAGAACAGCTGATGCGCAGAATGCGGCCGCCGGCGGCGGATCGACGCGTCACATCCCTGCGCGCGTCACCGTCCGCCGGCGCTCGACCGGGGGCATGTCGGCGTAGCGCTTGAGGCCGTCCATGACCTCGGCGTGGGCCACGTCGAGTCCGGCCCAGCCGATGACCTTGACCCACTTGCCGGCCTCCAGATCCTTGTAGTGCTCGAAGAAATGCTGAATCTGTTTCAGTCGGATTTCCGGCACATCGGCGATGGTCTTCCAATGTGCGAACAACGGGCAGATGTCGTCGGTGGGGACGGCGAGCAGCTTGGCATCGCCGCCGGATTCGTCATCCATGCGCAGGGCGCCGAGCGGGCGGCAGCGGACCACGACTCCCGGGACCAGCGGGAAAGGGGTGTGCACCAGCACGTCGACCGGGTCGTTGTCCTCGGCGATGGTCTGCGGCACGTAGCCGTAATTGGCCGGATAGTGCATCGCCGTCATCATGAAGCGGTCGACGAACAGCGCACCGGACTCCTTGTCGACCTCGTATTTGATGGGGTCGGCATTCATCGGGATTTCGATGATGACGTTGAATTCGTGCGGCACGTTCTGGCCGGCGGTGACATTGCTGATGCTCATCTCAACATGATCCTTATGGGGGTGGCGGTGCGGATGCATCCGCACGCCTACTATAACCTCCGTCCGGCCCTGCAGGGATCCGGCTTTGGGCCCCGACGTCAATCGATGACGATCGACCGCGCGCCGATGCCCGAGGCAAAGGGCGAGCCCGGGACGGCGGTGAGGGCGCCGCTGACCGTGTTCACTGAATACACCGAGAGGTTCCCCGAGTTCTCGTTGGCGACGTACACGAAGGTGCCCACCGGGTCGATCGCGATCGACAATGGAAACGCGCCCGCGCCGGCCGTGGTGCCGAGCGTGAGGGCACCGGTGGTGGGGGCGATGGCGTACGCCGCCACGTCGTTCTTGGCAGTCACGTTCGCCGCGTAGACGAAGCGCCCCGCGGGATCGACCGCGACCGACTCAGGGGCCGAACCCGTCGACAGCGGCGAACCGGACACCGGCACGAGGGCACCGGTGGTCGCGTTGATCGAGTAGAGGGAGAGCGTCGCCGCCGTCTCGTTCGCGACATAGGCGAATCGGTCGGCCGGGTCGATGGCGATGGAATCCGCGCCAACCCCGGCGCCGAAGGGCGATCCGGCGACGCTGAACAAGGTACCCGTCTGCTGGTCGATGGCGAACACCGTGACGTTCGCGCCGGCGTAGCCGACGACATACAGAAAATTGCCGTTGGGATCGATCTTGAGCGACAGCGGCTGGGCGCCGACCACGTAGGGTGAGCCGGCGACGGCGTTGGCCATGCCGGTGGTGGCGTCGATCGTATACGCCGAGACGGTATTGTCGGCCAGATTGGCCACATAGAGATAACGGTTCGAGGGATCGATGGCGATCGCCGTCGGGCCGTTGCCGGTGGCGATGGCGCCGACCGAGGTCAGGATGCCGGTCGCATAGTCGATGGAATTCACGGAAATGCTGTTGGACGTGTTGTTGGCGACGTACAGGTAGTTGCCGTTGGGGTCGACGGCCGCGGCCACGGGTGCGGTGCCGTTCGAGGGGAACGGCGATCCGACGATGGGCGCCAAAAATCCGCTGGTGGAATCGATCGCATACGCGGCAATGGAATTCGAGCCCTGGTTCGCGACGTAGGCGAGCCGGCCCGCCTGAATGCAGCTCACGATCACGTTGGTGACGGGCGCCATGTTGATGGTCCCCGAGCCGTTGTGCACGGTGCAGGTTTGCGCCGGATTCACGGGCTGGGTCGATACGGTCACCGAGTAGGCATTGCCGTTCTTGACCTTGGACGAAAACGCAAAAGCACCGCTCGTCAGCACGTTCAGCCGCTTGCCCGTGCTGTCCACCAGCACGAGCCCCGTGCCGCGCACCCCCGTGACCGTACCGCCCACGGTATAGCCATTGAGATTGCAGGAGGACACGCCGAGGGCGGCAGCCAGGATTGCGACGTAAGTCACGCTTTTCATGTAGAACTCTCCGCCACGTGGGTTTGCGCTCCGAATGAGACAGCAGCCGACGGAAGATATTCGGTGCATTGACGCTTCCCGCCGCTACTTTAGCCTATCCGATAGTTTCAGCGCGGGAATCCTGTCATTGTCGCCGGTGACCGACATGCGGCGCCGATCGAACGTTTTCCAGGATAATCAGTCAAAATCCACACATTGAACAGGACGAGGATGAAGGCGGCATGACAAAGCGATGGCTGGGGTGTTGGGTGGTCGTGGTGGTCTTCGCTCCGGGACTCGCCTGTGCGACCTTGGGCGGGCCGGAGTCGACCGTGAGCGTCGATGCCCAGAAGCTGCGGGGCGACATCAAGTCGACCGCGCACGGGGCGTATCTCGTGCATGAGATGCGGCTGCCCTCGGGTACCCTGCTGCGGGAGTACGTCGCCCCCGGCGGCATCGTATTCGCCGTCGCATGGAACGGACCCGGGCTCCCCAACCTGAGTCAGGCGCTGGGCGGCTATTTCTCCGTTTACACCGACGCGGTGAAAGCGCAGCCCGCCCGCAGGAGCCGCCTCGAGATCCGGCAGCCCGGCTTCGTGATGCACTCGGGCGGGCACATGCGCGCCTTCAGCGGCCGCGCCTACGTGCCGCAGGCCCTGCCGGCCGGAGTGACTGCGGAGGAGATCCGATGATGCGCCGTCTGCGTGCGATGGCCTTCATTGCGTCGTCGAGCTGGCTGGCCGTTGCCTGTGGCGGCGGGGGATCGGGATCCCCCGCCATGTCCGTCCCCAGTCCGCCGGCCCCGGCCGCCAACGTGGTCTCCGTCGTGGTCGATTCGGGTCCGACCGGTTTGACCAATTCCGCCGTAAATACTCTGTATACGACGGTGACCGTCTGCGTCCCCGGCAGCACCAGCGCCTGTCAGACCATCGATCACATCCAGGTCGATACCGGATCCTACGGCCTGCGCCTTCTGGCGCCGGTGCTCACCCTGACCCTGCTCACGTCCAAGGCATCGGACGGCAATTCCCTGGCCGAATGCACCCAGTTCGTCGACGGCTACAGCTGGGGGCCCGTCGCGACCGCCGACGTGCAGGTGGGTGGCGAAACCGCCGGCGCCGTCCCCGTGCAGGTGATCGGGCAGCCGGGGTTTGCGGCGGTTCCGGCCGCGTGCGCCGGCACGGGCGTGAGCGAGGACACGGTCGCGACCTTCGGCGCCAACGGCATCCTGGGGATCGGCGTGTTTGCGCAGGACTGCGGTCCGAACTGCGTGAACAATGCGGCGAACACCTTTTATTACTCGTGCACGTCGACGACCTGCAGCGGCATTGGCGCCTCGCTCACCAGCCAGGTGCTCAATCCGGTGCCGCTGTTCGCCAAGGACAACAACGGGACCATCATCCAACTTCCCAGCGTCTCAAATCCAGGCGCCGCGACACTGACGGGGTCGCTGATCTTCGGCATCGATACG
>JBBIKV010000105.1:0-12736 GCA_037445285.1 Nevskiaceae bacterium | reverse complement strand
GGAGTTCGAGCGCGCCAAGGACAAGATCATGATGGGCGCCGAGCGCCGCTCGATGGTGATGACGGAGGAGGAGAAGCGCAATACCGCCTATCACGAGTCAGGCCATGCCATCGTCGGCCTGAGCGTCCCGGAACACGACCCGGTCTACAAGGTCACCATCATTCCTCGCGGACGCGCCTTGGGCGTGACCATGTTCCTGCCGGAACAGGATCGCTACAGCACCAGCAAGCGCCAACTCGAGAGCCGCATCGCCACGTTGTTCGGCGGCCGCGTCGCCGAGGAACTGGTGTTCGGTCCCGACGCGGTGACCACGGGGGCGTCCAACGACATCGAGCGCGCAACCGAGCTGGCGCGCAACATGGTGACCCGCTGGGGCCTGTCGGACCGATTGGGTCCGCAGACTTACAGCGAGGAGTCGGGCGAAGTGTTCCTCGGCCGCAGCGTCACCCAGCACAAGCAGGTGTCGGATGTCACCGCGCACGTCATCGACGAGGAAGTGCGACGTGTGATCGACAGCAATTACCAGCGGGCGTACAAGATCATCCAGACCAACATGGACAAGCTGCAGACGATGTCCGAGGCACTCATCAAGTACGAGACGATCGATGAAGAGATGATCAAGGACATCATGGAAGGCAAGGTGCCGCGTCCACCGCGCGATTGGGACGACACGCCGAGCACGACGCCGCGCCCGCCGACCGCCGAAAAGCCCGCTGCGCCGCTGGTCAATCCGGCGGGGCAGCACTAGCTCCCCGGGGCCGCCCGCGGAGGCCGGTCCGCCCGGCCGTTTCCGCCCCGGGTTCGTCGCCACCTGCCGAATGGCCCACCCAGGTTCGATTTCCATGCAATGGCGCTGCCGAGACCGGGTGATCGACCTGACGCGTCCCGTCGTGATGGGCATCCTCAACGTGACACCGGATTCTTTCTCCGACGGCGACCGATATCTGCGGCCCGACGCTGCGCTCGATCGCGCCGCGGCCATGGTGGCCGAGGGCGCGGGCATACTCGACGTCGGGGGGGAGTCGACGCGACCCGGCGCCGCGACGGTCGATGAGGCCGTGGAATTGGCGCGGGTCGTGCCGGTCATCGAGCGGATCGCGCGCATGCTGGACGTGGCGATTTCCATCGACACGCGCAAGCCTGGGGTCATGGCGGCGGCGACGGCCGCGGGGGCCTGCATCGTCAACGACATCCATGCCCTGCGTGCGCCCGGCGCGCGCGCCTGGGCGGCGTCGGCGGGCGTGGGCGTGTGCCTGATGCACATGCAGGGGGAGCCGGGTACGATGCAGGCCAGTCCCCAATACCACGACGTCGTCGCGGAAGTCCGCGCGTTTCTGGAGTATGAAAGGGGGAACTGCCTCGTGGCGGGCATTGCCCCCGAGGCCATCGTACTCGATCCGGGAGTGGGCTTTGGCAAGGACCTCGAACACAACATGACTCTGCTGGCGGCGCTGCCGCGCCTTTCCGCCCTCGGCTCCCCGCTGCTGGTGGGCGTGTCGCGCAAGAGTTTCATCGGACGAATTCTCGGTCGTGCCACGCACGAACGCCTGTATGGCGGTCTGGGTCTTGCCGCGCTCGCCGTGAGCATGGGGGCACGGGTGATTCGCACCCATGACGTCGCTGCGACCCGCGACGCGGTGCTGATGGTCAGCGCCGTGCTGCAGCGAGCGCACGCTTGACGTCCCGCTACTTCGGCACCGACGGCGTGCGGGGACGGGTGGGTCAAGCGCCCATGACGGTCGACTTCGCCCTGCGCCTCGCCGGGGCCGCGGCGCGCGTGCTGGCGCCGCAGGGCGGTCGAGTGCTCATCGGCAAGGACACCCGCCTGTCGGGTTATCTGTTCGAGTCCGCGCTGGAGGCGGGTTTCGTCGCGGCGGGCGTGGATGTGATGTTGATCGGGCCGCTGCCGACTCCCGGCATCGCGTACATGACGCAGCGGCTCGGATGCAGTTTCGGCGTCGTCATCAGCGCATCGCATAATCCGTACGAGGACAACGGCATCAAATTCTTCGATGCCCTGGGCAGCAAGCTGTCCGACGAGGTCGAGGCCCTCATCGAGCGCTCGCTCGACGGACCGGTCATCACCCAGGAGTCGCAGCATCTTGGCCGGGCGGTGCGCATCGATCGCAGCCGGACGCAGTATCAGGAGTTCTGTGCATCGACGATTCCCGCGGGCATGAGCTTGAGCGGATTCAAGATCGTGATCGATTGTGCCAACGGTGCCGGCTACAAGGTGGCGCCGCGGGTGCTTGCGGACCTGGGCGCGGAAATCGTGCCCATCGGCTGCTCGCCGAACGGCCGCAACATCAATGCCGGCTGCGGCTCGACCGCGCCCGAGCTGCTCCAGCTCACGGTTCCCGGTGTGCGTGCCCAGGTGGGTCTGGCGCTCGACGGCGACGGCGACCGGGTGGTGATGGTGGACGAACTGGGGCGGTGCGTGGACGGCGATCAGCTGTTGTACTTGCTCGCCATCGCCAGGCATGCCGCCGGTTCGCTCGAGGGGCCCGTGGTCGGCACGGTGATGAGCAACCTGGGATTGGAGCACGCCCTCGCTGAGCACGGCATTGCCTTTCGCCGGGCCCAGGTGGGCGACCGCCACGTGCTGTCGATGCTGAACGAGAGCGGCGGCACCCTGGGCGGCGAGACGTCGGGACACATTCTCTGTTTGGACAAGACCACGACCGGCGACGGTCTGGTGAGCGCTCTGCAGGTGCTCGCCGTCATGAGGGCGACGGGCAAGGGGCTCGCGGAACTCGCGGCGCCGATGCGCAAATACCCGCAGGTGTTGCTGAACGTCCGGGTGGCGAGGCGCTTCGATCCCATGACCGAACCCAGCGTCGTCGAGGCGGCCGCTGCCGTGGAGCGCCGCTTCGAGGGGCGGGGGCGGATCGTGCTGCGGGCGTCGGGCACCGAGCCGGTGATTCGCGTCATGGTGGAAGGCTACGATGCCGCGCTGGTCAAGTCGGGCGCTCGCGACATCGCAGCGGTCGTCCAGGCGGCGGCCGATTCGGGCAGGAGCCACACCCAAACCGGGTAGGTGCCTGCTTCGCACCTGGAACGCTTGCAGTTACCGGGCCGCGCAGCTAATCTTCGCCGCCTTTCCGGGCCAATGCCCGAAGGTGGTGCGTATGCGTCGTCCAGTGGTCGCGGGTAATTGGAAAATGCATGGTTCGCGGGCCGCCAACGGCGCGTTGCTCGGCGAATTGGAGCGACGCCTGCAGCCCGAATGGCCGATCGACGTCGTCGTCTTCCCCCCGTTCGTCTACCTGGCCGACGCCGCACGCCTGCTGGACGACGGACAGATTCAACTGGGTGCGCAGGACGTGTGCGCCGAACCCGGCGGTGCCTTCACCGGACAGGTGGGGGCTTCGATGCTGAAGGACGTTGGTTGTCGCTATGTGATCGTGGGTCATTCGGAGCGGCGCCGGCTGTACCACGAGGATGACGCCTTGGTGGCGCGCAAGTTTGCCGCGGTCCTGCAGGTCGGGCTCACCCCGGTGCTTTGCATCGGCGAGACGCTGGAGGAACATGAGGCGCATCAGGCCGAGCGGGTGGTCTCGAGGCAGATCGACGCGGTGATGGCCATGAACGGGATCGCCAATTTTGCGAGGGGGATCGTCGCCTATGAGCCCGTCTGGGCCATCGGCACCGGCCGGACCGCCTCGCCGCAACAGGCGCAGACCGTGCATGCGTTCCTGCGCGGCCGGATTGCCGCGCATGATGCTAAGATAGCGGAGCAGTTGCGGATCCTTTATGGCGGCAGCGTCAAGGGCGGCAACGCGGCGGAGCTTTTCGCGATGCCGGATGTCGACGGCGGTTTGGTGGGCGGCGCCTCGTTGAGCGCCGAAGAGTTTCTGCAGATTTGCGCGGCCGCGGCCGTTCGTCACTGAGAGATTTCTATGTTGCGTGGTTTCATTCTGGCTGTGCATGTCTTGCTGGCGCTGATGATCATCGGCCTGGTCTTGCTGCAGCGTGGCAAGGGCGCGGAAGCGGGGGCCGGCTTCGGCTCCGGAGCCTCGGGCACCGTTTTCGGCGCGCGTGGCACCAGCACCCTGTTTTCGAAGTTGACGGCGGTGTTCGCCGCCTTGTTCTTTGTGACGAGCCTGTCGCTCGCGTATCTCGGTACGCGGTCGCCAGGCGAACCGACCGGCGTGTTGGAGCGCGCGGTGCTGGCGACGCCGGCACCGGCGGCGCCGTCGCCCGCCGGGCAAGTTCCCGCGGCTCCTGCCGCACCGGTCAAGAAATGATTAATGCCGACGTGGCGAAATTGGTAGACGCGCTAGTTTGAGGGGCTAGTGGGGCAACCTGTGCCGGTTCGAGTCCGGCCGTCGGCACCATCTTTGGCGCATGAACGCGGTCGTTCGTGTGGTGCAATGCGAGTCAACGCGACGCAAGCCGGTCGCGCCTGCTATGATGATTGGCGTTACATATAATCACCGATGCCGATGATGTTGCGACAGTACCTGCCGATCTTGATCTTCCTAGGGCTGGGCTCGGTGCTGGGCTTGGCGTTGTTCACCATCGGGTGGATGGCGGGGCCGCGCCGGCCCGATGCCGAAAAGCTCTCGCCGTACGAGTGCGGCTTCGAGGCCTTCGAAGATTCGCGGATGCGCTTCGACGTGCGCTACTACCTGGTGGCGATCATCTTCATCGTGTTCGACCTCGAAATCGCCTTCTTTTTCCCCTGGGCCGTGTCGCTGCGCGTCACCGGCACCTTCGGTCTGATCGCGATGCTGATATTTGCGTTGGTGCTGGTCGTCGCCCTGGTGTACGACTACCGGAAAGGGGCGCTCGAATGGGATTAGAAGCCGTGTCTGCCGACGTTCCCGCCGTGCGCGGCTTCGAAGTCACCACCGTCGACAAGCTCATCAATTGGGCGCGGACGGGCTCATTGTGGCCGATGACCTTCGGTCTCGCCTGCTGCGCGGTCGAAATGATGCACGCGGGCGCCGCGCGGTATGACCTCGACCGCTTCGGCGTGGTGTTCCGTCCGAGTCCGCGCCAATCGGACGTCATGATCGTCGCCGGCACCCTGGTGAACAAGATGGCCCCCGCACTGCGCAAGGTGTACGACCAGATGGCCGAACCCCGCTGGGTCATATCGATGGGGTCATGCGCCAACGGCGGCGGCTATTATCATTATTCCTATGCGGTGGTGCGCGGCTGTGACCGGATCGTGCCGGTCGACGTGTACGTTCCCGGTTGCCCGCCGACGGCCGAGGCGCTGCTCTACGGCATCATCCAGCTGCAGAACAAGATCAAACGCAACAAGGCCATCATCCGATGACCGGTGAGCCGGGAACACCCGCGGCCGCCGTCGCACCGACCCGTCTCGAACTGCTCGGGCAGGCGATCGCAGCGGCCTTTCCCGAGGGCGTGACGGTACTGCCGCCGCACGCGGGGGAGCTGACCTGCGAAGTGGCTTCCGAGCATCTGCTCGAGGTCGCCGCCGCCATGCGGGACCACGCCGCATTGCGCTTCGAGATGTGCATGGACGTGTGCGGCGTGGACTATCTCGAGCACGGCCGCGCCGAATGGAAGACCGGGGAGGCGACTTCGTCGGGCTTCAGCCGGGGCGTGGCGCGCGGCGGCGCCGCTGCCACTGCGGACGGCGCCCGGCGTTTTGCGGTCGTTTATCATTTGTTGTCGATCGCGCACAACCACAGGGTGCGCCTCAAGGTGTACTGTCCCGACGATTCGCAGCCCATGGTCGATTCCGTCACGGGCATCTGGGCCTCCGCCGACTGGTTCGAGCGGGAGGCCTTCGATCTGTTCGGCATCATGTTCAGGGGTCATCCGGATCTGCGGCGGCTGCTCACGGACTACGGATTCATCGGCCATCCGTTCCGCAAGGATTTCCCGCTGTCCGGCAATGTCGAGGTGCGCTACGACCCCGAGAAGGGGCGGGTGGTCTATCAACCGGTGACCATCGATCCCCGCATCCTGGTGCCGAAGGTCATCCGCCACGACAACCGCTATGATCCGGCCCTCACCACCGCGCCCGTGGCGGCGCAGTCCGGCAAGCTTCCCGGGGCGCCGAATGGCTGAGATCAGAAATTACACGATGAATTTTGGGCCCCAGCATCCCGCGGCGCACGGCGTCCTGCGGCTCGTGCTGGAAATGGACGGCGAAGTCATCCAGAAGGCGGACCCGCACGTGGGGCTGCTGCACCGGGGCACGGAGAAGCTGGCGGAGAGCAAGCCGTTCAACCAGTCGATCGGCTACATGGACCGGCTCGACTACGTCTCCATGATGTGCAACGAGCATGCCTACGTGATGGCCATCGAGAAGCTGCTGGGAATCGAGCCGCCGTTGCGCGCCCAGTACATCCGCGTGATGTTCGACGAGATCACGCGCATCCTCAATCATCTGATGTGGCTGGGCGCCCACGGCCTCGACATCGGTGCGATGACGGTGTTCCTGTACGCGTTTCGCGAACGCGAAGACCTGATGGACTGCTACGAGGCGGTGTCGGGCACGCGCATGCATGCCACCTACTACCGGCCGGGCGGCGTGTACCGCGATCTGCCGGACAGCATGCCGAAGTATCTGGCGTCCCAGTGGCGCAGCCAGAAGGACGCCGACCGCCTGAACGAGCGCCGCGCGGGGGGGATGCTGGATTTCATCGCCGATTTCGTGCGGCGCTTCCCGGCCTGCGTCGACGAGTACGAAACGCTGCTCACGGACAACCGCATCTGGAAACAGCGCACGGTCAACATCGGCGTGGTTTCGCCGGAGAGGGCGCTGCAGCTGGGGTTCTCGGGCCCGATGCTGCGGGGCTCGGGGATCGAATGGGATCTGCGCAAGAAGCAACCGTACGACGTCTACGATCGCGTGGATTTCGACATCCCGGTCGGCGTCAACGGCGACTGCTACGATCGCTACCTCGTGCGCATCGAGGAGCTGCGCCAGTCGAACCGCATCGTCGGGCAGTGCGTGCAGTGGCTCAAGGCCAATCCGGGGCCGGTCATGATCGACGACCGCAAGATCCGGCCGCCGCGCCGCGAGGAGATGAAAGGCGACATGGAGTCCTTGATCCATCATTTCAAACTCATGACCGAGGGCTACAGCGTGCCGCAGGGCGAGGTGTATGCCGCGGTCGAGGCGCCGAAGGGCGAACTGGGCGTCTACCTGGTCTCGGATGGCGCGAACAAGCCTTATCGGCTCAAGGTGCGTGCGCCCGGCTTCGCGCATCTCGCGTCTCTGAACGAAATGGTCCAGGGCCACATGCTGGCGGACGTGGTGGCGGTGATCGGCACCCAGGACATCGTGTTCGGGGAGATCGACCGATGAGCGCCGAGCTGTCCGCGCACGTGCGCGAGGAAATCGATCGGTGGGTTGCGAAGTTCCCGCCGGATCGCAAGCGCTCCGCCGTCATCTCCGCGTTGCACGCGGTCCAGCACGAGAACAACGGCTACCTGACCCCGGCTCTCATGGACGCGGTGGCCGCCTACCTGGGGCTGCCCAACATCCAGGTCTACGAGGTGGCGACCTTTTACTCCATGTTCGAGACCAAGCCGGTCGGGCGTCACCACGTCTCGGTCTGCACGAACGTCTCCTGCATGCTGCGCGGTTCGCAGTCGGTGGTCGATCACGTCGAGAAGAAACTCGGCATCAAGACGGGCGAGAGCACGCCCGACGGCCGCATCTACCTCAAGCAGGAGGAAGAGTGCCTGGCCGCATGCACCGGCGCGCCGATGATGATGGTGGACCATGTGTTCTACGAGAATCTGACGCCGGAAGCGATCGACCGGGTTCTGGACGAGTTGACTTGAACGTGATCGACACCGCCAAGGGACAGTGATGGCTTACGAGCAGAATCTTGTGTTGTTCGAGGCGCTGAAGTACGAGAAGCCGTGGACGCTGGAAGGCTACCGGCAGTTCGGCGGCTATCAGGCCTGGGAGAAGATCCTCCGGGAACAGACCCCGCGCGAGAAGCTCATCGACGAGGTGAAGGCGTCCGGTCTGCGGGGCCGGGGCGGCGCCGCCTTTCCGACCGGGGTCAAATGGAGCTTCATGCCGCGTTCATCTCCGGTGCAGAAATACGCCGTGTGCAACTCCGATGAATCGGAGCCCGGCACCTGTCACGACCGCGACATCCTGCGTTTCAACCCCCACTCGGTCATCGAGGGCATGGCCATCGGCGGCTACTGCATGACCGCGACCGTCGGCTACAACTACATCCGGGGCGAGTTCCTCGGCGAACCGATCCCGCGGTTCGAGGCCGCCCTGGCGGAAGCCTATGCGGCCGGACTGCTCGGCAAGAACATCCTCGGGTCGGGCGTCGACTTCGATCTTCACATGTTCGTCGGCGCCGGGGCCTACATTTGCGGCGAGGAGACCGCGCTGCTCGAATCGCTGGAGGGCAAGCAGGGCAAGCCGCGCTTCAAACCGCCGTTTCCCGCGAACTTCGGTTTGTACGGCAAGCCGACCACCATCAACAACACCCAGAGCTACGCCTCGGTGCCGACCATCCTGCGCAAGGGAGCGGCCTGGTTCGCCGGCCTCGGGCCGCCGAACTCCGGCGGCACCATGATCTTCTCCCTGTCGGGCCACGTCGCCAGGCCGGGCAACATCGAACTGCCCATGGGCATCCCGTTCAAGGATCTCCTGGAGCTTGCCGGCGGCGTGTGGAAGGGCCGCAAGTTGAAGGCGGTGATTCCCGGCGGCGTGTCGGTGCCCGTGGTTCCCGCCGAGGCGATGCTGGCCGCCAACATGGACTATGACTCGGTGAAGAAGGCGGGGTCGTCCCTCGGCACGGGCTCCGTGATCGTGATGGACGAGACGACCTGCATGGTGCGCACGCTCGAGCGCATCTCGCGCTTCTACATGTCGGAGTCCTGCGGCCAGTGCACCCCCTGCCGCGAGGGCACCGGGTGGCTCAACCGCATGCTGAAGCGCATCATCGCCGGCCAGGGCCGCAGCGAGGATGTGACTATGCTCGTGGACGTCGCCAATCGCATCGAAGGGCACACGATATGCGCCCTGGGCGACGCGGCCGCGTGGCCGGTACAGAGCTTCGTCAAGCACTACCGGCACGAGTTCCAATACATGGTCGAGCACAGGGGTCGCTCGATGGTCGACGGTCAATCGGCGACCGGTGCGGCGGCGGCCGACGCCGCGGCCGCCGCGGCATAAGGGCGGACGATGAGCGACGATCTGGTCAATATCGAAGTGAACGGCGTCCCGCTGAAGGCCCGCAAGGGTCAGATGATCATGCAGGTCACGGATCCTGCCGACATCTACATTCCGCGCTTCTGCTATCACGACAAGCTCAGCATTGCGGCGAACTGCCGCATGTGCCTGGTGGAGGTGGAAAAGGCGCCGAAGCCGCTGCCGGCCTGCGCCACGCCGGTGGCCGAGGGGATGAAGGTGTTCACCAAGTCGGCCAAGGCCGTGGCGGCGCAACGTGCGACGATGGAGTTCCTGCTCATCAACCATCCGCTCGATTGTCCGATCTGCGATCAGGGCGGCGAGTGCGAGTTGCAGGATCTCGCGATGGGGTTCGGCCGCGACATATCGCGCTTCTCCGAGCGCAAGCGCGTCGTCAAGGACAAGAATCTCGGGCCCCTGGTCTCGACCGACATGACGCGCTGCATTCAATGCACGCGGTGCATCCGGTTCGGCCAGGAAATCCAGGGCTACCCGCAGATGGGCACCACGGGCCGCGGCGAGAACATGGAGGTCGGCACCTACATCGAACAGAGCGTCGATCACGAATTGTCGGCCAACATCATCGACCTGTGCCCGGTGGGCGCGCTCAACAACAAGCCGTTTCGTTATCACGCCCGCGCCTGGGAGATGCAACAGCAGCCGCTGGTCTCGCCGCACGATGCGTTCGGCACAAACGTCTATGCCCATGTGCTGCGCGGTAGGATCATGCGCATCGTGCCGCGCGAGAACGAGGAGATCAACGAGACCTGGATCGCCGATCGCGACCGCTTCGGTTTCGAGGGGATCTATTCCCCCGAGAGGGCCAGCCAGCCCATGATCCGCGTCGATGGCGCATTGCAGGCCGTGGACTGGGAAGTCGCGTTGAACGCGGCGGCGGAGGGTCTGCAGAAGGTCGTCGCGGCGCATGGCGCGGCCGCGACGGGGTTCCTGAGCTCGCCGATGGCGAGCCTCGAGGAGATGTACCTGCTGGCGCGCATCGCGCGCGGCCTCGGCAGCGCCAACATCGACCATCGGCTGCGCCAGCTGGACTTTCGTATGTCCGGGACCGAAGCCGCCTATCCCAGCCTCGGCTTGAAGATCTCGGAGGTCGAGCGGCTCGAGGGCGTTCTCATCGTCGGATCGAACCTGCGGCATGAAATGCCGTTGCTGGCGCACCGGATTCGAAAGGCCGCCGTGAAGGGCGGTGCGCGGGTCGCGTTCCTCAATCCGCGCGTGTTCGAGTACCTGTTTCCCGTCGCAGCCTACGGCCTGGCGGAGGGCGATCTGGCCGCCGAACTCGCCGCCGTGGTGCGAGCCGCCGCCGCCGCCGCGGGCAAGCCGGTGCCGGCGGGCGTGCGCGAGGTCCTCGTCACCGACGATCATCGGGCGGTGGCCGCCGTCCTCGGCGCCGGCAGCCGCCGGGCCGTGATTCTGGGCTGCCTGGCGCAACGCCATCCGGCCTATGGTGAACTCAAGTCGCTGGCCGGCGCGCTCGCCGGGTTGAGCGGTGCCAGCCTGGGCTGCCTGACGGAGGGAGCCAATGCGGCGGGCGCCTATCTGGCCGGTGCCGTGCCGCATCGCGAACCCGGCGGCGCGCCGGCCGCGAGCGTCGGACTGTCCGCCCGCGGCATGCTGGATGCGCCGCGCCGGGCCTATGTACTGCTGGGCGGGATCGATCCGGCCGGTGATTTGGGCGCCGCCGAGGAGGCGTTGGGCGCCGCCGACTGTGTCGTGGCCGCGACCAGCCACCTGACCCCCGCGGTGCTGAAGGCCGCCCACGTGGTGTTGCCCGTCGGAACGTACGCGGAGAGTGCCGGGACCTTCGTGAACGTCGAGGGGCGCTGGCAGAGCTGGGCGGGAGCGGCGAAATTAGTGGGCGAGTGCCGGCCGGGCTGGAAGGTGCTGCGGGTGCTCGCGAACCTGCTGGGCATCCAGGGCATCGACTTCGTCAGTTCCGATGAAATCCGCGAGGCGCTGAAGCGGGCCTGCGGGGAGCGCGCGGCGTTGGCGGCGACGGTCAGCGGCGCGCAGTCCGGGTCCGACGCCTCCCCTGGGCCGGCCGCCGGCGGGCAGGCGGGGCGCTGGGTGGACATTCCGCCGTATCAGGGCGATGTGCTCGTGCGCGGCTCCGAGGCGCTTTCCAAGACGAAGGACGGGGCCATGACCCGCGACGTGATCTAGCCATGTGGGATTGGAGTCCGATCCGCGGGTGGTTGTCCGAACGGATCACGCCGTATTGGACGTATCCGCTCCTGACGGCCGTGCAGGCCCTCATCGTCGTGGTCTGCATCATCCTCGTCATGGCGTACTACACGCTCGCCGAGCGCAAGATCATCGGTTGGATCCAGGCGCGCAAGGGGCCGAATCGGGTCAATCTGCTGTGGATTCCGGGCGCCGCCCAGCCGTTCGCGGACGTCTTCAAGTTGATGTTCAAGGAAATCATCATTCCGGCGGACGCCAACGGATTCCTGTTCCGCCTGGCGCCGTTCCTGTCCTTGATCCCCGCGATCGCGATCTGGGCGGTGATTCCCTTCGCGCCGGAGCGCGCGTTCGCGAACATCGACGCCGGGCTGCTCTATATCCTGGCGCTCACCTCGATGGGGGTGTACGGCATCATTCTGGCTGGATGGGCGGCGAATTCGAAATACGCCTTCCTGGGAGCGATGCGCTCGGCGGCGCAGATCGTAGCCTATGAAATCGCCATGGGATTCGCCATGGTCGGCGTCCTGATGGCCGCCGGCAGTCTCAACATCGGCGGGATCATCCAGGCACAGCATGGCGGCGCCCTGAGCTGGAACTGGTTCTGGCTGTTTCCGCTGCTCGTCGTGTATTTCATCGCCGGCGTGGCTGAGACCAATCGTGCGCCGTTCGACGTGGCGGAGGGCGAGTCGGAAATCGTGGCGGGCTTCCACGTCGATTATTCCGGCATGGCGTTTGCGCTGTTCTTCATCGCCGAATACGTGAACATGATCCTGATCTCGGCGCTGACCGTGATCTTCTTCTTCGGTGGGTGGCTCTCGCCTCTCGACGGGTATCTGCCCGAGTCCTCGTTCCTGGCGGCCCCGGGCTTCTTCTGGTTCGGGCTGAAGACGCTGTTTCCGATGTTCGGATTCCTGTGGCTGCGCGCGACGTTTCCGCGCTACCGCTACGACCAGATCATGCGGCTGGGGTGGAAGGCATTGATTCCCGTGACGCTGGTGTGGTTGTTGGTCGAGGGCTTCATGGTGTATTTCCATGTCGGGCCGTGGAAGGGGCATCCGTAATGCAGGGCATCCGCAGTTTCTTGAAGACGTTTCTCCTGTGGGAGCTGGTGCAGGGCCTCTGGGTCACGGGGAAGGGCCTGTTCCAGCGCAAGGTCACGATCAACTATCCGGAGGAGAAGACCCCGCAGAGCTCGCGGTTCCGCGGGCTGCACGCGCTGCGCCGCTACGCCAACGGCGAAGAGCGCTGCATCGCGTGCAAGCTCTGCGAGGCGGTCTGTCCGGCGCTCGCGATCACCATCGAATCCGACGTGAACAGCGACGGGACGCGGCGCACCACCCGCTACGACATCGATCTGTTCAAGTGCATCTACTGCGGCTT
>JBBIKV010000104.1:0-12801 GCA_037445285.1 Nevskiaceae bacterium | reverse complement strand
CGGATCACGGACCGCCTCACGCGACCTCCTCCACGGCGGGCTCCGCCGGCAATTCCCGTGCTCGCGAGAACTTCAGGATGAGCACCGGCAACACCAACAGAATCAACACGGGCGCGAGCAGCATCCCGCCGACGACGACCAAAGCCAGCGGCCGCTGGACCTGCGACCCGATGCCGGTGGAGAAGGCCGCCGGAATCAAGCCGACGCACGCCACGGTGCAGGTCATGATCACGGGCCGCAGCTGCGTGCGGCAGGTTTGCAGCATGGCGCTGGCGCGATCATGTCCCAGGTCCAGGCACAGGTTGAAATAGGACAGCACTAAAATACCGTCCATGGCGGCGATGCCGAACAACGCCACGAAGCCGATGGCCGACGACACGCTGAAGGCGGTGCCGGTCACCCACAGGGCGAAGATGCCGCCCAGAAGCGCCATGGGAATGACACTGGCCGCCAGCAACGCATCGCGGATGCTGCCGAAGTTGAGGTACAACAGGAGCACGATCAGGGCGATCGACAGCGGCACGGCGATGGAGAGGCGCGAGATCGCGTCCTGCAGGTTGCCGAATTCGCCCACCCATTCCAGCCGGTAGCCGCCGGGCAGTATGACCTGGGAGTCGACGGCATGCTGCGCTTCGAGCACGGCGCTGCCGAGGTCCCGGCCGCGCACGCTGAACTTGATCGGCACGTAGCGCTGCTGCTGCTCGCGATAGATGAAGGCGGCGCCGGACACCAGACGCACGTCGGCGACATCCTCCAACGGCACCTGGATGAGGCCGTTGCCGGTACTCGAGGCTGCGGGGACCTGGATGTGCTTGATCGCCTCCAGGTTGTTCCGATACGGCGAGCTCAAGCGAACCATCATCGGAAAATGCCGGTCGCTGGTGCCTTCGTAGAGGTCCCCCGCGCTCTGGCCGCCGATCGCGGTCTGCACGACGGCATTGACGTCGCCGGGCGCCAATCCGTAGCGCGCGGCCCGGACACGATCGACGTCGATGCGGATCGTGGGCTGCCCGAGGGAGCGCAACACCGCCAGATCCGTGATGCCAGGCACCTTCGCGAGCACCGCCGCGATGCTGTTCGCGGTCTTCTCCAACGTCTCGAGATCATTCCCGTAGATCTTGACCGAATTCTCGCCCTTCACCCCCGATGCGGCCTCCTCGACGTTGTCCTGGATGTACTGCGAGAAGTTGAAATCCACCCCGGGGAATTGCTGCTGCAGCGCCTCCGTCATGTCCTGCGTCAGCTTTTCCTTGTTCATGCCGCCCGGCCAGGTGTCGAAGGGCTTCAACGGCACGAAGAATTCCGCGTTGAAGAAGCCCGTGGCATCGGTGCCGTCGTCCGGTCGGCCGTGCTGCGACACCACCGTCTGGACTTCCGGATACCGGGACATCAGCCGACGCATGCGATTGACGTAGGCGTCGCTGTCCTCCAGGGACACCGACTGCGGAAAGGTCGCCCGGATCCAGAGGTTGCCCTCTTCGAGCTTCGGCAGGAATTCGAGGCCCAAAGAGCGCACCGCGACGACGGCGACGAGCGCGAGGATCGCCACGCCGCTGAACGCAATGATCCGATTGGCGAGGACGAATTCGAGCGTCGGCTCGTAGATGCGCCGCAGCCCGCGCACGACCGGCGTCTCCCGCTCCTCGACTTCCTGAGGGAACAGCAGCAGGCTCAGCGCGGGAGCGACCGTGAAGGTGGCGATCAGCCCGCCCGCGATGGCATACGCATAGGTCTTGGCCATCGGACCGAAGATATGGCCCTCGATGCCCGAGAGGGTGAAAAGCGGCACGAAGCCGGCGATGATGATGGCGGCGGCGAAGAAAATAGACTGGCTGACCTCGGCCGCGGCGACCGACACGGTGTTCATCTTGCCGTGAAAGCCGGTGGGTGTGCGCAGCCGGTGCAGCGTGCTGGGTCCGCTGCCGCGCTGCGTGGCGCTCTCCGCCAGGTGCCGGAAGATGTTCTCGACCATGATGACGGTTGCATCGACCACCAGGCCGAAGTCGATGGCCCCCACGGACAGCAGATTCGCGGACTCGCCGCGCAGCACCATCAGACCGATGGCAAAGGAGAGCGCAAAGGGGATGGTCATGGCGACGATCACCGCACTGCGCAGGTTGCCGAGGAACGCCCATTGCAGCAGGAAAATGAGCACGATGCCGGCAACCATGTTGTGCAGCACGGTGTGCGTGGTGACGCGGATCAGGTCGCTGCGGTCGTAGATCCGCTGGATGCTCACCCCGGGGGGAAGGATGCCGCTGCCGTTCACTTTATCGACTTCCGCCTCGACGCGTTTGATCGTGGGCACGCTCTCGGCGCCGCGGCGCATCAGCACGATCCCCTGGACGATGTCGTCGGCGTCGTCGTAGCCGGCGATGCCGAGCCGCGGCAGGTTGCCGATGCTGACGGCCGCCGCATCGCCGATGACCACCGGCGCTCCCGCCACGTTGGTGATGAGAGTGCGCCGAATCTCGTCGGCCGAATGGATGAGCCCCACGCCGCGCACCACCGCGGATTGCGCGCCGAAGTTCACGGTTTGACCGCCGACGTTGATGTTCGCATTGCCGAGGGCGCTCAAGACTTGGGGCACCGACAACCCGTAGCCCATGAGCTTGTGCTGATCGATGGCAATGTCGTAGGTCTTGGTCTTGCCGCCCCACCCCGTGACGTCGATGACACCGGGCACGGCCTTGAAGCGGCGCTCCAGCACCCAGTCCTCCAGCGTCTTGAGGTCGGTCACCGAATAATTGGCCGGACCCACCACGCGGTAGCGGAAGATCTCGCCGATCGGACTGGTGGGGGAGACCTGCGGCTGGGCGCCGTTCGGCAGCGGTCCCAGCTGCGATAGCCGGTTGATCACCCGCTGCTCGGCCTGGGTGTAGGTGAAATCGTAGGTGAATTGGACCTTGACGTCGGACAGCCCGAACAACGAGATGGTGCGGATCGCCTGGACGTTCGGAATGCCCGCCATTTGGATTTCGAGCGGAATCGTGATGTAGCGCTCGATCTCCTCGGCGGACTGCCCGGTGTTCTGCGTGACGACGTCGACCAACGGGGGCACGGGATCCGGGTAGGCCTCGATGTTGAGCGTGAGGAAACTGGCTATGCCGGCACCCAGCATCATCACCAGCATGACGACGATGAGCACGCGTTGGCGCAGCGCGAAGGCGACGATCGCGTTCATGACGAGGCGGGGACGGCCGCTTGGTCGATGAACAGGCCGCCCTTCGTCACGACGTGCTCACCGGGTTTCAAGCCCTCGAGCACCTCGACGAGTCCGTCGTTGGTCCGGCCCGTCCGTATCGCACGGTAGGCCAGTATCCCGTCGGCGGACAGGACCCAGACATGGGCCGCATCGCCTTCATAAACGACGGCCGCCTCGGGGACCGCGGGCGAGTTCGATTCGCCGCTGGTCAGGATCCTGAAGCTGGCGAACATCTCCGGCTTCAACGCCCGGTCGCCGTTGTCGATTTCGGCCCGTACGGGCAACCGGTGCGTGACCGGGTCCACCACCGCGGCCACATAGGTGACGCGCGCCTTGAAGGTGCGTTTGGGATAGGCGGGAACGTGCACCTCCACCGTCTGACCCGGGTGCACCATGCCTGCGTCGGCTTCGCGCACGTTGGCGAGCAACCAGACGCTCGAGGGATCGGCGATGGTGAAAATCGGCGTGCCGCTGCCGGCCTGCAGGAACTGCCCGGGACCGACTTGCCGGTCGACGACGACGCCGTTGATCGGTGCGCCGATCGCAGCCGCCGCATTCATGGAGCGGGAGGCCTGTAGGGCGTCGATGTCCGCGTCGGATTTTCCGAGGATCCTCAAGCGGTTGCGAACCGCCGCGAGGGCGGCTTCGGCCGCCGTGAGATCCGCCTGGGCCTGCTGCCAGTCCTGGAGACTGCCGCCCTTCGCCTCGTACAATGCCTTTTTCCGGGCTTCATTGATGCGAGCCATCTTGATCTGGGCTCCGGCGGCGCTGAGATCGTTCTGCGCCTGAACGTATTCGGCGGCATCCACGGTGGCGAGCGGCGCACCCAACTTGACGGCATCGCCCAAGCCGGCGATGACCCGGGTCACCCGCCCCGAATAGGGCGAATACACGGGGGTGCTGCGATCGGCGTTGACCCCGATCTTGCCCTCCGTCAATTCCTCGCTGACGAAGGCATGCGAGGCCACCGCCTCGACGGTGAAGGTCTTGAGCTGCTGCGAGGTCGGTCGGAAGGTCCCCGGCGGCGAATCCGCCGCCGGGGCCGGCGCCTCCGGCTTGCCGAAGAACCGCCCGCCCAACCAGACGGTCAGAATTGCGGCGACCACCACCCCCGCGGCGATGAGGGCGGCGCGGACCTGCCGTCCGTGCGACCAGGCTCGCCGGTCGATCGATTCCTGTCCGTTGGGCGATTGACCCGGGTCATTCGGCAGTTCGCTCATGCATTCGTCCTGTTTGCCCGCTGGCCGGATGGCCAGCGTATGTGAAACCGCGCAGTGCTCGCATTCAAAGGGTCACCGCCTCACCGCGGCGCGGCGCGCGTCCCGCCATCTCCCGCGCTCCGATCGGCAGTTTGACGATGAATCTCGAACCGACACCCTCCAAACTTTCGGCGAGCACCTCGCCCTCGTGCAGGGCGACGACCATCGCCACGAGGTGCAGACCAACGCCGGTTCCAGCGATCCCGGTGGCATTGCTGCCCCGGAAATAGCGTTCGAACAGCCGGTCCCGGTCCTTGGCCGGAACCCCGATGCCGTGATCGCGGACCTGCACCACCAGCCAATCCCCCTCGCAACCCGCGGTGACGTCGATCGGACTGCCCACCGGCGAGTACTTCACCGCGTTTGAGATCAGGTTGCTGAACGCATGGAACAACAATCTGGGGTCGCCGCGCAGCGCCGCGGGCAGCGGTCCGAAATCCTCGCAGATCAAGGCGCCGCGGGCTGCATCGCGGTGCGCCTGGCAGGCCTCCCGCAGCAAGACGCCGGGATCGAGGTCGGTGGGATGGAATACCGCATGTCCGTCGATAACCCGGGACGCTCCCAGCAGGCTGTCCATGATGTTGGTGATCCGTTGCACGGCGGCGCGAATGCGAATGCCGCGATCGGCGACATCAGCCGCATCGAGCCGGTCGCTGGTCTTGATGAGCCGTTGGGCATGGCCGTCGATGACCGTGAGGGGGGTGCGAAATTCGTGGGACGTCATCGAGACGAAATCGCGCTGCTGTGCGGTCAGGCGACGCTCGTTGTCCAGACCCTCCTCCAACGCGGCCGCCTGTTCGATAAGGCGGCGCTGGCTGTTCACCAGGGCCACCGCATTGTCGCGGAAGACGGCCACGGCGCGCGCCATTCCGCCGATTTCGTCGCTGCGCCGCAGTCCGGGAATCGGGATGTCCGTTTCCTGTGCGGCCAGACGGCGCATGCAGGTCACCAGGCCGACGAGGGGGGCAAGAACGCTGCGCGTGATGTACAGGATCACGCCCATCAGCAGAAGCGCGGCCAGAAGCATCGAGGCGACGATCATCGTGCGCGCCCGAGAATAGGTGCGACCCGCCCGCTCGCTGTAGTCGCGCGCCTTGACCACGGTCTGGTCGGTGAGTCGGCTCAACAGATCGCTCGACGAGTCGAATGCCCGGCGGGACGCATTGTGATACTCGGACACCGCCTGCGCCGTGCGGCCGTCGCGGCCGAGCGCGATGACCCGTGCCGCGATGGCCCGGTAGTCCGCCCATTGCCGGGCGAAATTCGTGTACAGCGCAGCTTCCGACGCATCCTGCGGGACCTCCTCGTAGGCACGCTGGCTCGCGGCGACGGCCTTCTCGAGCGCGCCCAACTCCTTCTCGCTGGCAGCGAGCTGCGAGGCATCGGAAGAAAGGAGATAGGTGGCTTCGGCCGCGCGAAAATCGGACATGTAATTGCTGAGATCGCCGAGAATTCGCGTGTCGCGCAGCCAATGGTTGCGGATCACCTCGGAGTCGCCGTTCACGACGCTGAGTCGGACGAAGCCGATGACGCCCAGCCCGATCACCAACAGGAACAGCAGCACGAACACCGTGTAGAGCCGCATCCGCAGGGACCGCGAGGGCGTCCGCCGTGCGACGGCCGACGGGCCGCCGGCCGCGGCATCGGAAGGCGCCGCGGCGTGGAGCCGATCGGGCAATGCAGGATTCACGGGTGATCCCTAGGGGCTGATGAGGCAGCCGGAGGTCGCCTTGACGACCGCTTCCGTCCGGGTGGCCACGTTGAGTTTGCGGCAGGCATTTTCGATGTGGAAATTCACCGTGCGTTTGCTCAAACCCAGGATGGTGGCAATTTCCGGCGACGTCTTGCCGCGCCCGGACCAGGTGAGGCATTGGAGCTCGCGGTCGTTCAGCGCCACGTGACGCGACCACATTTCGTTCCGGGCACCCTTTCCCAGACGCGCATCGATGATCGCGGCGAGAATCTCGAAATCCACGGGCTTGGTGACGTAGTCATCGGCACCCAGCCGCCGGCCCTTGAGTTCGCTGTCGCGATCGGTTCTCGCGGTCAGGAAGACGAACGGGACCGCACGATGCAGAGGCGCGAGCGCCGTCAGCCTCTCCATGACCTCGAATCCCGACATGTCGGGCATGTTGATGTCGCACAGCACCAGGTCGGGCGATGTCTTCAATATCGCGTTCAAGCCGTCGTGACCATTGCCGGTGAGATTGATGACGTAGCCGCGTTCCTGCAGGTCCTCCGCGATCAACGCGGCGGTCTCTTCGTCGTCCTCGATGCAGAGAATCTGCCTTCTGGCATTCACCATCGGTCAAGCTCCGCGACCGATCGGGCCGCACCCCGGCATTCTGAGGGAATGTGGCGGGGTGCGAAAGTGTGAATGTTCACAGTGAAAACCGTCTGAGCACCGGCAACCGGCCGTTGGCCGCCGGCGGCCCGGCCGGCGGTGCTGCTTCGCTCAGAAATGGAACACCGCATCCGCGGCGATCATGGTCTGTGAGTGCCTGCCGCCGCCCGGCGTCGCCGAAGGATTGTCGTAGGCCTGGGCGTCGCGCGCATGCTCGAAGCGGATCTCGGGACGCAGTTCGATCACGTCGCCCACCCAGTGGGTATACCCCAGATCGAATTCGACGTACCGGGTCTTGAAGCCGGTGCGCTGGCCGGTCGCGTCGTTCAGGTAGTCGGTGCGGAACGCCACGATGTCGCGCGGCCCGATTTGGTAGTTCAGATAATTGACGGCGGCCCATTCGTACGAATAGCAGAAGGCCACCGCCGGACCGCATTGTGCGCCGTTCGGCGCGCCGATGGCGGCGTACGAGTAAGCCTGCCCGATGAACGCCAATCCCGCCGGGTTGTCGACGTTCGGCGTGTGGCTCTGCCACATGTACCAGATCTCGGTGTCCATGTGCCAATGGGAATCGAACTTGTGGTACCAGGTGACCACCGCATGCTGCACGTTGTTCCAGCGCCACTGGCTGTCGTTCAGCCCGTTCATGCAGGGATAGAGGCTGTCCTTGCCCGTGTCCGAGGTCCAGATCACGCACGCGGCCGGGGTCAGGTGGCGTTCGCTCTTCACCCACGGCGCGACGTCGTTGCCGGCGGACAGTTCCGCCTGGATCTGCCAGTTCTTGTTGAGCCTGGTGGTGCTGACGATGCCGGTCTGGGTGTACGGATCGTAGGTGTACAGCAGCGAGTGGCTGTAGGTGATGTTGTTCGGCGCCAGCTGCGCTTCGATGTCCGGTATCGAGATGTAGCGGCCGATGCGCACGTTCTCGCCTTCTGCAATGCGCGGAAACCAAAGGTCCACGTAATACATGACGGGGTCGAATCCATAGGCCTTTTCCTGGTTCAGGTATTGGTTGCTGAGAATGCCGTTGGCAAAGGTGTACTTGTAGTCGGTGCCGTACAACCCGGCGACGCGGAAGCCCCAATCGGCGTGGTCACTCTGTACCTCGTCGGGTGTCCTTTCGAAATACAGGGTTACCTGATCGACCTGCGCCGTATTCGGCTCATACGAATACGCCGCCGGATAGTTGCCGCCCGTACCCGTCGAGAAATTGAAGCGCGTGTGCGAGGTGCTGACATTGGCGCCCGGCTCGACCCAGCCGTACACCGTGAAGCGGCTGTCCTTCAGCCTTTGGCCGCCCCTGCCGCAATACAAGGCGTCCATAAGCGCACTGGAATACAGGTTGTCGACGCCGATGGCCTCGGAGCCACCGACGTTCCAGGTGGCGTACGGCCACGGCGGATTCGACTCGGGAACCTCGGCTCCGCCCGAGACCCGGGGCGCAGGCGCACCCGCATCGGGGCCGTTCCACTCCAAATGGGTTCGATAGCTCTGCATCAGGCGCGCGGTGAAACCTTCCGCCTCGGATCCGGGCGCGCAGCCTTGGGCGGGCGCATCCTCGGCAAGCACCCGACCCACGCCGAGAAGCAGTGCGCAGGCCAGGCGGGTTCGCGTCACGCGGATTCGGCGGGTCATTCGATCGTTCTCCGGGTCCGGGCACGGTAAGTGGTGCGGCTCGAACCGGCACGATACGGACCGGCGCGTCAAAAGGACGCAGCCTTGCAGGTCTGTGGCGGAAAAATGTTGTCAAGATCCGCGAGGGCGCCGCCTGCAGACGGGCGGCGGGGGCGACGCTCAGGGACGCGGTGGCTTGAGCGCCGCGTCGATCACCGCGGCCTTGTCGTCGTCGGAATGCTTGGCTGGTCGCAGCCAGGTCTCCACCACGGTCTGCCTCGCCCGCGCAACGGTGAGCTTGCCGTCGGGAGCGGCGGCGGAGATGGTCGACCCCGCACCGATCGTGGCGCCCTTGCCGATGCGCACCGGCGCGACCAGCATGCTGCCGCTGCCGATGAAGGCACCGTCCTCGATGACGGTGGGCCACTTGTTCGCCCCGTCGTAGTTGCAGGTGATGGTGCCCGCGCCGACGTTGACGCCGGCGCCGATGCGGGCGTCGCCGATGTAGCTCAGGTGATTCACCTTGCTCCCGGGGCCCACGTGGCTGTTCTTCACTTCGACGAAATTGCCGATATGCGCACCGACCCCCAGGACGGCGCCCGGACGCAGGCGCGCGAAGGGGCCGATGCGGCAGTTGCCCGCCACATCGGCGTCCTCGATGACGCAGTTGGCATGGATCTGCGTGTCGGCGCCGATGCGCGAGTCGCGGATCACGCAGTGGGGCCCCACCTTGACGCGGGCGCCCAGCACGACCTCGCCGATCAGCACAGCATTGACGTCGACGAACACGTCGCGTCCCACGGTCACCCGGCCGCGGATGTCGACCCGGGTCGGATCGGCCAGTGTCGCCCCCGCCAGCATCAGCTCCTCCGTGCGCAGGCGCCTGAGACCCTCCTCCACCTGGGCTAGTTGCAGGCGGTCGTTCACGCCCAGGACCTCGATTGCCCGGGCCACCGGTATGGCGACGACCCGATCCCCGGCCGCGACCGCCCCGGCCACGACGTCGGTCAGATAATACTCGCGCTGCACATTGTCCCGTCCCAGGCCCAGGAGCCATTCCTCCAGACGCCCGGCCGGCGCGGCCATGAGCCCGGAATTGGCCTCGCGGATCGTGAGCTGCTCGGGGGTGGCATCCTTGTGCTCGACGATTCCGGTCACCCGTCCGGCCGCGTCGCGCAGGATGCGGCCGTAGCCCGCGGCCTCGGCCAGATCGACCGTGAGCAGGGCGAGCGCACCGGCGTAGGCGGCGTCGACCAGCTTCTGGAGGCACCCGGCGCGGATGAGGGGCACGTCACCGTACAGGACGAGTACGGTGTGATCGTCGGGGATGAGCCGCATCGCCTGCATCACGGCGTGACCCGTGCCCAATTGATCCGCCTGCAGCACCCATTCGACCGGCTCCTGCGCCAGGGCGTGCTGCACCTGCGCGCCGCCGTGGCCGTAGACCACGTAGAGCGCGTCGGGATGAAGCTGTCCGGCGGTGCGGATCACGTGGCGGAGCAGCGGCTCGCCGGCCAGGGGCTGCAGCACCTTCGGCAGGTCGGAGTTCATCCGCTTGCCCTGACCGGCAGCGAGTACGACGACGGCAAGCGGCATGGCGGCCTCCGGGAGAGGAAGAGACTTACGAGCGCTTTTTGCGCAGCTGCCCGATCGCCTTCAATTGTGCCACGGCCCGCGCCAGTTCGGCCTGCGCCTCGGCAATTTCGAGCTTGTCCACACGGCCGCGCACCGCCTCCTCGGCGGCCTGCTTGGCGGCGACCGCCGCCGCCTCGTCCAGATCGTGGGCGCGCGCCGCGGTATCCGCGAGCACCGACACCTTGTTCGGCTGGACCTCGAGCGCCCCGCCGCCGACGTAGAAGGTCTGTTCCTCCTGGCTCTCGATGTGCACCCGCACCACGCCGGCGCTCAAGGTGGTCAACAGCGGGGCGTGACGCGGCGCGATGCCGATTTCGCCTTCGACGGCCGGGGCGAACACCATGTTCGCCTCGCCCGCGAACAGCTGGCCTTCGGGGCTGACGATATCGACATGAATGGTGTTGGCCATGATTCCTCGGGGCGTCCCTTTGAGTGCGCGTTACTGCAGCGTCTTGGCCTTTTCGACGGCCTCTTCGATGCCGCCGACCATGTAGAACGCCTGTTCCGGCAGATGGTCGTATTCGCCGGCGATGATGGCCTTGAAGCCCCGAATCGTGTCCGCCAGCGGCACGATCTTGCCGTCCTGACCGGTGAACACCTTGGCCACGTTGAAGGGCTGCGACAGGAAGCGCTGGATCTTGCGGGCGCGGTACACCGACAGTTTGTCCTCTTCGGACAGTTCGTCCATGCCGAGAATCGCGATGATGTCCTGCAGTTCCTTGTAGCGCTGCAGGATGGCCTGCACGCCGCGCGCCGTGTTGTAGTGGTCGTCCCCCACCACCAGGGGATCGAGCTGGCGGCTGGTCGAGTCGAGCGGATCCACCGCGGGGTAGATGCCGAGGGAGGCGATCTGGCGCGACAGCACGACGGTCGCGTCCAAGTGGGCAAAGGTCGTGGCCGGCGAGGGATCGGTCAAGTCGTCGGCAGGCACGTACACGGCCTGCACGGAGGTGATCGAACCGGTCTTGGTGGACGTGATGCGCTCCTGCAGCACGCCCATTTCCTCGGCCAGTGTCGGCTGGTAGCCCACAGCGGACGGCATGCGGCCGAGCAGCGCCGACACTTCGGTGCCGGCGAGCGTGTAGCGGTAGATGTTGTCGATGAACATCAACACGTCGCGACCCTTGCCGTTGGCCTGCTTCTCGTCGCGGAAATACTCGGCCATCGTGAGACCGGTGAGCGCGACGCGCAGCCGGTTGCCCGGGGGCTCGTTCATCTGGCCGTACACCATGGCGACCTTGTCGAGCACGCCCGAGTCCTTCATCTCGTGGTAGAAGTCGTTGCCCTCGCGGGTGCGTTCGCCGACGCCGGCGAACACCGACAGGCCCGAATGCTGTTTCGCTATGTTGTTGATGAGTTCGAGCATGTTGACGGTCTTGCCCACCCCGGCGCCGCCGAACAGACCGACCTTGCCGCCCTTCGCGAAGGGAATCAGCAGGTCGATGACCTTGATGCCGGTGACCAGCAGTTCCTGGCCGCCCGTTTGTTCGTCATACGCAGGCGACGGACGGTGGATGGGCCAATGGTCGGTGGCCGGCACCGGACCTGCTTCATCCTGGGGCTCGCCGAGCACGTCCATGATCCGGCCTAGCACACCGGTGCCCACGGGAACGGAAATCGGCTTGCCGGTGTTGGCGACCGTGAGTCCGCGGCGCAATCCCTCCGACGGGCCCATGGCGATGGTGCGCACCACGCCGTCACCGAGCTGCTGCTGCACCTCGAGGGTGAGCTTCACGTCATCGAGCTTGAGCGCGTCGTAGATCTTGGGAATCTGGTCGCGGGGGAACTCCACGTCGACGACCGCTCCGATGATTTGCACGATTTTTCCGCTGGATATCATTGTCTATTCACCCTTCAACGGGGTTGCTGCGCAACCCCGAAAATTAGCGGCGCCGCGCGCCGATTAAGATTCAGCCGTCCATCAAACCCGACGTTCACACCCAATCCTACCTACACCGCCGCCGCGCCGCCGACGATCTCCGACAGCTCGGTGGTGATCGCGGCCTGCCGGGCCTTGTTGTAAATCAATTGCAGCTCGGCGATGAGGTTGCCGGCGTTATCCGTGGCGCTCTTCATGGCGACCATGCGGGCCGCCATTTCGCTGGCCACGTTCTCGACCGCGCCCTGGTAGACCTGGGACTCCACATAGCGCATGAGAATCCCGTCGAGCAGGTCCGCCGGACTCGGCTCATAGATGTAGTCCCAGCGCTCCTGCAGGCTGCCCTGATCCGTTGCCTCGACCGGAAGCAGCTGCGACACCGTTCCCTTCTGGCTCATGGTGTTCACGAACACGTTGTGCACCAGGATCAGGCGGTCGATTTCGCCGGCCCGATACTGATCGAGCATGACCTTGACGGTGCCGATCAGCTGCGCCACTTCCGGACGGTCGCCGAGATGCGTGGCCGACGCCGCGATCGGCAGCGACAGGCGGCGGAAGAACTGCACGGCCTTCGTGCCGATCAGGCAGAGCTGGATCTTCTCGCCCCGGCCCTGGGCATCCTTGATCGAGTTGAGCGCGGCCTTGAACAGGTTGATGTTGAGGCCGCCCGCGAGACCGCGGTCGGTGGCGATGATGATGATGCCGGTCGCCTTGACGGGCCGGTCCATCAGAAACGGATGCTTGTAGTCCGGATTGGCGAGTCGCAGATGGCCGATGACGTTGCGCAGGCGTTCCGCATACGGACGGGCGGCGCGCATGCGCTCCTGCGCCTTGCGCATCTTGCTGGCGGCCACCATCTCCATGG
>JBBIKV010000103.1:0-13190 GCA_037445285.1 Nevskiaceae bacterium | reverse complement strand
CGCCGTCCCAGTCGCCGCAGATATCGCGACCCAGCGTCAGAAGCGTGACCTGTTCAACAGGTTGTCCATGGAGATCTTTCCCGGTCCGAACACGATCGCAAACACCAGCAGGGTGCCCCACAGCACGTGCTGCCCCAGGGCGGCCTCCGAGCCCTCGGCGAGCAGCACCTGCGAGTACGAGATCACCGCCACCGCATTCACCGCGAACAGGCCGATGGCACTCAAGCGTCCGAGCAAGCCTAGCACCAGGAGCGTGGGGAAAAACAGCTCTCCGAACGCCCCGGTCACCGCCGCGACGTGCGGCGACAACACGGGGGTGTGGTACTCATTCTCGAACAAATACAGGGTGCTGTCCCAGTTGGTGACCTTGATGTAGCCGGATTTCAGGAACTGCCAGCTCACGTACAGCCGTGCGCCGAGAGCGAACAGCGGTTGCAGCGGGTTCAAGAGGCGGATGGCCAGGTCATTGGGGGCGTAGCAGCGTTCGAGTGCGGACATGGGGGATTCCTGAGGGAGTGACGTTGAGGGTGACTGAGAAAAGGGCGGCGCGGGGCGGCGGTCAGCTGAAGTCGACGATGGCCTCGGCGGTCACGAAACGGCGCAAGGCGGCGGTCGCATCGAATTCCTCGCCGGCCGCAGCCCCGGCATCGACCGCGTCGGCGAAGGTCGCCCCCTGCTGCACCGCCCCGAGGAATCCGGCTTCGCCGGGACTCAAGGGATGCACCTCGAGGGTCAGCCGGCGGCACATCAGCGCCAGCCGGTCGGCGCCGCCGTCGAGATCGACCGTCTCCGGTTCGGTCCCGGCCGCGGCCGCGGCGCCGACGTTGGTATCCCAGATGCGCAGCGCCGGAACCGGTGCCGAGAACAGGCGCAGCGACGGGTGCAGCGCGAAGTGCAGGCCGTCGTAGTCGTCCGCGGACACGGCCGCCAGTTTCGACAGATCGAGCGGGGCGTGCTCCGCCGCGAGCAGCGCGTCTTGAACGAGCCATTCCAGCCGTGCGACGTCGGCCAGGTAGCGGAAGCGGTCCGCGGCGTGCAGTTCGGCCAGGAAGTCCGGAAACAACCGTCCGGCATGCAAGAGGTCGCCGGAGGGCGAGGGGTGGCGGCGCTGGAATTCGCGGGCGGTTTGCGTGAAATACTCCTCGCCCACCAGGCGCCGGATCGCGGGAAACGAGGATTCCAGGCTGCCCAGGAAATTGAGCTGCAGGTTGTTCCGGTACACGGCGAGGCGGCGCCGCGCCCGGCGTGCGGGCGCAGCGATGAACGGCACGGCCGGTTCGGAGGCGTCGCCCAACAGCGCGTCCATCATCCGGAGCTGCAGTTCACGCAGCGGCGGCATGATCCCCGCTCCGGATCGAGTCCGCGGTCGCGGCTTCGTCCTGCAGCACCTCGAACGCCGGAATGTCCGTGTCCCATTCGATGAGCGTCGGTACGTGGCCGAAGCGCTGCACGGCCTCGCGATACAGCTCCCACACGGCGGTGCAGACGGGTGAGCCATGCGTGTCGATCAGCAGGTCGCGGCCACTCTGTTCGAGGCGGCTGTGGCCGGCGAGATGAAACTCCTGCACGGACTCGGGCGGAATCGCCCCGAGGTATTCGGCGGCGGAGAATCCGTGGTTGTGGGCGGCGACGTGGATGTTGTTGAGGTCCAGCAGGATGCCACAGCCGGATTCGGCGGCGACTCCCGTCAGGAATTCCCATTCGGTGAGCGTGGAGGCGTTGAACGCGAGATAGCTCGACACGTTCTCGATCAGGATCCGCCGTCCCAGGGCGTCCTGTGCCTGCGCGATGCGCAGACTCACGTGCCGCAGCGCCTCCTCGGTGTAGGGCAGCGGCAGCAGATCATTGGCGAACCGACCGTCGACGGAGCTCCAGCACAAATGTTCCGACACGAGCTGCGGTTCGAAGCGCGCGATGGCGCGGCGCAATTTCGCCAAATGCTCGCGGTTGAGCGCGTCGGTCGAGCCCAGGGACAGGCCGACGCCGTGCAGCGACAACGGATAGCGTGCCCGGATCCTCGTCAGGCACTCCACGTGCGCGCCGCCGTCGGCGAAGTAGTTCTCGGCGTGGGCCTCGAACCAGGCCACGCGCGGCCACTGGGAGAGCACGTGCAGGTGATGCGGCGCGCGCAGCCCGATGCCGGCGGCTGCCGGCATCGGGTCGTGGCCCTCGGACGATGGAGCGACGCCGCGCATGGCTCGAGGGACCGCCGCCTGCTTACTTGGTGGTCAGGCTGCCGCCCGACAGACGCTCGCAGGTGCCCTTGGGGACGGAGATCCATTCCTTGCCGCCGGCATTCATCTTGGACTGGCCGGCGCAGGCATGGGCGGGACCGGCGCAGTCGTTCTTGCCGGCCTTGGCGACGCCATAGCACTTTTCCATATCCGGCTTGTCGGCGGCAAAGGCCGGCACCGCAAAGGCCGCGGCGCCCAGGGTCAACAGGCTGCCGATCGCGGTGATGGTGGCATTCGTCTTCTTCATCGATGATCTCCTTTCGGGGTTGTGACAGTATCGAACTCGTCTACTTGATGAGACCGACCCGGGGCGTGTTTTATTACCCGTCCTGTGCGCGGCGGTACGCCCGACGGGAAGTTGGCATTCCGTGAGGCGGGCGGCAGGCGTTTGACTGTAGAATAGCGGTTTGTCTCACTCGGGTGGCCAATGGTGAATGAGAGCGGCAGCCGCAAAGCTGCCTTGATTTGCGGCTCGGTGGCCTACGATACGATTCTGGTGTTTCCCGATCGGTTCAAAGCGCACCTGCTACCCGACAAGTTACATATCCTTAATGTGTCCTTCCTCGTCCCGGAAATGCGCCGCGAATTCGGTGGTTGCGCCGCCAACATCGCCTATGGCCTGAGGTTGCTGGGTGACGAGGGGGTGGCGATGGCGACGGCCGGCCATGATTTCGCTCCCTACCGGGAGCGCATGCTGGCGCAGGGCATCCGGGTCGACCGGATCAAGGTCGTCGACGACGCTTTCACGGCACAGGCGTTCATTACGACGGATCTGGATGACAACCAGATCACGGCATTTCATCCCGGTGCCATGCAGCATGCGCACGTGAACAAGGTGTCGGATGCCGGGGAGTCGATCGCGCTCGGCATCGTGGCGCCCGACGGTCGCCAGGCGATGATCGAGCATGCGGCCCAGTTCGAGGCCGCGAAGATCCCGTTCATTTTTGACCCCGGCCAGGGCCTGCCCATGTTCGGTGCGGCGGAGCTCTCCACCTTCATCGACCAGGCGACCTGGATCGCGGTCAATGACTATGAATGGGGGATGATGCAACAAAAGACCGGTCTGACGGCGGCGGACATCGTCAAACGGGTGAAGGCCCTGATCGTCACCCGCGGGGCCGAGGGCTCGGTGATCCACACCCCGGAAGGCACCCTCGCCGTCCCGGCGGTGAAGGCCCGGTCGGTGGTGGACCCCACGGGTTGCGGCGACGCCTACCGCGCTGGTCTAATGCACGGCTTGTTACACGGCCTCGACTGGCAGACGACGGGCCGCATCGCCGCATTGATGGGGGCGATCAAGATCGAATCGCGCGGACCGCAGAACCACGAGTTCACGCGCGCCGAGTTCGATCGGCGTTATCGGGAAAATTTCGGCTAGGCATCCATACGGCGAAGGATTCAACCATGAGCAAGAGCTTTTCTTTCACTTCTGAATCGGTTTCGGAAGGTCATCCGGACAAGGTGGCGGACCAGATTTCCGACGCGGTGCTCGATGCCATTCTCACCGCCGATCCGCGCGGCCGCGTGGCCTGCGAGACGATGGTGAAAACCGGGGTCGTCATCGTGGCGGGCGAGGTCACCACCACGGCTTGGGTCGACGTGGAAGCGCTGGTGCGCAGGACCGTGCTCGGCATCGGCTATGACCACTCGGACATGGGTTTCGACGGCGCGAGCTGCGGCGTGCTCAACATCATCGGCAAGCAATCGCCCGACATCGCCCAGGGCGTGGACCGCAAGGATGAGCGCAAACAGGGCGCGGGCGATCAGGGACTGATGTTCGGCTATGCCACCAATGAGACGGACGTGCTGATGCCGGCACCCATCACGCTCGCGCACCGTCTGGTGAAGCGCCAGGCCCAGGTGCGCAAGAGCGGCAAGCTGCCGTGGCTGCGCCCGGATGCGAAGAGCCAGGTGACGCTGCGCTACGAGAACGACAAACCCGTGGGCCTCGAGGCGGTGGTGCTCTCGACTCAGCACTCGGACGACATCAGCACCCGGCACCTGCGCGAGGCGGTGATGGAGGAGATCCTGAAACCCGTGCTGCCGAAGAAGTGGATCGACAAGCACACCAAGTATCACATCAATCCCACTGGACGCTTCGTCATCGGCGGTCCCGTGGGGGATTGTGGGCTGACCGGCCGGAAGATCATCGTCGACACCTATGGCGGGTTCGCACGCCACGGCGGCGGCGCGTTTTCGGGCAAGGACCCGTCCAAAGTGGACCGTTCGGCCGCCTATGCGGCACGTTATGTCGCCAAGAACATCGTGGCGGCGGGACTTGCCGACCGTTGCGAGGTGCAGGTTTCCTACGCCATCGGGGTGGCCGAACCCACGTCCATCATGGTCGAAACCTTCGGGACGGGTAAACTGTCCGACAAGCGACTCACGCAGATCGTACGGGCCCATTTCGACCTGACCCCGTTCGGGCTGCGGGAGATGCTGGATTTGGCCCGTCCGATTTATCAACAAACCGCGGCCTATGGCCATTTCGGCCGCAAGGAAGAGGAGTTCAGCTGGGAACGCACCGACAAGGCCGACGTGCTCGCAGCGGAACTGAAAGCGAATCGCGCTGCCTAAGCAGCGCCCCACCGTAAGCGAACGCACGCACGAATCACAGGAGTCATCGATAATGAATGCAGCAATCAAGGCGCAGGCCGACTATCTGGTCAAGGACCTCAGCCTCGCCGACTGGGGCCGCAAGGAAATCAGGATCGCCGAGACGGAAATGCCCGGTCTCATGGCCATCCGCAACGAGTACTCGACCCAGCAGCCGCTGCGCGGCGCGCGCATCACCGGCTCCCTGCACATGACCATTCAGACGGCCGTGTTGATCGAGACCCTGAACGCCCTGGGCGCACAGGTGCGCTGGGCGTCGTGCAACATCTACTCGACCCAGGACCATGCGGCCGCCGCCATTGCGGCGGGCGGCACGCCGGTGTTCGCGGTCAAGGGCGAGAGCCTGGCCGAATACTGGGACTACACCCACCGCATCTTCGAATGGCCGGATGGCGGCTACTCGAACATGATCCTGGACGACGGCGGCGATGCGACGCTGCTGCTGCACCTGGGAGCCAAGGCCGAGAAGGACGCATCGCTGCTCTCGAAGCCCGGCAACGAGGAAGAGACGCTGCTGTTCGCGGCGATCAAGGCCAAGCTGAAGATCGACCCGAAGTGGTACTCGGTGCGGCTCGCCAAGATCAAGGGCGTCACCGAAGAGACGACGACCGGCGTCAAGCGCCTCTATGAAATGGCCAAACAGAACCAACTCGCGTTCCCGGCCTTCAACGTGAACGACTCGGTGACCAAGTCCAAATTCGACAATCTCTACGGCTGCCGCGAGTCGCTGGTGGATGCCATCAAGCGCGCCACCGACGTGATGATCGCCGGCAAGGTGGCGGTGGTGGTGGGTTACGGCGACGTCGGCAAGGGCTCCGCCCAGGCCCTGCGGGCGCTGTCGGCCCAGGTGTGGGTCACCGAAATCGATCCGATCTGCGCGCTGCAGGCGGCGATGGAAGGTTACCGGGTCGTGACCATGGACTATGCCGCGGACAAGGCCGACATCTTCGTGTCGGCCACCGGCAACTTCCATGTCATCACGCACGACCACATGAAGCGCATGAAGGACCAGGCGATCGTGTGCAACATCGGCCACTTCGACAATGAAATCGAGGTGGCGGCCCTGCGGCAATATGTCTGGGACAACATCAAGCCCCAGGTCGATCACATCGTATTCCCCGACGGCAAGCGCATCATCCTGCTGGCCGAAGGGCGCCTGGTGAATCTGGGCTGCGGCACGGGTCATCCGTCCTACGTCATGAGTTCCTCGTTCGCCAACCAGGTGCTGGCGCAGATCGAACTCTACTGCAACACGGGCAAGTATCCGGTGGGCGTGTACGTGCTGCCGAAGCACCTCGACGAGAAGGTCGCGCGGCTGCAGTTGTCGAAGCTGGGGGCGCAGTTGACCGAACTGACCGACGTGCAGGCCCGGTACATCGGTGTTGCCAAGGAAGGCCCGTACAAAGTCGATCAGTACCGGTACTAGGCATGTCCTCGGCAGTAGTGCTCGACGGCAAGGCCGTCGCCGCCCGCGTGCGCGCGGAAGTCAAGACCCGTGCCGCGGACTTCGCCGCGGCGCGGGGCCGCCGTCCGGGGCTCGCCGTGGTCAAGGTGGGGTCGGATCCGGCCTCGGCGGTGTACGTGCGGAACAAACGCCTCGCCTGCGAGGAAGCCGGCATCCAGTCCTTCGCCTTCGACCTGCCCGACAGCGTGTTCCGGGAGGCGCTGCTCAACCAGATCGCGGCCTTGAATGCGGACGATCGGGTGGACGGAATCCTGGTCCAGCTGCCGCTGCCGTCGGGTCTCGATGCCAACGAGGTCATGGACCTCGTGGATCCGGCGAAGGATGTCGACGGCTTTCATCCCTACAACACGGGTCTGCTGGCGCAGAAGCGGCCGCGCCTGCGCCCCTGCACCCCGTTCGGCGTCATCCGCCTGGCGAAGGAGTACGGCATCGCCCTGTCGGGGCTGCGTGCCACGGTGGTCGGTGCCTCGAACATCGTGGGGCGCCCCATGGCGCTCGAATTGATGCTGGCCGGGGCGACGGTCACCGTCTGTCATACGCGAACGCGGGATCTGCGGGCCGAGGTGGAGCGGGCCGAGGTGGTGGTCGCCGCCGTCGGCAAGCCGGGCATGGTCCGGGGCGAGTGGATCCGTCCCGGCGCCGCCGTGTTCGATGTCGGCATCAACCGGACCGACGCCGGACGCTTGGTGGGCGATGTCGAGTATGCCGCGGCGGCGGAGCGCGCCGGCTGGATCACGCCGGTGCCGGGCGGCATCGGTCCCATGACGATCGCGATGCTGCTGTCCAATACGCTCGATGCCGCCACCGCCCGCCCCGGACGGTGAGGCGGGGCGCGTAGCCGGGGCGCCGAGCCCCGGGGCGCCGGCGGCGCTATACTGACGGGCTTGCAGGATCATTTTCGGGGAGGCGGGCAATCGCATGAACAACCCATCGGCTTCCAAGGGCCTGCCGGGATCCAAGGTGTATCCGGATGCGGCCGCCGCGCTCGCCGGCATCGTCAGGGACGGCATCACGCTGTGCTGCGGCGGATTCGGTCTGTGCGGCGTGCCGGACCGGTTGATCGGCGCCCTGCGCGATTCCGGCGTGCGTGACCTCACCGTCGTGTCGAACAATGCCGGCACGGATGGCTCGGGCCTGGGCCTCCTCTTGAAGACCCGGCAAATCCGCAAGATGATCTCCTCCTACGTCGGCGAGAACAAGGAATTCGAACGCCAATACCTCGCCGGTGAGCTGGAATTGGAATTCAACCCCCAGGGCACCTTGGCAGAGCGCGTGCGCGCCGGCGGCGCCGGGATCCTCGCCTTCTTCACCAAGACCGGAGCGGGCACCCTGGTGGCCGAGGGCAAGGAGTCGCGGGTCGTCGACGGCGAAACCTACATCCTCGAGAGCGGCATCGTCGCCGACGTCTCGCTGGTCAAGGCCTGGAAGGGCGACACCGAGGGCAATCTGGTCTACCGCAAGACGGCGC
Organism: Nevskiaceae bacterium; assembly: GCA_037445285.1. GTDB lineage: Bacteria > Pseudomonadota > Gammaproteobacteria > Steroidobacterales > Steroidobacteraceae > Bog-1198. The sequence continues at coordinate 5,407 of JBBIKV010000103.1, read as the reverse complement.
GGAACTTCAATCCGAACATGGCCACGGCCGGGCGCATCACCGTGGCCGAGGTGGAGGAACTGGTCGAGCCCGGCACCCTGGATCCCGACCACATCCATACGCCCGGAATCTATGTGCACCGCATCATCAACGGCAGCCCGTACGACAAGAAGATCGAAAAACTCACCCTTCGCAAGCGCACGGAGGCCTCCCATGCCCTGGTCTCGTGAGGACATGGCGGCGCGCGCGGCGCGCGAGCTCAAAGACGGCTATTACGTGAACCTCGGGATCGGCATACCCACGCTGGTCGCCAACTACATCGCACCGGGCATGAAGGTCGTGCTGCAGTCGGAAAACGGCATGCTGGGCATCGGTCCGTTTCCGTACGAAGGCGAGGAAGATCCGGATCTCATCAACGCCGGCAAGCAGACGGTGAGCGCGCTCGCGATGAGCTCCTATTTTTCGTCGGCCGACAGCTTTGCGATGATCCGCGGCGGACACATCGACATGGCGGTGCTCGGCGCCATGGAGGTGGCCGAAAACGGCGATCTGGCGAACTGGATGGTGCCGGGGAAGATGGTCAAGGGCATGGGCGGCGCCATGGACCTGGTCGCCGGGGTGAAGCGCGTCGTGGTGGTCATGGAGCACACCTCCAAGGACGGCGAGTCGAAATTCAAGAAGCGATGCGACCTGCCGCTGACCGGCGCCAACGTCGTCGACATGGTGATCACGGAACTGGCGGTGTTCGCGCGGGCGACCCGCCGCGAGCCGTTCAAGCTCATCGAGACCGCACCCGGAGTCACGGCGGAGCAGATCCGCGCGAAGACGCCCGCGCATTACGTGGGCTAGCGGGCAGGCTCGCGTTGGCGCCCCTCGACCACCTGCAGCGGCTGGAAGCCGAGAGCATCCACATCCTGCGCGAGGTCGTCGCGGAGTGCGACAAACCCGTGATGCTGTATTCGATCGGCAAGGACAGCTCCGTGATGCTGCATCTCGCCCTGAAGGCGTTTGCGCCCGCCAAGCCGCCGTTTCCGCTGCTGCAGATCGCGACCGGATGGGATTTTCGCGAAATGCTGGAGTTCCGCGATGCCACCGCGCGGCGCCACGGCCTGGAACTCTTGGTGCACACGAACGAGGAGGGCGCGCGCGCCGGCGTGAAGCCCTGGTCGCATGGCGCCACCTATTCGGACCTGATGCTCACCCAGGCGCTGCGGCAGGCGCTCGACCGGTACGGCTTCGATGCCGCCTTCGGCGGCGGCCGGCGCGACGAGGAGAAGAGCCGCGCCAAGGAGCGGGTGTTCTCGTTCCGCTCCGCGCAGCATCGCTGGGATCCGAAGAACCAGCGCCCGGAGCTCTGGCAGCTGTACAACACGCGCAAGAACAAGGGCGAGAGCATCCGCGTCTTCCCGCTGTCGAACTGGACCGAGCTCGACGTGTGGCAGTACATCCACGTGCATGCCGTGCCGATCGTGCCGCTGTATCTGGCGAAGGTGCGGCCGGTCGTGCGCCGGGACGGCCGGCTGTTGATGGTCGACGATGAACGCCTGCCGCTGGGACCGCAGGATCGCATCGAACAGTTGAGCGTGCGCTTTCGCACCCTGGGTTGTTATCCCCTGACGGGCGCCGACGAGAGCACGGCCGATACGCTGCCGCTGGTGATCCGCGAGATGCTTCTCGCCCGCAGTTCCGAACGTCAGGGGCGACTGGTCGACCAGGAAGGGGCGGCGTCCATGGAGCGGAAGAAGCGCGAGGGGTATTTCTGATGGCACTCGATGCGACTGCCACCGGCGGGGAGGTCGAGGAGTACCTCGAACGGCATGCGCACAAGGGGCTGCTGCGCTTCATCACCTGCGGCTCGGTGGACGACGGCAAGTCCTCTCTCATCGGCCGGCTGCTTCACGAATCGAAGATGATCTTCGAGGATCAGCTGGCGACGCTCGCCGACGAATCGAAGAAGATCGGCACGCGGGGCGGCGAGCTGGACTTCGCCCTCCTGGTGGACGGCCTGTCCGCGGAACGCGAACAGGGCATCACCATCGACGTGGCCTACCGGTTCTTCTCCACGGACAAGCGCAAGTTCATCGTGGCCGATACGCCCGGCCACGAGCAATACACCCGCAACATGGTCACGGGCGCCTCCACGGCGGACCTGGCCGTCATCCTGGTCGACGCCCGCAAGGGCGTGCTCACGCAGACCCGCCGCCACAGCTACCTGGCGGCGCTGCTCGGCATCCGCCACGTCGTGCTGGCGGTGAACAAGATGGATCTGGTCGGCTATTCGCCGCAGGTCTTCGCCGACATCGAGCAAGAGTACCGCGAATTCGCGCACCGCATCGACCTTGCGGACATCACCTGCATCCCCGTCTCCGCCGTGGGCGGCGACAACATCGTGACGCGCAGCGACCGAACGCCCTGGTACCACGGCCCCGGCCTGCTCGCGCACCTGGAATCCGTCGCGCTCGCGGACGACTCGGCGGGCGCCGCGTTCCGCCTGCCGGTGCAATGGGTCAACCGTCCCAGCCCTGAATTCCGCGGTTTTGCCGGTCTCATCGCCGCGGGCCGGATCCGCCGCGGCGACGCCGTCCGCGTGCTGCCCTCGGGACGCGCCAGCCGCGTGGCGCGCATCCTGGTGGGCGACGTCGAGACCGAGGAGGCGCAGGCCGCCCAATCGGTGACGCTCACCCTGACCGACGAGATCGACGTGAGCCGCGGCGACGTCCTGTGCGCCGCCGCTGCGCCGCCGGCCGTCGCGAATCAGTTCGAGGCCACGGTGGTCTGGATGCACGATGAACCGCTCCTGCAGGGGCGTGCCTATCTCCTGAAAATCGGCACCAAGACCGTGACCGCCACGGTGGCCCCGATCAAGTACCGGGTGAACGTCAACACCCTCGAGCATCTGGCGGCGAAGAAGCTCGAGCTCAACGACATCGGGGTGTGCGGACTCGAACTCAGCAGCGCCGTGGCCTTCGAACCCTACCGGGACAGCCGGACCCTGGGCGGATTCATCCTGATCGACCGCTTGACTAACAACACCGTCGGCGCCGGACTCCTGCATTTCGCGCTGCGCCGCTCGCAGAACGTCCATTGGCAGGCGCTCGACGTCAACAAGACGGCGCGGGCGCAACTGAGCCACCAGAAGCCCTGCATCCTGTGGTTCACCGGCCTGTCGGGCGCCGGCAAATCGACCATCGCCAATCTGGTGGAAAAGCGGCTGCACGCCGACGGCCGCCATACCTACCTGCTGGACGGCGACAACGTCCGTCACGGGCTCAACAAGGATCTGGGCTTCACCGATCAGGACCGGGTCGAGAACATCCGGCGCGTCGCCGAGGTCGCCCGCTTGATGGTCGATGCGGGGCTCATCGTGCTGGTGTCGTTCATCTCGCCGTTCCGGTCGGAGCGGCGCATGGCGCGCGCTCTGGTCGGCGCCGGCGAGTTCTTCGAGGTGTACGTCGACACCTCGTTGGCGGCCGCGGAGGCGCGCGACGTGAAGGGACTCTACAAGAAGGCGCGGCGCGGTGAATTGAAGAACTTCACCGGCATCGATTCGCCCTACGAAGCCCCGGAGTCCCCCGAGATCCACCTGGACACGGCGACAGTGGATCCGGAAGCGGCCGCCGCCCGGGTGATCGCGCGTCTGGTCGAGGCGGGGATCATCGAGGCCGGCACCGGGCCGTCCGGCCCGAACTGGGACATTTAGGCCGCGGACCGGGCCGCCGCCGTCGAAGGGTCAGACCGTCAGAGGGCCGCGGCCGCGGCCGTGGCGGCTCGCAGCGCCGCGCGCCGTTGTTGTTCCTCGCGCACGTCGGTCTCCGTGAGCCCCGTGTTGGCGGCGATGATCTCTACTAGGTTGTGCGCGGAATCCCGCGGCAGGGTCACCTCATGGATGCGCTCCCAGATGCGGATGCGTTCCTCGGCGGTCTTCAGACGCGAGGATTGTTCCGCGAGATCGAGGCGCCGCCGCTCGGCGGCTTCGGCTTGCTGATGAACCAGGCGGGCACGAAAGTCCATCATCGGGTCCTCGCCGACCGGTGAACCGGGTCGCACGGACGGCGGGTTGGGTTTGAATTGATTCACGAGCGTCTCCTGTTTAGCCGCTTACGGTAACACTCTATTGCACGACGCGAGCCAGTTTCGCAAAATCGATCGCTGGTAACATCCACCGGTGGCCACCCGCAAAATCAACCTCGCCTGACATGGATCGACCGCTGCCGAACACGTATTGGGTCATTCCCGGCCGCTTTCTGGCGGGCGAACATCCGTTCGGGACCGACGAGGCGGACGCGCGCGCCCGGCTTTCCCTGCTTGGTGCGGCCGGCGTCGACTACTTCGTCGACCTGACCCAGGAGCGCGAATGCCCGGCCTATCGCCATCTATTGCCGGCGCATACCCGGCACGTACGCTCCGCGATCGCCGATACCTGGGTGCCCGACGACGCGGCGCAGATGCAGCAGATCCTGTCCGATATTCGGGCGGCGCTCACGTCGGGCCGCTGTGTTTACGTGCATTGCCGCGCCGGCATCGGCCGCACGGGCATGGTGGTGGGTTGCCATCTGGCGGAGGAAGGGGGGGGCGGCAAAGCGGCGCTCAAGCTCCTGAACCACCTATGGCGCCAGAGTGAGCGCTCCAAGACCTGGCGCAAGGTGCCCCAGACGGTTGAACAGGCGGACTATATCCGGCGCTGGCCGGCGCGACGTTGAGTGTGACGGCAGGTCGGCTCAGTGGACCGCCAAGCCGCCGTAATATCCCGTCGGGCTCGGGCTGGTCGCGCAATTGTCGATGATCCCGGAAGGCTCGAGCGTGCAGATTCCGATGCCGCCGCCGCCGCCGAAGCCGCTGACGTATGCATGACCGTGGTTGAAGGCGAAGCCCGAGATCGGCGTTTGAGTCGATGCCGTGGGTACATTTCCATCGATCGTGCACGACGTCCCTGGGGTGAGCGAGCATGGATAATTCGGGGTCACCGTGCCATTGCCGGCAATTGGCAGAACCATGTCACCGGCGTTGGTGCCGATGTAGAGGTTGCCGCCGTAGACGGCTGCGCTGCGCGGCGATGAGTTCGGGGTATTGCCGTTGCCGGGAGCCGTACCGTTCAGCGTGACCTGGGTGCAGGCGGACAGGCTGCCGTCGACGGGGCTTACCGTGCACGTGGTCAGGTTGCCGCCATTGATGTCGACGATATACGCCGCGGTGGCCGTGACGGCGACGCCGTCCAACGTATTGACCGTGCCGATGGCGTTCGGGATGCACGCACTCAAGCTGCCGTTGGCGCCATTGATCGTGCAGCTCCACACATAACCGGGGCCGTTGGCGTCGGCCACGTACAGGTAGCCGCCGCTGACGGCGAGCGCGTTCGGCAATCCAAATGTCGGTGCGGCGGTGGCGCTGGTGCAGGTGCCCAACGTGCCGTCGGGGTTCACCGGGCAGA
>JBBIKV010000102.1:0-13262 GCA_037445285.1 Nevskiaceae bacterium | reverse complement strand
TGCAAGTACGGATCTGTGCGGGGGGCGACGGGTTAACCGTCGTCCCTACCGCGACGCGTTTGGAAGCAGAAATGAGGGAACCCCGATCACGCCGCCGCCTCCGGCGCTTCATGGACCGAGGGCCTCGGCCAATCGAGCGACGGCCGTGTGAACGTCGCCGTACGAGTTGTAGAGGGGGACCGGCGCCAGGCGCAGGATGTCCGGCTCGCGCCAGTCGCCGACGACTCCCGCCGCGGTGAGGCGCTCGTGACAGCGTCTGGCGTCGGCCGGCGGCCTCAGGAGGCGCAGACTCAATTGACAGCCGTGCGCATCGGGCGCCGCCGGCGTGACGATCTGCACGGAGTCCGCCAGTTCGGAGGCGACCAGCCGGCGCAGATACCCGGTCAGCGACACGGACTTTTCGCGCAGCTGCGCCCTCCCGGCGCGTTCGAACAGGGCGAGCGAGGCCAGCAACGGCGCGCTCGACAGGATCGGCGGATTGCTGATCTGCCAGCCCTCGGCCCCGCAGATCGGGACGAAGTGCGGTCCCATGTCGAATCGACTCGCCTTGTCATGTCCCCACCAGCCGGCAAAGCGCGGCACGCGGGGATTCGATGCGTGGCGCTCGTGGATGAAGCAGCCGCCGATCGCTCCCGGGCCGGCGTTGAGATACTTGTAGCTGCACCACACTGCGAAATCGGCGTTCCAGTCGTGCAGGTCGAGCGGGGTGTTGCCCACGGCATGCGCGAGGTCCAGGCCCACGACCGCACCGACGCGATGCGCCGCAGCGATCAGCGGGGCAAGCTCCAGGCACTGCCCCGTCAAGTACTGCACCCCGGGCAGCAGCACGAGCGCGAGGCCCGGGCCCTCGCGCTCGATGAGCGCGATCAGATCCTCGGTGCGCAGGCAGCGTTCGCCCGGCCGCGGCGCCGCTTCGATGAGATATTCCGCGGCGTCGAGGCCGTGAAATTCGAGCTGCGACACGATCGCGTGTCGATCCGACGGGAAGGCCGACGCCTCCATCAGCACGCGGCGCCTCCCGGCGGTCGGCGCGAAAAAGCTGACCATCATCAAATGCAGGTTGACGGTGAGCGAATTCATCGCCACCACCTCGTTCTCGCCGGCGCCGACCAGGGCGGCGAGGGGCGCGGCGAACCGTTCGTGGTACCCGATCCACGGGCGTGCGGCCGCGTGATGGCCGAGAACGCCCAACCGGCGCCAGTCCGCCAATTCCTGCCCGACCGCCTCGGCCGCGGCTTTGGGCTGCAGCCCGAGCGAATGTCCCGCGAGGTAGACCAGTTTGCGGCCGCCGGCGTCGTACGGGTGATGGAACTCCTGCGCGTAGGCGGCCAGCGGGTCGTCGGCGTCCCGGGCAAGGGCGTCCGCGGCGGTGAATGCGTGCGCCTTCAGGTGGGGGCCGCCATGACGGTGCCGCAGACCGAACAGGTGCGGCGGGCGATGCTCGAAAAGAACCGCGAGAAGACGGGCGGCAGGTCCGTCACGATGTCGCGCACGGCGACGCGCTCCATATGGAGCCGGTGTCCGCAGTTCTCGCAATACCACGAAAATCCGTCCAATTCGTCCGGGGCGCGGCGCCGCTCCACGACGATGCCGACGCTGCCGGCCGGACGCTGGGGCGAGTGCGGCACCTCGGGCGGCAACAGCAGCACGTCGCCCGCGCGAATCGGCACATCGATCAGGCGTTCCTCCTGCACCGTGCGCAGCACCATGTCGCCTTCGACCTGGTAGAAGAACTCCTCGCCGGGATCGTGGTGGAAGTCCTTGCGAGAATTCGGACCGCCGACGGCCATGATGATGAATTCCGCGTCCTCGAAGAGCAGCTTGTTGCCGACCGGCGGCTCGAGCAATGCGCGGTTGCGGTCGATCCATGACCGCAGGTTGAAGGGATTCAAGGCTCGCATCGTCTCATTATACCGGTGCCGTGACACTTCGCGGTCATCGAGGATCCCTGAACCCCCGGCAGCCGATTTGTACGGGCTCCGCGTCCGGCGGGTCGAGCCTGAGTGCGGAGAGGCTTCCGCCCCAGACGCATCCGGTGTCGAGGCTGGTGACCTCGGCGTTGCTGAAGTATCCGAGGGTCGACCAATGGCCGAAAATGATGCGAGGGCCATGCCAGCGCGCGCCTGGCGCTTCGAACCAGGGTACCAGGGGTTTGCCCTGCACCTTTTTCGGCGATCCCTTGGCCCGCAATGCCAGCCGGCCTTCGGGATCGACATAGCGCAGCCGCGTGAAGCAATTGGCGATGAACCTCAGGCGCTCCGCGCCGGCGAGCTTCGCATCCCAACGATCGGGTTCGTCGCCGTACATCTGCTGGAACAGGCGCCGGGGATTCTTGCGCAATGCGGCCTCGAATTCGCGCGCGCAGGAGCGCGCCGTCGGCAGGTCCCATTGTGGAGCGAGTCCGGCATGCAGCATGCAGAGATTGAGCTCCGGATTTTCGTGCAGCACCGGCCGCCCGATGAGCCACTCGAGCAGGGAGTCGCGGTCGGGAGCCGCCAGAATGTCATCGAGGGTGTCATCGGTGCGCGGACGCGCCTCGCCGAGGGCGACCGCCAACAGGTGCAGGTCGTGATTCCCGAGAGTAACCGTCGCAGCCTCGCCAAGAGCGTGTATCCGGCGCAGCGCTCGCAGCGATTCAGGGCCGCGATTCACGAGGTCGCCGACGAACCAGAGGCGATCGCGGTCGGCGGAGAACTTGATCGCCTTCAGCAGCGCGCCGAGTTCGGTGTCGCAGCCCTGGATGTCGCCGATTGCATAGAGCGCCATGCAGCCGCGCGCCTCAGTGCAGAACTCCCGGCATGGCCAGCCGGAAAGGCGCGATCGGCGCATCGAATTGCTGGCCATTGTCCGCCATCATCTGATAGCTGCCCTGCATCGTGCCCACGGGCGTCTCGATGACGGCGCCGCTCGAATAGCGGAAACCCTGGCCCGGCTTGAGGTAAGGCTGTTCGCCGACCACCCCGTCACCGCGGGTCTCTTTGACGTTGCCGTTGGCGTCGGTGATGATCCAGTGCCGGGTCAGCAGGCGGGCCGGAACGCGGCCCTCGTTGCGGATGGTGATCGTGTAGGAAAAGACGTAGCGCTTGTCGCCGGGATCGGACTGTTCCTCGACGTAGGACGTCTCGACCTCCACCCGGATCTTCAGCGCCTCCGTTTCCTGTGTCGGCATGCTCAGGTTACCTCAGCCGTACCGCCAGCACGTCGCAATGCGCGGCGTGCAGGACTGCGTCTTCCGTGAAATTGACCAGAATGGCGAGGCCATGGCGTTCGCGGCTGCCGACAACGATCAGATCCGCGCTCTCCTCCTCGGCCACCCGCAGGATCTCGGCCTTGGTGTTGCCGGCCTCGACACGCAGCGTGGCGCCCGCCAATCCGAGGCGCGCCGTCAGCTGGGCCAGCTTCTCCCGCGCACGCTTCACCAACTCGACTTCGATCTGCATGGTCGGCAGCAGGGATTCGCCCATCGGTTCGACCGGAATGAACTCGACGACGTGCAACGCGACGATGGTGGCCTTGGAGTCGGCGGCCATATCACGCGCTGCAACGATCACGTCGCCGCTGTCGTTGGACAGGTCCACCACCACCAGCAGCTTTTGATATCGGGACATCCGGCCGGAGTATAACGGAGTGCGGGCCGGTCAAACGCTTTGTCGTTCGGCATCCCGCCGCAGCCGGCAGTAGCGTGCGGCGAGCCTGCCGAATTGCGCCGGCGACAGGGTCTCGGGGCGCAGTTGCGGATCGATCCCGCAGGCTTCGATATCCTCGTCGCCGAGCAGCGTCTTCAGGCCGTTGCGCAGGGTCTTGCGGCGATGGGAAAACGCCGCGGTGACCAGCATGCGCAGCGCGCCGTCGTCGCCGAACTCGAAGCGTGGGCCCGGGGTCGGCCGCAGACGCACGATCGCGGACCAGACCTTGGGCCGGGGCTGGAAGGCGCCCGGACCCACGTCGAACAGAGCCTCGACTTCGGCATACGCCGCGAGCATGACGGTCAAGCGCCCGTATTCCTTGCCGCCGGGCGCCGCCGCCATGCGATCGACCACTTCCTTCTGCAGCATGAAGTGCATGTCGCCGATGGCGGCATGCTGCTGCAGGAGCCGGAACAACAGCGGCGTCGATATGTTGTAGGGCAGGTTGCCGACGATGCGCAGCGGCGCGCCGTCGCCGCGCAGCGCGAGGAAATCCGTGTGCAGGACGTTTTCGACCTGAACGCGCAGACGTCCTTCGGCCCTCGGGTCGGACACGAGAGTTTGCGCGAGATCGCGGTCGATCTCGATCACGTCCATGGTGCCGGCGCGTGCCAGCAAGCCCCAGGTGAGGGCGCCGCGGCCCGGACCGACCTCGACCAATCGTTCCCCCGGGGCCGGCGCGATGGTGTCGATGATGCGGCGGATGATTCCGGGATCATGCAGGAAGTGCTGGCCGAAACGCTTGCGGACTTGCATGCGGCGCTAGGCGTCCGGCCGCGCATCGCCGCCGGTGAGGCGCACGGCAAGGGCCAGAGCGGCGCACAGGCTGCCCGTGTCGGCCTTGCCGGTGCGCGCCAGGGACAGCGCCGTGCCGTGATCCACGCTGGTGCGCAGAATCGGCAGCCCCAGCGTGACGTTCACCGCATTGCCGAAGCCCACGTGCTTGATCACAGGCAGCCCCTGATCGTGATACATGGCCAGCACCACGTCGGCGTCCGCGAGAAATTGGGGCGCGAAGGCCGTGTCCGCCGGAACCGGTCCGCGCGCGTCGATGCCTTCGCCCTGCGCCTCGCGCACGGCGGGCCCGATCACGTCGATTTCCTCGCGGCCGAGGTGGCCCGACTCCCCGGCATGAGGGTTCAGTCCGAGTACGACGATGCGCGGCGCCGTCAGATCGAAATGGCGTTCCAGGTCGTGGTGCACGATGCGAAGAGTCGCGAGCAGCCGGTCGCGCGTGATGGCGCGGGGCACGTCGGCCAGCGCGAGATGAGTCGTGACCAGGGCGACGCGCAAGCTGCCGCTGACCAACATCATGACCGGCAGCGCAGCCCGGGTGCGCGCGGCCAGATATTCGGTATGCCCCGAGAAGACGAAGCCGGCATCCATGATCGCGCTCTTCTGGACCGGCGCGGTCACCATGGCCGCGAATTCGCCGTTCGTGCAGCCGTCGCAGGCACGATCCAGCATCGCGAGCACGTAGGCGGCATTGCGGGGATCCAATTGGCCGGCGGTCACGGGCCGGGACGTCGGCACGTGCAGGACCTTCAACGTGCCGGCCGCATGCGCCGAGGACGGCTGCGAGGCGTCGTAGCCGACGATGCGCAGCGGCACGGCCAGGGAGGCCGCGGTGGCGGCGAGCACCGCCGCGTCGCCGGCCACGACGAGGTCCGCGTGCCAGCCGGCCTGCGCCAGCATGACGCAGGCATCCGGCCCGATGCCCGCAGGCTCGCCCGAGGTGATGATGATCCGCGGCAGGTACACTACATCTTGATTTCGACGAACGCTTCGTCGCGCAGGCGGCGCAGCCACAATTCAGTCTCTTCGTCCGCCTTGCTCTCACGGATGGCGGCGAAGGCGCGCTGCCGGCGGACGTCGTCCGTACTGTCGTACGTGCGGGTGCCGAGCATCTGCACCACATGCCAGCCGTAGCGGGTCTTGAAGGGCTCGCTGATCTCGTTCACCTTGAGATTCGCGATGGCCTTGTCGAATTCCGGCACGAAGGTGCCGGGGCCGCTCCATCCCAGATCGCCGCCGTCCGGCGCGGAGCCGGGGTCCTCCGACGTCGCGGAGGCGATTCCGGCGAAATCCTCGCCCTTCAAGATGCGGTCGCGCAGCTTGCTCAGCTTCTGACGCACGGTCTCGTCGTCATCCAGCTCGTTCGGCTTCATCAGGATGTGGCGCACATGGATCTGGTTGACGATGACCTGTGCCTGGCCGCTGCGCCGCTCGTTGAGCTTGACGATGTGGAAGCCGCTGGGCGTGCGCACCGGGGAGCTCACCTCTCCGGGTTTCATCTTGGTCACGAGGTCGAGGATGAACTGAGGCAGCTGGCCGCCCTTGCGCCACCCCAGCTGACCGCCGTCCAGGGCGGTCTGACTGTTGGAGTTCGCGATCGCCAGCTGGCCGAAATCCTCGCCCTTGGCCGCACGCGCCGCCAGGTCATCCGCCTTTTTGGTGATCTCGTCGAGCTGTTGCGGCGTTGCCGCGGCCGGGAGGGACAGCAGGATATGCGATACGTTGAATTCGTCGTTCGTCGCCGTGCTTTCCTGGCGGGCCAGGTATTGTTCGAGTTCATGCGGGCTGACGTTGATGTGAGCGATGACGTCGCGCTGGCGCAGCGTGCTCAGGGTCAGTTCCTTGCGCATCGACTCGCGGTACTGCTTGTAGTCGACACCCTGGGCTTCGAGGGCGGTCGGCAGTTGATCGAAGGGTATCTTGTTCCGCTGGGCGATTTCCTGCAGCGCGCCATTCAGCTGCTCGTCCGAAATCGTCAACCCCACGCGTTTGGCTCGCTGCGCCTCGATTTCCTGCAGAATCAGCCGGTCCAAGACCTGCTGCTTGAGCACGCTCTGCGAGGGCAGTTCGACCTTTTGTTCCTGCAGCCGCTTGGTCACCGACTCCATTTGCGCGTCCAACTCGCTCTTCAGGACCAAGCCCTCGTTCACGATGGCCGCAATGCGGTCGAGCATGACGCCATGCACGCCGATATCCCGGGTCTGAGCCCGGAGCGTGGGTGCCGCGAGGCCGAGGGCGGCGAGCAGGGTCAAAAGAGCGGCAATTCTACGCATAACTCGATGTTTCTCAGGGATAAATGGACCCACGCTCGGCGACAATCCGCGCGTTACGGGAGATCCGGGTCGTGGGCGGAGTAGCCATGGATCTCTTTCTCCAGGAACGCATCCGCAGGCTTTCCGACCGAACTCAGGCCCGTCAGTTCCAATTGTAATGCAAACGAGGTGTCGAGTCCTTGGGTGCCGGTGGCGGTGCGCGCCGCCAGGTAGCGGCGCTGGACGAGCTGAATGCGGTAACAGCAGCTTTTATACTCGATTCCGGCCACCTGTTCGATGGTTTGCCGGTCCTGAAGAGAGTAGACCCAGCGTCCGACGGCATTCCAGTGACCGGCGATCGGCCAGGCGACGGATCCGTCGTATTGCTTGAAAATACCCTGCTGGTAGCGGTAGCCGAGGTTGATCACCTTGGCGGGGGCTGGGTGGTACTGCAGCAGGATCTCGGACTTGTCGGTCTTCGACGTATAGGGATTCCACTGATAGTTCAGGTTGACGGATACGTCCTTGTACGCCGTCAACTCCAGTTCCGAGACGATGTCCGAGGCGGGGAAGAGGCCCGCGTTCTGGCCGGTCGACATGCCCGGCGATATCACGGCGCATTGGCCGGACGGCGTGAGATAGGCCTGGCCGGGTTGTGCCTGGTTGAGCAATGAACAGGGCGGTTGATTGAACAATGCCTGGGACGGCAACTGCAGGGGATTGACCTGCGGCAGGCCGGGCAGGGGCTGCCCCGTCCCGATGAAGTACGCGTTGGGGAAGGTCACCCGGGGCGTCGAGAAATAGTGGATCTGGCCGATGGTGGCCGACAGGTACTGGGTCCCCGACCCTTGATCGAACAGCCGGGTGGTCAGGCCGAGGGCCAGTTGATTGGTGTCGCCGATGCGGTCGTCGCCGACGAAGCGATTGGTCCGGAAAAGTTCGGTGAGGTTCAAGTCGGGCAGGGCCGTGTCGAAGATCGGCAATTCGTCCTGATTCCGGTAGGGAACGTAGCTGTACACCATGCGCGGTTCGAGCGTCTGGGTGCGCTGACCCACCGAGCCGGCGTCGCGCTCGAACACCAGGCCCGCATCGAGCCGGGCGTAGGGCAGCGAGCGCGTCGGGGTGCTGGGGTTTCCGGGCGTGGCGTTCTCCAGGTCGTACTGGGTGAAGCGAAAGCCCACCGCCGGTTCGAAGAAGTAGCCCGCCCCGCGGCTCGACCAGCGAACCTCGGGCGATACGTCCAGACGCACGCCGGTCGGGCCCACGTTGCGCAGGAAATTGGTCGCCTCCCCGTTCAGCGCCAATTCAAGGTGGCCGTCCAGCACGGGCCACAAGCCCTCGACCTGGATCCGAGGCACCCGCGAGTAGGGCCGCTCGCCCGCGTCCACCGCGATGTCGATGGTCTGGAAATTCTGCAGTTCGCCGCGGATGCGCCAATAGTCGTCGAAGTACCGGATCTCGGCGCGGCGCTCGAGGTAGGTGACGCTGGTCTGTTCCGAGCCGACCGCGAAGTCGGAGAAATAATTGCTGTCGCTCACGGCGGAAACGTCGGCGTCGAAGCGCAGCCCGCGGCTGAGATCGGTGACGTCCATGATGTGCATGTAGCTGCGGTTGTCGTGATTCTGCGATTTGTCGTCCGGCAGAAAATTCGCCTCGAACTGACCGTGCGAGTCCGCCGTCAGATAGCGAAAATCGCCGCCGAGCTGGACCCCCCGGGCGGACAGGATTCCGGGCGTGAGGGTGAGGTCGTAGTTCGGCGCGAGATTGAAATAGTAAGGCACGTCGAGTTCGTAGCCGTTGCTCGTCGAATGCCCGAAGCTCGGGAACAACACCCCGCTCTTGCGTTCGTCGCCCATCGGAAACGAGATGTACGGCGTGTAGAAGATCGGCACGTTCTTGAACCGCATGAGCACCCCGTGGCCCGTGCCCTCCTGCTGGTTGGTGTCGAGGTCGACCGAGGACGCCTGCAGCATCCAATCCGTGTTGCCCACCGGACAGGTCGTGTAGCGCACCTGCTCCAGGGCCACCTTGCCGTCGGGATGCACCGAGATCTCGCTCGCGGTGCCGCGGCCCCTGCGGTCGAGGATGAAAAAGTCGGCCTCGTCGAAACTGGCGCCGCCCACGGCGTCGTAGAGGCCGGAGTCGCTCTTGATGCGCAGTTTCGGATCCTCGAAGTCGACCCTGCCCTTGACCGCCAATTTGCCGGTTTTGTAGTCGTAGTTCATCGAATCGGCGCCGATCGCCCGGGCATCCTGGCTCACCTTGACGCGCCCGGAGACGAGCGCGTGTCCTTCCTGGTCGACCATGGCCTCGTCGCTGTCGATGTGGATGAGGTGATCTTCGGCGGAGAGCGCCAGGGTCGCGGAGGGCGCCGGGGAATGCTTCGGCGGGGCGGGGCACATGTCCCCTGCGTGGACCGTCGACGCCGCCGCGAACCAGATCAACAGGGCCGATGCGGCGCGAGCGTTGAAAGCCATGGGCAAAGTGAATCGCCTTAATCGGTATACTGGTGACCGCCGCATTTGCGGTGCGTGAATGGTCAAGCATGGATCTACCGGATGCAAGCGATTCCCGCCTCACGGCGCTGACTCGATGGGTCGTCGAGGATCTTGGATTTGCGGGGAGCCGGATCGCGCCGGCGTCGGCCGATGCGAGCTTTCGACGTTATTTTCGCGTGACGCGCGGGGCGGAAACCTGCATCGTGATGGATGCCCCGCCGGACAAGGAGGATGTCGCACCGTTCGTGAACGTCGCCCGGATCCTCGCCGGACTGCAGTTGAACGTGCCGATCATCCTGGCGCGCGACACGCGCCAGGGGTTCCTCCTGTTGTCGGATCTCGGCTCGCGCCAGTACCTGGATGAACTGAAGGCCGACCGCGACGTCGAGCGCTTGTATGCCGACGCGCTCGAAGCGCTGGTGATCTTGCAGACCCGCGGCGGCGCGGCGGCCGCGCAGCTCCCGCCGTATGACGAGGAGCTGCTGCGCCGGGAGATGGAGCTGCTGCCGGAGTGGTTCCTCGAAAGGCACCTCGGCATGACGGTGGGCGGGAAGGAGCGCGCGCTGCTCGACCGTCTGTTCGCGGTTCTGACCGCGTCGGCGGCGGCCCAGCCCGCGGTGTTCGTGCACCGCGACTATCATTCGAGAAATCTGCTGGTCGGGTCCGACAACAACCCGGGAATCCTCGATTTTCAGGACGCCGTGCGGGGGCCCGTCACCTATGACGCCGTCTCGCTGCTCAAGGATTGTTACATTGCCTGGCCGCCGGACCGGGTGCGGGAGTGGCTGATGCGCTACCGGGCGCGGCTTCTCGCGTCCGGCTTCGCGCTGCCCGGCGATGAGGCCGACTTCGTGCGGTGGTTCGACCTCATGGGATTGCAGCGGCACATCAAGGTGCTGGGGATTTTTGCGCGGCTCCATTACCGGGACGGCAAGCCGGGCTATCTCAAGGATCTTCCCCGCGTCCTCGATTACGCGCGGTCGGCCGCCGCCGCGTACCCGGAGACCGCCGAATTTGCAGAGTTCGTGACGGTGCGGATCGACCCGCGGTTCGCGCCGGCGCAGGCGCGAGTCGGCGCCTGACCGGCCGCCGCATGACCCGCCGCCGCGAATCACGATGAGCGCCCCGCGGCCGCGGGTCGCGATGATCCTGGCCGCCGGCCGGGGCGAGCGCATGCGCCCGTTGACCGACACCCTCCCCAAACCGCTGCTCCGTGTCCGGGGTCAGCCGCTGATCGAACGCCACGTCGAGCGCCTGGCGCGGTCCGGCATCGAGCGCATCGTCGTCAATCTTGCCTGGTTGGGGTCCATGATCCGCGATCACCTGGGCGACGGATCGCGCTTCGGACTCACGATCGATTACAGCGAGGAGTCGCCGCATGCGCTCGAAACGGCCGGCGGCATCTTTCGTGCTCTGCCCCGGCTGGGGCCAGCGCCGTTCCTGGTCGTCAACGGCGACATATTCACGGACTATCCTTTCGGGCGCTTGATGCTCGAGGATGCGTATGAGGCGCATCTGGTGCTCGTGCCGAACCCGCCGCAGCATCCCGGCGGGGACTTCGGACTCGCCGACGGCAGGGCCCTGCCGTCGGCGGCGCAGCAATATACGTTCGCCGGCATCGCCGTCTACCGACCGGCGTTCTTTGACGGTTGCGCCGACGGCGTGTTCCCCTTGAAGCCGCTGCTGCTGCGCGCCATGAGCGCGCAGCGCTGTGCGGCGGAACTGTACCGCGGCCTTTGGGAGGACGTCGGCACGCCTGATCGTTTGGCGGCGTTGAACGCCGTTTGATCATCGGTGCAGGTCGAAGCGGTCCAGGTTGGTGACGCGGGTCCAGGCCGCCACGAACTGCCGCAGAAACCGGGCTTCGCCATCGGACTCGGCGTAGACCTCGGCGACAGCGCGCAGCTCGGAGTTCGAGCCGAACACCAGGTCCACGGGCGTCGCGGTCCACCTGAGCGTGCCGGTCTTGCGGTCATGGCCTTCGTAGAGTCCCGCATGGCTGGCGGACTTGGTCCAGACCGTGGACATGTCGAGCAGGTTGATGAAAAAGTCATTGCTGAGCGTGCCCGGATTGCGGGTGAACACGCCATTGGAGGACTGGCCCTCATTGGCGTTCAGCACCCGCAGACCGCCGACCAGCGCCGTCATCTCCGGCACCGATAGCGTCAGGAGACTGGCGCGGTCCACCATCAGTTCGGCCGGCGAACGCGCCTGGCCGACGGCGAAGTAATTGCGGAAGGCGTCGGCGGTCGGTTCCAGCACCGCAAAGGACGTGACGTCGGTCTGCCCCTGATCGGCATCGACGCGGCCGGGCGTGAAGGCCACGTGCACGGTGTGACCCGCGGCCTTGGCGGCCTGCTCGACCGCGGCGTCACCACCCAGCACGATCAGGTCGGCCAAAGAGACCTGCTTGCCATCCTTGTGCGCCTGGTTGAACTCCTGCTGGATGGACTCGAGGTGCCGCAACACCACGGCCAGTTCCTGCGGGTCGTTCACCGCCCAGGTGTTCTGCGGAGCCAGCCGGATGCGGGCGCCATTGACGCCACCGCGGTAGTCCGTGCCGCGGAAAGTCACCGCCGCCGCCCAGGTGGTGCGCACCAGCTGCGGGACGGTCAGACCCGAGGTAAGAATTTTCGACTTCAGCGCGTCGATGTCGGCGGCCTCGATCAGCGGATGGCCGACCTTGGGCAGCGGGTCCTGCCAGATCAAATCCACCCGCGGCACGTCCGGTCCGAGGTAGCGGGCGCGTGGACCCATGTCGCGGTGGGTCAGCTTGAACCACGCTTTGGCGAAGGCCAGCTTGAATTCCTCCGGATGCTCGTGGAAGCGCTGCGAGATCTTGCTGTAGGCCGGATCGAACTTCAGCGCCAGGTCGGTAGTGAACATGATCGGCGCGTGGCGCACGGCCGGATCCTGTGCGTCTGGCGTCAGGTGTGCCGCGGTCTTGTCGTCCGGAATCCACTCCGTCGCGCCGGCCGGGGTTTTGGTCTTGACCCAGTGGTACTGGAAGAGGTTGTCGAAGTACTGAGTGGTCCACTGCACCGGGTTCACGGACCAGGAGCCTTCCAGGCCGCTGGTGACGGCGTCGCTGCCGTTGCCCTTGCCGCAGCTGTTCTTCCAGCCCAGGCCCTGCTCCTCGACGCCGGCGGCGGCGGGCGCGGGTCCCACGCACTTGTTTGGATCATGTGCGCCATGCGCCTTGCCGAAGGTGTGGCCGCCGGCGATCAGAGCAACGGTCTCCTCGTCATTCATCGCCATGCGGCCGAAGGCATCGCGGATGTCCTTGGCGGCCGCCAGCGGATCCGGATTGCCGTTGGGGCCCTCCGGGTTGACGTAGATCAGGCCCATCTGTACCGCCGCCAAAGGCTTTTGCAGCTCGCCGTTGGTGTGGCGCTCGTCGGCGAGCCATTTCATCTCCGGGCCCCAGTACACCAGGTCCGGTTCCCAGTCGTCCGGGCGGCCGCCCGCAAAGCCGAAGGTCTGGAAGTCCATCGACTCCATGGCGACGTTGCCAGTGAGGACCATCAGGTCGCCCCACGAAAGATTCTGGCCGTACTTCTGCTTGACGGGCCACAGCAGACGGCGGGCCTTGTCCAGATTGCCGTTGTCGGGCCAGCTGTTGAGCGGTTCGAAGCGCTGGTCCGCACCGTCGGCACCGCCGCGGCCGTCGAAAATGCGGTAGGTGCCGGCACCGTGCCAGGCCATGCGGATGAAGAACGGACCGTAGTTGCCGTAATCGGCCGGCCACCAGTCCTGCGAGGTGGTAAGAACCCTTTTGATGTCCCCCTTGACCGCCTTGAGATCCAGCTTGGCGAAGGCCCTCGCGTAGTCGAAGTCCGCACCCAGCGGGTTCGACCGGTCATCGTGCTGACGCAGGGGCGAGAGGTCGAGGTGGTCGGGCCACCAGAATTGGGCGGTTTCGGGTGTCCCCGGTGAAGCGCCCGCAGCTCCTTCGGCGTGAGCCGGCAGCGGTGGCGGGGGGTCACGTACTTTTCGTGCAGAGAGTAGCGGTTTCTCTGCTGCATAGCAGT
>JBBIKV010000101.1:11242-13461 GCA_037445285.1 Nevskiaceae bacterium | reverse complement strand
ATGCAAATGTCGCCGTTGGCGAGATCGTCCACATAGTGATTGGAATCCACTTGCCGGATATAGGGCCGAATGGCCGACAACACCTGCTCGGCGCGTCTCAAATCCTCGAGCGACTCGCTGTTGGGATCCTTGCCGAGGAAGGAGAGGACCGCGCTCAGCACGTCGTCGGGCGCATCGAGCACCGACACGCCGCAGGACTCGAGTTTCTCGAGAACGGCCGGGTCGAAGAACAACCGCCAGCTGCCGAACGGCGCGCCGGCCACGCGGCTCTTGATCTTGGCGACGTCGTACCCGAGGCCGGTGGTCGTGAGCCAGGTGTAGGGGACGCCGTATTGATTCCCGGGGTCGTAGACGGCCATCCCGCGGGACGCCTCGGGATCGACGTTGCGCACATTCGGCAGCAGCTTCCGGTCCAGCTTGCGGTACACCCTCGCTTTGATTTGCCGGCCGAAGAATGCGCCCCCCGGCACGACGACGTCATAGCTCGAGTGCCCCGCGAGCAGCGCGGTCTCCAACTGCTCGTTGCCGTCGTAGACGCTGTAGTTGACCTTGATCCCGTATTCCTTCGCAAACGCCGGGACGACGGTGGGGTCGATGAAATTACCCCAGTTGTAGACATTGAGAACCCGCTCCGGGGTACCGCCGGCACCCACGGCCGGCGGCCTCGAGCCGCCGGAACAGGCGGCGAGCGCGAGCGCCAGCCACGCCAGCAAGTTCGACGATCGATTCGAAGATCTCATCGCTGCTCTCGCGGCCGGGGGTGGCCGCCTCACCGTGAGGCTACAGGCCGCCTTTTCAATGCAGGTGCAGCACGACATAACTGTTTCTCGAAGTCTCTCACAAAGTCGGCCACCCCGGCGCCCGGCAGCGGCGACCATCACGGTACGCCGCCGCGTGATACGCTTGCACTCTAGAAGCAGTGCGTGGGAGTGGCCCTTGAGAATCTTCATCGTGATGGCGCTGGCCGGCTTGTCGGCCTGTAGTTTTTTCACGTCGAGAAAGGCGCCGGCGTCCGACCCCACGGAAATCATCGTGACGGGCGCACCGGCGGGTTCGAGCGTATTCGTCGATGGAGTACCAACCGGCCAGGCCGCAGTCCTCAATGATCATCCGCAAGTTCTGGACGTCACGGCCGGAGCCCACAAGGTGGAAATTCATCTGGGTGAGAAGGTGGTCTACCAAGAGGACACCTTCGTGGAACCCGGGGGGCACCGCACGGTCCGCGTCCTGTCGGGGTTGAATCGGTAACTCAGCTCGTCACCACCGCATCACACCGAGGCGCTGAAGTTCTTCCAGGCAGGCGTTGCCCACAGTGGGCATTCGTTCACACAGGCGGGGGCCATTCCAACGATCGCCGCGGCCGGGTTCGTCAGCACGACGCGGTTACGGTTCGAGGATCCCGCATTCACGAATGTCGCTGCGTCGGCTTCAACCTCGACAGCATCCCGCCCACCACCGCCCGGGTGAACTCGCAGCCTTGCTCCCACCCGCTCGCCCGGGGTCCCGTGACGTTCAAGACCGCTACCTCATTCTCCTCGACGAAGCGCAATACCGCGGTGATCGAGCGCTCCACGGTGATTTGCGCCGCATCGAGAACCACGAAGGGCTTTTTCTCGCGAATGCACAGATCCCGGGTGAGCTTGGCTTCGCCCGTCAGTGCCTGATTGAACAAGATCAGCGTCCCGTCACTGTCGTGCACGTTCTTGAGCATGCGCTGCCGGTAAGTGCCGCCCGGCATCGGCGTCAGGGGATACCGGTCGGGAACGACGCCATCCTCCGCCTTGCGGCCCTCCGGCAACCATCCTCCGCAGGGAAAGTTTGCCGTGAGCGCAGCGTCGAGTGCCGCCCGGTCCACCCCCGTCTGACCCCCGGAAACGATCTTGGTGAGAGCCATGGCCACACCTCCTCCAGGGATGATCCGCGGGCTGTTGCAAAATGGTCGTCCCAAACCACGCCCGGCATGTCCGTGCCGCGCTACTCGTCGTGGCAGGCCGCACCCTGTCCCGTATAGAACTGCTCATAGATGGCGCCGTCGTGTCCGAACGGAACGAAGACCGGCCCCGCGCGCCGCAGCGCGCTGAAACTGACGGGCTTCATGCGGCGCAGGTCCCGGGCCAGCGTCTGCCCGCCGGCAATGCCGATCGTGCCCAGGATGCCGGGCGCGAAGTTGGTTCCGGTGGCGGCCAGCTCGCCGACGATCATTTCGATCTTACCGCTGG
>JBBIKV010000101.1:0-11232 GCA_037445285.1 Nevskiaceae bacterium | reverse complement strand
AGATCGCGATCTGCAGAGTGTTCGGCTGAGTCGTCCCGATGGCAGGCACGCCCAGGTAGGTCACAATCACGCGATGATTGGCCGAGTCGAAATACCCGAACACGCCGCCGCCGGGGGTGGCTGCGGTGCTGTCGAGATTCTTCATCAAAGCGCCGATGGTGAATCGACCGCTCAACAACAACTGGCCCCTCATGTACCAGGGCGAACCGTTGTCGTCGATCCCGCCGATGTCCGAGGACGTGCGGGCGCTGATGGCGCCATCCTCGTTGACGATGAGCGTGTCGATCGACTGCGTCAGGCCCGGAACCGGGAATGAAAACCCGGGATAGCTCAGATAGGCGCTGGCATCGTTGGCAGCCTTGAGTTTGATGGTGCCGGGACTGAGGAGCGACGCCCCGGAGGTGACCGCGAGCTCGTAGCCCGCGCCGCCGACCGGAGTAAACGTGATCTTGTCGTGAGGTTGCAGATCGATCGGGTGGGCCTCGACCTTCTCGCAATTGGCGACCAGATTCACCAGGGGGCTCTCCTCCCGGTTGGCGGGAGAATCCGAGAGCGCACGCGGGGCGTCGTCGTGCTTCAATGCCTGGTCGAAGAACGACACCGCATACAGGCTGGTGAGCCGCGTCGTCTCGGCGATGGACACTTCCGGCCGCATCGGCATCAGGGGCTTCAATTCATCCCGGACGGCGAGAATCGCCGGATCGCCGAACAGGGTGGACACGAGCTGCGCATCGCCGATGCCGTTGAAGACGGACGCGTCGCAGTAGTCGTACAGGCCCGACTCGCGGGCGCCCGTGTAGCTGAAATAGAACGTGGCATCGAACACCCAGTTGGCGATATCCGAGGGCTTCAATACGGACGCATCGATGAATGCCTGCGGATAGACGGCGGGATTGACCGTCCGCAGCGAATTGTGGATGTCCTGGCACCAGCTCGACTGGTAGCCTACCGTGTGATGACTCAGCGCACTGACGTCCACCAGGTATTTCGGACGGCTGTGCGTGAACGCATTGAAGTTATCGTAAGCGATACCCATGTCGTTGCCGAAGAACAGCAGCGGCACCCGGGCATTGGCATAGTCGGTCGAGTTGAGCAGCAGGCCATAATTGGTGCCGGCGACCATGAAAGCCGCTTTGACTCGGCGGTCCGGCGGCAGACCCTGCGAACTGATGCCCGTCACGGTGGCGAGGCTCGTCTGTCCGCCGAGCGAATGCCCGAGCACACCGATCTTGTCCGCATCGACGTGCTTCGAGAATTCAATGCCGGTCTTCTGATCCACGAACCCCTTCAGCACGGCGTCGATGACGAACCGGACGTCCTTCGAACGCTGATAGATGAGCGTCGGCCCGAGGATGTTGGTGTTTGCCCCCAGCGCCAAACCGACATAGTTTTCCAGGAAGAACGACTGGTACCAGGCGTCGTCGTCGCCCGTGTGTTCGACCGAGGCCACGATGTAGCCGTGGCTTGCCAGGGCTTCGAGCGTATCCGGCATCGCCTTGGTCGCCGCGGTTTCGTTGCCGTGCGAGGCGACGAGCAACGGAAACCGTTCGCCCGCCAACGGAGCCCCGTCCGCCACCGGATTGAGGGACGTGGCGCCGGTGAATGTCAGGGCGGGCAGATCCGGCAGGCCCGGGTAGACCGCGCCGCCCGGGTTTTGATTGTAGACCGGGTCATTCCAGGTGTAGACGATGTGCTGCGTGGCCGCGCTCGTCGTCGGATACCAAATGTGCAGGTACAGCGGCCGGCCCGCTGACGAGGGCGGCGTACTGCCATCCACGTTGCGCGAGTTGTCGGTCAACACCAACGTCGTATGGCCGATGGCGTACTCGCCGGGTCGGTCAGCCGGGGTCCCCCACTGCCCGTCCGCCTCGCCGGCCATGGCCGCGGCGCCCGAGGCCAGCAGGGCTGCCAGCCACAAGGCCCCGGCGACCCGCGAGGAGACGACGGTGGCGGCAATGCGTGTGTTCACGATGGCTCCCTTGATTCTTGTCGAAGGCGACGGATTGCGGCCATGTCCGTCGCTTCTTCTTATAGCGTGGTGATCGATCCCTTCGGCCATCGATAGTGTACCGACTCGCCGTGCTTGGCAAGAGACCACCCCTGGCCGCGCGACGCGTCGGACGTCACGGCGGCGTGGAGTTTTCGGCTACTCCGGAAGGGGCATGCCCTTGGTTTCGACAGCGAACGGGATGATGAGCAGGCCGACGACGAACGCCAGAGCCGTCGTAGCCACCGGCATGCCGAGACTGCCGTAGCGGTGGATCATCGACCCCAGGAGGAAGTTCACGCCGGCCCCGATGAGGCGGCCGAATGACGTCGTGAAGGCAAACGCGGTGGCGCGAACCGCGGTGCCGTACTGCTCCGGGAGCCACAGGCTGAACGTGGCGAAATTGCCCCCGAAGAAACCGAGGGCGAACAGCACGGCCATGAACGGCACCAGACCATCGGTGCGATAGAATGCCCACCCGAAACTCAGCCAGATGCAGCAGGCCATGCCCACGTAATACGTCGCCAAGGTTTTGCGGCGGCCGATCCGTTCCGCCAGGAGTGGCACCGCGAGACACCCGAGAATCGTGCCGATCGACAGCAGGCCCGTGGCCAACGAGGCCATGTGCGCCGCACCGGTGGAGTTCATCCCTTGCTTGGTTGCGAGTGCGATCACGGCCGTCGGTTCGTACACGGTGCCGGCCCACAGGCCGATGATGGCCACGGTCAGCAAGGCGGCGTTGACGGCGGTGCGGCGACGGTAATGCGCACCGAAGATTCGTGAGAGGGGACTCGTGGGCTTGGCGTCGCCGGCGGCCTGCGCCCACCGCGTCGGTTCCTTCACTTGGAGCACGATGTACACGGACAGCAGCGCGGGTGCCAGTCCGCAGAGGAACATCGCCCGCCAACCGAACCGGGCACCGACCGTGAAGTTCAAGGCGGCGGCGAGGAAGAAGCCCGCATAATAGCCGGTCTGCAAATAGCCAGCGCCCATCTTGCGGCGATCCTCGGGCCATGCCTCGGCGACGTACGTTCCCGCCAACGCCCATTCACCGCCGATGCCGACCCCGGCGAGCAGGCGGAACAGCCCCAACTGCCATACCGTCTGCGACAGGGCGGCGGCCCCGGTGAACACCGCATACACCAGGACCGATGCGGCCAGCACCCTGGCGCGTCCGAATCGGTCCGCGAGCGGACCCCAGACAAAGGCCAGGCTCCAGCCCACCAGGAACAG
Organism: Nevskiaceae bacterium; assembly: GCA_037445285.1. Lineage (GTDB taxonomy): Bacteria > Pseudomonadota > Gammaproteobacteria > Steroidobacterales > Steroidobacteraceae > Bog-1198. The sequence goes on along the minus strand of JBBIKV010000101.1, from coordinate 8,012 downwards.
GGCGAACAGAACGGAGCCGACGACGCCGACATTGGCGGGTGACGCGCGCATGCCCGACAGCGGGAGCAGCTCCGTGAGCGCCGGGCTCAGCACCAAGGCATAGATGAAGGAATCCATGCCGTCGAGAGTCCAGCCGGCCCACGCCGCCCAGAAGCCCGTGACCTGCTCACGCGACAGTCTGGTGCGGCCAGGGGCCCCCGACATGCCGCTCATGACGCCCGACTCGGCGCATCCCACCCGCGCTCCGGCATCACGCCGGCCGTGCACGTCGCGGTCGGCTCATTGTTGCCCCCGGTTGACCACCCCTGTTCCTGAGAGCCATCGTACCCGGATACCGGCGCGCAGGGCGAGCGAATGCCATGGGGGGGCGCCCGATCCCGTGCGCGTCGCCTTCATCGTCTCCCGAGGGGAAGCATCGAGACCAAGACCGGCGTCAACGACTAGCCTGAAGGCCCGCCCGGGGAATGGGCAGCCATATGGGGGTGCGCGTCACGTGGCCGGTCGTCCGATTCCTCCCGGGTTGCGCGATGGCGATGTAAAAATACTCCCGCTGCGATCGGCCCGCCTCCGGCAACAGCTTGACGTACACGCGGGTCGTGCGCCCCCCGTTGGGAAACGTCTGTACGGCCTTCGACTGGAGGATGTAATCGACGTTCTGCCGCGCCGTCCCCCGTTCGGTCCACCACACGAAGGACGAGCCGCGCAGCGATTGATTGCGGTGGACGCGAACTTCGACGAAGCGATCGCCGAGCCCGACCTGATAGCCATCGACGACGATCTTCGCGGTCGAGGGCGCCCCCGGCGGCCTGACTGGAAGCGCTGCCGCGGCGGGCGCCTCCTTCATCCCCGCCGCCCGGCCCCCCTCGTCGACGGCCCGCACCGCGGGAGGAGCCGCCGGGGGCGGCCCCTCGCGAGCGGCGGCGCTGACGGCAGGCACCGCCGCACGGGCCGCCCCGTCCAGGGGATCTCGTGCCGGACGATGTCGCAGCCCACCCTGGCCGATCGCGGCGATCAGGACCGTCCCGACCAGTGCCGCGACGGTCAGACCCCTCGACGTCAGGCACGCCGCGCCGAGGGCCGCGAGGCGAGGGCGAGGGGCCGGCGGCGCACCGGCCGCCGCGTCGCGCGTCAGCCGCCGGACCCAGGCGTGAACGGGCATCGACCGGCCCGATCGATGCCACGAGAGTCCCGCCTGAAGCGTCCGCCATTGGTCGCCGGTGAGCCCGGGGGGACGGGCGGCCCTGATGCCGTAATTGCGCGCCTGAGTTGCCGGCCTGCCCGCGAACGGATGTTCCCCGGTCAACATCTGACAGCAGATGACAGCCAACGCGTACAAGTCGTCGGAGGGGTCGGCGACACGGCCCTCGAGCTGTTCACAGCTCGCATAGGCGGGAGTTCCATAAGTCGGCGGCGCCTTGCCCCCGGCCTCCGTCGCCGGCGGTTGGACCACGGCCTGCGCGGCGCCGAAATCGAGGATGCGCAGCTCGCCGTTGCGCGTCACGAAAAGGTTCCTCGGCGTGAGGTCGCCGTGGACGATTCCGCGCTCGTGGGCGTACTGCAGCCCGTCGCCCAGCTGCCGGATGAGCTGCCACGTCTGCGGCGGCGGAATCGGGGCGGGCCGCAGGCGGTCGATGAGGTCGCGCAGCACCTCGCCGTCGAGGAGTTCCATCGTGAAGAAGACGATATCCCCATCCCGGTCGAGTTCGTACACTCGCACGATGTGGCGATGGGACAGGGACCTGCCGGAGTGCAACTCGCGCGCCAGGTCGTTCATGCTCTGTTGGGGCGACTGGGCGCCGACGTGCAATATCTTCAAGGCGATGTACTGCTCTGCCTCGGGAAGCGACGCCCGATACCGGTCGAGCGCCTTGAACACGGCGCCCCGGCCGCCGGTTCCGAGCCTTTCCACGATGACGTACCGCTCCCTCAGCACACGGCCCGGCCGAACCGCCCCCCGCGCGCCGGAATCCCCGGAGCCGCTTCCGCCGACGGCACCCAGATCCACCGTCGCCTCAACGGTCCCGGCGCTCACCGCCTCCCCGCTGGATTGAGGCATCACTATCGATTCTCCGTGTAGCGGCCCCCGGCCGGCACTCCGAGGACCAAGGTACGCGCGAGCGGACCCGAATGTATGTCAGACAACGCCGCCAACGCCGGAAACCACCGGCAGGACGACGGGTCCCGCCGCCGCTAGCGGGCGGGAGAACCGCTGAATTGCATGAAGGCCCCCGAATCCATGCGATACCCGAGTTCCCGGGTCATCGTCTCCATGGGATGCTTGCGCAGGCGTTGGGCCTGGTTGCGCAGCTCGCGGCTCTCCAGGCTGAGCATGTACCGGCTCTGGACGTCGTCGCGTTCATCAAACAAGAGCGCCTCGAGTGTCGCGCGTCGGCCGGCCCGCGGCGGCCCAACGACGCGGCGGCGCCGGCTCAGTCGAGGTCGACGGCGAAGCGCTTGAGGTCCGCGAGCCGACAATGGCTCAGGGCCCCTTCATGGGACGCGCGCAAGGCAACGCGCGGCGCACGTCCGGCTTGCAGCGCCTCCTGCCATCGGGGAGCGCACAGACACCAGCGGTCGCCGGGCTTCAGTCCCGCAAATCCGAATTCCGGGACCGGCGTCGAGAGATCGTTGCCGCGGGACGCCGAGAATTCCAGGAAATCGGCGGTCATGACGGCACACACCGTATGGCTGCCGGCGTCCTCGGCACCGGTATTGCAGCAGCCGTCGCGAAAGAATCCGGTGACCGGATTCAAGGAACAGGCTTCGAGTGCCTCGCCAAGCACGTTCCTGGCGTCGTTGCGCCCGCCACCGCCCTTGCCCGCATCCTCCCGCCACATCACCGTTGCACGCATACCGCCATTTCCCCTGTCTGGACAAGACGTCCTCTCCGGTCGCCAACCTCGCGGAGGGCCGCTCACGCGACGCCGCCGGCTACCGAAGGATATCGACATTCGCGAGTTCGATCACCGGCAACTCCCAGGGATGGGCTTCCGCCAGCATTGCCACCAGCTCGGCAAGGCGCGGCGCGCCGGTGTCCCCGGGCACGTAGGTCGTGACCCTGAGGGTTCCCACACTGGCGCGCTCATCGAGCGTGCCCGCAGTGGGATCGGCGCCCGGCCCCGGCACGAAGGTCTCCCGACCCAACGACAACTCGAACACCGAGCGATAGGGCCCGATGCACCCAAACTCGACGTGACCGCGCAGCACCGAAAACAGCGCATCGAACGGAGGTTCGGACTCCAATCGTTCCAAATTGCCGGCCAAGAACGCTGCTTGCGCCGCATCCGAGGCGGGGCAGTGCACGGTGATTCGCTTTGCCGCGATCAGGCGCAGATGTTTCTTCACCGGCACGCGCACCGCCGCCCGGCCGGGCCCGGCGGGAGTAACGCGGCGATGCCACGACGCGGGGTCCGCGGCGGATCCGTGGCGAGGGTCCCGATGCTCATCATGGTCTCCAGATGCTCGGCGGCATCGTGACCGTTTCGAGAACTCAAATCAAGAAACGGCCGCGGGAACCGATGTTGGTCGGGGCAGCGCCGATCGCGGAACCCCCCCCATCCGCCGAAATCCAGTCCCTCGCCTCCCCGCGCCAGCGGGTATCCTCGTCGAACACGCCGGGGCCCGACCGGCAGGAGGAGGATGCGAGATGCAGGTGGCGGCCAATTGGTATGAATGCCAAGAGGTGGGCGATGCGATATCCCTGATCCGGGAACCTCACGTCCATTCCTTCGCACGATGCAATATTTGGCTGGTTCGCGGCAGCGAGCGGCACCTGCTGATCGACTCCGGGACCGGACTCTCCCCGTTGACGCCCATGCTGCCCGACAGGGACCGGCGACCGCCGATCGCGGTCGCGACCCACATTCACTTCGATCACGTGGGCGCATTGCACGAATTCTCCGATCGGCGCGCGCACGCGTCCGAAGCGGCCGCCTTCGCGTCCATGCCCGACGCCGCCACCCTGGCGCCCCTATTTCGCGACCTCGACGAACCCGTCACTCAGCTGCCCGAGGCCGACTGGCGGGCGGGCCGGTACCGCGTGACCCCCGCGCCGCTCGCCGTGACTCTGGCGGACGGGGATCGTCTCGACCTCGGGAACCGGATCCTGACCGCGCTGCACGTACCCGGCCACTCGAAGGATTCGATCGCCTTGTACGAAGAACGCACGGGTGTGCTGTTCTCGGGAGACGCACTCTACGACGGCGAACTCTTCGACTCGTTCCCCACCTCCGATCTCGAGGAGTACCGGGCCACCATGGAACGGCTCAGAGACCTGGATATTTCCGTGGGGCATGGCGGTCATGGCCCGAGCTTCGACAATGCGCGCAAGAACCTGTTGATCGAGCAGTACCTCGAAGGCCGCCGCCGGCAGGGCTGTCCGCGCCCGTCGCGCGGAATGGGCGCCGAAACCTGTCCGGAGCGCGGCGACGCCCGGCCCCGCCTCGAACTACCTTTCCCCTGAACGCCGGCTTCAAGCGGAGGATCGCGCATGATCGATGGTCTGAAAGGCAAAGTGGCGCTCGTCACGGGTTCGACGACCGGGATTGGCGAGGCCACGGCACGCTGCTTCGCGGAGGCCGGCGTTTCGGTGATGGTCTCCGGACGTGACCGTCCGCGCGGAGAACGCGTCTCGACGGCGCTCGCCGGCATGGGAGCGACGACGGCATTCAGGCAATGCGACCTTTCCGATAGCGCCGCCTGTGAAGCGCTGATCTCAGCCACGATTCACGAACTCGGCGGACTCGACATCCTCGTGAACAATGCGGGCATTCTCTACACGGCGGATGCGGTGTCGACGACCGATGAACAATGGCTCGCAACCTTCGGTGTCAACGTCCACGCCGCGTTCTATTTGAGCCGTGCGGCCATCCGCCACATGACGGCGAAGGGCGGCGGGGTCATCATCAACGTGGCGTCGGAGTGGGGCCTCAACGGGGAACCCAATCACGTGGCGTACTGCGCCAGCAAGGGCGCGCTCGTCCAGATGACGCGCTGCCTCGCCCTCGACCATGCAAGCGCCCACATTCGTGTCAATTCCGTGTGTCCGGGTGAGATCCACACCCGCATGGTGGACACGATTCTGGCGACGCAGGGCGGTGACCTGGCTGCCAAGCTGAAGGCGCTCGCCGCGGGCATTCCGATGCGGCGGCTGGCGTCACCGGCCGAGGTCGGCCGGGTGATCCGGTTTCTCGCGTCGGACGATGCCAGTTACGTCACGGGCGCCAACCTGCCGGTGGACGGCGGCAACGACGCAACCGCCGGGCCGTACCCGTAGGCGCGACGTGCGGGGCCGTTCGGCGGAATCAAGGCATCGGGCGCCGGCCGGGAGGGTTCGATGTGCCGACGAGGAGCGAAGATGACTGAAACACACGCGGGCGGATGCCTTTGCGGCGCCGTCCGCTACGAAATCACGGGCCCCCTGCGTGGAGTCGTTGCATGCCACTGCTCGCAGTGCCGGCGCACCAGCGGACATTTCGTCGCGGCAACGAGTGCCCCTGCCTCGGCGCTGCGCCTCGTGCACGCGGACGGCGTCGCGTGGTATCGATCCTCGCCCGGGGCCGAGCGCGGCTTCTGCCGAACCTGCGGCGGCAACCTGTTCTGGCGGCAGTCCGGCAGCGGCGACGTCAGCATCATGGCCGGCACGCTCGACACGCCGACGGGCCTTGCGATCACCGAGCACATCTTCGTCGCCGACAAATCCGACTATTACCGGCTGCAGGATGACGTACCGCAGCGGCAGGGCTGGGAATGACCGGCGCCGCGCCCATCGCCTGGCTCCTCCTGCTGCTCGCCGGTCCCGGACTCGCGGCGGCGGGCGTCGCCGCAACGCCTCCCCCGCCAACCGCCACGACGCAGGCCGGCCGCCCCCTCGTGCTGACCGGCCATGACCTGACGATCGCCCAACTCCTGGCGGTCGCACGCCACGGCGTCCCGGTGACGCTGAGTGCCGAGGGCATGCAGCGCGAGTCCGACAACTACGGCCTGCTGCTCGAGGCGCAGGCGGAAGGCGTCCCCGTGTATCTGCTCAACCGCGGCGGCGGCCTGGGCCGCGCCACGGTGACGCTCGAGGGCGACCCCATGTCGGCGCAGAACCGGCTCACGCTGCAACAACGCGAACTCGCGCGCTTCCGCCGCGGCGCCGCCATGGGCGCCGGGCCCGAGGTGGCCGACGCCGCGCTGGTGCGCGCGACGATGGTCATCCGGGCGAACACGCTCAGCGACGAGGCGCCGAGTCCGCAGCTGGCGCAGATGCTGCTGGACCTGCTGAACCACGACATCACGCCCGTCATGCAGTCCCAGGGCACGGTCGGCGAATCGGACTTCGGCATCCTGCCGAACATCAATGCCGCGATGGTCGGGCGCGGCGACGTGTACTACCACGGCGTGCGCATGGGCGCGGCGGAGGCGCTGCGCAAGGCCGGTCTCGCGCCGCTGCAGCCGTTCGGCATCGACAGCAGCACGTTCGCGAATTCCAATGCCTACTCGACGGCGCTCGCCGCCCTCGCCGTCGACGCCGGGCGCCATGCGCTCGAATGGACCGACCTGGCCGACGCGGTCGACCTCGACGCGATGAACGCCAGCATCACTCCGCTGTCGCTGCCGGTGCAGCGCAAGCGTCCGGACGAATGGCTGAACTGGGATGCCGCTCGGATCCTCGAGATGCTGCGCGGCAGCTACCTGTTCGACGCCGATCCGCAGCGAATTCTCGCCGACGCCGACAGCCTGCGCGCATCGTCGATCCGCCAGGGCGCCGCCTGGCGCGCATGGGGCGCTCTGCGCGACGCCGTGCTGCTGCAAATGAACTCGTCGGACCACAATCCGGTCGTCAGCGCCGGCCTGTCGCCCGCGGATTCGTGGGAACTCGCGACGCCGCAGATGCGGCAGTTCTACGTCCGGGGCGGCGAATATTCGCACGGTCAGCACGGCTACATCGTCAGCAGCGCGAACTGGGACCCCTATCCGATGGCCAATGAAATCGAGGCATTCACGATCGCACTGGCCAATGTCGGCGTGGTCGTCGCGCAGCGCGCGCAGCGCTTTGCCAACCCGTTCTTCACGGTCCTCAAGGCGGCCGATGTCGTGCCTGCGCCGCAACTCGACGAGGTCGCGCCGCAGGGCGATGCCTACATCACCATGCACCTATGGCAGCAGCTGCAGATGCTCGCCACCCCGGTGCCGGCCGAGGGGATCGCGACCGATTCGCAGGCGAACGGCGACATCGAGTCGCAGGCGGCACTGAAGGCCACGCGCGCACGCCAGGCCGTGGACCTGCTGGACCAGCTGGTCGGCCAGGACCTGCTGACCGGAACCCACTGGATGGACCTGCGTCGGCTGCAGGATCCGCGGCGCACGTTCGGCCCGGCGCCGACGGCCGCGTGGACCGCACTGCGGCGGGAAATTCCCTGGACGCTCGCCGGCAGCCCGCGCACCGATACACCGGCGGCGACGATCGCCGCTCGGTTCGTGCGCGAGACCGAGGTCGGTGCCTTGTGGGCGCCGGCATTGCCGCCGCCGCGCTGACGACCTTGCCACAAGGTGCCCAAGGTCGTCGGCTCGGAACGTGTAGGCCCCGCTGACTCCGAACGTGCGCGGGCGCACCGCGATGCCATACTCAACGCCGGCGATGTTGGGCCGTTGGATCGCCTTATTGTCGTTCAACAAGTTCGTGATGAACACCGACAGGTCGAGCCGGGTCCATTTCACTCCCGCAGTGCCGCCCATCACGAAATAGCTTGGCCGGCTGAAATCGGGATCGCCGTGGTAGATCGTGCCCTGGCTCGGCCCGATCCATTGCCCGTTCAACGAGAGCCTGGCCTGCGCATCGACGCTCACCGCGTGCGTGTAGGGGTCCCCTCATTTTTGCTTCCAAAAGTGACGGTAGGATTTGCCGATAATCATAGGGTGAGGATTGGTTTTTCGTAACCAAAACAATACGTTGCTGTTCGCGATTTTTCATGGCTATCGTATCCCGATCAAGGAGGGATGCGATGAACCATTGGCAGGCGACGTTT
>JBBIKV010000100.1:4111-13689 GCA_037445285.1 Nevskiaceae bacterium | reverse complement strand
GCAAATCCTCGGCATCTATGATCTGTTCGGGGTGCCGACCCCGGCGGGCACGTCGCCGGGAGGTTACAACAACAATCCGCAGGTCCTGTGCAACGAACAGACCGAAAGATCCGCGGCACTGTACAGCGAGGGCAACTACAAGTTCTCCGATGCCACCACCCTCACGGTCGGTGCGCGAATCACCCGCGACAGCAAGGATTGGATCGGTCGTCAGCAGGTCTTCGTGCAGCAGCTGCCCTCGCCGACCGGGGCCATCGACCCTGCGTTCACCGCGCCCCAGCTCGGCGGCCTGATGAACGGCGCGAATTTCTCAGCGTATCCGTTCGGGGTGGTCACCGACAGTCACACCTGGACGGAGGCGACGTATCGCGTCACGCTGTCGCACCAGTTCGATCCGGATCTGTTCGGGTACGGCACCTTCTCGCACGGCTTCAAGGCCGGCGGATACAACGACCAGGTGGGCACCAGCGGTGCACCCATCACGGCGGCGGAGAAGGCTCCGACCAATCCTGAAAAGGCCGATTCCTTCGAGGTCGGCGTGAAGAGCGAATTGTTCGATCGACGGGTCCGCCTCAACGAAGCGCTCTTCTACGTCAGGTACAAGGACGCGATCCGGCAGGTCGTCGTACCCGTCACGAATTTGAACGGCCAACAGGGCGAGGAGACGCTGTTTCGAAACGCGGCGGCCATGACGACCTACGGCATCGAGAACGAGATGACCGCGCAGCTCGCGGAAGGGTTGATGCTGCGGGTGCCGGTGAGCTACCAACACTGCAAGTACAACAGCTTCAACACGTTGGGACCCAATGGGGTGAACGAGGATCTGTCCGGCTTGCCGGTCAATCGCTGCCCGGAATGGACGGCCACCGTGGATTTGAACTATTCCCTTCCGGTGGCGCCGACCAACGGCAAGGTCGTGTTCGACGCGAACGCCAACTACGTGGCGAAAAACCTCGACACCTATTCGATCGCGCAGCCCTACTCGGCGTTCACGCAGACCTATGCCGACGGGCGGACACTGGTCGGCGCGTCCGTCACCTACACCGGGGCCAATGACCGATGGTTCGTGCGGGTGCTCGGCCGCAACCTCACCGACAAGGTTTACCGGGAGTCGGCGCAGAACGTCGACCCGCTGTGGGTCTGGGCATTCTACGGGGAGCCGCGCTATATCGGCGGCGAAATCGGCTTCAAGTTCGGACAAAACTGAGCGACCGGGGTCCGTCGTGCACCGTCGCACGACGGACCCCGTCAAATCGTCCCGCGTGTCCGGAGCTCGGCGATGTCTGCATGGCTGTAGCCCAGTTCAGTGAGAACGGCCTCGGTGTGCTCGCCGAGCAGCGGCGGGCGCCCGGGTGGGACCGCGGGAGTGGCGCTCAAGCTCACCGGCAAACCGGACACCGGCACCGCAGTCCGGAGCCCCGGAAACGCATCGACCCAGTGAAGGAAGCCCATGGCCGCCACTTGGGCGTCGTCGAGCGCCTGTTGCGGCGTATAGACCGGCCCTGCGGGAAGTCCCGCGGCGTCGAGGGCGGACAGCGCCTCGGCGGTCGTGCGCTCCGCACACCAGCAGCTCATTTTCTCGAGAATGGCGGCGCTGTGGGTGCCTCGCGAGTCGTCGTCACGGTACAGCGGGTTTGCCAGCCAGCCGTCCGCGTCGCCCATGAGCCCGGCCCAGCGTCTGAACAGGCCGTTGCCCACCACATGGGTGAGCACATGACCGTCGCGGGTGGCAAACACCGACGACGGCGCCGAGGTTTGAACCCGGTTGCCCGTGCCCGAACGGCCGATACCGGTGGCGCCCTGTTCCGCCAAATGCGAGCCGAAGGTCGCCAGCGCGGTGCCGAGCAGCGTACCCTTGACCTCCTGTCCTTCGCCGGTCCGCTCACGATGCAGCACGGCGGCGAGTGTGCCGAAGGCACAGAGAATCGCGGTGCCGAAATCGACGTAGGGCGCCGCGGCCTTCACCGGAGCCCCGGGCTCGCCGGAAATGTACATGGCGCCGGACATGGCCTGACCGACTCCGTCGAAGCCGCCACGTTGTGCACAGGGGCCGATGTCCCCGAAAGCGCTTTGGGTCGCCAGGATGATGTCGGGTCGAATGGCGCGCAGCGACTCGTAATCGATGCCCATGTGGCGCAGTTGCGAGGCGGGAACGTTCGCAACGACGATGTCCGCGGTGGCGACGAGCCGGGCGATCAACTCGCGTGCGCCCGGCTTGCCGGGGTCGAGGGTGATCGACTTCTTGTTGCACGCCGTCTGGAAGAAGACTCCGCCTTCGCCGCCCGCGGCGATGGGCGCGATGTATCGATCCTCGCCACCCTCCCGGCGCTCGATCCGGATGACCTCGGCGCCCAGGTATCCGAGCAGGGTTGCGCAGTAGGGCCCCGCCACGTAGCGTCCGAAGTCGAGTACACGGAGATTGGAGAGCACGCCCTGCGGGGTCTTGACGTCTGTGTCGATGCGATCGTTCATGAGGGGAATAGTATACGGTCCGCGACGAACGCCGCCGTACCGAAGAGAGGTGACCGTTGGATTTTTCACTAAGCGACGAACAACTCGCTCTGCAGAAGGCGGCGCGCGACTACGCACGGAAGCGGCTGCCCGCGATCGCCCGACAGATAGAGGACAGTGGCGAGCCGCCTTCGGGCGCACTCATCAAGGAGTTCGCGGGTCATGGCTTTCTGGGCATCAACATTCCCGAGGAATTCGGCGGCCTTGGACTGGGGAACATCGAGGCGCTGATCGTACTCGAGGAATTCGGCAAAATTTCCTCGGCGGTCGCGTTTCCGGTTTTCGAGTCCTGCGTGGGTCCCGTGCGCGCCATCGAACGCTTCGCCGAAGACGAGCTCAAGCGGCGCGTCGTACCCAGGGTCTGCAGCGGGGATGCCGTCGTCGCCATCTCGATGTCGGAACCGGCGGCGGGATCGGCGCTGACGGATTTGACCACGCGCGCCGACATTCGCGGCGATCGCGTGGTACTGAACGGGACCAAGCGGTGGTGTTCCGGCGGGGGCCATGCCGACGGTTACGTGGTGTACTGCCGGATGTCCGACGCTCCGGGTGCGAAGGGCATCGGTGCCGTGTATGTGGAACGGGATGCCCCCGGACTGTCGTTCGGCAGACAAGAGAGCCTGATGGGGTTTCGCGGCGTGCCCTCCTCCGACCTGCATTTCGACGATTGCGAGGTGCCGCGCGCCAACGTCATCGTCCCCGCCGGCGGCTTCAGGCGCCTGATGGAGGCGTTCGATCTGGAGCGCTGCGGCAACGCCACGATGGCGCTCGCGCAGGCGAGCGGTGCTCTCGAGGAGATCGTTCCCTACGTCCAGGAGCGGCACCAGTTCGGGAAGCCCATCGCGGAGTTCCAGGCCGTCCAACTGCGCCTGGCGGAGATGCGGATCAAGGTCGACGCGGCGAGGCTCCTCATCTGGCGCGCGGCCTGCAACGCCCAAGCCGGATTGCCCAGCATTCTGGAGTCGTCGGTTGCCAAATGCTTTGCGAACGAAATCGCGCGTGACGTGACAGGACATGCGGTGCAGTTGATGGGCGGGTATGGGTATTCCCGCGAATATCCCATGGAACGCCGGATGCGCGATGCCTGGGGTTGGGGAATCGCGGGCGGGGCCATCGACATTCAAAAGGTCAACATCGCATCGGCGATGGTCGGGCGCCGCTTCGATCAGAGAGGCCGGGCATGAGGATCGATTCGTCAGCAGTGCGACAACTCAACGGAGCATAATTCGTCATGGCAAAAATCACGTTCATCGCGCGAATGACCTGCAAGCCCGACCGGGAACGGGAGTTCGTGGGCTACTGCCGCCAATTGGAGAGCTACGTCGCGGCCAACGAACCCGACACCCTGGCGTATGAGTTCTTCAAGCTGCGCGAACCCTCGCGCTATGCGGTGCTGGAGAGCTTCCGCGACGAGGCGGCCGAGCATCGGCACATGAGTTCGAAGATTCTGGCCGACATCGGTCCGAAGCTCTCGGCGTGCCTCGACGGCACCTGGGTCAGGGAATATTTCGATCCATTGGAATCAACCTAGGAGCGGATCACGTGTCGACCACTTTCATCGCAACGCTCGTCGTCAAAACCGGAATGGAATCCGAGTTCGAGCGGCTTCAGGCGGAATTGTCCGCTCTCACGCACGCGGGCGAACCCGGAACGCTCGTGTACGACGTGATCAAGAGCCGCTCGAAGCCGCGGACCTACGTGGTGTATGGGCGATTCAAGAACGATGCGGCATTCCAGGAGCACATGGCGAGCCCCTTTCACGACCGGCTGGTGCCTCCCATCCTCGCCTGCGTCGAGGGTGAAATGGACCTGCAGATGTACGACTGGAAGAGTTAGCGGTCCTCGCCCGCGAGTTCCCTGAGCTTTTCCTCGAGATAGCGCAGCACCCGCTTGTCCCGTTCCGTTTCCTTGTGGGTCAGGAAGCTGATGGCCATGCCCTCCATGACATAGCGGCTCAAATCGAAGCCGAGCACGAACTTTTCGCCCTTGCGCTTCCATTCAGGGAAGAGTTCCAGGCTTGCCTCGTACCATTCGCGCTCGAATGCTTCCTGGGCGGGAAAGAGAATGGCGGCCAGTTCCTTGTCCGTGCGTGCGGCCACCGCCATTTCGAAGAACGCCACGAACCAGGGATGCTTGACGTGCGCCCAATAGCCCTCCACGCCCAGACGGACGTGATCGCCGTCGGCGGGGGTCTTCGCCATGGCCTTGCGGAAAGCCCGCAGCCGCTTGGCGTGCAGGTAATCCACCGCGGCCCGGATGATGCCGAGTTTCGACGGAAAATGATGCAGCATGGCGCCGCGCGACAGTCCCGCCTTTTCGGCGATGACCGTGGTGGTCGTGCGGGCATAGCCCAGATCCACGAGGCAGGTGATCGCAGCCTCTATGATCGATTCGCGCGTCGAAGCGCTCTTTTGTGCCTGCCAGCCCACGGGCGCGCCGCCGATGGCGGCTCCCGCGGGCCGGTCATTATTGCTTGCTGCCATGCACTCGAGTTCCCACGACACCTTGGAAAAAAAGGAAAAACCCTTATAGGCCAAACGTCTGCCCTTTGCTTGAAAAAATCAGGAATGCCGGAAACAGTACGGTTAGACTGTTATACAGGCTAGCAGGTACCCGCGCCGCGGGGCATACGGAGAATCCACATGGGGCGAGTGAGCGGAAAGGTGGCGCTGATCACGGGAGCCGCCTCGGGGCTCGGCAGGGCGGATGCATCGCTGCTGCATCAGGAGGGCGCGCAGGTCCTCATCACCGACATCAACGAGGCGGCCGGACGCGAACTCGAGGCGTCGCTGAACGCGAACCGGCCCGGAACCGCGCACTTCATGACCCACGATGTGGGCAGTGAATCACGCTGGCAGGAGGTATTCGAGGAGACCCGGAGGCGGTTCGGCGGGTTGCACGTACTCGTCAACAACGCGGGAATGGTCGCCGTGGGAACGCCCGAGTCGGCGACGCTCGGGCAATTCCAGCAGCATTTGCGGGTGATGGCCGATAGCGTGTTCCTGGCCTGTAAATACGGCATTCCGCTCATGAAGGATTCGGGGGGCGGCTCCATCATCAACATGTGCTCGACGGCCACCCACCTGGGCTATCCAGTGTTCTATGCCTATGGTGCGGCCAAGGGCGCGGTACGCTCGATGACCAAGGCGATCGCGGTTCATTGCCAGATGAATCATTACAACATCCGCTGCAACTCCATCCACGCCGGGGCGATCGAGACCCCGATGGTGGTCAAGGCGACCCATGAGCTCGGCATGGACATGTCCGTGTACGATCAGACCCCCGTGGGTCTCGGCAAGCCGGCGGACGTGGCGAATCTCGTCGTCTATCTCGCCTCGGATGAGTCGCGCTTCGTCAACGCCAGCGAGATCGTGATCGACAACGGACTGATCGCTCAATAGACCGGACGGCACGGTGCAGGCGGCAGCCCGGGCCGGGCCATAAAACAAACAGTCGTGACTGTTTGTTTTATCGGGTGGCGGCGATTACAATGTCGGCCTGTTCGAGGCGGCGGCGCCCACAAAATCCTTTGAAGGAGCGGTGTAATGGATCTTGGTTTGCGCGGTAAAAAGGTGATCGTCACGGGTGCGACCAAGGGCATTTTACGGGGGGTCGTCGAACTGATGGTGGCCGAGGGCGCCGACGTCGGCTTTTGTGCGCGAGATGCCCAAGAGGTCGCGGACGCGGTGCAGGCCATCAAGCGGCCGGATGTGCAGGTTTTCGGGGAAGCGGTGAACGTCCGCGACGGCGTGGCGTACAAGGCCTGGCTCGAGCGCACCGTCGCCTCGCTTGGCGGCTGCGACATCTTCGTGCCGGGCGTCAGCGGCGGCGGCGGCATGGACAGCGAGAAGAATTGGGTGCGGAATTTCGAGATCGACATGCTGCACACGGTGCGGGGCTGCGAGGCGCTCATGCCGCATTTGGAGAAGTCGGGCACCGGCTCGATCGTCATCATCGGCTCGACCAACGCGGTCGAAACGTTTGCGGCGCCGATGGCCTACAACGCCATCAAGGGCGGACTGGTCGTTTACGCCAAGCAGTTGTCGCAATTCGTCGGCAAGAAGTCGATTCGCGTGAACACGGTGTCACCCGGACCGATCTACTTCGAGGGCGGCGCCTGGGAGATGATCAAGGGCACGCAGGCGAAATTCTACGACTGGGCGATCAAGCAGATTCCGTCCGGCCAGATGGGAACGGTGGCGGAGATCGCCCGCGTAATCGTCTTCGTGGCGAGCCCGGCGGCGAGCCTCGTCACCGGGGCGAACATCATCGCCGACAACGGCTTCACGAAGCGGGTACAGTTGTGATGAACACTGCGGCCGCTGCGCGCCTTCGGTAGCGGTCCCGCCAATGGCAGCCACGCCCGTGAACGGCTACCTCGTCTGTGGAGGCCTCTATCACGACATGGACTATGCACGCCTGGAACTCCTGAAGCTTCTGGGCGAGCACGAGAGCATCCGCATGCGGGTGGCCGAAGACTACCGCGACAAGGCGGCCATCGCCTCCGCGGAATTCTTGATCACCTACACCTGCGACGTCGTTCCGGATCCCCCCGAGCAGCAGGCGCTGCGCGATTTCCTGTCC
Organism: Nevskiaceae bacterium; assembly: GCA_037445285.1. Taxonomy (GTDB): domain Bacteria; phylum Pseudomonadota; class Gammaproteobacteria; order Steroidobacterales; family Steroidobacteraceae; genus Bog-1198. The sequence goes on along the minus strand of JBBIKV010000100.1, from coordinate 6,594 downwards.
GCAGGCCGCCGATGGCTCGCGCTGCACGGTACCAACTCGGTGCTGCGCTTCGTGAAGGGCCGGGGTTGGGACGCACCGAGGACCTCCCCGGAATTCATGGCGATGCTCGGGAGCCAGTTCATGGCCCATCCGCCCATCGTGCCGTACCGCGTCGAAGTGAGCGATGCATCGCATCCCTTGGTCGCAGGAATCGAGCCCTTCGAGGTCGATGACGAGTTGTACCTGGCTGAATATCACGGCGAGCAGCATCTTCTCCTGCATACGCACTTCCGCGGCGAGGCGCCGGGCTTCGTCGCGAGACACTGGCCCGGGGGCACCCCCGACGCGTCCGCGTCCGGCCCTTCCGGGAGTACCGGCGCTCCGGTCTCCGACCGGCAGTCGGTGCTGTATCTTCATCGGCACGCGGGCGGCGAAGTGCTGTATTGCACGCTGGGCCATTGCCGAGGCAGGTACGACATGCGGCCGATGATCGCCGACTATCCGCACGTGGAGCGCGGGAGCTGGAAGTTGCCCGTCTATCATGAATTGCTGCGCCGGGGGATCCGGTGGGCCGCGGCGCTGCCGGGTTGAGGAGCCAAAATGTCGCGCGAAGTCCCCATGAATTGCACCCCCGACACGGGAGTTTCCAAGCCCGACGAAGAGTTCGTCGCGCGCTCGAAGGCCCCGGCCTTCGCGCCCGTGCCGCGGGTGCAGCCCGGCATGGACGGCCGCACCGCAAACACGCCGGGTACGCCCCATGGCAGGGAGCCCGAGCCCGACCTGGGGACCTCGATCATCGACCAACGCCGGTATACGTCGGCGGAGTTCATGCGGCTCGAGTGGGAGCGGCTTTGGACCAAGGTCTGGCTGGTCGCGGGCCGCTCGCTCGACATGCCGGATCCCGGCGACTACATCGTGACGGAGGTCGGCGCCGAGTCCATCCTCGTGGTGCGCCAGGCCGACGGCGGCGTGCGCGCCTTTTACAATGTATGCCAGCATCGCGGCAACCGGCTGCGCCCCTGCGGCCGCGGCACCGCCGGCGCGACGCGGTCCTTCAAGTGTCTGTACCATCATTGGGAGTACGACATCGACGGCTCGTACCGGAGGATTCCGGATGTCGACACCTTCGATCAGGGCGCGCCGAGCTATGGGCTGACCGAGATCAAATGCGAGGAATGGGGCAGCTTCGTCTGGTTTTCGATGAACCCGTCGGCGGAGCCGCTCGCGGACTACCTGCGGCCGATCCCTGCGCATCTTGATCCCTACCATTTCGAGCGGATGGTCCAGACGCGCGACATCACGGTCGAATGGGACTGCAACTGGAAGGCGTCCGTCGACGCATTCAACGAAAGCTATCATGTCCAGGGCATCCACCCTCAGTTGCTCTGGCATCTGCACGATCTGGACATCCAAATCGATTGCTACAATCGTCACAGCCGCTACCTCATCCCCTTCGGGACGCTGTCGCCGCGCGTGCGAAAGCCGCCGTCCATTCCCGAATCGATCAAACTCATCATGAAGGCGGCGGGCATGGATCCCGCGGATTACGAAGAGCCGATCGCCGACATCCGGCGCGACGTCCAGAAGCACAAACGTGCCAACGGCGCCCAGGCGGGGCGGGACTATTCGGAGCTGAACGACGATCAGTTGACCGACGACTACCATTACACGATCTTTCCCAATCTCTCGTTGAATCTGCATGCGGATGATTTCTGGATATTCCGCCAGCGGCCGCATGCCACCGATCCGAACAAGATGTACTACGACATCTGGACCTATGAACTCGTGCCGCAGGGGCAGGAGTGGCCGCAGCGCGCGAAGCACCAAACCTGGAAACATGGCGAGCGATCGATAGGGTTGGTGCTCGATCAGGACGCCGCCAACCTGCCGAACGTCCAGGCGGGAATGCACTCGCAGGGGTTTCGCGGCCTCTGGCTCGGCCGCCAGGAAATGCGGATCAGGCACTTTCACAAGGTGATCGACGACTATTTGTTCCCGCCGGGCGCCGATCGTGGCGACTGGACCAAGAGGTGACCCATGAATGACCCCGCGCCGCCGACCCCGCAACGCCTGCTGCAGGCGTACCGGCAAATGAGGCTCATCCGCGAATTCGAGGAGCGGCTGCATGTCGAAATCGCCACCGGCGAAATTCCGGGCTTCACGCACCTGTATGCCGGTCAGGAAGCCGTTGCCGTGGGCGTGTGCGACCACCTGGGCGATGCCGACTACATCGTGAGCACGCACCGCGGCCATGGCCACTGCATCGCCAAGGGCTGCGACGTCGTCGGCATGATGAAGGAGATCTACGGCCGTCGCGACGGCCTGTGCCACGGCAAGGGCGGCTCGATGCACATCGCCGACATGTCCAAGGGCATGCTAGGCGCCAATGCCATCGTCGGCGGCGCGCCGCCCATCGCCGTGGGCGCAGCGCTGACGCAGAAGCTGAAGGGCACGGGCCGCGTGGCCGTCGCCTTCACCGGAGACGGCGCCTCCAACCAGGGCAC
>JBBIKV010000100.1:2673-4101 GCA_037445285.1 Nevskiaceae bacterium | reverse complement strand
CAAGTTGGCCGGCAATCGGCATGTCAGCGTCGCATTCGGCGGCGACGGCAGTGCCAATCAGGGAACCGTGTTCGAGGCCATGAACATGGCCGTCGTGCTGCGGGTGCCGGTGATTTTCATACTCGAGAACAACGGCTACAGTGAACACACCGGTGCGGCATACGCCGTCGGTTCCCGCGATCTCGCCGGCCGATCGCGCGCTTTCGGCATGCCCGCCGAATGCGTCGACGGCGCCGACTATCACGCGGTCCACGAGGCCATGGGCCGCGCCGTCGCCAGGGCCAGGCGGGGCGAGGGTCCCAGCACGATCGAGGCCGCGATCACTCGCTATTACGGGCATTTCGAAGGCGATCCCCAGAACTACCGGGCCAAGGATGAGGTCGCGCGGTTGCGCGACACCATGGACTGCCTGAAGCGCTTTCGCGCGCGCAACGACGCCGACCGCGGCGTGCCCGCGGCCGCACTCGATGCCATCGACACGGAGGTCGCCGCTCTCATCGAGCATGCCGTGGCCGAGGCCAAGGCGGCACCGGCGCCGGTCGAAGCGGACCTATATTCCGACGTCTACATACAATACTGATTCCCAGGTACCCCACCCCATGCCACAGCTGTCGATGCGCGATGCGCTCAATCAGGCCCTGCATCAGGAAATGGAGCGCGATGAACGGGTGATCGTTCTGGGCGAGGATGTGTCCGGAGGGGCGGGTGGAACCTCCGGCGAACGCGAGGCATCGGGCGGAATTTTCGGCGTCACCAAGGGACTGCTCCCGCGCTTCGGCGAGGGCCGGGTCATCGACACGCCCATCTCCGAGTCGGCCATCGTCGGTGCCGCCGCGGGTGCGGCCCTGGCGGGCCTGCGTCCGGTGGCGGAGATCATGTTCGCCGACTTCGTCGGGGTGTGCATGGACCAGATCTACAATCAGATCGCCAAATTCCGCTACATGTTCGGCGGCCGGAGCACGTGCCCGGTGGTCATTCGCATGGCGATGGGCGCCGGCATGAACATGGGGCCGCAACACTCGCAGGCGATCTACTCGATGTTGACTGCGGTGCCCGGTCTCAAAATTGTCGTTCCGTCGAACGCATACGATGCGAAAGGACTGCTGATCCAGGCCATTCGCGACGACGATCCGGTGGTCTTCTTCGAGCACAAGGCGCTTTATCCGCGCAAGGGCGAAGTACCGGAGGCGGCCTATACGGTACCGTTCGGCGAGGCGAATCTGGTGCGCGAGGGCGAGCATGTGACGGTGGTTGCCATCGCCCGGATGGTGCCCTTCGCGGAGCGGGCGATCGATGCGCTGGCCAAGGAGGGGGTGACCTGCGACCTGATCGATCCGCGAACGACCTCGCCGCTCGACGAAGAGACGATCATCGAGAGCGTCGAGGGCACGGGCCGCCTGGTGATCGTCGATGAGTCTCCGCCGCGCT
>JBBIKV010000100.1:0-2663 GCA_037445285.1 Nevskiaceae bacterium | reverse complement strand
TGCCGCCGCTGCCCGGAGGCCTCGACGGGCCGCCGGCGGACATCGCCTCCATCGTGGCGCAGAAGGCGTTCCGCTCGCTGAAGCGAGCCATCATTCAGGTCACCGCCCCGCACACGCCGGTGCCTTTCGCGCCATCCCTGGAACGCGCCTACGTGCCGGGGCCGCCGCGCATCGAGGCCGCCATCCGCCAAGCAATGAAGGACGAGTGATGACGACCCCGATCAGCGCCGTGACGATGCCGAAATGGGGCATCGAGATGACGGAAGGGACCATTGCCGGCTGGCGCGTGCAGGTCGGCGAGCACGTGGCGCGGGGCGCCGAAATCGTGGATGTGGAGACGGAAAAAATCGTCAATACGGTCGAGTCGCCGGCGGCAGGCGTGCTGCGGCGCATCGTCGCCGACCAAGGTGAAACCCGTGCGGTGGGCGCCCTGATCGGAGTCATCGCGGACGCTCAGACCGGCGACGCGGAGATCGACCGCTTCATCGCCTCCTTCGTAGGCGCCGTCGTCTCCTTCGAACCCACCTCGGACGGGGTTGCCGGGACTCCGCCCGCCATGAGTGCCGATGCCGGCAATGCCGACGAGGCGCGGGTCAGTCCCATCGCCCGCCGCGTGGCCGAGCGCCTGCAGGTCGACCTGTCCAAGGTGACCGGCACGGGACGTAACGGGCGGATTTCCAAGGAAGACGTCGAGGCCCATGCGGCGAAGGCCGGCGGCGCAGGATCCCCGCCGCCCGTTCAGGCGCCGTCGGTGCGCCGCCTTCAGATGAGTGGACGCCGGGCCACGATCGCGCGGCGACTTCTGGAATCCAAACAATCCATTCCGCATTTCCGTTTGGATATTGAAGCGGATTTCGGGCCGATCATCACGGCCAGGCGCGGACTCGCCTCCACCCATGCGGAGCGCGTGACCCTGAACGATCTGCTGCTGCGCGCCGTGGCGCTCGCTCTCGTCCAGCATCCCATGGTCAATGCCCAACTGCTGGGAGAGGAGATCGTCCAATTCCAGAATGCCGACATCGCCATCGCGGTGTCGGCCGATGCCGGACTGATTACGCCCGTCCTGCGGGACGTCAACCTCAAACCTCTCGCGCAAATCGCCCGGGAGAGCCGCGATCTGATCGAGCGCGCGCGGCAGGGCACCCTGCAGCGGGAGGAAATCAGCGGCGGCTCGTTCACCATCTCGAACCTCGGCATGTTCGGCATCAGCCGCTTCGACGCGATCATCAATGCGCCGCAAGTGGCAATTCTCGCGGTGGGCGCCGTCACCCGGCGCGCGGTCGTCCGCGAGGGTGCCGTCGTGGCGGCCGACCTGGCGACGCTGACCCTGTCGGCCGATCATCGGGTCGTCGACGGTGCGGTCGGTGCGGCCTTTTTGGCCACCTTGCAGCAGGTCTTGGGAAAACCGGAGGCTCTGTAGTCTCCGGCATCGGCATGTTCAGCCCCTACGCGGGCGTTCCCCGTAATATCGCATCCACGTCGCCAATCCCTCGGGGTAATCCGCCGGATGCGGCGTCGGGTAGGCGCGATTTCGCAGTGTGCCCATCATCGCGCCGGCGTATTCTTCGGGCCTCAGGTAATAGAAAAACTCGAGGGATCGGACCTGGAACCGCCAACGACCGTCTTCGCGCCGATACTCGTCGTGATACCGCAGCGAGGTCCACATGGCCGCATCGTTGCGCACCACTTCGGCATGCGCGTTGACCAGTCCCGTCGCGTGCGAGGCGTCGCTCTCGTCGAACGTGATGAGGTGGTCGTGCGTGAAGTGATTGCTCGGACCGAGCACGGAAAAACGCGAGTGGAACTGCTCGATCACGGCGTCCCTGCCGGCCGCATTCATCGCGCCGTCGATGGAGCGAAACGAGCCGTCATGCGTGAAACAGTCGCCGATTCCGTCGACATCCCGGGCATCGATCACGAAGCAATAACGTGCGATCAACTCGCAAATCTGGACCCGCGCCTCGAGGCGCGCAATTCGTTCGTCAAGGGTCACGATGGATCTCCTGCGTGGCGGCCGATGGGTTCATGATGGCACAAGGGGGGCGGTACTACGAAGACATCGTGATCGGCGAAACTTGGGAATCCGGCCCGCGAACCATCCAATTCGAGGAGTTGCTGGAGTTCGCCACGCGCTATGATCCACAGTACTTCCATGCGGATCCGGCGGCGGCGAAGGAATCCATCTTCGGCGGGATCATCGCCTCGGGGATACACAGCGCGGCCATCTGGCGTGCATTGGATCAACAGATCAGCGCCGATATCCGGTGGATCTGCGGCGTGGCGTGGGAGGATGTCCGCTGGCCCAATGCACTGCGGGCCGGAGATACCGTGCGCGCCACCTCGGAGGCCTTGAGCAAGCGGCCGAGCGGCTCGGATCCGTCGCGGGGCATCGTCGAATACCGCTATACGCTGCTCAATCAGCACGACCGGGTGGTGTTCACCTGTCGAAGCATCAACCTCATCGAGAGGCGGTGAGGGTGGCAAGGACCCTTGACCGGCCCGTCGAGTGCTCGGTGGGGGGCGTTTCCGATGTCAGCGCGATCGCACCCCGCTGCGCGATTTCTTGGCCTTCGGCCGCCGCGCAGTCTTCGCCCGGACCTTCGGAGTGGGCAGCGCATCCGCGGTGACGCGGACCAGCTCCGCGAGGAATTCGGGATCATCCA
>JBBIKV010000099.1:0-13752 GCA_037445285.1 Nevskiaceae bacterium | reverse complement strand
CGATCCGCGGTTCTTTTACACCGACCCGCAGGATCTGCTGCACGGCTACATGGTCATCGCCAAGGGCATAGACCCTCATCTGGTGGATCTGTTCGGCAAGCTGCCCCGCACGCCCTACGGCGTGCGGCCGGTTCCGGCTACCAGCGCACCGAACACCACCACCGCCTATTACGAACCTCCGGCCACCGACGGCTCGCGGCCCGGCTATTTCTACGTCAATCTCTACCGGCCGGAGGAGCGCCCGAAATGGGAGATGGAGGTGTTGACGGCCCACGAATCGGTGCCGGGCCATCATCTGCAGCTCGCCCTGCAATATGAAAACTCGGTGGGCGTTCCGATGATCCGGCGCATGAGCGACTTCACCGCGTACGTCGAAGGATGGGGACTGTATGCCGAGAGCCTCGGCCCGCAGGTCGGCCTGTACACCGACCCGTACCAGAAATTCGGGTATCTGACCTACGACATGTGGCGCGCGGTGCGGCTCGTCGTCGACACGGGCATCCATTCGCAGGGGTGGACCCGTCGCCAGGCCATCGACTATTTCAGGGACAACGCGCCCAAGAGCGAACTCGACATCGGCAACGAGGTCGACCGCTACATCGCCTGGCCGGGACAGGCCCTCGCCTACAAGATCGGTCAGCTCAAGATACTGGAGTTGCGCGAGGCGGCACGGCAGGCGCTGGGATCGGGTTTCGACCTCCGCGAATTCCACGACGTGGTGCTGTCCACCGGCGCCGTGCCGCTCTCCGTCCTCGACCGCACGGTCCGCGATTGGATCGCCTCGAAGACCGCACGCCTGCAATCCCGGGCGCGCGAGTAGCGGTGCGCGACCGTCGATGAGCCGCTAACCGCCGGATTTTTTGGCCTGCCAGCCCTGCTTGATGAGCTCGCCGACGATGACGTCGCGATGATCGCCCTGAATTTCGATCACTCCGTCGCGCACCGTTCCCCCGGATCCGCAGCGCTTTTTGAGCTGGGTCGCGAGCGCATCGATCGCGGCCTGGCCCAAGGGCAGGCCCTGCACCGTCGTGACGCCCTTTCCGGCCCTCCCCTTGACCTCCCGCCCCACGCGGATGGGGCCGGGCTTGACCGTACCCGGGACGCCCTTGGGACAGACGCAGTCGCGCACCGCCCGGCGGCAATTGGGGCACAGGCTGCCCATGCCCGTGGAATAGATGATTCTGGCGGCCATGGGGTAGAATGATGCCATGACTGTACGCAGAAAATCCTCGCCCGTCCGGGTGGGAAACGTGACCATCGGCGGCACCGCTCCCATCGTCGTTCAATCCATGACCAATACCGATACCGCCGACATCGACGGCACGGTGGCGCAGGTCAAGGCGCTGGCCCGCGCCGGATCCGAGATCGTGCGGGTGACGGTCAACAACGACGAATCCGCCGCGGCGGTGCCGCACATTCGCGACCGCCTGGACGCCCAGGGGATCCACACCCCGCTGGTCGGCGATTTCCACTTCAACGGCCATAAGCTGCTCAAGGCCCATCCGGCCTGCGCAGAGGCACTGGCCAAACTGCGGATCAACCCCGGCAACGTGGGCCGCGGCACCAAGCGCGACCCCCAGTTCGCGGAGATGATCGAGACCGCGAGCCGCTACGCCAAGCCGGTGCGCATCGGAGTCAATTGGGGGAGCCTCGACCAGGACCTGTTGACCCGCATGATGGACGAGAATTCGAGACTGGCCGCGCCGCTGCCGGCGCTCGAGGTGATGCGCGAGGCCATCGTCGTATCCGCGCTCGACAGCGCCGCGCGCGCCGAGGAACTCGGCCTGGGCGCGGACCGGATCGTCATCAGCGCCAAGGTCAGCGGCGTGCAGGATCTGATCGCCGTCTATCGAAACCTCGCGGCCCGCTGCGCCTATCCGCTGCACCTGGGGCTCACCGAGGCCGGCATGGGCAGCAAGGGGATCGTCGCCTCCACCGCAGCCATGGCCGTTCTCCTGCAGGAGGGTATCGGCGACACGATCCGCGTGTCGTTGACGCCCGAACCGAACGGCGATCGCACCCAGGAAGTGATCGTGGCGCAGGAGATCCTGCAGACGATGGGCCTGCGTGCCTTCACGCCCATGGTCATCGCCTGCCCCGGCTGCGGCCGCACGACCAGCACGTATTTTCAGGAACTTGCCCAGAAGATCCAAAGTCACATCCGCCACCGCATGCCCGAATGGCGCAAGCAGCGCACCGGCGTGGAAGACATGACCGTGGCCGTCATGGGATGCGTCGTGAACGGGCCCGGCGAGAGCAAGCATGCCAACATCGGCATCAGTCTGCCCGGCACCGGAGAGCACCCCGTCGCCCCGGTGTACGAGGACGGAGCGAAGACCGTTACCCTGAAGGGCGAGCGCATTGCCGAGGAGTTTCAGGAACTGGTGGAACGTTACATCGAACGCACCTACACGCGGATACCGGTATGAGCGAACTCACCGGAAAGAATTGCGTCCCCTGCGAGGGCGGCGTCCCGCCGCTCTCCGCCGCCGAGGCCGCCGCGCTGCTGGGTCAGCTGCACGGGGACTGGAGGATCGCCGCCGACTCGCGCAGCATCACCCGCGCCCTCAAGTTCAGGGACTTCTACCGCACCATGAGTTTCGTGAACGCGGTGGCGCACGTGGCGAACGTCGAGGACCATCATCCGGATCTGGCCGTGGGCTACGACTCCTGCCGCATCACCTACTCGACGCATTCGATCGGCGGGCTTTCCGAGAACGATTTCATCTGCGCCGCCAAAATCGACCGGCTCTGATCGGCGCCGATCGGCGCTAGGGCTGCCAGCCCTCGCCCACCTCCTCCCGCAAGAACCGCGGCACGTCGCCGCCCGCTCCGAGGGCGTGCCTCGCCAGCGAGCGCTTGACGAAGGGCGCGCGTTCGACGGCATCCAGCCCCGCCGTACGCAAGCGCGACATCACCGCGCCGCGACTCGAGAACAGGCGCTCCAAACCATCCATCGCCGCGGCGGCCAGAAGGTTCTCGCTGCGGCGCCAGCGCTCGTAGCGCCGCAGGACGCCGAGGTCGCCGAACTCGTCGGGACTGCCGACTGCCGCCAGGACCTCGGCGAGCGACGCACAGTCCATCAGCCCCAGATTCAGTCCCTGCCCCGCCAGCGGATGAACGACGTGGGCGGCATCGCCCAGCAAGACCGCCCGCGGCTGCACGTAGTGGAGCGCGTATTGCAGTTTGAGCGGGAAGCCGGCGACCGGCGTCGTCAGTTCGCAGGCGCCGAGGAACTCCCCGCTGGCATCGGTCAGTGCCGCGCCGAAGGCGGCGGGATCGAGCGCGCGCAGGCGCGATGCCTCGGCACGCAGGGTGCTCCACACGATCGATGAGCGGCCGTCCGGCAGCGGCAGGAAGGCCAGAGGCCCGGTGGGCAGGAAGCGCTGCCACGCCGTCTGGCGGTGCGGTTTCGCCGTCCGCACATGCGCCACCAGCGCATCCTCATGGTAGGCATGCCCGGCGGTCTCGATTCCCAACAGGCCGCGCACCGTCGAGTCGGCGCCGTCGGCGCCGATCAACAGCTGTCCGCGCAATTCCCGCCCGTCGTTCAATCCGGCACGCACGTGGGTCCCGCCGAGGTCCACGCTCTCGAGTGCGGCGTCGATGAACACCACGCCGGCGGCGCGCGCCGCACGCAGGCACTGCGCGTGCAGGGCGCGGCCCTCGACGATGAACCCGAGGTTCGGCTCCCCGATCTGCGCGCAATCGAAGGTCAGCGAGCCGGCACCCGATCCCTCCCACACGCACATGCGCTCGTAGGCGCAGAGCTTCTGTGCCGGCATTTCCTGCCACACGCCGCACATCATGAAGAGCCGCCGGGAGGCGCGGCTCAGCGCGAACACCCGCAGATCCCAATCGGCCTCCGCAATCGCGCCGGAGGCCGCGGGTGACGGGCGCTGCGCGATGATCGCCACGCGTCCGGGCGCCGCCAGCCTGCGAGCCACGGCGAGACACGCCATCGCCATGCCGACGACCCCCGCGCCGACGATCAACAAATCGAACTCGCCGCCGTCCGCCCTCCGGCGGTTCATCCCGGCCGATGTCATCGCAGCCCCACGCCGCGCGCCAGTTTCGGGACGCGCCCCGCGGCGCCCGTGCTGAGGCGGGAGAGCGCCGCCTTGGCCGGCGGCAGCAGGTCGAAGGCGAGCAATCCCACGTTACGCAGGCGCCGCACGGCACCCAGCGGATTGGCGAACAGACGCACCAGCCCGTCGGTGAACGCGATGATTCCTTCGCGGTCGGCGGCCCGCCACGCGTCGTACCCGGCGAGCACGCCGGGGTCGCCCGGATCGGCGTCGGCGCTGCGGCGGTGCTCCGCCAACACCTCGGCGAGGCACGCCACATCCCGCAGCCCCAGATTGAATCCCATGCCGGCCACCGGGTGCAGCCCCTGCGCCGCGTTGCCCGCGAACACGCAGCGCCCGGCGCTGGTGCGCTCCGCGCGGATGAGCGACAGCGGATAGGCCGCCCGACGGCCCACTTTGAGAAAGCGCCCCAGCCGGAAGCCGAAGCGGCGCTGCACTTCACCGAGGAACTCGGCATCGGACCAGGCCATGGCTGCTTCCGCGACCGCCGGCTTCAACGTCAACACGAGCGTGCAGCGGCCGTCGGCCAGCGGCAGCAGCGCCAGGGGACCGCTGTCCGTGAAGCGTTCGTAGGCGACGTGGTCATGGAAGCGCTGCGGCAACACGGCGGTGATGACCGCGGTCTGCCCGTAGTCGCGCACCTCCGCCACCACGCCAAACGCGCGGCGCACCGCGGAATGCGCGCCGTCGGCTGCGACGACGAGCCGCGCCGTGAGAGTCTGTTCCCCTCCGCCGTCCGGCGCGATGACCAATTCCACGGCATCGGCGCCGGGCGTGACCCGCAGCACCTGCGCCGGGCAATGGATGCGGGTGTTCGCGCCGGCCGACAGCGGCGCCCACAGCGCCGCCCCCAGCGCACGATTGGGCACGACATAACCCATGGCGTTCAGGTGTTGTTCGGCCGCATCGACCCGCGCAAAGCCAAAGCGCCCCTGATCGGAGATGTGGATCCTGCGGATGGGGGTGGCCGCCGGAGCCAGTGCCGGCCAGACGCCGAGTGTGTCCAGGATCCGGCGGCTGCCGTTGGACAGCGCGGTGGTACGTTCATCGAAGCTCGGCTGCGAGGCCGCGTCGTGCGGCACGGCCTCGATCAGCGCGACCCGCAGATCCAGGCCCTCGAGCGCAAGCGCCAGGCTGGCGCCGACCATTCCGCCGCCCACGATGGCAATGTCAAAATGGTCGTTCACGCCGACACCAGGCGCTCGACCGCTTCCGGCGTCTTTTCCAGATCGCCGGTCAACACCTCCGGAGCGCCGCGGGTCACCAACACGTCGTCTTCGATGCGGATGCCGATGTTCCAAAACTCCTTCGGTATCTTGGGCGACGGACGCAGGTAGATGCCCGGTTCCACCGTCAGCGCCATTCCCGCCTCGAGCACGCGCCACTCCCCCCCCACCTTGTAGTCGCCGACATCGTGCACGTCGATGCCCAGCCAATGGCCGGTCCGGTGGTTGAAGTAGGGTTGGCACGCCTGCTCGCGCAACAGCCGGCTCAACGGGCCCTTGAGGATCCCGAGCCCGGCGAGACCCTGGGTGATCACGCGCACGGCCGTCTCATGCGGTTCGTTCCAATGATTGCCGGGCCGCACCTTGTCGATGGCGGCCAGTTGCGCCTCGAGCACGATGTCGTAAACCGCCCGTTGCGCGGGCGAAAATCGTCCGCCGACGGGGAAAGTGCGCGTGATGTCCGAGGCGTAATAGTCATGTTCGCAGCCCGCATCGAGGAGCAGAAGAGCGCCGTCGCACAGCCGCTGATCGTTGTCCCGATAGTGCATCACGCAGGCGTTGGCGCCCCCAGCGATGATGGGTGTGTAGGACAGGTCGGCGTTGTGCGAACGAAACTCGTGCTGCACCTCGGCCATCACCTCGTATTCCATGCGCCCGGGACGGGCGAACCGCATCGCCCGCCGGTGGGCGCCGACCGCAATGTGCGCGGCGCGTCGCAGGCAGGACTGTTCCGCCCGGCTCTTGTACAAGCGCATATCGTCCAGCACATGATTCAATGCAACAAATTCCCCCTGACGCTGCCGGGTCTGGGTGCGCAATCCATTGACCCATCCCAGCATGTGGGGATCGAAGTCCAGGTGCCGGCCCATGGCATAGAAGATCTGCGAGCGTTGTTCGATCAAGCCGGGCAGGATTTCATCGATGTCGGCAATGGGGAATGCATCGTCGGCACCATAACACTCGATGGCGCCCGCCGTACCGGCCCGCGGTCCGTCCCACGACTCCCGCACCGCGTCCCGCTCCCGGACGAACAGCACGTACTCGGCATGCGGCCGGCCCGGCACCAGCACCGCGACGGACTCGGGCTCGGGGAAACCGGTCAGGTAATGAAAGTGACTGTCCTGCCGGTAGGCGTATTCGATGTCGCCGTTGCGATGGCGCACCGGGGCGGCGGGCAGTATCGCGATGCCATCCTTGCCGATCATGCGCATGAACTGGCGCCGGCGGCGCACGAACTCCTTGCGGTCCATCGGATCGCGTCAGTGCAGCCGTGGCTGCGGCGACGGATAGACCTGCCGGCGCAAGGGAAGCAGCTCCTCGAACACCACCTGCGCCGCGACGCGGATGAATTCCACCAGTTCGGCGTAGGCCTGCTCATTCGATTCGTCCGCGTCCGCATCGTCGCCGGTGGCGCGCGAAATCTCGGTGAAGTCGCGGACGATTTCCCCCACCTCGCCGTTGAGCGCCTCCAGATCCGATATCTGACCCGTGCCCAGACCGTACAGGAACCCGGTGCACCACAGCGCCAACGCGTTGGCGCGGCCGTTGAGGGGTTGTTCATCGTCGGGCAGCAGGGGCTCGAACTCCATCCCCTGCTCGCCGAAGGAGGTGGCGGTGGCCGTGAACACCCGCTCGATCATGGCGGCCGATTCCTCGGACAGCGGGGCGCCGTCCGGCAGGATTTCATTGACCCAATCCTGCATCTTGTAGGGCGACATGGAGCACAGGGCTCCGCACAGCGAACCATGCGCTTCCGCGGCATCCGCCATGCTCCCGACGGCCGCCAGCACGTCCTCGAAGTCTTGAAATCGGATGTCCGCCATCATAGGGAGGGGATGATACCGCAGGCGCCGCCCCGGGTGAGCCTGCGTCGCCTTTGCATTGCGGTTTGCACCGCTCTATATTGGCGATCTATGAACGAAAACACACCGAAATCCGCGGTTGAACTCGAACTCAAGCGGCTCGAAAGGCGCCTCGAGGACCTCATCGCCACCGTCAGCCAGATCAAGGAGGAGAACCGGGCGTTGCGCCAGCGCCAGGACACCCTGACGGCCGAACGCGCCAGTCTCCTGCAGAAGAACGAGCAGGTGCGCGCCCGGGTGGAAGCCATGATCGGCCGGCTGAAGTCCATGGAACAGGCATGAGCGACACGCAGGCCAGAGTCAGCGTGCGGATACTCGAGAAGGAGTATCACATCACGTGCCCCATCGAGGAGCGGTCCGACCTCCTGGATTCCGCGGAATTCTTGAATGCCAAGATGCGCGAAATCCGCGACACCGGCAAGGTCGTCGGACTCGACCGGATCGCGGTCATCGCGGCCCTCAACATGGCGAACGAACTGATCCGCTTCCGCAACCGTGACAGCAATCTCGAATCTGACGTCGGCAGCCGCTTGCGTATCTTGCGCGAGCGCGTAGAGTCGGCGTTGGAGAAGGGACAGCAGCTGGAACTCTAGCGCCGCCCCTCTCGGAGATAAGTTCAAGTTTGGCGCTGCCTGCGGTGTTCGATGCGGATCGGGTTACCTCCTGACCCTAATTTGTAAACCCCAGGGGCCATTGCTTGCTGGCAGCATTGTGCAAGTCCGCCTCGAGCGGAAAGCCTTAAGTGCCGCAGTTAGCCCCACCTGTTGCTCAGGTCGGGAGCAACGGTCCAAAACGGCAATTGCGGGTGGCGCCATCTCCCCTCAAATGAAAACCGCACTTCGTAAACGACTGCGCGCCGCACGGCGCTCGTTGAGCCCGGCGGAACACACCCTGCGCTCGAATCTCGCCGCCTCCGCCATCACACGTCTCGCGGCCTTCAAGTCGGGGGCCCGGGTCGCCCTCTACCTACCCTTCGACCGCGAGGCCAACACGGCGGCGCTCCTCGTCGCTGCGCGGCGGCGCGGCATACGGCTGTTCCTGCCGGTGGTCACCGACGTGCGCCATCGCCGCCTGCGCTTCCTTCCGCTGTCGGGCAGGACCCGCCCCGGCGTGTTCGGGATTTCGGTCCCTCACCGCACCGGACCGTTCACCGCGCCGCGTTGGTTCGATCTCATGGTGGTGCCGTTGGTCGGAGTCGACTCGCAGGGACGCCGCTTGGGAATGGGCGGCGGGTTCTATGATCGGGCGCTCGCCTTCCGCCGCGTGCGGCTTCATTGGCGGGGACCGCGGCTCGTCGGTCTCGCCTTGGACTGTCAGCGTACCGACGCCGCGTTCGCCGACCCCTGGGACGTGCGCCTGGATTCACTGGCGACCGAGTCGGGGCTCGTACACTTCAAGCAGGGCTCACCATGAATCATTGGCTCATCAAGTCGGAACCCGACACCTTCAGCATCGACGATCTCGCGAAGCGCCCGCGGCAGACCACTTCGTGGGACGGGGTCCGCAACTACCAGGCCCGGAACATGCTGCGGGACTCCATAAAAAAAGGGGATTCCGCCTTCTTCTATCATTCGAGCTGCGCGGTGCCCGGCATCAGCGGCATGGTGACGGTGGTGAAGGGCGGCTATCCGGACGAGACCGCGTTCGACCCCGGGCATGATCACTACGATGCCGGGAGCGACCCCGACAACCCCCGCTGGTTTGTCGTCGACGTGAAGTTGGTGCGCAAGTTCCACCGGCTCATAACCCTCGATGAGCTGCGCAAACACGCGGACGGGAAGCTTGCCGAACTGGTGCTGCTGCGGCGGGGCAACCGACTTTCGGTGATGCCCGTGACGGCGACGGAATGGAATTTCATTCTCGCGCTTGAGTGAAGTCGTTCACATCGCTACCACATGTCGTGGCTTCGGCGCGACGTATTGCTTGTAAATTAATTATTCGTGTATATACTCGGTCCCCGGACTAACCCGATCTACGGAGTTTCTAACATGGCAGCAAAAGCGAAGAAGGCGAAGAAGAAGGTAGCTAAGAAAAAGGCCGCTAAGAAGAAGTAAGCCTTCGAAAGTAATCAACTGTGCCCGCGTAAGCGGGCACAGTTGTTTCTAGGGGTCGCAAAATCTCATCCTCCATCCTGCAAAAGCGCCGCGCGGCGGAGGCCGCCATCCGCTACATCGAGGAGGGCATGGTGCTCGGCATCGGCACCGGCTCCACGGTCGACCAGCTCGTCGAAGTGCTGAAAGACCGTAAAATCCAGCTCGCCGGCGCCGTCTCCAGTTCGCGCAGGACCTCCGATGCACTGCGTGGGGCGCGCATCCCGGAACTGGATCTCAATTCTCAAGGCGACCTGGACCTGTACATCGACGGCGCCGACGAGGCGACGCGGGACGGAGCGCTCATCAAGGGCGGCGGAGCGGCGCTGACCCGGGAGAAGGTCGTCGCCGCGGCCTCCAGGAAGTTCGTCTGCATCATCGACTCGGGAAAGCTGGTGGAGGTCCTCGGAAAATTCCCCCTGCCCGTCGAGGTGATCCCGATGGCGCGCTCCTATGTGGCGCGCCAGCTCGTGAAGCTCGGAGGACAGCCGGTCTGGCGCGAGGGGGTGGTCACCGACAACGGCAACGTGATCCTCGACGTCCATCTCTTGAAGGTGGTCGATCCGCCGGGTCTCGAGACGGCCATCAATCAGATCGCGGGAGTGGTGACCGTCGGTCTCTTCGCGCACCGGGGCGCCGACGTGATCATCGTGGGGCGCGACGCCGGCGCCGAGACGCTGACGCCCGGCGCCCGGGTCCCCGCGGGCGCCGGGGCGGCGGTCTAGATTTCCAGGCGCGTGCCGATCTCGACGACGCGGCTCGGCGGCAGCCCGTAAAAATCCGCGATGACCTGAGCGCTGCGCGCCATCTGCATGAAGGCCCGACGCCGCAGCGGCGGCAGATCGGAGCGCCGGCCCCGCAGCAATTCTTCGCGGCTCAGGAAAAACGTGGTCTGCTCGGGGTCGTACGGCAGGCCGTAGGCCTCGGCATCGCGAAGAATCTGCTGCATGTTGGGCTTCTCCATGAAACCGACCTGCGCGACGATGCGCACGATCCCGTCGCACACCGGCGTCACCGTCAGGCGCTTGGCCTCGGCGATTCGCGGCTGCTCACGGGTGACGACGGTCAATATCACCACGCGCTCGTGGATGACCCGGTTGAACTTGATGTTGCTGAGAAGCGCCCGGGGGATGCCCGATGCCTTGGCGTCCAGGAATATCGCGGTGCCCGCGACGCGCACCGGCGGATCGCGTTTCAGGTCGTCGAGGAAGTCGCGCACCGGCTTCTGTTCGCGCAACAGCCGCGCCATGACCGAGGCCCGCCCCACCTGCCAGGTCTGCATCAACCAATAGATCAGGAGTCCGGACACCAGCGGCAGCCAGCCGCCATCCTGCAGCTTGGTCATGTTCGCCATGAGGAAGGCGATGTCGACGATGAACAGCAGCGACAAGCCCGCCCGCAGCGGCCGGCTCTTCTCGCCGGTGCGGGACTTGATGAGGCTCAAGGTGAGCGGAGTCACGATGGTCATGGCGCCCGACACGGCCAGACCATAGGCCCCGGCAAGCGCCGCGGAGCTGCCGAAGCTCAGGACCAGCGCCAGCGCGGCGAGCATGAGCGTCCAGTTCATCGTGGGCACGTAGATCTGACCGGCATTGTCCGCGGAGGAATGCTCGATCCGCAGGCGCGGCAACAACCCCAGACTCACGGCTGTCGTGGTCACGGAGAACACGCCGGAGACCACCGCCTGGGATGCGATGACGGTGGCGGCCGTGGCAAGGATGACCAACGGCCACAACGACCATGCCGGCGCCATCAGATAGAACGGGTTGCTGATGGCGGCGGGGTTCTCGATGAGCATCGCGCCCTGGCCGAAATAGTTGAGCACCAGAGCCGGCATCACCACGAGCACCCAGGCGTAGCGGATGGGCGTCTTGCCGAAATGGCCCATGTCGGCGTACAACGCCTCGCCGCCGGTGACGGTGAGGAACACGCCCGCGAGCACGGCCAGCGCGCCGACCTGGTGTTCCATGAACAGACGCATCCCGTACACTGGATTGAGCGCCAGGAGGACCCGCGGTTCGCGGACGATCCAGCTCACGCCCATCACGGCGAGGACCGCGAACCAACCCATCATGACCGGGCCGAACACGCGGCCCACGGACCCGGTCCCGTGTCGCTGGATCAGGAAGAAGGCGATCAGGACCGCGACGGTGATCGGCAGAATGGGCATCTGAGCGCCGGGCGCCGCCACGTGCAGTCCCTCCACGGCGCTCAGCACCGAGACCGCCGGCGTGATCGCACCGTCGGCGAAGAACAGCGCGGCGCCGAGAATGCCGAGCATCCCGTAGATTCTTCGACGCGGACTCTGGCGTTCGGTGTTCACCACCAAGGCGGTCAACGCCAGCACGCCGCCTTCACCCTTGTTGTCGGCATTCAGCACCACGCTGACGTACTTGAGAAGGACCACGAGGACCAGCGACCAGAAGATCAGGGACAGGATGCCGAAGATATGATCCGGCGTGACCGCAATGTTCGGGCCCGTGAAGCAGGACGACACCGCATACAGGGGGCTGGTGCCGATGTCGCCGAACACCACGCCGAGCGCGGCGACCGCGGTGGTCGCCAGACGCCCATTCGACTTGTGCTCGTCCGACATTCTGGTTGTCCGAAAGTACCCTGGAGATAAAGGAAGGGCCCACATCGTGGGCCCTGTTTGGCTGGGGGACTAGGATTCGAACCTAGGTAAACGGTGTCAGAGACCGTTGTCCTACCGCTAGACGATCCCCCAAAACCCAAGGTCGCCTTTGCCCGGGAGGCGTTCTCGCGACTAGCGTTTGGAGAACTGCGTACCGCGACGTGCCTTGCGACGACCGACCTTCTTGCGCTCGACTTCGCGCGCATCCCGGGTCACGAACCCGGCCTTGCGCAGCGGCGAACGCAGCGTTTCGTCGTAGGACATCAGGGCACGCGTGATGCCGTGGCGGATGGCGCCGGCCTGGCCGGTGATTCCGCCCCCTTCGACATGGGCGTCCACGTCGAACTTGCCGTCCAACTGCACCGCACCGAACGGTTGTTGGACGATCATGCGGCCCGTTTCGCGACCGAAAAACTCTTCCAGGGTGCGGCCGTTGATGGACACCTTGCCGGTGCCCTGGCGCAGATACACCCGCGCGCTCGACGTCTTGCGACGCCCGGTGCCGTAGAAGGAATTGCTGGCTGTGTTTGATGCCATTACTTGGGTTTCCTGGGAACTCTTAGAATTCCAGCGCTTTGGGCTGCTGTGCTTGATGGGGATGTTCGCTGCCGCCGAATACATGCAGCTTCTTGTACATGCGACGGCCCAGCGGACCTTTCGGAAGCATGCCCTTGATGGCGAACTCGATCGCCCGCTCCGGGTGCTCCTTAAGCAGTTTGCCGAGCACGATGCTCTTCAAATTGCCGACATAGCCGGTGTGCTGATGATAGAACTTGTCGGTCAGCTTCGCGCCCGTGACGCGCACCGTGCCGGCATTGATGACCACGATGTGATCGCCGAGGTCTTGATGCGGCGCATAATCGGGCTTGTGCTTGCCCTTCAGGCGGTGGGCGATTTGGGAGGCGAGACGGCCCAGAGTCTTGCCGGCTGCATCGACGACGTACCAATCGACACGGGCTTCATCGGGCTTGGTGAATACGGTATACATGGAAATACTCAACGATTTTAGGACTCAACGAAAGGCGCGAAAGTGTACAGAAGCGCGGGCTGGGTTACCAGCCCCGCTGCAGTATTCGCCGGGTTCTATATTATAGTGTACTGATGAGCACCCGTACTTTTGGTGTCCTCGATCGCCTCATTGGAGAAATTGACAAGGCAATCAAGGTCTTGGCCGCTCCCGTCCGCCCAAACCGCCCCTTCCCCGCAGGGGTGGGAGGCGAACTGGTGATGGAAACCGCGGACCGGCTGGAGTCGGCCCGCCTGATGCGGGTCAATCATGCGGGGGAGGTCGCCGCCCAGGCCCTCTATCAGGGACAGGCGCTGACCGCCCGGGACGCCACCGTCGCCGGCGCCATGCGTCGGGCGGCATCGGAGGAGATGGACCACCTCGCCTGGTGCGAACAACGGCTGGAGGAACTGAACGGCCGTACCAGCGTCCTGAATCCCCTGTGGTATGCCGGCTCGTTCGCCATCGGAGCGCTCGCGGGCGCCCTCGGCGACCGCCAGAGCCTGGGGTTCATCGCCGAGACCGAGAAACAAGTCGAGGCGCATTTGCGCAGCCATCTCGAGCGCCTGCCTACGGCGGACGCACGCAGCCGCGCCGTCATCGAACAAATGACCCATGACGAGGTGGCGCACGGGGCGCAGGCCGAGGCTTTGGGCGCCAATCCACTGCCTTTCCCGGTCCGCGCCGCCATGCGTCTGACCTCGAGACTGATGACCCGCGGTGCCTACTGGCTGTGACGCACGCCCGTTAGTGCTTGCGATTCCGGGACTTATGTAATAAAACGTGCGCCAGCGGACGTGTTTTGCGCGAAACATTAAGAACAGGGAGAGACCATGGAAGAAGGG
>JBBIKV010000098.1:0-13788 GCA_037445285.1 Nevskiaceae bacterium | reverse complement strand
CAACATGTACTGGAATCAGACGAGCGCCATGACGCGCGCGTTGGGACCCACATCGTTCACGCTTCCGCCCCAGAGTCTGCCGACAATCGCCGATGTGATGACGGCGAACGGCGTGTCCTGGAAATACTACAGCGGGGACCGCGGCGACGACGTCACGAACTTCGCGACCAATGTCGACGGCATTCCCCTCGCCTTCCACTCCTACTGCGGAATTTGTGATCCGTTGACGGGCTACAAGAGCATCATGGAGACGTCCGAGGAGTCGAAACTTCAGAATTATGGCGCGTTTCTCAAGGACGTCGCCGGCGGCTCCCTGCCCGCGGTGTCCTACGTGCGGCCGTTCGAGTTCCTGGCCGGTCATCCCGCGGATTCGGACGCCGCGCTCTATGAGTATTTCCTGAAGGATCTCATCGCGCACGTTCAGGCCAACCCGGCGCTGTGGGCGACCACGGCAATCTTCATCACCACCGATGAGGGCGGCGGTTACTACGATTCAGGCTACATTCAGGCGGTCGACTTCTTCGGTGACGGGACTCGTATTCCCCTCATCGTGGTGTCGCCCTTCGCGAAGCCGGGTCACGTCGATCACACCTACAGCGACCACGCGTCGCTTCTCAAGTTCGTCGAGCGGAACTGGTCTCTGCCGACCATGTCGCGACGCAGCCGCGACAATCTGTCGAACCCGATAGCATCCGACGACAATCCGTATCAACCCGTGAACCAGCCGGCGATCGGTGACCTGATGCAGATGTTCACCTTTGGCGAGCGCGGCAGGGATTGACCTTCAGGCAGTGATGACCCCGGGATGCCGCCGCACGGGCGGCATCCTTTTCACTCGCGCTGCAGCGCACGCGCAACGGCCTGCTTGAAGGCCTTCACGGCTTCGTCCTCGAAGAACGGCGTTTCCATGCCGAAAATCGTGTTGAGGTCGATCAGGCTCTGGGCCAGGAGCCCGTACAGCCAGACGAAGGCGAAGTCGATGCGCTCGGCCTCCAGGGGTGTGAGAGGCACGCCCCGATCTTCGGCGACCCGCCGCTGAAACTCGGTGGCGATGCGGCGTCCCATCCGGCTGATGGGTTCCCAGCTGCGCATGCCCTCCAGATGTTTCTTGATGACCGACCGCAGCAAGCCCTTGTACGCGCGGAAGTTCGTGAGTGCGCCGCGCGCCAGCGCCGAGGGCAATTCCGCGACCGGCACGCGTTGAAAGGTGTCGCGGGCCTGGTGTTCGCGGCGATTGATCATGTCCTGAATGAGGACCTGAAAGAAGCGCTCCTTGGTCTGGAAGCGATAATAGAAGCTGCCGATCGAGCATCCGGCGGCCCCTGCCAGGTCGCGAATCGACACGGAGTCGAAGTCGCGCTCCTCGAGCAGCCGGCCCGCGGCCTCGATCATTCGTTCATATGCGGCATGGCTGCGCCGCTGGAGCGGACGGCGGGCGGGGACGAATTCGGGAGGAGGCGGGCTCTTATCGATCTCGACTGCGGGATCCGTGGCCATCCGAAACGACGATACGCAAGGGCTCCGGCATGGTCAAGCAGCGGTCGTTCGACCCGTGGACGGTCCGAGACTTGAACCTCGGTTCTAGTTCATGTAGTTTCGGGTCCAGGCTTCCATTCGAGAGCCAAGGGGGAAGGGCATGACGATCAGCCGATCAGGCGAGCTTACCTCCGCCCGCGCGCGCCCCTGGGTGGTGACCGGTGCCCTGCTTCTCGCCCTGGTGTCGGAAGGGTATGACCTTCAGGCCGCCAATTTTGCCGCGCCCGCCATCGTCAAGTCCCTGGGTCTCGCACGGGCCGATGCCGGGCCGTTATTGAGCGCCAGTCTTCTGGGCGTGCTGTTCGGGGCGGCGCTGATCGGCTCACTGGGCGATCGCCTGGGGCGCAAGCGTCTCATCATCGGCGGCTGTCTCGCCTACGGCCTGCTCTCGCTGGCGGCGGCGGCCTGCAACCGGCTGTGGGAACTGGTGTTGCTGCGCTTCCTCATCGGCTTGGGGCTCGGCGGCGTACTGCCCAACGCCCTGGCGCTGGCGAGCGACCTTGCGCGCCGCGGCAGCGAGGCCACCGCCGCGGGGCTGATCGGGATCGGCATCACGTTCGGCGGGGTGTTGGCGGGGCTTGCCGCCGCCGCGCTCATGCCCGCCCACGGCTGGCCTTCGGTGTTCGTGGTGGGCGGTCTGTTGCCGCTGGTCATCGTGCTGCTGCTGTGGGCCGTGCTCCCGGAATCACCGGCCCACCCGCGGGGCGGTGCCCCGTCGACTGTCGCGGGGCCTTGGATGCCCGGGCCTGCCGTGTTGTTCCGCGACGGATTGGCCGCCCAGACCCTGGCGATCTGGGTGATCTTCGCCGCCATTCTGCTGTGCGTGTACCTGCTGAGCGGTTGGATTCCGCTGCTCCTCAACCAAAGCGGCTTTTCGACCCGGTCCGCGGCGCTGATCGGTGCGGCCTACCAGGGCGGCGGCGTCGCGGGTGGGGTGCTCGCCAGTCTGTTGTTGAAGCGGCGCGGCTGGGACGTGGTCGCCGGTTTCGCGGTCCTCGCCGTCGCCACCATGGTGTTCCTGGTCTACGGACCGGCCTCGACCGCCTCGCTGGTGCTGGGCGTGGTGCTCGCCGGGTTTTTCGTCACGGGTACGCAGAACGCCATCAACGGCGCCGGCGGCGCCAGCTATGCGGTCGCGGTTCGCAGCAGCGGCCTCGGTTGGGCGCTCGGCATCGGCCGCTTGGGTTCGGTCGCCGGACCCCTGGTCGGGTCGGCGGCGGTGCTGCTCGGCATGCACGAGCCCCGTCATCTGTTTGCGCTGCCCATCCTGCCCCTGGCGGTGGCGGCAGCGATCGCCGCGTGGCTGCGCCGCCGGCTCGCGTCTCAAACCAACCGCATTCAACGAGGAGAGGGGCTATGCCCGGAAAAATGAGGAAGATCGCGACAGAAGAGGCCTGGTCGATTCCCGAGGTGGCCGCCGCGCTGCGCGAGGTGGCGCACAGTCCCTCGTCGAGCCTCGACAAGCTGCTGGTCGCGGGCATCTACGATGCCCGGACGGACACGTCGGGGTACGGCACCATGAATTTTCTCGACGGGTTGTTGGACGTGGAAGGCCGCCGCCTGCGCGAGATGGACGAGTATGGGGTGGACATGCACATCCTGTCGCTCACCGCGCCGGGCGTGCAGATGTTCGATGCGGACACGGCCACCGAGCTTGCTGCGCTCTCCAACGATCGCATGGCGGACATTTGCCGCCGCCATCCGACCCGGTTCGCGGGCCTGGCGTCGTTTGCGCCGCACAGCCCGAAGCGGGCGGCGCGGGAAATGGAACGCGCCATCCAGAAACTCAAGCTCAACGGTTTCATCTTGAACAGCCACACCTACGGCGAATACCTCGACGACCCGAAGTTCTGGCCGGTGCTCGAGGCCGCGGAGGCGCTGGATGCCTGCATCTACATCCATCCGCGGGCGGCCTCCGACGGCCTCAAGGGCCCCCTGCAGGACTACGGCATGGATTCGGCCATGTGGGGCTATGGGGTGGAGGTGGGCACGCACGCGGTGCGCATGATGGCTGCCGGCGTGTTCGATCGCTTCCCAAAGCTGAAGATCTGCATCGGGCACATGGGGGAGGCCATACCGTTTTGGATTTGGCGCATCAACTTCATGAACACCCGCGCGCAGGCCATCGGGCGGGCGCCGAAGACGCAATTGACCATGGAGGAGTACTTTCGCCGCAACTTCGTGTTCACCACCAGCGGCGTCGAGGATCCGATGGCGCTCGATTACTCGCTCTCGCGCATGGGGGTCGACAACGTGATGTGGGCCATCGACTACCCCTATCAACCCATGAAGCCGGCAGTCGACTTCATGGACGGCGTGTCGGTGAGCGAGGCCGATCGTCACAAGCTCTATCACCAGAACGCGGAACGCATCTTTCACATAGCTCCGTAGGGGGCGGGCGGGCACATGGGGGAACTGGCACGCTATCGTTGGATTGCGGCGAACATCCTGCCGCATGAGCCGGAACTGCGGGGCTGGCTGCGGCGGCGGCTGGGTGGCTTCTACGAGAACGATGTCGATGACCTTGTCCAGGAGGCCTTTGCGCGGATCTGGGCGGCGGATTTCGCGGCCATTCGCACCGGGCGGGCCTACCTGTTCGCCACGGTGCGCCATCTATTGGCCGAATATGCCCGCCGCAGCCGCATCGTGCCGATCGAGCTGTTGGGGGATATCGACTCGCTGAACCTCCTCAGTGAGGAGCCTGGACCGGAACGGCGGGTGGGCGCACGGCAGGAACTCGAGGGTCTGGAGGCGATCGCGGCGATGCTGCCCCCTCAGTGCCGCCGGGTGTTCGAGTTGCTGAAGTTCGAGGGGTTGTCACATCGGCAGGTCGCCGAGCACCTGGGTTTGAGCGAGAAAACAGTGGAAAACCATCTCACGCGTGCCCTGGCGCGCATCGGCGACGCGCTCGCGGCGCGTCCGCACATCGGCGAGCGGATCCAACCACCGCCGCCGATCGAACCCGCCGGCGCCAGGGACCGTGGACAGCATTAGCGAGATCGCGGCGCGCTGGGCGGTGCGCGCCGCGGCCGGCGCATTGACGCCGGACGAGCAGCGGCATCTCGACGCCTGGTTGGCCTCCGACTCGCGTCACCTCGGTGCCTACGTGCGCGCACGCGCGCAATGGATCGACCTGGATCGTCTGGCGGCCCTGCACGGACCCGCGCGCGAGCCGCAGGGGTCGCCGGCGGATGGGCGCACCGCCGAAGCGCGCTCCTCGACCGAGGCGCCGTCCTCGATGGCAACGCTGTGCCCGACGGTGTCCAGGCGACAGCTGTTGGCCGCCGGCGCCGCCGCCGTGGGGGTCTTCGGCGGGGTGTTGTCCTGGAGCATTTTGCGCGACGACCGGGACCGGTATTCGAGCGGCATCGGCGAAGTGCGGCGTCTCGCCCTCGCGGACGGGTCGACTCTGCTGCTCAACACGAACAGCGAAGTCGCCGTGCGACTGACGCGACAGCGGCGCGACGTGTGGTTGGTGCGCGGCGAAGCGCTGTTCGAGGTCGCGCACGACAAGGCGAGGCCGTTCGTGGTGCAGGCGAACGGCACCAGCGTGCGGGCCGTCGGCACCGCATTTGCGGTGCGACTCGACAACGAGCGTGTGGACGTCACGGTCACGGAGGGCGTGGTGGAGGTCGCCGACCTGCGGCCCCTGTCGGGATTCGACCTGGCAGTGCCCGCCACCGCGCGGCCCCTCGTGAAACGGGTGGCGGCGCACGAACGCGCGGTCATCGTCCCCGCGCGCGCGCCGGACGTCGAGCCCGTGGCGCCGCCCGACGCCGAGCGGCAACTCGCGTGGCGGGACGGCATGGTGTCCTTCGAGGGCGAACCGCTGGAGACCGCGGTGTCGGAAATCAACCGGCACAACCGACGCCAAATCGTGGTCGACGACTTGTCGCTCGCCGCCATGCCGGTCGTCGGTGTCTTCCGGTCGACCGACCTCGACGGCTTTGCCGCCGCCGCCGCTGCCGCGCTCAACGCCCGGGTGACGGAGGACGGCGACGTCATCCGACTACGGTATGGGTCCGGCAAGAACTGAATTGAACCGCGGTTGGGGGGAGTTCGCCGGCCGTGCATCTGCGGGTATTGCGTACTTGAAAAACATGAAGAGAACCGGGGAGGGGATATGTTCGTTCAGAACCGACGTGTGCACTGTTCATTGGGCGCAATCTTGTCGACATTGCTGCTGGGTGGGACGGCGTCCCTGTCCGCCGGGGCCGAAGAGAGCCATGCATTCAACGTGTCGGCGCAGGACCCCTCATCCGCGATCCGTGCCTTTGCCGCGCAGGCAGGGGTCCAGATTCTGGCCTCAGCCGATGACTTGAAGGGCAAGAAGCTCAACCCGATCGCCGGCGAGATCCCCACGGAAGAGGCGCTGAACGCGATGCTGGCCGGAACCGGCCTGAATCACCGGTATGTGGGTCTGCACACCGTGGCTCTGATGAGCAATGATGCGGCCGGCGGAAGCGGCCTGCAAAGACTGGCGTCCAACACGACCGGCCCGGCGAGGTTTGCGAACTATTCTCCTGCCGCACCGACCTCTCACTCCGGACCGTCGGAATCAACGGACGCGGGCGCGGTCGACAGGCGCGCCGATGAGAATGCCTTGCAGGAGATCACCGTGACCGCACGTCGGCATGAGGAGAACCTGCAGAAGGTGCCGATCTCGATCACCGCGTTTACCGGCGAAGCGCTCAAGGAGCAATCAGTCACCCAAATCGCCGATCTCGGGGGACAGATTCCCGGCCTCTACATGCAGGAGGCTCGCGACGATCCCCAATCCCTGGCTATCACCATGCGGGGAAGGAAGCAGGAGGACATCACGCTGGCGGTGGATCCTGCGGTCAGTCTGAACGTCGATGGGGTCTATATTCCGCGCACGCTCGCGATGGCGGGCGCGATGCTCGACATCAACCGGGTCGAAGTGCTGCGCGGTCCGCAGGGAACGCTCTATGGCCGCAACTCGACCGGCGGTGCTATTGGCCTGTTCACCAACGACCCGACGCAGGAACTCGGGGGCTCCACCGACGTGACCTTCGGGAATTTCAACGCCTTCTCCGCCACCGGCATCGCCAACATCCCGATAACCGACGCAATCGCCGCGAGGTTCGTCGTGCAGGACTCCGGCCAGGGCGGCTTCGAGCACAACCAAAGCGGCGCGCCCATCGCCGATACTCACAGCCAGTATTATCGGGCCAAACTCAGCTGGACCGGGGACAACGGCCTGAAGGCGGTGCTCTCCACGCATTACGAGACCGACCATAACGGCATCGTGAGGACGATCATTTCCGGACTGGTTCCCGCAGGCGGCGGCTTTCCGCAAGGCGGTGCCCTGGCGCTCGAAACCGCGGCCGAAAGAGGCCTGACCGTGCCACAAGGGGTCGCCCTGCTCAATTCCTGGGTCAACAGCGGGAAATCCTACTTTTACTCCAATCCGTGCGGTCCCGGGTGCGGTCCCGCGAACCCGGGCAGCCATGGCAACGATTCGCGCTGGGACGTTGCTCTGAACGTTACGGGCGAGGTGAGTCAAAACGTGACCTTCCACTCGATCACGGCCTACCAGCAGCTGCAGCGCCACGAAACCTTGGGCGGCCAATATCCGATGGACTTGCTGGTGTCGGACCTCTTCACCCGGGACGGTTACGTGAGCCAGGAACTTCAACTGCTCGGCGAGACTTCCCGGTTCAAGTGGGTGGCCGGCGTCTACGGCGGCTATGAGGTGGGCGACGACGACTCGACGGTGGTCATTCTTCCCCAGATTCTGGGTCCCCTCCCGGGAATCAACAACAACCACATTCGCAACTCCAGCCTGGCCGGATTCGCTCAGGCGGCGTGGGAGTTCATCCCCGATTGGCGCCTGACGGCCGGCGCCCGCTACACGGTCGATACGCGCCAGATCGACGCCACCGCCGAGAGCGGCACGACCTGCGTGGTTCCGGCGCCGGGAGTCGACACGACGGCATTCGGAGGGGCGTCATTGTGTCCGAGAACCTTCAAGGATACCTTCCGCAAGCCCACGTGGCTGGTGTCGCTCGACCATCAGTTGACCGCCGACACCCTGGCCTACGTCAAGATCGCCACCGGCTATCGCAGCGGCGGCGAGAACGAAGGCGGTGCGGTGGACATCCAGACGTTCGCGACCTTCGCCCCCGAGACGAACATCGAGTACGAGGCGGGTGTGAAGTCGGAGTTCTTCGATCATAAATTGCGCGTGAACCTCGACGGCTATCAGGACAACTATTCCAATCTGCAGGTGCAGACCGCGCTGGTCGGGAGCGACGGGCAATTCGTCACGGTGGAAACCAATGCGGCGACCTCGACCATCAGGGGAATGGAACTGGAGGCCGATGCCATCATCGCCTCCGGCGTGAGCGTCCACGCATCGACCGCCTTCACCGATGCGCGCTACAACCAGTTCACGGACGTCACCGGTGACCGCAGACACGAGCCCTTCGCCGTGCCCAAATGGATGTGGAGCCTGAGCGGCAAGTATGTGCATCCGACGTCCGTCGGCGATCTGTTCGTGCAGGTCGACTATGACTGGAAGAGCGCCGTCAACCTCGCGGGCCATGCGGTCTATGCCAGCCAGGTGACCCAGGGGGCATACGGTCTGCTCAACGCCCGCATCAATCTGCACTTGAATGCGCACGACATGGATGTGGCGCTGTACGGCAAGAATTTGACCAACGTGAGATATGCCGATCAGGCCTTTACGTTGGAACAAGGCGGATTCAATGAACTCGACCTGGCGCCGCCCGCCACGTTCGGCGTCGAGATCGCCAAGAAGTTTGGAAGGTAGGCCAAAAAGCGAGCACATTCTGACCGAGGATTGCATCGTCGAGGCGGCGAGGGGTTAGTATAGGGGAACCTATCAGGCCTGCGGCAAGGGGGGCTCACGCCATGGCGACCGCCGACACACCGACCTTCGGCGATGCGATCAGGATTTGCTTCAACAAATACGCCGTGTTCGACGGCTGCGCGGGCCGGCCGGAATTCTGGTGGTGGATCTTGTTCACCTTCATCGCCACCGGGGTTCTGGGAGCCTTGGCTCCCCGCCTGTCTTCGGCATTCTCGCTCGCGACCCTGCTGCCGAGCATCGCGGTCGGGGCGCGACGGTTGCACGATACCGACCGCAGCGGCTGGCTGCAGTTGCTCCTGTTCATACCGCTCGTCGGCTGGATTCTTCTCGTCATCTGGTGTGCGGAACCCGGCAAGCCGAACCGCTATGACGCGGGCCGGCAACAGGCGCCGAGTCCCTCGTGACCGTCCGATGCGGGTGCTGCCATGATCGACGAGTGACGCCATGATCGACGTGAAACACAGCGTCTGCCCCCTCGATTGTCCCGATACCTGCAGTCTCGCCGTCGAGGTGTCCGGCGATCGGGTGGTGGACGTACGCGGCTCCAAGGCCAATCCAATCACGCACGGAGCCGTCTGCGCCAAGGTGGCGAATCAGTATCCCGAATTCGTGCACGGTGCCAACCGCCTGCGCCATCCGCTGAAGCGCGTCGGCGAGAAGGGGGCCGGCCGGTTCGAGCGAATTTCCTGGGATGAGGCGCTCGACCTGATTCATCGGCGGGTCAAGGCCGTCATCGAGCGGCACGGACCGCAGGCGTTGCTGCCGCTCAACTACGCGGGTCCCCACGGCATGCTGGCCGGCGACTCGATGTCGCTGCGCTTCTTTCACCGCATGGGCGCCTCGCTGTTGAACCGCAGCCCGCTGTGCGGCGGGATCCGCGGTGCCGCCTATGCCGGCACCTTCGGCGCGACGCCCGGCACTCCGCTGCAGCAGGTGAGCCTCGCCCGGCTCATCATCGTCTGGGGCAACAATGCGACGGCCTGCAACCTGCACCTCATGCGGCAGATCAACGCCGCCAAGCGCCGGGGCGCCAAGCTCGTGGTCATCGATCCGCGCCGCGTGAAGGTCGCGGAACAGTCCCATCTGCACCTGGCGGTGCGCCCGGGGACGGACGTGATTCTCGCCTGGGCGCTGGCGGCGGAACTGGAGCGCATCGGCGGTTTGGATGCCGCCTTCATCGAGGCCCACGTCCTGGGGTTCGACGCCTTCATGGGCGCGGCGCGCGCCTACCCGGCGGACCGCGCGGCGGCAATCTGCGGCGTGCCGGCGCAGGACATCCGGACACTCGCGGCATGGTATCGCGAGGCGACCCCCGCGGTCATCGCCTGGGGCAATGGGCTCGAGCGCAATCAGAACGGCGGCTCGGGCCTGCGCGCCATCGCGGCGTTGCCCGCGCTCGCCGGCAAGTTCGGCGTCGCCGGCGGCGGATTGGTGGGCGGCGCGGGACATGCCTTCCCCAAGACGATCGACCGGCTGACCCGCAGCGACTGGGTGCCCGCCGGGACGCGCACCCTCAACATCGTCGACGTCGGCAAACTGCTGCTCGACGACCACCTCGATCCACCGCTCAAGGCATTGTTCGTCTACAACCACAACCCGCTGATCGTGCATCCCGATCAAAACCGGTTGAAGCGGGGCTTGTCGCGCGAGGATCTGTTCACCGTTGGCATCGAGGTGGCCATGACCGACAGCATGGCGTACGCGGATGTGGTGTTGCCGGCGTGCACGCACTTCGAGCACGCGGATCTCTACGCGGCCTACGGACAGCAGTTTCTGCAGCGCGCCGAGCCGGTGATCCCGCCGGTCGGGGAGAGCCTGCCGAACACCGAGATCTTTCGACGGCTCGCGGCCACCTTTGGGTTCACGGACGCCGCCTTCCGCGACAGCGACGCGGATCTCATGGATCAGGCCCTGGACCTGGACGATCCGCGCATGCAGGGTATGCGGGCGAGCCGGCTGCCCTTGGACCAGGCGCTTTCCATGGAGTACGACGGCGCGGAGCCCGTGCTCTTCCAGAATGTCGCGCCGCGCACGCCGAGCGGCAAGGTGGAGCTGGAATCCGCGGTGCTCGGCGCCCGCTTCGGCGCGGCTCTGCCGGGGTACCGGCCCGTCGAGTCCGGCTATCCGCTGACCTTGATTACGCCGGCCTCGGACACGCGCATCACCTCGACCTTCGGCGGTCTTGCGGTGAACGATGCGTGTCCCGTGCTCGAAATGCATCCCGACGATGCGGCGGCAAGATCGCTGGTCGACGGCACGCACGTCACGGTGTGGAACGATCTCGGCCGGGTGTCTCTCCGACTGAGCGTGACGCCACGCGTGCGCCCGGGCGTGGTCAGTTCGGACAAGGGGGCGTGGCTGCGGACGAGTTCCACGGGACAGACCGTATCGGCGCTCGCCCCGTCTCACAAGGCGGATCTCGCCGAGGGCGCGTGTTACAACGACGCGCGCGTCGAGGTGGCATCGGCGCCGGCGGCAGAGGCGGCCGGGCCGGCGCAGCCGGCGTAAACTGGGGTCGATATTTCCGCAGTCGATGTTTCCGAGGTGGCGCCCATGTTGAAGCCCGAATTGGAATTCGTGTACGAAGCGCAGGGCAGCCTCGGGGCCCCGATTCCGCTGGGCGACACGGTGGACGGCACGCGGCGCATCATCCCGATCTTCAAGGGGGGGCGTGTCGAGGGCCCGCTCATCACGGGTGCATTGCTGGGTGACGCCGCGGACTGGCAACTCACCCGGCCCGACGGGGTGACGGTGGCCGACGCCCTCTATGCCCTGCGGACCGACGACGGGGTGGTGATCCAGATCAGGAACCGGGGGCTGCGCCACGGCCCGCCGGCCGTCATGCAGCGCCTCGCGGCAGGCGAGGCCGTCGATCCGGCGGAATACTACTTTCGCACCATCCCGGAATTCATCGCGCCGGTGGGAAAGTACGACTGGCTGAACCGCAGCGTGTTCGTGTGCAGCGGTGCACGCTTCGCCGCCGGGATCCGGCTGTGGGTTTGGCGGGTGCTGTAACGACGGCAGGCGCGGCATGTCATCCCTCGATACGCAATCAGCCCTGCTGAGCGCGCACCCCTCGACCCCTGCAGGTGCGGTGCGCAGCCTGACGGTGCAGGTGCGGGCAGAAGCGCCCGATACGCTCACCTTCCGATATGCCCTGGCCGCCGATCTGTCGCAGGTTCGCATTCCTCAAACCCGCCCCGGCGCGCGAACCGACCTGCTGTGGCAGCACACGTGTTTCGAGGCCTTCGTCGGACCCGCGGAGGGGCCGGGTTACCACGAATTCAATTTCTCGCCCTCGCTCGACTGGGCGCTCTACCGGTTCAGTGCCCACCGGACGGGCATGGCGCCGGCCGCGCTCGACCGGGCTCCGGCAATCGACGTGCGCCGCGTCGACGATGGACTCGAACTCCAATCGACGGTGTGTTTGACGCGGGTGTCCGGCCTGTGCGGCGCCCGTCCATGGCGGATCGGCGTGGCCGCGGTCATCGAGGACGAGAATGGTAGACTTTCCTACTGGGCGCTGCGGCACCCGCCCGGCAAGCCGGATTTTCATCACCCGCATGGCTTCACACTGGAAATTGCCCGCTCATGAGGTTTGGAATCGACCGGCTGCTCGAGGACCCAGAACTGCGCAAACCGCTGGCGGGCCGGCGCGTGGCATTGTTGGCGCACCCCGCCTCCGTTACACGCGGCCTGGCCCATTCACTCGATGCGCTGGCGGCGCTCGGCGACATTCGTCTGAGCGCGGCGTTCGGCCCGCAGCACGGACTGCGCGGGGACAAGCAGGACAACATGATCGAGTCGGCGGACTACACCGATCCCGTGCATGGGATCCCGGTTTTCAGCCTGTACGGGGATGTCCGCCGGCCGACGCCGGCCATGATGGACAGCTTCGACGTGCTGCTGGTCGATCTGCAGGACCTCGGCTGCCGCATCTACACGTTCGTCACCACGCTGCGCTACGTGCTCGAGGCGGCGGCACGGGCGCACAAGGCCGTGTGGGTGCTGGATCGTCCGAACCCCGTGGGCCGGCCCGTGGAAGGGCTGACCCTGCGCGCCGGCTGCGAAAGTTTTGTCGGCGCCGGCGCGATGCCGATGCGCCACGGCCTGACGCTCGGCGAGCTTGCGCGGTGGTTCGTGCAGACCCTGCGTCTCGACGTCGATTGCCGCGTCGTGACGATGGAGGGTTGGGAGCCGAATGCGGCGCCGGGACATGGGTGGCCGCTCGGCGGGCGGACGTGGGTGAACCCGAGTCCCAACGCACCCTACCTCTGGATGGCCCGCTGCTATCCGGGCTCGGTGATGCTCGAGGCCACCACGTTGTCGGAGGGTCGTGGGACCACGAGGCCGCTCGAGTTGTTCGGCGCACCGGATCTGGAGGTGGGGGCGTTGCTGGCGGAGATGCAGTCGCTGGCGGCGCCTTGGATGGGCGGTTGCCGGCTGCGGCCCTGCTGGTTCGAGCCGACGTTTCACAAGCACGTGGGCACGCTCTGCGCCGGGGTCCAGGTGCATGTGGAGGATGCCGCGTACTACGACCACGAGAGGTTCAAGCCCTGGCGATTGTTCGCCCTCGCGTTCAAGGCGCTGCGGCGGCTGCGGCCGGAGTATCCGATCTGGCGTGAGTTCGCCTACGAGTATGAGACGCACCGACCCGCGATCGACGTGATCAACGGCAGCGATGTGCTGCGCCGCTGGGTCGACGATCCGGCGTCGACCCCCGCCGATCTGGAGGCGATCGCCGCTCGAGACGAGGCGATCTGGCGCGACGAGCGCGAAGCGGTGATCCTGTACTGAGGGCGCGGAACGGGCGTCGCGTCGTGGCGGCGCTGCGGTGCCGGGGATGCGCCCCGGTGCCGGCGAAATTGCGGCACTGCGGTCGGGGGCGGCGCCGGATTCGGACCTTCCCGATGCCGCTGCGATCGTTGGCACCGTGAATTCCCGCTAAAATACGGGCAGATGCACCGGATCTACCTGTACGTGCCGCCGGAGGAATACGCCGAGGTCCAGACCGCGGGAGCCCGCTGGGATCCCGTGTCGAAGCGCTGGTACTCGGAGGGCGAGCGCGTGCCGCCGGCCTTGGAAAAGTGGCTCGGGGACTCCTCCACGGAGGCGGCGTTCGTCGTGTCCTCCGGCGAAGCCTTCGTGGCCTGCGCGCGCGTCGCGTGCGCGGGCTGCCGCGAGCCGGTGGAGGTGATCTGCCTTTACTGCGAAAGCGGCACCGACTTGGAAATGCAGGAACCGCTGTCGCAGGTCACGCTGTCGAACCTCTGGGCGATGGACGCGGCGCTCGCCGCCCAGCTCGGGCGTTGGCCGTTCTTCAAGACGACCGAGGGCGCGGGTTCCGACCCCGGTTACTTCGCGAATCATTGTCCTCACTGCGGAGCGGTGCAGGA
>JBBIKV010000097.1:6699-13882 GCA_037445285.1 Nevskiaceae bacterium | reverse complement strand
CCGTCATGCGCTCGCGCCAGGCGGGGTCCGCCAGCACTTCCTGGATGAAGAGCGTGTTGATGTACACCAAGCAGATTTGCAGCAGGTGCAGCGCCAGCATCCCGAGCTCATGGTCCTCCACCTGGTTGGTCGTGAACTCGCCGCGCTCACCGTAGAAAATGAACCCGTTGGCGCTGTTCCAGTTCTCCACGACCTGCAAGCCATTGTGAATCTCGCGCCGCAGCGCCTCCTCGTGCAGGTAGCGGCAGAGGAATATCGTCTTGATCGCCTTGCCCAATTCGGCGAGCGCGAGATACGTCGGATGGGTCGCATTGGCGCGGGTAAAACGGCGCAGGATCGCTTCCGACTCCGCGGTCCCGATGCGCAGCGCCACGGCGAACTTCACCATCTCATCGTACTGCTGCGCGATCAGGTCCCAGTTGATCGCCCGCGTGAGCACCGGCGCAAGCGCCGAATACTGGTCGGCATCCGCCGCCGTCGGCAGGTAGAGCCGCTGGCGGGCAAGCGCTTTCAGCCGCGGCAACAGATCGAAGCCCAGCAAATAACTGAACGCGAAGGCGACCTCGCTTTGGCCGTGACTGTCCACGTACTGCTGCTGGACGGCCATGTCCGTGCAATGGCGCAGCACCCGTTCGATCATCGCCGCGACTTCCGAGGAGGAGCAGCGGCGCAACTGCGAGTAAATACAGGTCGAGTGTTTCTCCACATGCCAGTAGATCATGACACCGCGTCCGCCGTAGCGCGCGTGCCATTCGGTCATCAGATTTTGATCATACGCGCCGAACTGTTTCGAGTCGGCGGCACAGGCGGTCGTGACGTCGCCCCAGATCGCCGACTGGCGGATCTGGAAGGTGCCGTTGACGATGGTGGCGATCGTCGCCCGCAGCGCATCCCTCTGCACGAAGCGCCGTTTCACGTAGCGCAGTTCCTCGAAGTTCACGCTCGGCTGCTGACTCGCCACCCGTTTCAACCCGATGTTGGTGCCGAGGCCAAAGAGACACAGCAATAGGCGCTGCTGTAACTGTGCTGGATCGAGCGTTTCGCGACTTCCGGCGGTGCGAAAGGCGGCGCTGAATTGCAGCCGCAAATCGACTTCCTTGATGTTATCGATGAGATCCACATCGGCCCAACTGCGGCCGATCTCGCGCTTCAACGCCGCCGTATTCGGGGGATCGGGTTGTTTATCGAGCGGGGTCACCGCGATGCGTCGCTTGCCCTTCTCGCGCAGGCGCACCTTCGGGTTCGTTGGCATGCCAGCATTGAGAGTGGCGAGCCAGTGGCGCATGGCGATCTGGATTTTCTCGATGAATTCACCAGCGCTTTTCGGCGCTTGCAGCAGATCGTAATAGGTTTCGCGCTTGGCATCGAAATCAGTCGGCAAGTCCTCATCGGGATTTCGATAGCGATCGGCGCCCTCAGCCCACAGCTCCTTGGTGCGCAGGCGCTTGCGCAACGAGCGCAGCACACAGAGCTCGTAACTCACCCGGTTGACCCGCTCCGTGCCGTCCGGGGCCTTCTCGACGATGAGCGTACGCCACTTACGCGGGATCACCCCCTCGAGCGGGACCTCGGCCGTCTCATAGTACCGGTGGGTGGCATCCCGGTTCGCCTTGAGGACGGCGAGCGCTTCGACCACCGGCCGATACCGGGTGTTGTTGGACTGGAACCGCACCGTATCCAAGACCGGCATCAGCATGCGGCGGTAGTGGTGGCCAAAGGAGGAGCGCATCCGCTCCTGGACCTCGCGATCGAAGTTAAAGCCCATGGCATTGAATTCAGCGACGATGTCCTGCAACGTCTTCTGGCTCACCACCGGATAGACCACCTCTTTGATGATGCCGTCCGGTTGGGTCACTGTGGTTTCGGCCAAATTGAAGAGCAACTGCGCGTTGCCGCGAACCTTTCTAAAATTGCGCAAAGTGGCGTTGGTCGATTTTTTTCTCGGCGCGGGCACCCAAGTGATGCGTTACCTGCAACAGCAGATCGAGCAGTAAATCGGTAAGCTGCTGGCGCCGGCGCCAGCAGAACATCGCCACCATGCTGTAGCGAATTACGGGCGGATGGCGGCGCAGTTCGCGGATCGACTCGGTTGCACAGCGTGCCCGATATTGCTCGATGAATTTGGCGGGAACGCATTCAAACACCTGCGCCGACAGGCCGAGCCGATCGATGCACTGCAGTTTGGCGATGCTGGCGAGGAGGCTTTCAAGACTCGGTTTGCCGGGGTCGGACTTCAGATCGGACAAGGACACAGATTCGCGGCTGTCGGTTTCGGTGTTCTTCGAATCCGTCGAATCCGGGGTGTCCGGCTCTTCAGTGGCCAGCAGCCGGTCGATCTGCGCTTGGGTGGCATCACTCAGGCGAGCGGAGATCCATTCGTGGTGGTCGGCCTCGAAGCGGTGTACGGCCGAGCGGATGATTCGCTTGAGGGGCTCCGTCGCGGGTGGTTCGAGGCCTTGGGTGCGGCACCAATCGATGGCCCGGTCCAAACCGTGGCGGGCTTGCGGATCAAACGGCAGGACCTGCTCATGCAGCCATTGCGCCAGCACCCTGACGTCGTGCCCGGTGGCTGGGCGAAAGCCGAGATACCCGCGAATGGTCCGCTGATGGCGCTGCCCTTGGCGACTGGTCGGCTCGTACGTGCTCCAGAACTCGACCGGAGCGTGAAGTTGAGTCGCCAGCCATTGCGCCGCCGCCAGGTCGATCTCCTCGGGATGCTCCGGAAACCGGCCGTGCAACTGCATGAACTTCAGCTGAATGGCAAAGCCCAACCGACCTTAGTCAGTCATGCCGGGCAGCAGAGTCAATTCCTCGGCGGACAGCGTCCACTGGTCGTGAAATTCAGCCTCGATCCAGGATTGCGGCACGTGCAGGTCCGTTGCAAATTAGGGGGATACCGATTATCGATCGAAGCCGACCGGCTAAATGTCGTCAAAACGCAGCTTCGCTGGCGACGCCGACCTGCCGCTCATTGAGCACGAAGGGCTGTGCGTTGAAGATGCCCCAACCCGCCAGCACGTGCGAGTAGATCCCGACGGACGGCGTCTGCCGGCGTGGATCGATCCGTGCTTGCCATATCCGTTGCTGAGTCTCCAGGCTCATCATGTCCGAGGAGGCCAGATCCGAGCGACCCCACGTGGCGGCAATCGGGTACTGGCGCATAGAGGCGAGCACGGCGGCGCTCGCCTCGGCGAGGCGGCGTTCATCGCCGGCCCAGCGCATGGCTTGGCGCACCGTGGCCGCCGAGAGTTGCGGAATCATGCGTGCGGTCTCAGCCGCCGTCATCGAGGTGCCGTGGGCCAGGATGCCGCCATACACCATCAGCAGTTCCTTCTCGGAACGCGGTTCGCGTCCGAGCATGATCCAGCTGAATCGCGTCTTCGCATCCACCTGCAACAGCAAATCCGGTAGCTGCGCCTCGCCGATCCGGTGGTCGAGCGCGGCGCGCCACTTAACGAGTTCCGGCTCCTCCTCTTCGGCCGCCAGGGGTGTCAGGTGCAACTCGTCATCGACCTTGAGGTCACCGGCCGCGACGGCCTTGGCGACGGCGGCAACGCCCGCCTTGGCGCGTTCGATCAAGGGCTCAAGATACGACTCGGCCCGCTTCGGCAATGACAGGCGTCGATAGTAGGAATTGCGCTCCTTCTCCCATCCCTCCGCCGGTATGAATAGCCGCTCGCGGCTGCGAAACGCCAAGCTGTGGTCGATCCACACGGTGCCGTTACGCAGGGCCCGGCGTAGCGCCAGCAGGGTCGCCACTTCCTAAGCACGAAAGGCTTGTTCCCGATCGGCCCCGGATAACAGAGCGCGCCATACCCTGCCGAGATCAATCGTCGGGGTGACTGGCAACTCCCGGGCACCCTGTTTGTAGTGGTCTTTGAGTAGGTGGATTGCGGTCAGCACCGGATGGTCCGGAGTCGCTTCCCACGGCAACCCCCGATGGCCACCCAAAATCCCCCACTTGTGGCCACTTCAAATTCCTCCACTTGACGAGTTAGCGACGATGTGAGGCGCGGTATTCAGGGCGCTGACGACAGGACATGATCCGCCCCCTCTGCAATCGAGGGGAAACGAGGTGAATGTCTTGAAGCCGCATCTGAAAAGCACTGTATTTACGCTGATTTCGCAGGGTATCTCGCAAAGAGAGATCCATCGTCTAACCGGGATCGACCGCAAGACGATCCGCTTCTACGCCAAATCGGTGCCGACCGAAGCGGCCGCCGGTGAATCAAATTCCTCCACCCCGGCCACCGGCTTTTGTCCGGGAAATGGCGGCGGCGCCGATCGTCGCCCGCTCAGCCTGCGAACCGCACCGGGAATGGATCGAGGCGCAGGTGCGACTCGGGCGCAACGCCATGGCAATCTACCAGGAGTTGGTGGACACGCGCGGATTTACCCAAGCCTACAACAGCGACAAGCGCTTTTGCCGCGGTCTGCGGCTGAAGGAGCCTGAGCAGTTCGATCGACTCGAATTCGCTGCGGCCGAAGAATGTCAAGTCGACTACGGCGAAGGCGCCCCGACACGCCACCCCGTCACCGGCAAGTATCGCAAGCCGCGGTAGTTCGTGATGACGCTGTGCTACTCACGCCGTTCGTTCCGTCAGGTCGTCTGGAAATCGAGCACCGAGACCTGGGCGCGGTTGCACGAGCAGGCGTTTCGATATTTTTCGGGTAGCACCCAATACGTCTGCCTCGACAACCTCAAGGAGGGCGTACTCAAGCCAGACATCTACGAGCCGGAGCTGAACCCGGTGTATGCCGCAAGGCTCGCGCATTATAGTATTACTCTTGCAAGGCAAGCTTGATGCCGCGCTGATAGAGCTGGATCAAGAAGACCAAGAAAATCCGCAAAACGTTGTCGATCGAGTGCTTGTGTACGACGCACTCGGACGAAAATCCGAAGCTGACCGATTATTGGCGTCAGTGGAAATGGCTCATCCCGAACAAAATGCCTACGACATCGCCTGCGTCTATGCGTTGCGCGGCGACGTAAAGAATGCCTCGCGTGGCTGCGCCGCTCGTACAGGAACGAGGACATTACCATTTGGTTCGCCCGCGTTGACCCAGATCTTAAGAAAGTCCGCGGTGATCCACGATTCGAAACACTATGGACCGAACTGAACCTACCTCGGTAAGAGTCGCCGATCAGTAGGGTCATCAAAGCTTGTGGCATCGTATCAAGTTGAAGTGTGGCAGGGCGCCAGCTGATAGCAAATTGAAACGCCAAATCCGGTTCAAGGCTGCCTACCATCGGTGCGCGTAACCTGTATTGGCGCTCGAGTTTTTCCAGAGTCGTGTCCCAAGCTCTCCGCGCCTATCGTGGTGCCTTCTTCAACGGAGGGCTCCACGATGAAAGACGCCATCGGCTATTTGCGGGTGAGCACCCAGGAACAGGGTCGCAGTGGGTTAGGGTTAGCGGCACAGCGATTCGATATTCAAGCCTTCGGAACGCGCGAAGGGCTCCGGGTGCGCTCCTGGCATCAGGACGTTCAGACCGGCGCCGGCAAGGATGCGATTGTGCTGCGCCCCGGGCTTGCAGCGGCCCTCAAGGAGGCGCGCGCCTCCGGGTTCCCGCTCATCGTCTCCCCGGCTCGATCGCCTATCGCGCAACGTCCGCTTCATCGCCGGACTCATGGAGCATAAAGTGCATTTCACCGTCGCGCAGCTCGGACGCGACTGTGACGAATTTACGCTGCACATCTACGCAAGCCTCGCGGAGCAAGAGCGGAAGATGATCTCCGAGCGCTGCAAGGCCGCGGCAGCAATCTCAAAGCAAAAGGGGAGAAAGTTCGGCCTTCAGTTGCGCTCAAAGGCATGGCAGCGGCAGGTGAGCGCCCTGGGGAGGGCGGCGTTGGTGCAGGAGGCCGAGGAGCGGGCGCAGGCGTATCGCCACACCATCGAATGGGCGCTGCGGCAGCCCGGCCGCGACGGCGGGCTGATTTTCTATCGCGGGGCCGCGCACGCGCTGAATGAGCGACAGATCGAATCGCCGACGGGACGGCGCTGGCAGGGCCATGCCATCCAAAGAATGGCCCGCAGGCTCCACCTCGATCACCCGCCGGGCTATCTGAAAGATCACGTCGTACTCGGCCGGGTGCAGGACATTTGGCAGGAGCACCCCGAGTGCAATGCCCTCCAGCTGGTTGCCCGCATGGGCGCTGCCCATGCCCTCGGTCTCCACCGCGCTTATGGGTTCTTAAAGAGGACTCGGTGCGCTGCGGCCTGACGGTCGTCGCCTCGGGTTATGATACGTTTCGACACAACTCAATGGTGCCACCTATTGCGTTTACCGTGGGTGCTGGATCAGCCATAAATTTGGGGAGGTATTCATGATACGAGGTGCTTTGAACGTGGTTGCGGCGACGTCCCTCTTCCTGGTGGCCAGCTGCGTGACCACCGCACTTGCTCCGGGCGCTGCTGACGTGCGGATTGTGCGGAGTGAAGCCGAAATAGCTTCGTGTACTGCTGTCGGGAACGTCAGGCAACCGACTGATCAACATGTCGACATGCGCAACTTGACCGTGGGTGTCGGCGGCAACACGCTCTTTGCGACTGAGACCGTAATGGGTACCGTGATGGCCGGTGTGGGCACTTAGATCCCGACGGCGCCCCGGGCGCTCCCGATCCCCGTCAAAGGCCCGGACGCAGTTCCTCGCGCGCCAGATACCGCGCGATCGCATCCTGCACTTCGTAAGGCCGCTCGGCCATGAGCATGTGCCCCGCACCCTCGAGCGCGACCAGGGTCGCCCCCGGCATGCCCTGGGCCAGCGCGCGGCCGCTCTTGAGCGGCGTCATCAGATCCTTCTCGCCGCAGATCAACAGAGCCGGCACCCTTACTGCGGCCGCCGCGGCCGCCCCGTCCCGATAACCGTTGCAGGCCGCGAGGTCGGCGTACAGCACGCCGGGCCGGGCCTTCTCCAACAGGCGTTCGCCTGCGCCGACCATCCACAGGCCGGGAGCCCGGCTGCCGCCCAGTCCCGCGGCGTAGCCGAATCCCCAGAGATTGACCATGTCGATGGCCGCATGCTCGTTCGCGGCGGCCGCCGCAAGGAGATCCCTGTGCACGGGCATCGCCGCCGCCGTGCCGATGAGCACGGCGCCGCGCACCCGTGCCGGATGCCGGGCGGCGGTTTCCAACGCGATCAAAGACCCCATCGAATGCCCGATCAGCACCGCCGCCGGT
>JBBIKV010000097.1:0-6599 GCA_037445285.1 Nevskiaceae bacterium | reverse complement strand
GCCGCCGGTTCGCCGGCCGCCGGTTCGCCGGCCGCCGCGTCGATGACGGCGGCCAGCCAGCGCGCCAGATCGCCGATGCCGGGCAGCGGCCGACCCTCCGACCGGCCGTGCCCCGGCAGGTCGAGGGCGAGCACGTTCCATCCATGGAATGCCAGCCAGCGGCTCTGCAGCGCCCACGCCGTATGATCGAGCCCCGCCCCGTGCAGGAGCACCACCAAGGGTTTGCCCGGCTCGTGAGACCGTCCGCCGGTGGCCGCGTACACTGCATGACCGTCGATCGTGAACTGCATGGCGGCTCCTTCAGTGCTTCACGGCGGCCCGCAGCGCCTGCTCGAGATCGGCGATGATGTCGTCGACGGATTCGATGCCCACCGACAAACGCACCATGTCCTCGCCGATGCCGGCGGCGAGCAGCTGTGCCGGACTCATCTGCTGGTGGGTGGTGCTCGCCGGGTGGATCACGAGCGTCTTGGCATCGCCGACATTGGCGAGGTGGCTCGCCAGGCGCAGGGCATCGATGAACTTAGCCCCGGCCGCCCGGCCGCCCTTGATGCCGAAACTCACCATCGAACCGGCACCTCGCGGCATCAGCCGCTTCGCGAGCTCATGGTCGGGATGCGTCGGCAGACCCGGATGCACGACCCAGGCGACCGCCGCGCTGTTCTGCAGGAATTCGAGGACCGCCGCCGTGTTCGCGACGTGCCGCTCGACGCGCAGGCTCAAGGTCTCTACCCCCTGCAGCAAATGGAAGGCATTCATCGGCGACAGGCACACGCCGAATTGGCGCAGGCCCTCCGTGCGCGCGCGCATCACGAATGCCGCGGGACCGAACTGTTCCGTGAAGACGATGCCCTGGTAGCCCGCCACCGGCTCCGTCAAGGTCGGGAATTTGCCGGAGGCCTCCCAGTCGAAGCGGGCGCCGTCGATCACCGCTCCGCCGATCGCGATGCCGTGTCCGCCGATCCACTTCGTGATCGAGTGCATCACCAGATCCGCGCCGAGGTCCAATGGACGGCAGAGGTAGGGCGTGGCAAAGGTACTGTCGACCAACAGCGGCACGCCCGCCTCGTGCGCGATCGCACCGATGGTCGGTATGTCCAGGACCTCGAGGCCGGGATTGCCGATGGTCTCGCCGATCACCAGCCGGGTGTTGGGCCGGATGGCTGCCCGGAAGCCGTCGATGTCGCGCGGTTTGACGAAGCTGGTGGTGATGCCGAAGCGCGGCAGCGTGTGCGACAACAGGTTCATGGTGCCGCCGTACAGCGACGCCGAGGCGACGATGTGATCGCCGGCGCCGAGCAGCGTGGCGATGGCGATGTGCATCGCCGCCATGCCGCTCGCCGTGCAGACCGCACCCACGCCCCCTTCCAGCGCGGCGAGTCGTTCCTCGAGCACAGCCACGGTGGGATTGGAAATCCGGCTGTAGACGTAGCCCGGGCGCTCCAGATTGAAGAGCGCCGCCGCCTGATCCGTGTCGTCGAACACGTACGAGGTGGTTTGGTAGATCGGCACGGCGCGCGCGCCGTTGACCGAATCCGGTTGCTGCCCGGCATGCAGACTCAGGGTGTCGAAGCCGGGCGGACGGGGTATGGCCATGATGCTAGGGACTCTCGATGTGGTGATTGGACGACTCTGCCGATCGCTGCTCCGGACCCGCGTAGCGTGCCGCCGCCGTCAACCCAGCGACGACGCCGGCGGCCGTGCCGGGCGCACCCCCGCCCACGATGGACCACGTGACCCACGCGGCGCCGATGCTCGCGCCCCCGCGTGCGCCCGCGGCAAGGGAACGCCTCCCCGGCGCATCGAACCGCGGACAGGCCCCGAACGTTCCGGGTCCGAGACAGGAGAGCTCCCCGGGCGCGCAGCGCGCATCGCCGGTCGCCCGGATCACTCCGGGATAAGCCGCAGGATACACCGGTGCGTCGCACGCCGGTGCGTCGCACGCCGGTTCGGCCACAGACGGAGGACCCGGCCGGGGCGCGCGCCGCGCCGGCACCGCCGTGACGACGATGCAGCCGGCGTCGAGTGCACGCGCCACCGCGCCGGCCAACACGGCGCGGTCTGCGGCCAGTCCGAGACTGAGATGAATGAGATTGGCGCCGCCGGCCGCCGCCCAGTCGATGGCGGCGGCGACGCGGGCGCCGCTGGTCGCGCCCGTCGTCGTGAACACCTGGGCGAGCAGCAACTCGATGCACCGGTCGCGCGTCAGCAGGTCGGCGATGCGAGAACCGTGGCCGACGGGATCCGGCACCGGAGCGCGACATTCCACCCGATTGCCCGCCGCGATGAAGGCGGCGGCCCGGTGCGCGCCCGGCCAAGCGCCGCAGCTGTCGATGAGACCCACCCGCCAGCCCAAGGGCCTCACCCCACCAGCGACGCGGGACGCAGGTGACCCGCCTCGAGACGCCAGCAGAGGTCGGATCCCTCGATATCGCCCGCGCGGTGGGTGATCACCACCCGCGTCCGCTGAGCAAACGTCGCGTCGAGCGCCCGATGCACCGCCCGCGCCGACTCCGCGTCGAGACCGCTGGTCGCCTCGTCGAGGATCACGATCAGCGGCTCCGCGAGCGCCGCGCGCGCAATGGCGATGCGCTGCCGCTGACCGGTCGACAGGCCCGCACCGCCCTCGTCGATCGGCGTCGCAAATCCCTGCGGCAGGCGCTCGACGAATTCCGTCACGCCCGCTCGACGTGCGGCCGCGACCGCCGTCGCCTCGTCGATGCGCGGATGGCCATAGCGCAAGTTATCGAGGATGGAGCCCCGAAACAGCACGGGGGAATGGTCGACCACGACGATGCGCCGGCGCAGGTCCGCCAAACGGTACGATTCGAGCGGCCGTCCATCCAGCAGGATCCGTCCGGCGTCGGGATCGAGGAATCTCCTGAACAGGTCCGCGAGCGTCGTTTTTCCCGCGCCGGATGCGCCGCGCAGCACCACCTTGCTGCCGGCCGGAATGTCGACGCTCACCGCATCGAGCACCGCGCGCCCCCCGCCCGGCGTGCCGACGCAGACCGACTCGAGGCGCAGCGCGCCGCGCGCGTCGACCGGCAGGGGCATCGCGTCCGCACGCTCGGCGACGGCCGGGATGTCGAGCAGCTCCTCGACACGCACCAGGCTGACGCGGGCGCGATGGTAGCCCGTGTACAGCGACGCGATCGAGGCGGCGGAGCCGGAGCTGCGGCCCAGGTAGGCGACGAACGCAACGAGCGTGCCGACGCTCAGGCTCCCCTGGAGCACGTACCAGCCACCGAGCACGAACGTCCCCGCGGTCGCGATGTGGCCCAAAAAGCCGGCGAACGCCCCCGTCGCGTACGACACCCATTGCTGACGCAACACCCGGCCGAGGTAGGCCTCGCCGAGCGCATTCAGCCGCACTCCTTCCGACGCTTCGGCAGCCGCCCCCTGCACCGAGCGCGCCGCGGCGAGCGTCTCGACCAGGAATCCGCTCACGCCGGCAGCCGACTCGCGCAATGCCCGCGTGCTCGCCTCGATGCGCGGCCGGGCGTAGTGACGCACGCCGAGCTGCAGCGGCAGGAGCGCCGCCACGAGCA
This sequence comes from Nevskiaceae bacterium, assembly GCA_037445285.1. Lineage (GTDB taxonomy): Bacteria > Pseudomonadota > Gammaproteobacteria > Steroidobacterales > Steroidobacteraceae > Bog-1198. The sequence goes on along the minus strand of JBBIKV010000097.1, from coordinate 3,048 downwards.
GCGTCAGGCGCCAGGACAGACCGAGCATCACCGCACCCACCGTGACCAGCGTGAGCGCGCTGCTGATGAAGGCGGCCGCCGCGTCCGTGCCGAAGCGCTGCACCTCAGCGATGTCGCCGTCGAGGCGGCTCACCAGGTCGCCGACCGGCACGCGCGCGAGGCGTCGCGGCGACACCTGGAGCAGATGGGCGTACACCGCGCCCCGCAGCGAGAACAGCACGCGGCCCGACGCACGCACGTAGATGATCCGATGCACGCCGCCGAGCGCGAACCCCGCCAGCGCGAGCGCCAGCATGCCCAGGCAGGCGCCGACCAGGCGCGGAAACTGACGCCCGATCAATCCCTGGTCGATGACCATGCGTGTCAGCAGCGGCTGTGCGGCCGACAGCGCCGCGATCGCGAGCCCGAGCGCGAGTGCCAGCGCGAGCACCCCGAGCTGCGGCCGCAGGTGCGGCCAGAGCAGCCGGCGGATGCCGGCCGGCCGCACCGCGTCGCGGCTATTTGCCGTGAATGACACGCAAGGTCGAGAGCGACTGATCGCCGCAGTCGGGCAGCTTCAAGACGGCCTTCTTCTCGAGGCTCCCAGCATCGTAGAAGCCCACGTCGCAGGTGGTCCCGCCGATGTAGACTTCGCGGCCGTCGGTGGACACGTTGATGGAATAGAACGTGTGATCGAGCGGTACGCGCTTCTCCAGGGCGTGTTTCTTCACGTCGATGCTCGAGAGGGTCGTGTACACCCCGTAGGCATGGGTCCTGTCGGGACTCAGCACCGTCGAGAAGATGAGGGCGTTCATGGGCTCGAAATCCGCGTACGTGAGATCGCCGGACTTCAGGTCGAGCGACATCAGCGCCGTCATCGGCACGCCGGCGCCCCCCTTCTTGATCTCCGAATACACCGGGCTGGTGAACACGCCGGTGGGCTCGGTCACCGGCCAGAAGGCGAGCAGGTCGGGCTGCGAGTGATCGGCGAGCGCCCATTTCTGGATGCCGCGTGTGCCGAGCAGTTTGCCCGTGCGGGTGTCGTATTCGTACAGATCGAAGCCGACGGCGTAGAAGCTCCTGCCGCTCGGCCGCATGAGCAGCATGTGCACGCGGCGCGGCGCCGGGAAGCTGCGCACCGGCCTGGCGGACAGGCCGGCGTCGGTGCGGAATACCGCGATGCGCGGCTCCTCGGCCACATACTCGCTCGGCAGGAGCCGGGTCGGCAGTTCGTACACCAGCAGTTCCCGGCCGTCCGGCGTCAGCGTGAGCGCAAAGAAGCTCTTCACCCGCTCATCGCCCGCCGAGAGGTCGGCGCGGAAAGTCTCGCGTCCGGTGGCAAGATCGATGCCCACCACCCGTTCCATCTTGTCGACCAGCAGATACGCGGTCTTCTGATCCGGCGAGATCAGGATGGAGAAAATCTGCCCCTCCGCACCGGCGATGCGGTAATCGGAGCGCACCGTGCGGCTGGCGGCGTCGACCACGAACAGCCGATCGGGCTTGGCGCCCGTGACGAGCAGATCGCCGGCGCGCGCACGCGACCCGGTGCCGAGCGCCGCCGCCAGCGCCGCGCCCGCCAATCCCACCGTGAAGACCTGGGCCAATGACATCCTCGCTCTCCTCGTCATTTCTTCGGGAACACGCTGTTCAGATCGCGCCAGTCGCCGGCCGCCGACGGCGTGCCCTTGTCCCAGTTCGGGTAGGTGTTCATCGTGTCCGGCACCTGCGCGGGCCACCAGCAGGGGTCGGAACAGCCATACAGGTCGGCTTCCATCGGCTGGCACAGCGAGGCGACGCCGCCGAACGGATCCACCTCCCAACCGGGGTCGAAGGTGGTGGCGCAGCCGGCCACCGACTCCATCGCCAGCACTTCGTCGACGTGGCCCCCGGCCACCGCTTCCAGCAGCAGTTCCGCCTTGTGATTCGTGGGTTTCAACTCGCTCATGCGATCGCACTCCTCGGTTCGAGGTGATGGGTGAAAAAGCCCGGATTGTGGCGTTGAATGTCGGCGTACACGCGCACGCCGAAGTCGACCCAGCTGCGCAGCAGCCCGCAATAATGGTACGTGCGGTGGTGGGCGTCGCCGAAGCGCGCGTACGATTCATGATAGCAGCCGCCCGCGCAGAGGTTGCGGATGCGGCAGGTCTCGCAATGCGTGCCCTCGCGGTCGATCGCCTTGTCGATGAAGGCGCTCAGGCGCGCGCCGTCGATGCCGGTCGCGACATTGCCGAAGGTCGGCAGGTCCGAGCCCGTGAAGCGGTGACAGAGGTTCAAATCGCCGTCGCCGTCCACCGCGAGAAGGCCGACGCCGGCGCCGCAGGGCAGCGACTTGCGCCGGCCCTCGTGCAGATCGGTCATCAGTTGGTGCATGTTGGAAAAGCCGTTGTTGCGGTCCGCGAGGGCCGCCCGCCGGTAGTCCTCGCCCAGGTGCTCGAAGGCGCGGTGCACCTCGGCGAGTTCGGCGTCGCTGAGCGCGTGGCCGGCCTCGGCCGCCGCCGTCACCGGCGCGTAGCCGACCTCATGGAACCCGATCTCGCCGCGCAGGTGCGCATGAATCGCCTCCACCTCGGTGTTGCCGCCGCCGAGCGTGACGCGCGCCCCCACGGGCCGCGAACCATAGCGCTCGAGCAGCAACCGCACCTTGCGCGACACCGCCTCGTAGGTGCCGCGGCCGCCGACGCTCTTGCGATGCCGGTCGTGGATGAGCTTCGGCCCGTCCATGGACACGGAGATGCCGAAGCGGTGCGCGTCGAAATAGTCGATCAGGGCGGGCGTCAACAACGTGGCGTTCGTGGTCATGGAGAAGTCCACGGCCTTGCCAGCCCGCGACGCCTCCGCCTCGGCATAGGCCACGACCTGCCGGATGAGGGCGACGTTGGTGAGCGGCTCGCCGCCGAAGAACACGACGTTCACCCGGTCGCGCGCCGCGCCCGCCTCGAGCAGCAGATCGATGCTGCGCGCCGCCGTCACGAAATTCATCTTGCGCCCGTCGGCCGGCTTGGCGAGGTCCTCCTTGTAGCAATACGTGCACGCCAGGTTGCAGCCGGTGTTGACGTTCAGCACCAG
>JBBIKV010000096.1:0-14085 GCA_037445285.1 Nevskiaceae bacterium | reverse complement strand
GCGGCGCAGATGCGCCGCACGGCGTCCACCACCACCGGTTCGTCAGGCGAAGCGGCGCCCAGCGACACCGTGAGGTCCATGCGGCCCACGAACAAACAGTCAATGCCGTCCACGGCGGCAATGGCGTCGATTTCCGGCAGCGCCGCCGCATCCTCGATCTGCGCCACGACGCTCACCGAGCGGTTCGCCTCGGCGATGATGTCGGCCATTTTTCGGCTGGTGTAGCCGGCCGCCCGCGTGGATCCGGCATAGCCCCGGCCGTCGGGACCATAGCGGCAGGCGCTCACCAGCGCGGCCGCCGCCGCCGCCGAATCGACGTGCGGCACCACCACGCCGGTGGCGCCCAGGTCCAGGGCGTTCAATATGCCGGATCGCCCGGCGTCGGCCACTCTCACCAGGCTGGGCAGGTCTTGGGCGCGTGTCGCGAGCAACACGGCATCGAGCGCCGCGCGATCGAACGGCGCGTGTTCGGCATCCACACACAGGCAGTCGAGTCCGGACAGCCCGATGATCTCGGCCACCGCCGCGCTGGGGGTTTTCAGAAAGGTGCCGACCAGGGTCTGCCGGTCGAGCAGCCGGCGGCGGAACGAAGCGATGCGCGCCGTGTTCATGCGAGGCGCCCCCACAGCCGGGTGGTTGCGATGCGCGCACCCTCCGCCAGGGCCGCAAGCTTGGCGTACACGATGTCAGGATCTACCGCGCCGAAGCCGGCGAAGGTCGAGAAGCCGCAGTCCGTGCCGGCGATCACGCGTTCGCGACCGACGAGGTCGGCGAAGCGCCCGATGCGTTCCGCCACCAGCAGCGGATGCTCGATGAAGTTGGTCACTGAATCGATGACCCCGGGGATCAGGATCTTGTCCGCCGGGATCGTACAGTCGCGAAACACCGTCCACTCGTGCGCGTGGCGCGGATTCGCTGCCTCGAACAACAGGCCCTGCGGCTTGGCCCGCAGGGCGATGGGCAGCACCACGTCCATGGGCAGGTCGTGATGATGCGGTCCCTCGTAATTGCCCCAGCAGATATGCATGCGCACCCGGTCCGCAGGGCAGTGTTCGAGGGCGTGATTGAGCGCCTCCACGTGCAGCGCGGCGAGCGCCTGGTATTCGGCCACCGGCCGGCCCTTGAACAGGGTGTGACCGCCCAACCCCAGGTCGGGCGAATCGATCTGCAGGATGAAACCGGCCGCGAGGATGGCCTCGTATTCCGACCGCATCGCCGCCGCGAGAGCCTCGAGATACGCGGCATGCGAGGGATAATGGTCGTTCGGCTGAAACAGGGCGATCACGCCGGGCGAGGCCGCATTCATGAACGCACCCGGCGCCGGGCAGGCCGCCAGCGCCTCCTTGAAATGCACGATGTCCCGCCGCAGGGGCTCGAGCGTGCGCACCGCCACCGGTCCGACGCAGCGTGGCCGGCGATAGGTCGGCGTGCCGCCGCTCTGCGCCAGTTTCCTGAGATAGACCGGGAAGTCCTCGAGATCCGCCGGCGGGTTGCGCGCACTGTCGCCGTCGAATCCGGTCAGACGATCCTTGATGTATGTGGCGTAGCTGATCTTGCTGAGCTCCCCGTCGCTCACCAGATCGACGCCCGCGGCGCGCTGGCGCGCGACCACCTCGCGCACGGCGTCCCCGAGCACCCGGTCGAACTGCGCCTCGTCCACCGCATCGCCGCGTTCGCGTGCGAAGATCAGCTCGGTGACCGCCGTCGAGCGCGGCAGGCTGCCCACGTGCGTCGTCAGGATGACATCGGTGGACAGTTGCATCACGGTCTCCCGAGGAGCTGCCGCAGCGCCGCGGTGACGGCGGCCGGCTCCTCCAGGGTGGACAAATGGCCTGTCTGCGCCAACACCAGCAGATCGGCCCGCGGGATGGCGAGCGCGATTTCGAGATGAAGCGCGACCGGACACAATTGATCTTCGCGGCCGCACAGCACCAGGGTCGGGCAGTCGATCGAGCCGAGCGAGTTCCGGTAGTCGGCTCTCCGGTTCAGTGCATGGGCTTGATTGCGGAACGCCTCGGGCCCGAGATCGATTCCCATCGTGAATATTTCCTCGAGCAGGCTCTGGTTGCGGCGGTGACGCTCGGCGAGATACAGCGGCTTCATCGAGGTTTGGAGCACGTGGGCGAGCTCGCCGCGCTCGACCGCGGCGAGCTGCGTGAGCCGTTCCGCGCCGCGTTCCGGCCGGTCGGCATGGGCGGTGGTGTCGAGCAGCGCGAGGTGCGAAACGCGGCCGCGGGCCTGGCGGCAGATCTCTAGCGCGACGATGCCGCCCAGGGACAGGCCCACCAATGCGAAGCGCTCGGGCGCCGCCGCCAGTGCGTCGCGCGCCATTGCTTCGATGGTGTTCGAGCGCGTGATGTCGGCCACCTGCGTCGGATGGTCGCCGGCCAGCGCCGCGCGCTGCGCGGCATACATCCGCGCATCAAGCATCATGCCCGGAATGAACAGTACGGCGGGACGGTCCATCGCGCCCGGGATCAGGCGGTCGGGGTGGGCTGCGCCTGCGGGCCGTAGCGCCTGACGCGGATGTCCGCCTGTTCCTTGTGCCCCATGAATCCCTCGAGCGCACAGAGCCGCGAACACACCGCACCGATCTCGGCCGAGGCCGCCGCGGTGGTCACGCGCTGGTAGGTGCAGGTCTTCAAGAACTTGCCCACCCACAGGCCGCCCGTGTAGCGCGCGGCCTTCTTGGTGGGCAGGGTGTGGTTGGTGCCGATAACCTTGTCGCCGAACGACACATTGGTGCGCGGACCGAGGAACAGCGCGCCAAAGTTCGTCAGTCGTCGCAGGAACAGGTCCGGATCCCGGGTCATCACCTGCACATGCTCCGAGGCGATCTCGTCAGCCACCCCGATCATCTCGTCCACCGTGTCGCACACGATCACCTGGCCGTAATCGCGCCATGCCAGGCGGGCCACCTCGGCCGTCGGCAGGACGGTGAGTTGCCGATCCACCTCGGCCAGGGTGTCGTGCGCCAGCGCCTCGGATGTCGTGAGCAGGATCGCCGGCGAGGTCGGGCCGTGCTCCGCCTGGCCCAGGAGGTCCGCTGCGCAGAGTTCGCCGTCGACCGCCTCGTCGGCGATCACCAGGGTCTCGGTCGGTCCCGCAAAGAGGTCGATGCCGACGCGGCCGAACAACTGCCGTTTGGCCTCCGCGACGTAGGCGTTGCCGGGGCCGACGATCATGTCGACCGGCGCGATCGACTCGGTGCCGAGCGCCATAGCGCCGACGGCCTGCACCCCGCCGAGCACGTAGATTTCATCGGCCCCGGCGAGATCCATGGCGACCACGATGGCGGCCGACGGTTTGCCGCCGAACGGCGGAGCGGCGGCGATCACGCGCGGCACGCCGGCCACCTTGGCCGTCACCACGCTCATGTGCGCGCTCGCCACCAGTGGATACTTGCCGCCCGGCACGTAACAGCCCACCGAGGCGATGGGGATGTTCTTGTGTCCCAAGACCACGCCGGGCAGGGTCTCCACCTCGACGTCCTGCAGCGACGCGCGCTGGATCTGCGCGAAGTTCCGCACTTGATTCTGGGCGAAGCGGATGTCGTCGATCGCCTGTTGCGGCAGTTCCCGATAACAGGCCTCGATCGCCGCGCGGTCCAGGCGGAAGCTGGCGGGCGCCCACTGATCGAGGCAGTTGGAATGATCGCGCACTGCCGCATCGCCGCGCTGCTCGATTTCGGCGAGCATGGTCTCGACGATGCCCCGGATCTTCGCATCTTCGGTGGCGACGGTTGCTGCGGACGCGCCGCGCTTGAGGTAGCGAATCACGGTGAGTTTTCCCCGAGAAGTGGCATTCGATCTCGACGCAGGCTAACCGGACTTGACTGCGAATGCAACCGGTGACTACCCACCCCACGGTCCCGGGGCGCCGCCGCCCGCCATCCGGCCGGCTCAGCCAAGCCGGGCCGAGTCGCCTTCGACCAGCTGGCCGGCGAGGATGCGCTTTTCCGGCGGCATGGACGGATTGTTGATACGTTCCATGAGCAGGGTGAGCGTCGCCTCGGCCATGCGGGTCATCGGCTGGCGGATGGTGGTGACTCGGTGACTCGCCCAGGTGGAGGGAGCCACGCCGTCGAAGCCCACCACCGACAGATCGTCGGGCACCGTCATCTTGAGGTCGTAGCGCGCCGCGTCGATGCAGCCGATCGCCATCACGTCGTTGGCGCAGACCGTGACCTGCGGCGGTTTGTGGGCCGACTTGACGAGGTGCAGCAGCCCCTGCCGGCCGGACTCGTAGTCATAATTGCCGCGCACCACCGGCACGTTGCGGATGCCCAATTCCTCGAGGTTGTCGAGCGTGCCCCGCAGCCGCTCCTCGCCCACCACGGAGTCCTTGGGTCCCGCGATCACGCTGAAGCGCCGATGGCCCGCCGCGTGCAGCCGGGTGACCAGCATCCGCGCGCCGTTCGCCTGGTCGCAGCACACGGCATTCACCGGAATATCGCGCAGGAAGCGGTTGAAAAACACCACCGGGATGTGCCGCCGGGCGAACAGCTCGAATTGTTCGACGGTGAGACGCACGGCCGCTATCACGCCGTCCACCTGGTATTGCATCACCTGATCGATGGTCCGATCCACGTCGCTCTCATGGGGCAGCGCGAAGAGGAGGATGCGTTCGCCATGGGCCGACGCATGGGCCGACAGCTCGGACAGCACCTCGGGATAGTAGAGGCTGGTCAGGTTGGAGATCAGCACCGCGATCAGGTTCGAGCGGCGCGTGATGAGGCTGCGCGCGATGGCGTTCGGCGTATAACCCAGCTGCTCGGCTGCCCGCCTCACCCGTTCGCGCATCTTCGGGCCGGCGCTGCCCCCCGGCTTGAAACAGCGCGATACGGCCGACTGCGAGACGCCCGCGCGCTTCGCCACGTCGTAGGAGGTGACCACCCGGCCGGCGTGCCCGTCCACGGCCGCCGCCGGCGGCGGGGCGCCGACTGCCTGCTTGCGCTTGCTGCGGGGCATACGAACTGGAACTCTCGCGTGGCTGGGCGGAACGCGCCGTAGCTTACCGGCGGTGCCCCCGGTTGGCGAGGGCGCCGGTTTATCGACGGTGTTCAATTGTGCGATGATGATCGCTCCATGCATTCGAATTCAACGACCGGTGCCCCGTGGGAGGCGACGGCGGTCGATCTCGCTGAGCGACTGGCGGCGGGCGAGACCACGTCCGCCGCGCTGGTGCGCGCCTGCCAGGATCAGATCGCCGCCCACGACCTCGCGGGTGCCGGGCTCGGCGCGCTCCGGGTCGCCTGCACCGAGGCCGCCGCGGATGCCGGACAGCTCGATGCAGAACGCCGGGCCGGGGCCGTCCGTGGTCCCCTGCACGGCATCCCGCTGCTGCTGAAGGACAACATCGACCTTCGGGGTTATCCCACCACCTCGGGCTGCCGGGCGCTCGCGCGGGCGGCGCCGCGGCGCGATGCCGAGGTCACCCGGCGGCTGCGCGAGGCCGGAGCCGTGCTGCTCGGAAAGACCAATCTGTCCGAGTTCTCCTTCGAGATTCGCTCCCGTAGTTCGCTCGGCGGCGAGGTGCGGAATCCCTTCGATCGCCGGGTCACGGCCGGCGGCTCGAGCGGCGGCAGCGCCGCCGCCGTCGCGGCGGGCTTCGCGGTCGCCGCTCTCGGCACCGATACCGGCGGTTCGATTCGCGTGCCCGCAGCCTTCAATGGACTGGTGGGTTTGCGTCCCACGCACGGCCTCCTGGACTTGCGTGGCGTGGCGCCGCTGGCGCCCTCCACCGACACCGTGGGCCCGATCGCCCGCTGCGTGCGCGACGCGGCGCTGCTGTTCGGCGTTTTGGCCGGTGGATCGGTCGGGGCGAACCTCGCCGCACGGCGTGAACCGCGGGAACTGCCCGAACGGCGCGGGCTCGCCGGCGCGCGGCTCGGACTGCTGCGCCAGGCCTGGGGCGACGAACCGCCCATCCGGGCCGCGCTCGAGGCGGCGCTCACGCTCCTGCGCGAGGCGGGCGCCGTGCCGGTCGATCCCGTGAGCTTGGCGGACGACGTGCTGCCGATCGATCGGGCGCTGGTGGTCGACTGGGAATTCAGGCCGGCCTTCGACGCCTATCTACGCGACAACTTCGAGCCCGGCAGCGCACCGCAGTCCTTGTCCGAGATTCAGTCGAGCGGCGAGTACCTGCCGGCGTACCGCGACGCACTGGCCAAGCGCATCACCATGTAGCCCGTGGATTCGCCCGCTTACCGGGCGGTACGCGCCTATCATGCGAGATTGCGGCGCGCGCTCGAGGAGCTGATGACCGCGCATCGCCTGGATGCCATCCTCTATCCCACCTCGCGGGTGCTGCCCAGTTCGCTCGACAATCCTGCGGTGGGGTGGGCGCCGGAGCTCGCCGCCTGCAGTGGTTGGCCGGCCCTGACCCTGCCCGTCGGCCGGTCGCCCGGCGGGTTGCCCATCGGCCTCGAACTGCTCGAACGCCCGCACAGCGAGGCGCTGCTGTTCGACCTGGCGGAGGATCTCGAGCGCCGCCGGGGCGGTCGCCCGATCCCGGACCTGGCGCACACTCGGCCGGCCGGCTGAAACTCAGCGCGCCGGCTGCAGGTTGAGCGTCTCCGGTTGCATGCGCCAGATGAGCGCCGCGACCCCGAAGCTCAGGCTGCCCACCAGCATGGCGGCGGCCAGGCCGAAATGATCGGCGATCGCCGCAGTGCCGAGCGGTGCGAAGAAGCTGAGCACCCGGCCCCAGTTGAAAATCGAGGCGGCGGTGGAGCGCAGGTGCGGGGGATAGAGTTCGGCGAGCCACGGTCCCCAGATGACGCTCGAACACAGGCACGCGCCGTAGACGAAGCCGATCGTCCGCAGCAGCGGCATATCGGTCGGCACCGAGAGAAACACCACGATCGCCGCCGCAGCGATCAGGAATCCGATGGCATTGAAGCGTCGGCCGAAGCGGTCCGCGGCCCACCCCCAGAAGAAGCCGCCCAAGATGTTGCCCGCGAACTGCCACGCCACCAGCTCGCCGCTGCTCACGCTGCTGAGGCCCCGCACGGTGGTCAGATACGTCGTCAGCCAGCCGCTGTAGGCCTGGTAACCCACGAAGTTTAGCCCCGTCATGGTGGCGAGCAACAGCGTCTGACGGCGCAGCTCCGGAGCGAACAGTTCCCGGATCGGCAGGCCCTGCCGCTTCGCCCGTGCCGCCCGGCCGCCCGCCTCCCGGGGCACCAGCCAGAAGATCAACGGCGCGAGCAGCAGCGGCGGCACGCCGCCGAGCACCAGCAACACCCGCCAGTCGTGTTTGACCGTCAGGCCCACGGCGAGGCCCAGCATCACGATGGAGAAGCTGAACGAGGCGTTCAAGGTGCCGGCCAGGCGGCCGCGCACCCGCGGGTCGAACAGGGTGACGTAGATGCCGACGCCCACCGGAAAGATGCCGCCCATGAACGTGCCCAGCGCGAAGCGCTGCGCGATCAGCTGCGGGTAGGAGGTGACGATCACCCCCGCGAGCAGCAGAGCGCCATAGCCGCCCACCAACGCGCAGAGCACGTCTCGGCGGCCGAAGCGATCGGCCATCTGGCCCCAGAACACCGCGCCGAGCAGCGCGCCGGCACCCTGCGCCGAATACAGCGAGCCCGCCTGCAGCAGACTCAGGTGCAGGCTGTCGCGCAGGAACGGCCGCAGCACGTCGACCGAATTCCAAGCCCACCCGTACAGGAATTCACTGCAGAGCAGCAGAACGAAAATCAATACCCGGCGCCAGACCGAGTGCTCGAACAGCCCGTCATCAACCGAAGCGGCAGTCGAATCGCTGGACATGTGAACTCCGGCCGCCGCCCGGCAGCAAACCTGACCCGGGGCGCGCGCCCCGGGTCATCATCGGCCTAGTACTTCATCCCGACCCGGATGCCATAGGTGGCGGGCGGGCCGTAAGACACCTGGATGCGCTCGTCGCGTCCGACCACGCCGCTCATCAGCACGGGGGTGTTGCCCACGTTGTTGCCGTACAGTTCGGCAAAGTACTTGCCCGTGGCCGCCGTCCACCGCACGCTGAGATCCACCAGGCTGTAGGACCGCTGCTGGTCGAGGGCGGTGTTGAAGTCGGTGGTGTAATAGCCGGTCGAATACAGCCAGCTCACGTACGGCGCGATGACGCCATGATCGCCCAGGTCGTAGTCGTAGTACAGGGCGAGGGTGGTCTTGGTCGTCGGCGAGTTCGGGATGGTCTTGCCGGCGAGATCCACGAACACCGGGTCCTGGCCGTTCGACTTGCCGTAGAAGTTGTTGCCGCTGATGTACTGGGTGTACCTCGCATTGAGGTAGGCGGCCGTGATGTCGGCGTGGAAATTCGGGGCCGGCAGCGTGCGCACCGCGAGTTCCACACCGCGCGCATGCGCCTTGCCGGCGCTGCCGAAGTAGGACACCTGCGGGGTGTAGACGTTGATCTGCAGGTCCGTGTACTCGTTGTCGAACACGCTGACCTCGGTCTGCACCTTGCCCGCCGCGAACTTGTTCTTCGCGCCGAATTCGTAGGCAGTCACCTTCTGCGGCGCGTAGGAATCAGGGATGGTCTTGCTGCCGCCCGTGTCGTTGAAACCGCCCGACTCGAAGCCGGTCGACACCGTGCCGTAGTACATGCTGTCGTGATCCGGCGTGAATTGCAGGCCCGCGCGCCAGGTGGTGCTGTCGAAGCTCGGTGCGCCGGAGGTCTGGCTGTAGGGGGTGGTGAAGATGTAGGTTCCGGGCAGACCGTCGGCGTAGTCCGCGAACGCGAAGGTCTTCTTCTCGTAGGACTCGCGCACGCCGGCGATGATCCGCACCAGGTCGGGAACCACGAAGTAGGAGGCCTGCGCGAAACCGGCATAGGCCTGCGTCTGCAGGGCGGTGGTCTCCTTGAAGCCGTCGACGGTCGAGCCCGGCGCGTTGATGAGCTGCTGGTAAATCTCGTGCACGTCGTCGTGCAGGTAGTAGCCGCCGACGATCCAGCTCAGGGGCGCGGTGGCCTTGGAGGTCAGCTGGACCTCCTCGCTGAACGCCTGATCGACGTCGGTGGGCTCCTGAATGCCCGAACCGAATCCTTCGTTGGGCGCCGAGAAGATCACGCTGGTCTGATCGTTGTCGGCGCTGCGGTGCGCGCGGAAATTGGTGTAGCCGGTGATCGACTTGAGCACCGTGGGGCCGAAGTCGTAGCTGATCGAGGTGGAGGCGTAACTTTCCTGGATGTGCTCGAACGGCTGGTAATCCCAGTTGTTCTGCCACGGGCCGCCGGTCGAGGGCACACCGATGTCGACGCCGTTCACGATCGAGGTCCCGTTGTGCACCGACGGATTCACCGCATAGGGCACTCCGTTCACCGATTGGTAACCGGTGGACGGATTGATCAGGGTGCCGGCCACCTTGTAGCCGTAGGATCCCGCGCCGGCATCGTCGCGGTTCCACTGGCCGCCGTGCACCAGGACTTCGAGCTTGTCGGTGGGGGTCCACTTGACGCTCACCCGGGCGGCATTCTCATTGTTGTCGTCCAGGTACACCCCCTGGGCGCTGATCGAATGCACGTAGCCGCTGTGCTGGTCGTGCACGCCGGCGATGCGCAGCTGCAGGTCGTCGCTGATCGGCAGGTTGACGTAGGCGTCGACGCGGTTGTGGGCGAAGTTGCCGGCCTCTGCCGTGACGCCGGCGGCGAAGGTGTTGGTCGGCTCATTTCCGGCCGGATTCGCGGGGCGGGCCGCCTACGCCAAGGCGCCCACGCGCGATTCTGTCACCGACACGGGCGAGGTGGCCGACCTGGTCACCGGGATCTTGAAGGACGTGAGAGCGCGCGGCGACGCCGCCGTGCGCGAGCTGTCCCAGCGCTTCGACAAGAGCTCGCTCGAGCGCTTCGAGGTGTCCGCCGACGAGCGGCGGACAGTGGTCGCCGAATTGGACCCGCAGACCCGTGCCGACACCGAATTCGCCATCGACAACGTGCGGCGCTTCGCGCTGGCGCAGCTCGACACCATCCGCCCCTTGGAAATCGAGTCACTGCCCGGCTTGCACCTGGGACACCGGGTGATCCCCATCGAACGGGTGGGTGCGTACGTGCCGGGGGGCCGCTTCCCGCTGCTCTCCGCGCCCATCATGACCATCGTGCCCGGCAAGGTCGCCGGCTGCGACGAAGTGATCGCCTGCCTGCCGCCGAATGCCCACCGCGCGATGATTGCCGGCTGCCACTTGGCCGGCGCCGACCGTATCTTTCGCATCGGTGGCGCCCAGGCCATCGCCGCCATGGCCTACGGCACCGAATCCGTGCCCCGCGTCGACAAGATCATGGGACCCGGCAATGCCTTCGTGAACGAGGCCAAGCGCCAGGTCTTCGGACCCGTGGGCATCGACCAACTGGCTGGGCCCTCCGAGATCTTCGTCGTGGCCGATTCCACCGGGGACGCCGAACTCATCGCCACCGACCTCTTGGGTCAGGCCGAGCACGACGTGCGGACTCGGGTGGGGTTGATCACCACCGATCGCGCCCTGGCGCAGGCCACGGTGGCCGCCGTGGCCCGGCAGCTGAAAACGCTCGCCACCGCGGCGGTGGCTGGCGAGAGCTGGGCCAACTACGGCGAGGTCGTGGTGTGCGCCGATGAGGCCGCCATGATCGCCTACTCGGATCACATAGCCGCCGAGCATCTGCAGGTGCACACGGCCGACCCGCATGCATTCGCCAAGAAGCTGCGCAACTACGGGTCGCTGTTCATCGGGGTGAACGCCAGCGTCGTGTACTCCGACAAGTGCGTGGGCACCAATCACACGCTGCCCACCATGGGCGCGGGGCGCTACACCGGCGGCCTCTGGGTGGGCTCGTACGTCAAGATCGCGACCTTTCAGTGGCTCGACGATGCAGCCGTGAGGGCGGTGGCGCCACCCGCGATCCGGCAAAGCGGCAGTGAAGGGCTCGACGGCCACCAAAAGGCGGCGGCCATTCGCTTGAACCGGTTGAATGCGGCGAAGGCCGGCTGAGGCCGTCCCCTGTTGGGTGCCAGAGAACCGGGTTGCGTGCGCCCAATCGACCGTGACGGCTCAAGGGTGCGACGGCAGGGAGTGGAAGACGGGCAACGCCGGATCCTCCGATCCCCGCACCACGAACACCGTGGTGCGTCGCGAGGTGGTATTGCGCAGCGCATGGACGACACCGCCCGGCACCAGCAAGGTGTCGCCGGCGCCCATCAGGATCTGACTGGTGCCCCAGTTCACCTCGAGCGTTCCCTCGTGCAGCACAAAGATCTGCGATTCCGCCCGGGAATGCCGCGCAACATAAGCCCCCGACTCCAATGCCAGGCGCCGCAGCGAAAAGCCGTGCGGCCACCAGCCGCGAATGGGCCCGGGTCCAAAGCCATCACGACTCGCCCGCGGAGCGATGACGGCCGCCTCCTCGACGCCGTGTGCGGCGAGCGGCGAGTCGGGCTGGGCGGTGAGGCAAGCCGCAGCGACGGCGCACTCGGACAACACGCCCGCGCGGGCTGGCGCCGACGATCCCGACGGGCGGCCGGTCGCCGCCTCGCGGGGCGCTTCCCGCAACACCGGCATCCCGCCCGAGCAATCGATCCAGCGGCCGCCCTCGAGCAGCTGCGCCTCCCGTGTCTCAGCCGCAGCGAACATGGCCGGCACGGCCGGGACCGGCCCATCGCCATCGCCATCGCCGCCGCCGCCGCCGCGCACGACGAACAGGAAGCCCGGTTCCAGGTCGAGCCGGTTCAGCGTGCGATAGGCGCCCGCCGGCACGGAAACAACATCGCCCGGCGCCAATTCCAGGGAGTCCCCCTCGCCATTGGGACCGAGCGCGAGGCGCCATCGCCCGGCATGCACGATGAAGGCCTCGGCGGTGTCGCGGAGGCGCGCAGTCGCGACGCCGCCGAACGCCTGACGCACGCCGGCCACGGTCATGGGCAGCGCACCGGGCATGCGGCGCAGTTCCGCCTCCGCAGCGCCGACTCCGCCGCCGACGATGCTAAACTCCAACTGGTCCGCAGCCGCCGCCGGCGACCTGTACGCACTGTCGGGAATGAGATCTGCGTAGCGCACGAGAAGTCCGTCGGTCATTCATTACATCCCATGCAATCACTCGCGACACGCTGCGCGCCCATTGGGCACCGTCGGCACCCTGCGCTTGGGCAGAACGCTAAGGCATTTGGGCGGGAGCGGCAAGCAGGCTGGCAGCGCCGCACCGATTCCGCACCTTCAAGAACTGCAACGATCGAGGAAATCTCATGAACGATGATGCAAAACCGGCCAAGGGCGCCAAGGCGTCGGCGCATTCGGAACCCGTCGCGGCCGAGCCGGTGCTCCAGGTAGAACGTCGGGACTTCACCGATCTCGTACCCACCCAACGTCCGCGGGCGCAGAGCATGCGCGGTTTCGACGCGTGCTATACGGACATCGTCGACTACATCGTACGCTGCACCCACCGGATCTGGGACGAGCGGGATGTCGGGCTGATCTACAGTCACTACACGCACAACTGCGTCGCCTACAGCTCTCTCGGCACGGTCTATAATCGCGAAGATGTCGTCCGCGAAACCATACAGCGAATCGTCGAACTGCCCGACCGACGCGGCATGGCCACGCAGGTAATCTGGCGGGGCGACGACGTGACGGGCTTCTACACGTCGCATCTGGTGACCGGCACCGGTCGGCACACCGAATACGGCATGTACGGCAAACCGACGGGACGGACCTTTGCGGCCCGGACCATCGCGGATTGCATGATTCTCGAGAACAAGATCTACCGCGAGTGGTTGGTCCGCGACAATATGGCGCTGATCGTGCAACTCGGACTCGATCCGCACGCGGTCGCCTCCGACATGGCTCGCAAGCAATTCGAGAAAGGCCAGACCATGGTCGAAATCGGCGAGAACCGGCGGCTGATCGGCCAGTACCCGCCCGAGGAACGGGCCGACGTCTCCCTTGCCCACAGCCCCACGGAAGTGCAGGTGCTGGAGTGGCTGCACCACATCTACAACCGGCGCATGTTCGGCAAAATCCAGTCGATCTATGCGCCGAACGTCCAATGGCACGGTCCCCTGATGCGCGAATTGTTCGGCATCGCAGCGGTCATGCAGCAAACCATGCGGCTGGTCGCGATGATCCCGGACGGCTACCTGGTTCCGCAGCACATCTGCTCGAACCCGTGCGAGGAGGGCGGTGAGAAGGTGGCGGTTCGATGGATCATGGATGGGCACCATCTCGGCTACGGATCGCTCGGAGCCCCCACCGGGCACAAGCTGTTCGTCATGGGCATGACCCACTTCCACATCCTCGATGGCAAGATCGTGGACGAGTGGGTGGTGTATGACGATCTCGCCATGCTGGTCCAAATCAAGCTGGGCGACATGGCGAACGCTGCGCGGGCGTAGGCAGTCGGTACGGCGCCCGGTCCGGCCGGGCAATGGCCGGCCTGCCGGTATGCGCCGGGCGGCCCATCGCGACCCCGGGGTTCGGCTGGCTGCCGGGTCGAAGGGCGGCCGGATGATAAGATCGTAGGGCGATCACGCTCGTCGCCGGGGTGGAGGAACAGGGCCAGGTTGCATCCCAGTTCGCGGTCTTCTCGACGGCCTGCCGAGCCTTCGCGCCCATTTACCGGCAGGTGACGCTCACGGCGCTGCGCGCAGCGCTTGCCCAAGCCTCCGCCTCGGGGGCCGAGAACTCTTTGGCCGGCATCCACGGCGACTGGGACCTGGCCTATGGCGACGTCAAGGCGACCTGGCACGATTACCTGCGCCATGACAATCGCGGCCGGCCGTTCGTCCTGATCGGTCACAGCCAGGGATCGCTAATGCTCAAGCGATTGATTGCCGAGGAAATCGACGGCAAACTCGTCGCGGCGCGACTGCTCTCGGGGATCCTGCCCGGCGTCGCCATTTTGGTCCCCGAAAACCAAGACGTGGGCGGCGACTTCAAGTCCTTGCCGCTGTGCCGTTCGGAGTCGCAGACGGCATACGTCGTGACGTGGGAGAGCTATCGGGACGCGCCGCGTCCCCCCGCCAACGCGCTGTTCGGCCGATCGAACGTGCCGCCACTCCGCGCGGGTAGTACGAACCCCGCGCAGCTGCGCGGCGGCCGCGCGCCGCTCGATGCCATCGTGGGCTACCCCTGG